>CAZIKF010000015.1:3114-112962 GCA_964539825.1 uncultured bacterium
GCCGTTTCACGAAGATTGGATCGGGGAACAAATTCTGGTTCAGAATCCTTCTTCTCAGGTGCAGCATTGGTATCCGCACGCTTCCTACTCACGTTCTTACTCTCTCTTCTCCCGCGACCTTCTTTCTTCATCGCCTGGGCCATCACCATGCCCTCCTCCTCATCGGCCATTTCTCCCCCGTAATGATCCGCCTCCATAACTGCCCCAGGTGCCATCATCATGGACTTACTCATGAAGCCGCGAGATTGAAATATGGGTGGAAAAAGATAAGAGAAACTCTGTTTAAGCCACCAGGGAAAGGAAGGATATGTTCGCGAAACTCCCATGTGTCCTCGGCCAAAATTGGACCACCAGTTCAATAGGGTTTTCGAATAGAGATTCAACCGGTAGGAAGAGGCTTGTTGATCCTTCCAGAAGATTCCCGAAAGGCCTTGAAAAGAATGGGGATAGAAGGAATCGAGGGACTGATCATAGAGCGTCGCCACCATTTCAGCAGCCACTTTTCTCGCGTCCTTCCCTTCAAGGAGAAGACTCCAGGTTTCTTTCTCATTGGGGCGCAGTTTATCGCGGAAGGTCTGAAAGCGAACTTTAAGCTGCTTGTCCGGATAGCTGACGTTTACAAAGCGGGAGTAGGTATAAACCTGGTTTTCCTGTATGAAATAAACCTGCAGAGTCAGCCCCCCGCGAAGATCCCTGTCCACCGGAAATCGAATGTGGTGCAGGCTCTCCTTCGGATTGGACCAATAGGACTTTAGAATCTTGCCGTCTCGCAAAAAACTCACAAAAGCGCTGCCCGAATCATAGCCTGTCCCCCAGGCAGCCTCTATTTCACTTCCAGGCTGGAGGTTCGCGGACTTGAGCTGGAAAAAACTGGGCACTTTGACCGGAAAACGGGTAACCGAGTTGGAAAAAACCAGAAAGGAAATCTCGGATTTAACCTTCGTACCAAATTTATCCTCGGTCTCTACGCGGGCTCGATAAGCGCCAGGTCTAAGCCTCAGGGAAATGCGGGCCGTGCCCTTCACAGTCTCATAAGTCTCGGTGGAAATCTGCTGATCAACATCCCAATTTTTATAATCTGAAAGATCTCTCGACGCACCTCCACTTCCACTGGCTCGACCCCACCAAAAATAACGCGGACGGGAGGGTTTTCGAGTCGGTTTTTGAGGCTCTTTGAGGGAAAATATTTTCACCTTGCCGCCATTTTCAACCGGTTTTCCATCCAGGGTTCGTGTATTCAGGCTCAGGGGAACGGCCTCCTCGGCAACTAGCCATTCGGGTAGGGAAAGTCGAGCCTCCAGGGCACTGTATCCAACCCTCACGGAGCGGGTAGCTGAGCGTGTCTCTCCGGTAGGGTCAATTACGTCTACCTGCACTTCATAGTTAAAGGAGGGGTCTATCTCACGGTCCACACTTCGGTCGGGAATCGCTTGAAAAGGGATAGAGAATTCGCCCTGGTCATTCGTTTTTTCTTTTCCATTGGCTATTTCCCGTGAATTTCCGAATGGATTGTGCCAACGCCACCACCATGGCATTCGAACCGTTCTGAGTACCCGATATTTCACCACCGCATCCGCAACCGGAACTCCCGCGTAGCTCTTCGCGATCCCCTCTACCAGTACTTCGGCTTGAAGTCGAACCTCTTTTTCCAAGGCTTTCAGTTCCACTTCAAATTTCGGACGCTTATACTCCTCAATGCGTATTCGGGTTGTACCCGCCGGAGAGGAAGCTACGATGGTATATGCGCCGGTAAGTCTTCCCCTTGGCGCTGTAAACTGCCCGGAAAAGGAACCAAATTCATTGCCATTCTTGGTGAGGCGTTCCACCTCCTGGTAATTCGCGTCCCGCAGAACTACTTTTACGTTGCGGCATTCATTCACCTCGTAGTTCTGAGCCGCGGGATCCTTTTCATAGCAGATTCCTTTGAATTGGATGGTCTGTCCCGGCCTGTAGAGTGAACGATCGGTGTAGAAAAGAACACCACGGCTAACCTGCTTATTCCTTCTATTACCATGCCCCATGGGTTCATGAAACAGTACGTCTCCAGTAGTAGAACGGGCATAGAAAAGGTAAGTTCCGTAGCGGTTCTTTTCTGGCTTGTGAAAGAAAAAAGTCCCATCTTCTTTACTCTGCACACTTTGAAAATAACCATATCTGCCCCGCTTTCCCCGCTTGAAAATCTCTATGGTGCGACCCTGTAGGGGCTTCCCATCACGAGCGTCCACCACCAGACCCTGAATCTTAGTGTTCAGGCGACGGAGCAGGAGAGTGGTGTCAGTGGACCAGAATGCACCTTGAACCACCTTATTGCCTGAGGAGCGGCCAAAATCAGAACGGTGAGAAATCAACAATCGGTAATAACCATATTTGAGCGGCGGAAGGTCAATCTCTTCACTGGTTTGTTTGTAATCCGAGGTTTCAGATAAGCTCACAGACCACTGTGCTACGGGCTCCTTACCTAAAATAGACTGCATCTGCTGATCATTGAGATGATCTCCAGGGTTAGCCCAATCTTCCTCCAAAACCCTTCTCCAGCTATCTTTAACGATGCGAATATGAAGAGTAGTCAGGTTTTTATACTCAACTAACGCTGACGAATTGGAGACGTTGAGGGTGTGCTCTATCTTGACATTGTATTCCTTGGCTGTGATGCGGTTGGTTAAATTCCGGCAAAGGGTAGCTCCGGACGAACCGGGAAACTTTGAGATAGGAACTGAGCAAAGTTCAACTGCCAATACGAGATCCTGGTCTATTTCAGCAAGTTTGGCTAGCTGATGAGTTGCCAGTGCGCTCAGTTTAGAATGCGGATGTTGCCCGACGAGCTCTTGTAGTCTTCTTCGAAATCTCTCCTTCTTAACCGTACCTAGTGCGTTCTCATGAAAAAAGATAAGCCGACTGATTTCTGTATCTAAATAAGCATCCTCATTTTGAGTCTTCTTTAGATAGGTCAGCAGTTCCTGGTAGATCTCCAGGGCTTTGAGCAAAAGAGAATCCGTGTCAGTGGTATCTGGCTTATAGCTTAGAAAGTTCTCTGATTCTGATAACGCATGGGAATCCGCTTCAATTTCAAACGCATCCTGGGGTTTGGGCAGGGTCTGTAATCCATGCTTGTAAAATCTCAATGCCTCCCTGGCCAGAAACTCATAAAGAGTTTTGCAGTAGCCATAACCAAGACTGCCCCTCTCCACCAGGGGCTCAAAATCTTTGAGGATCAGGCTACGCAGATGCCGACGATCCTTCAGAGCCTGCTCAAAAAGAGAGCCAACCTCATGGAAAAGCTTTGGTGAATCCCAGGTGGTGAAATCTTCATTTTCAAGTCCTGAAGTGGTGGATCGCTGGGAGAATTTATAGCGGTTCTGCTCGTGGTAATGCCAGAACCAGATCGCCAGAATAGCTTGAAGTATAGGGCGATCCGCCTTTGGGCTGGAAGAAATCTTCTCTCGAAGAATTTTCACTTTGTCCCGAGGTTGTTTTCCTAAAATATGAGCCTGATTCAGAATTTTCTTGGAAAGGGCTTTTAGATAATGACCTCTGGTTTGGCTTTGGCGTGTCAATTCAAGAATTTGGTCAAGGATCTTGATCGCTGACTTGGGGAGCTTCTTTTGCTCCGCCTGCTCAACTTTCGACCATAGAGAATTGATGTTTTCCGCGATACTTCGCGGGATTATGAGAGTCAGAAGGATGAATAATGCCAGCCATGGTTTCATGTCTTTCTCCTTTGAACCGTCCCGAGATTTAGAGCCCCGGTGGATTCTTCGATTCTAGTACCAGTTCCTCGAACTTCCAATGGAAATTTCTCTGGCCAATTCCCTGTGAAACTTTGGACAAGGGTTCGTGAAAATTGGTTCCCTTGTTATTGGGAGGCGCTGAGTTTAGACTGGACCTTCCCTTGACCCAGCTATGTCCAAACCCTCTGACAAAACTGACTTCAGTTCCGTTCTTCATTATCACGAACGAACCAAGCACCATCCCAGGCGCTACGCGGCATCACTTGGATTTATGGACTGGGACACCCAGCCTCACCCCTTTAGAATCTATGAGGGCTCTGAGAAGATTGAACTTTTATTAAGGCAGGATCATGGGGATCTTTCCTACCAGTCGATGCTGAACCGAGAGGGAATTAAGACCGCCCCCTTTGATCTACCCAGTATTTCAAAGTTATTGGAACTCTCCCTGGCCCTGTCCGCGTGGAAATCGGTACCAGGGAGCAAATGGGCCCTGCGGATCAATCCTTCCAGCGGAAACCTGCACCCCACTGAATCTCATTTTCTTTTCCCGCCAGGAGTCCTTGATTCCAAAGACGCACTATTGACCCATTACAATCCGCATGGTCATGTAATGGATGTTCGCAGCAGGATTATCCCTGAAGGGCTCCCGCCTGGTTTTTGCAAACCTGAACAAGGATTTTTCCTGGCGCTAACCAGCATTTACTGGAGAGAATCCTGGAAGTACGGAGAAAGAGCTTTTCGCTACTGCAACCACGACCTGGGTCACGCCCTTGCCTGCCTCTCCTTTTCCGCAGCTCTACTTGGCTGGAGAGCACACATGGTGCTTAGCCCCTCAACCAGTCAGATCACAGAGTTGTTCCGACTTTCAGAAGTTGCCTGGATTGAGGAAGAGAAAGAAGAGCTGGAGACTCTGATCCATATCATTCCTGATCAAAGCGACTGCCCCATTACAAGTATCGATACCGAATTGGTCAGAGCCCTCAAGGATGCACATTTGGAGGGAAGCGTAAATAAGCTCAGCTCTGATCATCATCCCTGGGCTGCTATTGAAAATGTGTCTCAGGCCACTGAAAAACCGCAACGGCCAATCAATCTTCAGGAAAGATCTTCACTCCCTTTTTCCTTTAGTTTTCCCGCGGTAAGCGCGGCAAAAACCATTTCCAAGAGAAGAAGTGCTGTAGATTTTGATGGAAAGACCTCTATCAGCAAAGATCAATTCTTCTCAATGTTGGAAAGTACTCTTCCACGAAAGGACAAACCGCCATTTGACTTGAATGCTGACCGAGTCCGCGTTCACTTGTTAATTTTTGTGCATCGTGTTGAAGGCCTTAAAATGGGAATGTACTTCCTCGCACGTAATCCGGAGGATCTTGAAGAGATCAAGTTGTTGAGTCATCAGGAGCTTCTCTGGGAAAAAGTTCCTGATTCTCCTGCATCACTACCCCTCTATAAGCTACTAGAAGCTGATCTTCGAATGGAGGCCACCCTGATAAGCTGCCAGCAAGATATTGCCGGAATGTCCGCTTTTTCCCTGGGCATGATTGCCCGTTTTCGAGAGGAGCTTAGAGATCAGCCCTGGGTATACAGGCGTCTTTACTGGGAAACGGGAATCATCGGTCAGGTTCTATATCTTGAGGCCGAGTCCCATGGAATTCAGGCCACCGGAATAGGATGTTTCTTCGATGATCTGGCGCACCGTGCCCTGGGCCTTGGGGATGATCAATACCAGAGCCTCTATCACTTCACAGTGGGAGGAGCCGTGCAAGATTCCAGGATCTCCACCCTGGCCCCCTATCATCATCTCGATGAGTCCAGAACCAAAACTCAGGGCGTAAGAGAGTAATCAGGTCCTTCTTGGTTAAAAGTCCCTTTTTAAACTAGTTTGTGAATCTCTGGCCCCGGTTCACTTCTGAATCAGGTAGGAACCCAGGGCAAGATGAGTCAATCCGCTATTAAAGAAGGAATTGAGGGCATCATCAGGAGATAACACGATGGGTTCTCCATTCAGGTTGAATGAGGTGTTGAGTAAGATAGGAAGATTCGTCTCTTTTTCAAAAGCTTCAATCAGCCTATAAAAATCAGGACTATGCTCTTGTCTGACAGTTTGGACTCTAGCTGAACCGTCAACATGCGTGATTGCCGGGAGGGAGCTACGATGCTGTTCACGTACAAGAACGACCTTTTCCATAAAATCGCTGGAAAATTCCTCTGATACTTCAAAATAATCGGATACTTTGCTGGCCAGGATCGCTGGAGCAAAAGGCCTATAGGCCTCCCTGTATTTAATCATGGCATTGATCCGATGTTTCATATCTTCAACCCTGGGATCAGCAAGGATAGATCGATGGCCCAGAGCCCTTTCACCGAATTCCATCCTGCCCTGGAACATGGCTACTATCTCTCCGCTGGCAAGAATCCGTGCGACTTCCTGCTCAGGCTGGTCCATTTTCCTGGCCTTTATTCCTCTTCTTTTCAAGGAAGAGCTAATTTCTTCATCGCTAAACATAGGTCCCAGATAGCTGGAAACAGGTTCCTTTACCCTGGGTTCGTTCTTCAGACAATGGGCTACATACAAGGCTGCCCCGATACTGTTTCCCAGATCGTCAGGAGCAAAGGACACATAAACATCTTTAAAGGGACTCATCTGTGTGACCTTGCCATTGATCACACAATTCATAAAGAAACCACCCCCAAGGACTACCTGGTCCAGACCGGTCTTGGCATGTAGATGCGTGAGAAAATGGGCCGCGATCTCCTCAGAAGCGGTCTGCATGGCGCGGGCAATTTTCATGCTCCATTCATCGGGTTCGTCACCTGCTACACCACTGCGTCCCCCCAGAAGATCTCTGAGTTTCTCGGTGTAGATCCCAGGCTGATCCAGAATCGCTCCTTTGTAGTAAGTTGAATCCAGTTCAACATTTCCGTCATCGACCAGGCGATAGGTTTGACGAATTTTTGAGAGCATTTCGGAACAGTCCACGTCATAGGCAGAAATGGCCATGACTTTCCATTCATCATTATGGGGCCTATATCCCAGAAGCTCCGTATAAGCCGCATAAAACATACCCATGGAATGGGGCATCCATTGGGACTGAAGAGTCTCCAATTCACACCCTCTTCCCACTCCCAGGGTCGTTGATTCCAACTCTCCACGCCAGTCACATGTCAAGATTGCAGCCTCATCAAAGGGAGATTGAAAGAAGGCAAGTGCAGAGTGGGTTCTATGATGCTGTACGTAATAGATAGTGGGAAGTCCCGTTTCCTGATCAAAGTTCATGGAGACCCAGTCTCCCGGGGTTCGATCACTCAGTCGGTAAAGATTGTCTCCGAGGCTGTAAAAATAATCTTCCCGTCGAATCCGGGTTCCGGAAATAAGGGGATTAAATTTGCACCAATTTGCCGTTGGATTCCAGGCCTGGGCGATGCAATCCACATCATGGAATTGCAGCCCTTGTGATTCCAGGCAGAACCGAATGGACTCCAGTGGAAATTCCTTGGTTTTCTTTTTTCGGCTGAAGCGCTCCTCAGGAGCGGCCGCTACGAGTTTTCCATCGATGACTAAAGCTGCGGAAGAATTATACTCCCCGTGATTAAGCCCCAAAATATTCATTTGAATTTACCTCAGATACTCTCAAGTTGAGCAATTCTAACGGTAGTACCAAGTACAATCAAACACCGCCATTCCAAAGCAGAACATTTGGCCTGCTCCCCATGAGGTGGTTTGAGTCCCTGTTCTTCAACCTGAGGGGCAACCCCTCAGAGGTGAGTGTAGGGTTTTCTGGTTGTTTTTTGGATGAAATTTCGAACAAATGAACTTGTTTTGAGTATATAATCCCCGCCATGGGAGAAGTGCTACAGCAGCTTATTGGATTTTGTGAGCAAACCTTTGCTAAGGATGTTAGCCAGCCCTGGGAACTCAATCGTCTCTTATCCTTTGTTCGGCTACTGAATGCCGATAACCTTGAGCTCACCCAACGATGCTCTGATTTAGACCGCAGCTTGAGTTGGGATTTTGAGGACTTATACAGTACTGATAGGATCTTCATAAAGTTGCTGCTGATTCCAGAGGGAAAAAAGATCCCATTGCACGATCACCCTGAAATGAGCGGTATTGTGAAGTCAATCTGGGGATCCATGCAGTTTACCGCTTATGACTGGGCTCGAGAGTATCCCTATTCGGGCCTGACCCGCAAGATCCAGGATACCCGTGTGGACGGAGCCAGCGAACCTGGCATGTTATTACCTCAATGGAAAAACCTCCATACGATGCAGGCTACAGAGGATTGCGCGTTCATCGATATTTTCTCGCCTCTCTACTACGATGATGAAAATCGAAAGTGCACCTATTACCAGGTTTCAGAAGAAATTCAGCAGGAACACGAAACCTTCTACCGTTTAGTCAAGGCTTAGGGAATCGAATTCTGGAGCGTTCGCAATAAAGCTGCTCTGAGAAGACGCACCTGAAACTCGCTCCCTCCTCGAAGGTGACGATGCCACCTCCTCATCACGACCCACCTTCAGCTACGCCTTCTCAAAACCCCTTTATTTACACGAATCCTCCAGAACTCGATTCCCTAAACCTTCCGGTTTATAGTAAGGGTGAATGATTGTTTAAATGAATTGGTTTTGCTTTGGCCGCTTTTGTTCTTGGGGTAAATCGGGGCTCAGAGTTGGGATTCTCAATGACGAATTTTAAAATTGTTGTATAATCTAAGTGGAAGAGTCCACTTCGGGGGGATCAAATGAGTTTTCTAGTTCTTTTATTAATTGGGGCTGTTTTTAACGCTGTCATTCTTGCGGCTTTACCCTTTGTAAAATATAAAAATTTCTTTTCGTGCCTGAGTACAGCCGCACTTGCGGCCGTTATTGCCATTCCAGTCAATTTCCTGGGAGGTATCGTCGCCAAAATTACGGCTCTACTGCTCTGGTTCATTCCGTTTTTTGGCCCCGCGCTCATAAATCCCATCGTTCAGCTCATTCTGCTTTGGACCATGAGCGCCATCTCACTTTACGCCGCTGATCAAATCATCGAAGATTTCGAGATTCCAACCATGGGGCAGACATTTCAAGCAGCACTACTTCTTGGAATTGCTCAACTGGTCGCGGGTGTAATCATCGGTCTACTCTTTGTGGTTTAAACCGAATACTGGTTTTTGGGTATATTCCTGGGCGCTTTAAGCCCTGGCTCTGCAGGCTCACTTTTATTTTGTCTTCTCGCTTGCGGCACCTGATTGCTGGTCTTCTCTGTTCAGAAGACCGCCAAGCACCTTTTCTACGTACTGTTTGGGTTCTCCATCGAGACCCTTTTCCATGGCGTGTTTGAAGTAGGAGAGCATGTAAGCCTGGTTTCCCTGTTCTTTCCAGACTCTTCCCAGGTAGTAAAGAGTCAGGGCTGAGCCAGGATTGGCAACTATGGAGGCTTCCAGTTCCTTGCGGGCATCTTCATAGCGCCTGAGCAGTAGGTACATCTGTCCCAACTTTAAATGGTAGACCCATTTCTTGATCAGACCCTGTTGCAATAGATCATTAAAGTAATCCAGAGCGGAGCGCAATTTAGAGTAGTGGATCAGAAGATTTCCGGCATTAAGCAGTACTTCCGGGGATTTTTTGAATCGCTCCTTCAGGACCTTGGTGACTCGACCCCAGCGTTTTAATACATCCTCAGATTCGAGATAAGCACGAAGTAAAATCAGGTAATTATCAGGTACTTCAGGGCGTAGACTGATGGCGTGACGAAGGGGAGCTGTAGCCCTGTCAGGCTTGCCCGACTCCATGAGGATGAGGGCTCTGTAGTGTAGAATTTCATCGTTTTTCGGGTGGGCTTTGACGCAGTATTGAGAATAATTTACCAGGGTATCGGTAATCCCATGCTCCCTGAGTTTTTGGATTCTTTGGATGCAGTTTTCGGCCGTGGCCGATTTTATCCCATAAGAAATTGATAGGAATCCCAGAAATAAAGTGTACAGCAGGAAGGTCCACTTCATGGATCTATAGCTTACCCAAGGGAGAGTTCAGGCACAAGAACCAACGCTCTAAAAAGATAATCCCAGGTCGATTCCGCCAGCCATCCCACCTTCTTGATTTCCATTTGATGGGTAGGTTTTGTAGGCACTGGCACCAAAATAATAGCGCACTTTGTCACCGGCAGTCTCGTAACCCACGCCTCCGCCAGCCTGCTGTATCTTAAACTTTTCATCCTGATCGGTAAAAACGGCTTTACCATGCACGATACCGGTGCCATTTCCAACCGGTGCAGTGAGCATGGCTTCAATAGGGATGGCATTATAGGTCTGCCAGCCTTTCTGTCCCTCATTTACTACGGAATCATGAGATGCTTCGTAATTACCGTTAACCTGGGCGCTTCCATGCGGATTGGCCACCGAACGATCAAAATTACCTGTAAAGGTATCGGATCGCCTCAATTCAGGAACACCGTAGGCTCGGATGTGCTTTTGATAGCCTGTAATGACTCCGAGGGTCATTCCATTTTGCCAGGACTTATTGATCTCAACCATGCCGCCGGCGTGAGCATGATTGATATTGTATTTTGCCTCACCAATCAGCTTCACTCCCCAGCTTTTCGTTTGAATCCCGGTGTATAGCTGTATTCCCGCGTGCAGGGGCAGTACTGCCGCCTGATCGTCTCCGGTGACATCCTCCAGTGAAACCTCAACCGTTCGAAAGTTCGCATTCAATCCCGCTAACCAGGTGAAGCTATCGAAATTCGCGCGCCCTTCTGCCTCCAGACGAGCACTAGAAATCATGGACAAGGCTTCATTAGCCTTCTGCAGGTCCGCAGGAGCATTGAGCTTAAGGGGTTTCATCATGCGTTCAGGTTTGAGATCCACAAGAAGACGGATTTTGGAGCCATTCTTTGAGTAAAAACCTAAACCCACGGGGATAACATAATAGGTTCTTTGTGATCGAAGCTCTGTGGGTATCCCTGCTTTTTCCATCTCGCTCTTCAGGTCTACAGAAGCAGAGCGCTGATCGGACCAGTTTTCTTGGAAATCTCTCTCTACGTGAGCAGTACCAGAAATAGAGGGTGAATAAGGAAATGGGAACGCATTGGGGAGCGCTCCGCCATTGATTTCATAATCGATGTCCGCTTGTGCGTTGCCGGTGACACTGGCCCTTGCTTTCGCTTTTGCCACCAGGCTGGCACTGGCTATTTTTAAGACCACAAAATCGGTGCGCTGGCGAAAACCCGTTTCAAATACCAATTGAGAGCCCCCGGGTTTTCCAACCAGGGGAATCGCTACATGAATTCCTCTTTCCAGTTCCTTGATGGATAGGTCCAGATTTGCTGAACCCTTAACAGTCCCATCCAAAGTCCCCTCAGCATCAGCTGTAAACGAGGCCCTTCCTCCAGTGATCGACCCAGCACCTGGAGCGTGGGCGTCAATCTGATCTTGAATTGCCTGTAAAGAGCTGTCCACAAGCTTCGCTGAACCCTGCGCATTGGCGGTGAAACTTCCCTGGATTTTCGAATCAAAATCCAGGATATGGCTAAGGCGAAACTCGCTGGACCGATCAAAAACAATAATCTTGATTCCGGATTCGTGTTGAAATGAGGCTGAAAATTCATGCCCCGAGCGCTTGATTTCGCTGCTTTCAACAGTGTCTGATTCAGTCTTATAAGACCCCCCAACCTTAAACCCAGTGCCGGTTGTAGCTGGATCGGCAAGCACTGAATCTTTTTCAATTGCGCTAAAGTCGGGAATATTGCTCAGGGGATTGGTTAAACCAGGTCCTATCAAAAGCAAGAAAAGAAGAACTTTGTAAATCATGGATTAACCGCCGGTTTCACTACGTTGAAAAAGATCAGAAGTTTCCTTATAAGGATATTCATAGATTGAGCATCGAGAAGAGACATGGCCTTGATTTCTAAACCTTTCCTGGGGAAGATGTAAATTCTCGCGTAACCGCCTGGAATTAAGGGAGAGCAAAATGAATCGAAACAATGTAATGGTGATGGGTAAAACAATACCCACTCAACTGATGTACTTGACCCTGTTCGGATATGCCGGACTTCAAAAATTCATGAATTTCTCTGCCACCTCTACCCATTTCTCTACTCTTTTCAAGGACACCTTCGTACCCTCACTTCCTGGAGGCATGGGTCTTCAAGTAGGATTTATCGCCGGAGTGGAAGTACTCATAGCCTTAATGTTTCTGGTCTCTCTGATTCGCAAAGAATTTCTACCCGGGGCCTGTAGAGTCTGGATCATCCTGGGGCTGATTCTCTCCTCCCTTTTGTTTATTCACCTGGGCATCGGGCAACGTCTGATCGGAGACTATCCCAGCGCGGCTACCACCTTTTTCTATTTTGGATTCACACAGGTATTGCTGTACCTGGCTTGTGAACCATCAAAATAAACATCCCCAGTTTGGAAAATAGAAGGTTCCGGTATGGAAATTGAGGTTCAGAGGTAAGCAGGTGGTCCAGAACACGAACCCCTTCATCCGAAGTTTGGCATCGGCTGAGCGTATTTCAAGGCAGGCTGAGTTCATCTTTGGGCTTAGTTTTGAATCTGCTCTTTTCCTGCACCAGGGCTCCAACGATGTTTATCTTCTTCACACAGTGGATGACTCTTATATCGCAAGGCTTTGTGTTGCCCAAAGATGGGACGAGGAGGAAATCGAAGCCGAACAGGTGATCCTGAGACACCTTCATTCTCTGCATTTATCGGTTCCGGAACCTCTTTTTCCTGACGCCGATTGCTCACGGGAAGTCAAAGCACCGGAAGGTGCCCGTTTCCTCTGCCTATTTCGCTGCCTACCTGGCGAGGTCCCATACCTGATCAATGCAGACATTTGTGCTCGTATGGGAGAGACACTGGCCCGACTTCATATTGGGCTTCAAAAAGCCCCTCCTTTGAAGAGATGGAAACTAGATCAAGTAGGCCTGGTCGACTCTTCCCTTCAAGTTCTGCGTAAATCCTTTGCAGGAGAAAGCCAGCGAATTCAGAAGCTTGAGGACCAGGTTCTCTCCCTCTGTCCTGCATTTTTAGAACAGAAAGATCCACAGTTGATTCATGCTGACTTCCGCCCTGGAAATGTACTCACCAGGAAAGCTGAATTGTCCATTCTGGATTTTGATTTTATGGGGTATGGCGATATACATTATGACCTCGCGACCATGAAATGGGCTCTTTGCCGAGAGTTTGAAGAACGAAAGGCTTTCGGTCTAATGGATATCTTTTTGGATTCGTATAGAGGTACCCGTAAAGACATCCAGGTAGATCAAGAAAAAATCAATTTCTTCGTGGGACTCCGAGAGCTGTGGGTCTGGGGATTTACACTAAGGGAAGGAACTCATTTCATCCGCCTGAGCAAAGCTGAATTTGAGACCCATCTCCACACTACCCTTCAATGGCTGGACGCGGCCTCAACCAAATTATGATAAAGACTTCAGGTCGAAGGTTACCCAAATGGAATTGATTTTGCTGTTGTAAGATGGTAGGAGTTTCTCAGGAGTGCCAATGCAAGAGCTCTTAAGCACATATAAAAAAGACCCTACTCTCAATGGATTGAGTGAGGATGGCTCCCCCTTCAGCGTACTTGTGGTCGATGATTCACGAACCTGCCGCCAGCAGATGGAAGAAATCTTCAGCACAGTGGGTTATGCGGTGTATCTCGCTGAAGATTTAAAAGGTGGGCTTGAGCAATGTCAGAAACACAATCCTAATGTGATCGCGCTCGATATGTGGATGCCTGGAATCCTGGCTCTGGAAGGTCTGAGTGAGTTTCTCAGCAAAAACCCCGGGGTTCGGATAGTGATGATCAGTTCTGAGTTTCAGCAAGCTCGGATCACGAAAGCCCTATCCCTGGGCGCAAAGGATTATTTTCTCAAGCCAATCGGCGAGAAGCAGCTGAAAAAGTTACTCCTGTCCTTTAAGAAACTTTCCCTGGAGGGTTAGAGTTTACCCTCTTCAACTGGATGTACTATGGAAAAACTCCTGGATCTCTTTGCAACTGAGTATGAATCCAATGGTCTCAGAATCAATCGTCTACCGCTTACCATCTTAATCGTCGATGATTCCAACGCCCAAAGAACCCTCCTAGGCTATATTTTCCGGTCTGTGGGATACTCCGTGGTCGAGGCTGAAGATGTAAATTCTGGACTTGAAATGTACCGCAAAAGGCTGCCTGATGTGGTAACGATGGACCTGGTAATGCCGGGAATGAGTGGACTTCAAGGATTGTTAGAGTTCTTGGATTGGGATTACAAAGCCAAAATGGTGGTCGTTTCCACAGAGGCATATAGAGAAACCGTGAAAAAAGCTATTGCTAACGGAGCTAAGAACTTCTTTGCCAAACCAATAACCGAAACCAATCTCAAACAGGTGCTAACTATTGTCAAGTCCGTAGCGGTTAGTTGAGCAGGTCTGCCATGAAGGCCTTAGCCCTTATTCCAAAGCCTGTTGAGTCCATGGCAAAGAAGGGGGAATCCTACCAGTCCTTCGAAGCCCTCACCCTTTTCGCTGACATTTCAGGCTTTACCGCTCTAACTGAAACTCTTATGTCTTCGGGTGTTGAAGGTGCGGAAAGCCTGTGTGAGATTCTCAACGGTGTCTTCGAGCCCCTGGTTCATGAAATTCACAATGCTGGTGGATTTGTTGCCACCTTTGCAGGAGACGCTCTTACTGCTGTCTTTACTACTCAGGACAGAAAGTTAGTCCTTGGATGTGTACAACGCATTCATATTCTTTTCGAAAAACACCCTTCGCTTTCCATTAAGACGGGTCTGGGCTGCGGAGAAGTTGAACTGCGAATTCACTCCACTGCAGACAGAAGCGCGTACTCAGTTCGTGGGCAGGCTATCAACGATTGTGCCGCAAGTGAGCATCTATGCCAACCAGGACAAAGCGTATTGAGCCGTGAATTTGTCTCGTACCAAAAAATCCCCGGCTCTTGCCTGAGCAAAATAAGAGAGCGCTTTGTGTTTCATTGGCAGAAGTACTCTGCTCCCATCACACCAGCAGCTCCTCCCCTGGCCGCACCCTCGCCTGAAATTATGGAAGAATTTTTCTCGAGGGAAATCCTGAAACGGGACTATGAAGGGGAGTTTCGCCCGGTGATCTGCCTCTTTCTTAACTTCAACCCCCCTGGTGAGGAAGAGACAGAAGAATTTATAAAAATGGTTCTCACCCATACCGCAAATTTCTCGACTACCCTTGGGATGATAGACTTTGGAGATAAGGGAGCCAAAATCCTCATCTTCAGTGGTGCTCCAATTGCGCTTGAGGACGATCTCCTGCGAGCGGTTTCTCTACTTGAACGCATTCGAGCTGAAGCAAAATTACCAATACGAGCAGGGGTCACACGAGGGTCCGTATTTGCTGGAATGGTTGGTTCAAGAAACCGATGTACCTACACGGTCATGGGAAGCCGGGTTAATCTTGCGGCCCGACTTATGACAGAAGCCTCCTGGGGGGACTTCCTTTTTGATGAGGAACTCGCTCCATCCTGTGACTTTCTAAGCTTTCAAAACCTTGGAGAACGTTCCCTAAAGGGGTTTTCAAGACAAAGGATAGCTTATAAATTCCTTGGGAAAAGGAAAGTAGAACCATCTCGATACCCGCTCGTGGGCCGCAAAAGGGAACTTCGGGATGCCCTGGACTGGCTTCGAGAAGCAAAAGAAAAAAAATCGCGACTTTGCATTGATCTGCAAGGGGAAGCTGGAATTGGAAAATCGCAGTTTTGCTATTTTCTTCAGGAGGCTCTGCCAGTAGAGAACTATTTCTGGATATCGCTTCCCTGTCGTACGATCTCGCAACATCCCCTCAGCCCCTGGAAGAGGGTTCTTTTGGAAAAATTGAACCTGAAAGAGAATCCGGGAGAGGAGGATTTGGGCCGAGAATTAAAGCTTTTGGTTCGTAGTTTCGAAGGAGGAGAAGATTGGGACGCGAAGTCTTCCATCGCACTTTATTCCTGTGAGTTACTCCTAGATCTAAATCCCACCAGTCCCTCATTTGATTCACTTCCTGCTCGACGCCGCCGCCAAAATTTATGGGAAACCCTGCACCTGATCTTAACTGACAGCGCAAGGCAGCGCTGCACAGTTTTTTATGTTGAAGACTCTCATCACATGGACCCGGAGAGTCGTGAGACTCTGAGATTCATGCTTACACGCCACACTGGAAAGGCGACCGTTTTGCTTCTTGAGTCTCGCTCGGGAACTGGCTGGACTCAAGAGCTTCTCGATTCCCAGTTTGATAGGAGACAGGAACTTTGCCTGGAGGGAATTGAGACAGAGGCTTTCCCAGCCCTGGTAAAGACCTACCTTGACGCTCAGCCTGCTCCCGCCCTGGTTGCCATGCTTCAGAAGCGGACCCTGGGAAATCCATTCTTCACCGAACAGTTAGTAAAATTCTTACGATCTACTTCTGCTCTAAATTCTACTAACAGGGGTCTGGAAATGGCTGAGGGCACCCAAACTCTACCCATGTCAGTGCGCCAGGTTATCCTCAGTCGGGTCGACCAACTCCATCGCTCCCTGGTCAGGCTGATCAAAACCGCTTCCATTCTTGGACGTGAGGTTCCCATTGCTTTGCTCTCCCATATGCTGCGTAACCCCGTGAAAGGCTCCTCCTGTGAAACCCTGCAAAGAGAGGCTCTGTGGAGTCCACTCCAAGAACTTCTCTATCTCTTTCAACACTCCATGATCCAGGAAACTATCTATGAAATGCAGATGAACAAGGTACGCACAAAGCTGCATGCACTTGCCGTGAGATCTCTGGAGGCTATCCATAAGGACCGCTTAGCGGTCCATGCCGCCACCCTGGCTCACCACTGCGAAATGGCAGGCTGGATTCACAAATCCAGGGAATATCATCTGATCGGCGCACAGGAGGCTCGCCAAAATTATGAGCTGGAGCAAGCGCTCTTTCATTATCAAAACGCTCAACGGCTCAGCAAAAAGAAAAAAGAACAGTTCGAAATGGAATTGGAAATTGCCTCGCTTCAAAATATTCGCGGTGAAACCAGGGAGTTCAAGGACTGTCTGAAGAGGCTTGAAGAGGAACTCTCCTCCTTGAGGTCTTCTCGCTTGAGGATTCGTTATGAACTTCTCCACAGCATTAACCAGGAAAGGGCAGGAAATTTAGAGAGTGCCCTCAAAGGGCTTGAACACTGCCTCCATCTTGCCAAAAAGGGGAAATTCCGGGACTTAACCTGTGAATCCTTACTAAAGTTAGGCGCATTTTTTCAAAGTAGGGGCGATTCGAAGAGGGCATTGGATCTGGTGTCACAGGGATTAGAGTTTTCTCAAGAATCTGGCGAAAGCAGACTTCGAATCCAAATTCGAAATCAGATGGCAGGATTAGAGGAGAGTTCAGGAAATTGGCGCGCTGCACTCAAAGAATATGAAGCCCTGCTGAAGCAGGCCCGACTTGATAATTCCCAGGTGGATATTTATCACACCTTGAGCCGCATTGGAGTTCTTCATTTCAATGCCGGAAGAGTACGTCAAGCTGAATCCAGGTATCGTGAGGCCATGTTGGTAGCCAAGAAAATTGGGTACCGCCTGGGATACGGACACGCTTGCGGACACCTGGGTTCCATCTATTGGATGCGCGGAGACTATGCAATGACTCTAAAGCTTTTTCAGGAGGATCTCGCCATTGGAAGGGAGTTAGGGGACCCTCAGACCATAGGGGTAGCACTGGGGATGGTAGGTACAACCTATATGGACCTGGGAGATGTCGAGAAATGTGTCGATCACCTACTCGAGTTTTGGGAAATTGCACAGAAAATACAAACCCGCCAGGACCTGGTGTACTGTTCCCAGCAACTTGGCTACTCCTACAAACTTCTTCAAGAATATGAAAATTCTGAACGGTGGTTTCTCAAGTCCATTGAATTGTGCCGTGAATCCAACCTCCCTTACATGTTAGCCCTCGATCTTTATTACTATTCCCTGATGCTTTGTCTGCAGGGACGTTTCAAGGAAGCCCTGCCCCTGGTTGAGGAAGCCATTCCCATTACAGTAGACGTGGGAATGCGCGATACCTTCGCTTTTCGCATGTACCTGATGAGAATCCGGGTGAAGAGCGCACTGGGGGACCTGGGCGAGAAAGAGGCTGTTATCTGCGCAGAGGCTTTATTGAAAGCCCCTTTTTACGCGTCTCACTTTGAGAAATCTCAAAGAGGATTGAACCGTGTGGAATTGCATTATGAGCTAAGTTTTATGACCGATTTGAAGGGGTATCGTGAAAGTGCTCTCAAGGGTTTCGAGAGTCTCTACGCAAAGCGCTCTGACGGAGAATATAAAACCAAGATTGAAGAGTTAAAGTCAGGTGCCAGGGTTCTTTGATCTCAGCGGAGATCCATCTCTTTGATGTAATCCTGATGCAGTAATTTGTGGAAATGAAACATTGGGGCTTCAAAGTTTGGTGCATAGTACCCCTGCTCAAAGATCCCTGATTCCATCGAAACCTGAACCCGTTCGCTGATCAGCACATCCTCTTGTTGAACTTGATCCGAGTCGTTTAGTTCCGCCTCCAGTTCCTCATCGCGGGCATCCCCTTCGTAGAAATAGTCAAAGATGACCTCGCAAGATTTTGCACCCGTCGGAATCACGCGGTTGAGATCCAGCCACTTTCCGTAACGATTGATCATGGTGTTGGGGTAGAACCATCCATAATAAGTTCCTTTACCCAACCGCTCTCTTGCCCGATGGTCTTTAGTTTCCTGGGATGATGATGCCAAACAGGATTGAACCGCAGAGTTGGAAAAGAGCCGGGACTGATAAGAGCCCAGATCCAGATGCTTGGCGAGTTGAGGATGCAAAACAGAGACGTGGTAGCCTCCATCGAGATAATTATCCACAAAGACTTTCCAATTACAGGAAATTTTATAACGTTGAGATTTTAGATAGCGAAGAGAGGCAAAGCTTAACTCGTCATATTCTGCTTCGTGCTCAATTCCCTCAAAAGGGGGAATACTGGTTGAAAAGGAGATCAGGATAAACGGACCCCAGGTGCAAACTTTTATTGGCTTCAAGGAAGGCTTCGAGTCCCTGAGGGCAGCTATTGCCCCGGCTGAAGGAGTCTTAAGAAGCTCTCCCTCCAGAGAAAATCGCCATCCGTGGTAGGAACATACCAATTGAGAGCAATCTAAAGAGTCGGGAGCCAGCCAACCTCCGTGGTGCGGACAAACATTATGATAGCCCCGCAGAACGCCTGCCTCATCGCGAACCAGCAGATAGGGGTTTGAGAGAAAGTTGCCGGCTAAAAAGTCCCCGGGATTTTCAAGCTCGGAGACCCGGGCTACAATCTGCCACGAGTTGTTGAAAACAGCCTTTTTCTCAAGTTCGAAGAGTTCTTGAGAAAAATACCACCCGCCTGGTGGAGTTCGTGCGATTTCGATTTTCCTGTGCGGGTCAAATGCGTCAATATCTTCCTTTAGGGTGTGTTTCATGAAAGGGCTGGTTAGATTTATCCAGGATTCATTCCCTATACAATTGCTCAAAGATGCGTTTTTGGCTCACATCATGGGGCATAGAGCAACGCATGAGATTAAGAAAATCATCTCCCTCAAGCTCTACTTCAAAAGGGTGTCCAACGGTCTTTCCGGAACTGGTTTGCCCATCATTTTTATGAATCACTAATTCTGCCAGGAATTCCCATTTATCCGCTGGAATTTCCTGGCCCATCCCGTCTTCTGTTTCAAATGGTTTACGCGAAATCTTAAGAAAGCTCTTTCCAAAGGTTTCAGTGATGGTGTAGTGATCGGTGGTGATGTCTAACTCTCCTTCAATGAACGTGCGTTTATAATCATAGAGGTGTTCTCGAAAAATATGCTCCTTTCCTCTAGAAATCATCACCATCCGTCTTGGCTTGAAGGAATCATCGGCATATTTATCAAGGGCCAGATTACCAAGCACGGTGGCACTAATTTTTACGCTTCGTTTTCCATAGGGAGTTTGGTGATGACACTTAAACAAAGCCTCGAGGTTACCAAAACTTGGAAACACACAAATAATCATGGATAAAAGCAGTCGCAGCATCTGGCTCTTCATTTTCGTTCCTTTCCTATTTAAGCACCCATCTTTACGTCTAATCTCATCGAAGGTTTCCAATTCTAAAGAAAGGTCGCTTACGGCAGGTAGGAAAATCTGCCGCAGTCATGGATTGAATCACCAATTCCCTGTATCATTCTTCTCATAATCAGGCTGCTGTATCATGGCTTAAGACTATGGAAAAACTCATCGAGACATATTCTAAGGATCCAACTACCAATGGACTCTGGCCTGATCAAACGCCCATCAAGATCCTGATCATTGAGGATTCCCCTCTTTTTTGCGAGTTCCTTCACTCCATATTTAAAGGGGTTGGATACACGACTTACATTGCCCTTAACCTGGAACAAAGCTATATAGAGTACCAAAAGAATCAGCCTGATGTAGTAACCATGGATCTGTGGATGCCCGATTCAAATGCCCTGGAGGGATTCACTGAGTTCATGCACCGCAATAAGGGTGCAAAGGTAATGATTCTTAGTATGGATCGCGACAAGGACAGGGTGATGCAGGCGATGAAGGAAGGCGCAAGGGAGTATTTTCTCAAGCCACTCGATGAGCGCCATCTAAAAAACGTTCTCACCCGCATTAAGGCCATCGCCTTGTGCGGATAGCAAAGGGCTCCCACAGTCATGGAACAACTCATCAGGGAATTTGCAAAACTTTACCTAACTAATGGACTCCAGGCCAATCGAGTTCCGCTCAAAGCCCTTGTTGTTGATGACTCCTCTTCGATGAGAACCCAACTCTTGTGGATTTTAAGCTCAGTGGGATACGAGGTTTGTGAAGCATCAAACGTGGAATCGGGGATTCTTCAGTATCGTAGACAGCTTCCGAATGTGGTGACCCTGGACCTGGTGATGCCGGGCATGGGAGGGCTGGAGGGGCTGACAGAGTTCTTACAATGGGATAACCAGGCCAGCATCGTGGTAGTTAGCTCTGAAGGGTATAAAGAGGCTGTACTCAGGGCCATATCGAATGGCGCAAAGAACTTTGTTAGAAAACCCATCAATGAAGACAGTCTTGAAAAAATGCTGACTGTGGTTAAATCTGTCGCAATTGCCGTAGAGGATTCCTAGGGGGATGGGGGAACGAGCGGCTTAAAATCTTCGCTAACCAGCCCTACAAGTACGCACACCCCTGAATCAGCCAGTCGAAACTCACCATAGCGAGCATCCGTAAAGTGCTTTCCGGTACCTTCCTGGAAAAAGTAGGAATCGGTAGCGATCTTAATCGTATTTCTCCAGCGCCTCCCCCTTTTTCGATAATTTAAAAGGTACTCTCCTTCTTTAAGTACTTCGCCCCTATACAACCGCACAAATTTTGCTACCTTTTGTTCGTCGAGCGTTATGACCAGTTTTCCCTTTCGGGGTGCCTCATCAAACAGCCCCACTTTGATATTTCGGGGCATGGCATAGTCCAGCGCCATATAATCACCCTGCATGAGGCTTCGTGGGTCCACTGGAGCCAGTTGCAGAAGCATTTTCTCAGCACCGTTTAAAACCAGTTCCTTTTGTGCGACTAAGCCGTTAAGGATCAGAAGGAGCACCACAATCCAGGCCAATAGGAGCTTATTTCTCATTTCCACCGGCCTTCCATAGTTCAAAGCCCTTTCTAACAATCAAAAGGAATACTCCGGCACCCATCAAATAATAGGACTTGGTAGCAAGATCCACCTTCATCAGGTAGTAATAAGCACTCAGGGAATAGGGGAGTAGAATTCCACCGGGAATGAGAAGTAGAAGGTCACGCTGGTAGGTACCAAGAAAGATTAGAAGAACGGCGAACAACAGGCCCGGCACACCCAGGAAGACCAATGCAATGAAGCTGGCACAAAAAAAGTTTAGTGCTTTTCGCGACTCTTGGTATTTACGTACAAGGGGAATCCAGGCAGCCAGAAACACACCCAGGAAAATGACACTGAGAGTGTAGTAGGGGAGGTGCGCGAAGGGTTGGTTTCCGTGGGACTGGATCTGGCTCCAAAGACAGATTGAGCCCACTACCATAATAGACGCCAGCACCAGTGGACGTCCCTGCCGATCAAATGCTTCTTTCGTACAAACCAGCGAGATGACCAATAGAAGAATTACCGTAAAGATGGGTATACCCAGGGGTAGATGATTCTGGAAATGCCATCCGCACAAACTCAAAGCGCCCCACATGGAAAGAAATCTCTCCAGGGGAACTCCAAAAAACGGGTAGGTACTCACGGCGAGAAAGAGGGCCATCAGAGGTAAGATTGGTTCGGATAGAGATCTCCAATTCAACAGGGAGAGAATGGCTATCATGATGCAGATTTTACCTGCCAGAATGCACACCACCGAAAACTGCTCAAGAAAGAGATCAGAGGCTCTAAATTCTGCACCTCTTTCTCTTACCTGGAAGAGCGCAATGGCGCCGAGCGTCAGAACCAGGCCGAGGACCAAGGTAAAGGAGGCGTGAGAACTATTTAAGAGGCCGAGGGCACCGAGAAAGGCCAAAAACATGACCGCCGAAATCCAGGCACCCACGATCAGTAGAATCTGAATGGGTAAGGAAACCTGTTTTTGCCCGCTTTTCCAGGGTAACTCCTGCTCCAGTGCTCCCTTTCTACTCGCGCTGATCTTCTTGTTTAGCAATAGAGTCTCAAGGAGATCGGCTGCGTTAGTGATCTTCCCTGTTTCAGACATGATCTTGCTCCTCGCTGAATCGGTGCTGAACCCTCAGAAGGAGCCAGGCCAGGGCGCAAAACAATCCCAGGGTGCCGATGCTTATCGCAATGTGCTCAAACCAACGCGGCCCCGATAAGTAGTCTAGAAATCGAAACAGAAGCATGTCTCCAAGGCAGGCTATGCCTAGAGCTACCACGCTTAAAGAGACGAGATCCCTGGCTCGCCATGAAAACCCGGCCAGAAGTGCGGCTACAACCGGTGTGATAAATAATGCGATCCAGGCACTGGTCTCCACGCGATGCGGGGAATATTTCATGATGATGTGTGAACAGGGAATTAAAAGACTGGTCAAAATGGCCGCGTAGAGCACAGGTCTTGCCCAGGCTCTTTTCAACCATACCAGTCCCCTGGAATGAAAGTATTCCCACAATGTCAGACACAGCCCATCGAGGGCGGCAAGAATCAGGAAAAGCAGTGTGAATTCGATGGAGGAGTTAGTACCGATGATCTGCTGCCAAAACAAGCAGAAGGCAGCGTGAACCAGCACCAGGTTCAGGGTCCATAGAGGGAGAAAATTCGAAAAGAGACTCAGCGGGAAAATCAAAAGAGCCCAGCCTTGAAACAGTTCATAGCTATCTGCTCCTGTCTGGTAAACCTGGCCGAAGACCGCCAGAAAAACTCCCACAAAGAAAGCTCCCAGGAACAGCAAAACTTTGGTAGGAAGGGAGTTTAAATCTCGGAAAAATACCAGGATCAGGGTAACCAGGACCGGGAGTTGAGCCAAACCCAGCTTGGCTCCGCGAGGCATGGAATCCCAATTATAGGCAAAGAAAAAGAGAATCCCCGAACCCAGCAATAAAGAGCCCAGAATCAGGAAACCCTGGGAAATCCACTGGTCCCACAGCACAGGTTTCAAAAGCCGCAGACCCTCGCGATACAAAGTTAGGGGAATTTTTTGATCACGATAGAGATTTTTCCAGCGTGACCTGAGATGAGGATCTAATTCCATGGCTTTATTCCAACTGGTACAAACACCTTAAGGTGACCGGGGAATTTAAGCAACCCTATGTTGTTAGCCCTAAATCCTACAGATGAAGTTTTCCTCGGGTGATTCAAATCCCGTGCCGGGGATGAACCCATCTACTTTCTATTCTTCGCCCTGGAAATGCTTCAATAGAAAACGGTTGCCGATGGTTGAAAAGATATAATCCCTGTCTGCAACCTCGCTGTGACAACCGGCACAGATGTTTTTTACGCTTAGATCTTTGCCAGTTCCCTTTACGATTGTTTTTTCACCATCGTGAGTCCGCCAAAAGTATTGCCAATCCCCACCGTCCGGATCGGTTCCTTTTTTAAGCTTTTTCATCATCGCAACGCTTATGGGAGTTGATTCGTCGACCTTGGTGGTGGGAAGAAAGTGCTCCTTCACAATTATGGTGCCGGGAGTAAACTGTTGGAACTCTTGCTCTTCTTTCTCATCCTCACAATCATCATCTTGTAGACAAAGAAAGGTATGATAGTTATGAGAGAACACCTCCACTCCCTGGTTCATATAGATCCGCACATGTCGCTCCCAGTGCATTTTTGAAAACTCCGTATCGGAGACCTTTATAAACTCCTTTCTATAGAGCTTCAGAACCTCCTCTGGCTCCATTATCTGCCAGGAATTCATATTGATTTCGAGTTCCCCACGAACCTTTCCCTTACGGGTCACCTCGCGGGTAATCCGACCTTTTCGGGGTAAAGAGATCTCTATCTCATCATAGCGCGGGAGCCAGAATATGAATCTATCCAGGTCTTCGGGAATATTTTTAATTTGAAATGAAACCTCTTTTTGGGCTGGATCCATTTTAAAAAGAGCATAATAGTCGCTGTTTATATTGGCCACGTATGTGCGCATTTTGGGATGAATCTTACAGCCTAGCTTGATAACCCTGCCGGAATCCCAATCCACCGGGATCTCAGCCTCCTCCCCCGGCGCTTTCATACCTATATCAATATTCACTCCAGATTTCTTGTCATTGGCGTAGATATTGTGATTGACCGAATCTGAGTTTTTAAACCGGATCTTAGCTCCTGGAGAAGCCAGGGAAATGGGTTTGGTGAACTGCTTATCTATCTGGTCAATCACTGGATTCCTGGCCTCTATTTTCTTCTTAGTCTGGGGAAGAAACGCCAGACCCACGTGGGGGGCTCGTCTTCCGTTGAAGCGAAACACACCACTTAGATCCCGGGTACTAGATGCACCCACGAACATAGAAAACAGCCCGCCATAAATAAATAACTTCAAAATAGCCATGGGGGTATTCACGATTGGAAGAAACTTCATTGACTACATCCTTTTTTTTTCGATTTAAGCAAGGTCAGCAAATATAGGGGACTTCAATTTGCAATCTAGTCCCTTTCCCCACTCTTGAGCGAATGGAAACCTCACCTCCCATTTTCTCCACGCTCATCTTTACGGCGCTCATTCCAATTCCAAGACCCGATACCTCACTAACCTCCGCCACTGAAGACATTCCCTGAAGAAAGAGAGAGTCTAGAATCTCGGCGGTGGACATTTTATCGGCTTCATCCTGAGTTCTCAGCCCCTTCTCAACAAGGCGATCGCGAATTCTTTCCTGATCAATGCCCCGGCCATCGTCTCTAATCGTAATGCCAATGTTCTCGGACCCGCGGTCCAGGAATACCGAGACCTCAGCACTCACTTCCTTTCCAAAAGCGGTTCTCTCCAGGGTACTTTCAATCCCATGATCGACTATATTGCGAAAGACATGTACCAGGCTTGAGATGAGCCCCGCATAAGCTTCCGGGTTGATAGGAAATTCACCCCCTACGATCTGAACGGGTTTGAGGCTTTTTTCTGTTCCCGAAACCAAATCGTCAAGGAGGCCCTGTATATGTTCGAACATTGATCTAAGACTAGGATAGGTATAAGCGCATAATTCCTTAATTTCCGGAATATCTCGCCAGGACATAATATTCATAGCAGAAGCAACGATCCTTCGCGGAACCCGCACATTGGCCTCGTCCCAATCCACATGATCTTTCAGTAGCGCCCGCAAGGTCAGCATATTCTCTTCGTAACCTCCCTGAACCTGCTCTATTTCATGAATTAACGCCGTCTTTTGATGGTTTGAAGGAGAGTCCGGATAGCTGTGCAGGTACAAATCTAGTTGATGAAGGGACGCGTGTATCTCTGAGAGACAAAAAGTAGCCGCATTCCCCTTGAGAGTGTGAACTGCGGCCTTAAGAGTGGATAAATTCTCTAGCAATGATCCTGAATTAGAAAACAGTTGTTTCATCTGAAGGCGGAAATCTATAAAGAGTTGGGGAGAGCTCAAGACTCTCAGTGTCATTTTGGCTTTGTTCTTATTCTCCTCAATTTGCGCTTCCAATTCCCTCTGGTCGCTAACATCTGTGATTACACACATAACGTGGAACTGATTCTCAAAGGGAATCTGCTTGTACTCGAGCTCATAAAAACGGCCGTTCTTTTTCATAATGGAGGGGGCCAGACGAGCCACGAGATCAAAGGCTACGATCTCCCCAAAGGCCTGTTCCATCCAGGAGTCAAATTCCTCAACCTCCTCTTGTTCAAAGAAGAGTTCGCCCACCTTCACTCCTGGTTGAATCTTGGCTCTAAATATCTGCACACATTCCAAAGAAAATTCAGGCTGAACCCGAATGTGTTCATCAAAAGAGAGAAATCCCTGACCGGCGTTATTGAGCAGGTTTTTCACCGCCATGGTTCTTTCTTCGACCCTCTTCTCAAGGTTGAGGTTTAGCTCCCTTAGGGTTATCTGGGACTGTTTAATTTCCTTGAGCATAGAGGCGAATCGTTTGGATAACTCGCCAATCTCACCGGTCCCTCCCAGGGTAATCTCCTTTGAATAATCTCCCGATTCTACTGCTTCACTAGCCTCGCTCAGCTCACTTAGAGACCGGGTGATTCTCGAAGCGAAGACAAAGCAGCATAGAAATCCCAGAACAAAAATTCCTACACCAAGGTAGAGAATGATTTTATAGAACCTCCAGAGAATCTCACGCGTGTGCTCCAGGGACCCTACAATTTCGAGATCCGCTACCCTATTCCCCGACCAGTCATGAAGCATGAAACTATGTCGAAGCACGGGCTTCTCCTCAAATGCCCGGGTCAAAAACGATGACCAGGTGCTTTGCAAGTTGCTCGGGCTCTGAGATAAAATCTGAGATAGTTGCGCTTTAGGCAGTGAAGAGGAAATGATCCTGCCCGAATTCAAAACACCAATTTCTACTCCAAGAAAGTAGCTCAATCCTCTTAAGTACTTGTCGTCAATTCTCTTTCTTAAGACCAGAATTCCCCAGATCTCATCGGCCTCAGCATTTCCAATCACGGCCATCGAGAAGAGTTCAAATCCCTCATCTCCAACGAGATACCCTTTGGCAGAGACTCCTTTCAGTGTCTCTTCATATAAAGCATCAAACCTCTCAGGGTCTATCTTTGAAAGGATTTCCGTTGTACCGGTGACCCATTCCCCCTCTTCGTTGATCACATCTATCTCATCGAGTTCGAGGTTTTCTTGAAAAGTCGACAGGGAGTCCTTGATGGTTGCAAGATCCCCGTTCTTGAGAACCACACTGAGGATTGGAGAGCCGGCAAAGAGAGTCGCTTCCTTCTCTAGGAGCTCATCCTCATGCATGAGATGGCGCAGAGTTTGCTCTTGTATACGGTCGAGTTCCTTCTCAAGATGCCGATGATCAGAGACTCCGATCATCACTGAAAAGGAGACTATAAGTGCGACTACCCCCAGCCCTAAGACCAGCGTAAAGAGCAGCATCATCTGACTTCGGATTGTATTCATTGCTGCTGTATGCCGATCCTATCTCGTTCTTCAACTTCACCCGGGAGAGCGGGCACATCGATTTCCACCGGGTCCGTCAGGGAGCCAAGAAAGGCCAGTATACTCAAGATTTCCGTTCTGGTTAACCCAAGGGGCCTCACCAGAGGACTCTTTGCAGGTGAAGGTCCTCCACCCTTGTTATAGAAATCAAGCACTTCCTCTAAAGTTCCCAGGGATCCATCATGCATATACGGCGAGGTGAGAATAGTATTTCTAAGCCCGGGAGTCTTAAAAGCCCCGTTTAGCGTCGAATCCTTGACCACCGCCCCTCTTCCCTGGTCCCCATCCTCAATTCCCAGGTGGTGAAAGGAATTGTCTGTGAAATTAGGTCCATCGTGGCAGGTAATGCACTGGGCCTTTCCCTCAAAAAGCTCTTTACCTTGTAAAGCCTCCGCCGTCATTGCTTTTGAATCTCCTGCCAGAAAACGATCAAATGCTGAGTTGGTAGATTGAATGGACCTGACAAATGAGGCCAGACTGGAGGCAATACGCTGCTTGCTAACCCCTTCATCCCCAAAGGCTTTCTTAAAGAGCCCAGGATACCCTGGCACCAGGGTGATGCGGGATATGAGCTTATCAAGGTTCATATTCATTTCGTTGGCGTCCTGGATCGGGGCCAGAACCTGCTCTTCCAAACTCGCTGACTGCCCATCCCAGAAAAAAACAAAGTTCCAGGCAAGATTATACAAATGGGGGCTATTGCGTTTCAGGAGGCTGCCGCTGAGACCAGGGCGTTTTCCCAAGCCATCACCAAATCCAAGCGCTGGCTGATGGCAGCTAACACAGGAAACCGTTCGATCCTTCGAGAGACGGGTATCAAAAAACAGTAGCTTACCAAGATGAACCAGCTCATCAGAAGGTTCTTGATCATCGGGGTACTCTATTTCATAAGGGTCAGGAGTACCCAGTTTTTCGTGCGCTTCCAGAAACGGGGAAAATACCAGGAAATAGAAAAACAAAGACGCCACAAGAAATGTCATGCTTCCTCTGGTCCACTAAATTGGACTCTGTGTTTTAGAATTAAAATCAGGTTAAAGGGTAAAAATGGTTCCTTTACAAACCTGTTGCATGTTTTATGATCTTACTCTATAGATTGGTCGTTGAAAACTGCGCAGGGTTAAAGATGACCATCTCTTAGGTGGTTGGTATGCCCAGGGAGGAAAATTGGACATAATTATTGAGAAATATCGCCTTAATCAGGGCACAAATGGATTAAAGCCTGATGGCAGCCCTTTAACAGCGCTGATCATCGATGATTCAAAAGTCTTTCGATCTTCGCTCCGAGAGATACTTGTTCAGGTCGGCTACAAGGTTTTGGAAGCAGACACCCTTCCAGGAGGCACGGAAACTTTTTACGCCCTTAAGCCGGATGTAGCCAGCCTTGACCTGATCATGCCCGGGTGTAATGGTCTAGAGGGTTTGCGGGCCCATCTAGAACAGCATCCTGAGATGAAGAGACGCCTTGTTGTCTGCACAAGCCTGGAGGATGCTATTCTCCGACAGGTCATGCTGATCGGTGTGCAAAATGTCTTTCAAAAACCAATTGATGAGAGCAAAATCAAGGCCTTTCTTGAAGCGCTCAAAGATGTCGCGATTCTTGAAGGATAGGATTAGTGCTCCGCTCACTCGAGAAGACCGTGGAAACTTTCACACTCCCCGGGACCTTTTATTTGCTTCGTTGTTCGGGGACTCTGTGGCGTATAATCACGAATCCTGATTATAAGCGTTAAAGAACTCAACACCTGTTAAACTCTTTGTTGGTTAGATGTTCTAATGCGCTCTCAGGGAGGAATGTCTATAATATGGAAAGACTACTGGAGAAATATAACCACGATCCGCTAACCAACGGGATTGGTTCGGATCAAAAGCCGCTGAAAGTCCTGATAATAGAAGATGCTCCGGCTTTTCGTGAGTTCCTGCATGCTATCTTTAAGCAAGTCGGCTACGAAGTTTTTCTGGCCATATCTCCGCAGCAGGGACACGAGGAATTCCAAAAATCTTCGCCCGATGTGATAACCATGGATCTATGGATGCCTGGCCACAATGGCCTGGATGGATTTTCAAAGTTCATCTCAGAAAACAAAGACGCGAAAGTCATCATCATCAGTATGGATAGGGATAAGGACAGAACCAAAGAGGCACTAAAACTTGGGGCAAAGGACTTTTTTCTAAAACCCGTTGAGGAAAGTAATCTCAGGCAACTCCTGACCAGGCTCAAGGCCGTGGCCCTGGGTGAGTGAATTGAAAACCCATGGATAGCCTTTTAGCTCAGTATGCCAAACTCGACAAGACGAATGGCTTTGATGAACACGGCGACCCCCTTGTCGCCCTGGTGGTTGAGGATAGCCCGGTACAGCAGGCCGAACTTCGTTACGCCTTATGGACGGTAGGCTATTTAATCAAAGACGCATACTCTATAGAAGAAGCTCTTGAGCACTATAAGAGTTCAAAGCCCCATGTAGTCACTCTTGATTTACTCCTCCCTGATGCTGATGGTGTAGAAGGTCTAAAGAGAATACTGGAGCTAGACCCCGATGCGAAAATTGTCATTATCAGCACTCAGGCAATCAAGGAAATCGTGCTCCAAGCCGTCAAATTGGGAGTGCACAATTTCATAGCAAAGCCCTTTGACGAAAAAAACCTGAAGCAAGGCTTAGAGGTCATCAAAACAGCCGCTCTCTCAAAACCAAAGAGCAAATCCTGAAATCCCAACAGGAACCAAGAAATTCCAAACAAAAAACTAAAACCAATGAGTCGAGATGCTGAAGTTTTGGCCCGCATGGCTGAGCGAAAAGGTCTCTGCTCGCGCAGACGACGAAGGACGTGGCATCGTCACGATCAAGGAGGATAAACGAAGCAGAGGGCTTTGCAGCCAGCCATGAGGGCCAAAATTTCAGCATCTCGGCTCATATAAAAAACGCGCCCTTTTATCTTCCGTGGAACGCAGAATGTCTTCGTAGAGAAAATAGAGATAGCAGCCAAGCAGTTCGCAGTTTTCCCAGCCTTGTTTGGTAGCAGCGTCATAATACTCTCTGCTTAAGGGAGCCTGAACACATCTTCTGATCTTTCTAACCGATTGAAAATGACGAGGCCAGATCCCGGTACCATCAAATCGAAATTCTCCGGGAAGTCCCCTACCACCCGGAATCCAGCGAACCTGGACTGTGGAACCAATTCCCTCTGGTGATTTCGTCCTCAAAAGCCGGTTAAAGCGGTAATAGGCTTCATGGGCGGCGTCGGGTAATTGAGGCTGACTTGAGCCTGAGCTAAGAATCCAGGAGGTAGTTGCCTGTATATGTTTAACCAAGCCCTGCAAAGCGAGATCTTCCAGGGCCTTTGAATCATCCACCCAATCAAGATAATCGGGTAGATCAATTCGCAGCCGAGGTTTCATCTCCTTCTCCTGACGAGCGATGATTTCCACGGAATGCAGAGGTCCTTCCCTGGTCCTGGGATCCTGAAAGACCCACAGTGAAAAATCCTCACACTTAGAAATGTACGGTATTTTTCCGGTTCCAGGCATCACAACCAATGAATGAAACGGCTGATCAATCACGCCCTTATCACGAAGAACTGAACCCAGCCACTCGCAAAAGTCATGAAATCTTACTCTCCTCCTTCTTCTAGGTCTCATTACCAGTCACTTAGTGAGCTTCACGCTCTTTTCGAATCAATCTCTTAAACGCTTCACTCTTTACCATCAATTCTTCCAGGGTCCCCTCGCTCTCTATTTTTCCGCCTTCCATTACCAGGAGACGATCTGCCCTTCTCGCAGAGCTGAGACGATGGGTTACCAAAACAACCGTGATATTACTCAGTTCAGCCTCAATAGAATCCCAGAAAGCCTCTTCATTTTCGGAGTCCAAAGCAGCTGTTACATCATCCATCAGCAACAAAGAAGGACTTCCCGCCGCTGCTCGGGCGATTGTGAGACGCTGCTTCTGGCCACCGGAGAGAGTAATCCCCCTCTGCCCGATTTCCTCCTCGTACATTTCAGGCATAGCCGCAATTTCAGATTTCATCTGGGAAAGAGCAGCGGCCCATTTTACGGTTTCATCCGGAAGATCTCTCCAGAATCGAATGTTTTCAAGAACCGTTTGAGAAAAGACAAGCGGCTCCTGCGTCACATACCCAATAGCGGACTGATAGGATTGTAGAGAGTGGGCCGGAAGAGGGTGACCATTCAGTAAAATTTCTCCACCGGTTGGCTCGAAAACACCCGCTATCAATTGAAGAAGAGTGGTCTTGCCCGAACCAATTTCACCCACGATGGCAATGTGCTCACCAGCCTTGAGTTGAAGATTGATTTTGTGCAGAGCCTCAGACTCATCACCAACAGCAGCAGGATACCTGAAGGAGACATCTCGCATCTCCAGGCTTTGAAAACTCTGCGCCGACTTCAACACGATTCCAGAATCTGATTGCGTGTCACTTTCCTCTTCTTTGAGCTCATCCAGACGGTCTACACAGGCAAAAGCCTGTCTCGATGATACAAAGAGATGAGGTATATCCATCATGGGATACCCAATCATTCCAAGATAGGCAAAGAAGGCATAGTAATTGCCTAAACTCAATTCACCCTGGATGACAAGGATCCCGCCAACGAGAACCACCAGAATTTGGGATGCGTGAGCCAGGAATTCATAGAATACCTCCAGGCGGCCGGATAGCTTCACAACCCCCATTTCCACATCAAAGCGGGTAGACAAAATATCACTAAATCTTGATATCTCCCCGCTCTGGGCATTATAAGCTTTAAGAACTCGAATCCCTGAAATGGAAGCTTCCAGCTGATCATTGGTTTGACTTATCTGCGATTGATTTTGTTGGTATGCATCCTTCAGCCTGCTGGAGATTCGTATATAGATCATGATCGCAATGGGCAGGGGAGCCAGGCATAGAAGCGACAGCGATACATGCAGGCTCATCATGGCCAAAATACAGGCGATGACAACACAAACTGAGTTGAGGGCACGAAAAAGTCCTGAACAGGCAAACCAGCTAGTCTTTGGAAAGCGGCTCAAATCATCGGTGAGGCGCGTGACAAGATCACCGGTTCTAAAGCGGCTTAGAAACTCCTGATCTCTACATAGAAGTGCAGCGAAATATTTGCGCCGGAGAACCTTTTCGAAAATAAGATTCATTCGAGCACGAAAGTAGGGGTACCATCCAGCCGCCATTTGCGCTACTCCAATTCCAAGCAGCAAAAAAAGAAAATGCCAACGCAGTCCTTCATCAACTACCCCTGAAGTAGTTCCCAGGGAGAGTCTGAGACTATCTATGAGATAGGCGAAAAAGAGTGGTGAAATCACCGCAACCACGGTAGAAAGAAGGGTCATGAAAACTAGCCATAACGCCCCAAGTGGATAATCTTTCCAGAGCAGGAAAAACCACCTCCAATAGTGCCAATCCTTCCATCTTGAAGCCAGGCTTTCATCCATTCTATTTGCTATTGAATTCATCTCAACACCTCCTCTCCATGCTCACGCAGTGCGTGATAGAAACCTTGTCTGTAAGGAAAACATCCTGTAATAGCGACCTCTCAAACCGACCAGGGTATCGTGGGTTCCCTGCTCCTGAATCTTTCCATTTTCCAAGAACAAGATTCGATCCACATGACGGATGGTAGAAAGCCGGTGGGCAATGAGCACCGCGGTTCTACCTTCCATCAATTTATCCAAAGCCTCCTGAATCAGGTTCTCGGTATGAGGGTCCATGGAGGCGGTTGCCTCATCTAGAACCAGAATTTCAGGATCCTGAACCAGTGCCCTCGTAAAAGACAGTAGCTGACGCTCCCCAAGAGAAAGATTCCTTCCTCTTTCCTCCAAAACTCTGCTATAGCCGAGTTTCTCAATGATTTCATGAGTTCCCAGGTTTCTGGCAGCCTCACGTACCCTCTCTTCTGTAATCTCTTGATTCTGTACTCTCAAGTTTTCCAGTATCGTACCGGGGAAAAAATAGGAATCCTGTAACACAAGTCCAATTTTCTCTCTCCATGATGTCCGCTCGATTCCAGCCAGATCCCTCCCATTCACAAGGATCCTTCCTTCGGTAGGATCAAAAAATCGGCACAACAGGGAGGCAAAAGTGCTCTTTCCTCCTCCAGATGGGCCTACCAGGGCTATACGCTCTCCCTGCTTCACTGTTAATTGAATTCGATTTAGCACCAGGTTTTCCGGCTCATAGTGATAATTAACATTTTCAAAACGCAGTTCCTCGATTTGCTCACCACTCGGATAAACCTGATCGCTTTCACAGATTTCACCAGGCTGGACTTTCAGCTCAAGAATTCTCCTCGCTGCAACCAGGGATCGTTGAATGGTATTAAAACTCTCCGAGAAATGAAGAAGAGGCCATATCATCCTACGGGCAAATTCCAAAAACATGATCAGCTTCCCCAGGGACATAGTTCCCTGCTGTACTTGTGGGATTCCAAAGAGTAAAACCGCCGCGATGAGCTGAGTCTCGGAGAAAAAAGTGAACACGCTCCAAAAACCATACTCAAATTTAGAAGCTCTTAGCTCGGTCTGGTAGCGAGCCTCTCCGACTTTCTCCAGTTCTGATTCGACTTGCGCCTGTCGTCCAAATAAACGGACCAGGAAAACACCTTGCACATATTCAGCCAGAAAACCGCTCACTCGAGCGTAGGATTCCCTGACCTCGTTATAGATCTTTTTCATCCGTGCCAGAAAAAAGATGATACAGACGAGCATTATCGCGCAAACCACGAGCATGGCCATTGCGATTTGAAAATCTGAGAACAAGAGGATGCAGACGATTCCCACAAAGGTCAGAAGGTTGCTAAGCAGTCTCACGCTCACATGGGAGAAGAACTGCTTAAGCTCCTCCGAGTCACTCTCGATGCGAGCCAGAATCCAACCCACGCGGTTCTTGTTAAAAAATGTGAGTTCAAGGCTCAGAATTCTCTCAAATAGCTCTCGCTTCAGATCGTTGACAATAGAGAGCCCCATGGCGGAAACCAGGAGAATTTGGCGATAACTAAGGAAAACACCCAGACCCAGTAAGCCCATGTAGAGGGCTGAATAGGAGATCAGGGCACGATAATCACTATGCGGTACAGCGTGATCAATGACAAAGCGAAGGATGATAGGCTGTGCGAGGGTCACCGCGGTCAATGCCAATACGAGCAAGATCGCCTGAAAAAGCTCCCGGCGATGATCTCGTAAATATGGCAACAGCTCTAACAGAGCTGCGTAGGCGGATTGTTGCACTTGTTCCTCTCATACCTATTTGCTGGGTTAAATCTTTATATTTTCCTAATTCAATAAACCAATAATTCCATAAACCAGCACTTTAATCTTAGAGCCTGTTCACGATCTCCATTCTACTGCGATTTGCTGCAAAGCGCATACTCGGCGTTGTCAGCCTGAAAACTGCTCTCAATGTGCAATAAGCACACCTTCGGCAGTTTTCACACTTCCGGCCTTGATCATCCACTTTTCGCTAAATCTCGCTACAAATGGAGATCGTGAACAGCCTCTTAGTGACAGGTATAGATTTCACCCTTTGGGGTGAAATCTATACTGGTAATTGAGACTACGCAGCCAAATCATTTCGGTTGCAGAAAAAAGAAATAAGTAAAATCAATTTTCAAACACCCAAAACCAAGAAGCCAAATGGCAAAAAGTAAAAAAACCAGCAATCCCAATCCAGAAGAGGGATCAAAGGATTCCAAGACAAAAGAAGCCAAAAAAACAAAAAACATGTAAGAAGAAACCAAAACCCAAAAAATAGAGAAAGCAATCAACAGAACAAAAAGAGTCGATCAGCTAAATCCAGATTAGAAAACAAAATGCGAAGCATGAGAGCCAGGGGAAGAAGCAAAAATGGTAGATCGATCAACTAAATCCAGATTAGAAAACAAAATGCGAAGCATGAGAGTCGCAAGAAGAAAATAAATAGGAGAAAGCAATCAAAAAACAAAAATGCGAAGCATGTGAGTCGAATTCGGGAGTGCTTCCGGAAGTAAAGAAGGTTCGAGAAGGCGTAGCTGAAGGGGGCTCGTGAGGAGGAGGTGGCATAGTCACCTTCGACGAGGGAGCGCACTTCAGGTGCACCTTATCGGAGCAGCTTTACAGGAAGCACTCAACAGAACATAAATAAGAAGACAAAAATGCGAAGCATGTGAGTCGAATTCGGGAGTGCTTCCGGAAGTAAAGAAGGTTCGAGAAGGCGTAGCTGAAGGGGGCTCGTGAGGAGGAGGTGGCATAGTCACCTTCGACGAGGGAGCGCCCTTCAGGTGCGTCTTATCGGATCAGCTTTACAGGAAGCACTCCCGAATTCGACTCACATGCTTCTTCGATATTGGCCGCCTACTTCGTATAAAGTATTACTGATTTGCCCAAGGGAACAAACTCGAACGGTATCCATGAGTTCCCTAAAAGTATTTCCACCGCTAAGAGCAACTAAACGAAGCTTTTCCAGGGCCGCCTTGGATTCACCTTCATGCAGCTTCTGAAATTCCCTGAGTCTTCTGATTTGCTCATTCTTCTCATCATAGGATGCCCGGGTCACAGGAACTGGTTTCTCGGACTCTTCACTCTCCGCCAAAAAGGTATTCACTCCAATGATGGGCAGGGCTCCGGAACTCTTGCGCTGTTCATAAATCATGGACTCTTCTTGAATTTTCGATCGCTGATACTGAGTTTCCATGGCTCCCAGTACACCACCCCTGCGGCTAAGGCGCTCAAACTCACAAAGGATGGCTTCTTCCACCAGGTCCGTTAAGTCCTCTATCAGAAAAGAACCCTGCAGGAAATTCTCATTACGGGTCAAGCCAAGCTCGCGGTTCACGATTAGCTGAATCGCCATCGCTCGCCGCACGGATTCTTCTGTCGGAGTCGTGATCGCTTCGTCATAAGCGTTGGTGTGCAAGGAATTGCAGTTATCATAGATGGCCATTAAGGCCTGAAGAGTGGTTCGAATATCGTTGAATTGAATCTCCTGGGCATGAAGGGATCTTCCTGAGGTCTGGATATGATATTTGAGTTTTTGCGAGCGGTCTCCTGCCTGGTAAAGGTCGCGCATGGAAACAGCCCAGATTCTTCTTGCCACTCTACCGATCACCGCATATTCCGGATCCATCCCGTTACTGAAGAAAAAGCTCAGGTTCGCTGCGAAGTCATCGACATTCATCCCCCGAGCGCGATAAGCCTCTACATAGGTAAAGCCATTGGCCAGGGTAAGGGCACATTGGGTGATGGGGTTAGCCCCGGCCTCCGCAATGTGGTAACCGGAAATGCTCACTGAATAAAAATTGCGAACCTTCTTCTCTATGAAATACTCCTGGATATCACCCATCATTTTTAAGGCGAAATCCACTGAAAAAATACAGGTATTCTGAGCCTGGTCTTCCTTGAGAATATCGGCCTGAACCGTACCGCGAACCTGGCTGAGAGTTCGCTCACGGATCTTTTCAAATTCCTTTCCCTCTGAAGAAATTCCCTCCTGTTGTACCTGCTGTAATGTGGCGGCGTTTAAAAACATCGCCAATATGATGGGAGCCGGTCCATTTATGGTCATGGAAACCGAAGTATTGGGATTTACCAGGTCAAAGCCCTCAAAGAGATCGCTCATATCTCTAAGAGTACAGATGCTCACCCCTGACTCTCCGATCTTCCCATAAATATCCGGCCTCTCGTGAGGGTCTTCACCATAGAGAGTAACCGAGTCAAATGCTGTTGATAGTCGCTTACTATCATCATTTTTAGACAGGTAATGGAACCTTTCATTGGTTCGAGAAGGTCCCCCCTCTCCCGCAAACTGGCGGGTAGGATCTTCGTCACTTCTTTTAAAGGGAAATACTCCCCCTGTGAAAGGAAAGCTACCGGGTAAATTTTCCTTTCGCATGAATAAAAGACGGTCCCCCCAGTCCGAGAGACGAGGAAGGGAAATCTTGGGGATTTTTGTCCCTGAAAGAGATTCAGACCTTAGCTCCACGCTAAATTCCCGTCCCCTTACGCTGTAGGTAAGTTCTTCTTTGCGGTATTCGGTTTGATCCTTCTCAAATTGTTCCAAGAGAAGCTTTGACTCACTTCCCAGTTCATTTTGAAGATGCTCTATAACGGCCTTTAAATCCTGTTGTTCCGGCAAAAGTGCTTGTGCTTCCAGGAGTCTGTAGAGCCGTGACGCTGTGCGAGCCTCTCGATCACTCTCCTTGTGGTAGCTTCGCAGGCAATTCGCAATATCAGCCAGGTAATGAACTCGATCCGGGGGGACTACAACACTGGAGTATTTAGCCACCCCAAACTCCCTTGCGGAGATTTCCAAATGCTCCAGTTGGGAGTTCTTGCGAAAGTGCTCCCATAACCCCTGGAAAAGTACCGTTACTCCCTCATTGTTAAATTGTGAGGCTGTGGTGGCATAAACAGGTAAGTCTTGTGTATCGGGAGCAAGATCATGATTCCTGCAATACTGTTTTCTGATGTCCTTATAGGCATCCTCTCCTCCGCGCTTTTCCATTTTATTGAGTACAACGAAATCAGCCGCATCCAGCATCCCAATCTTTTCCAGTTGAGTTGCTGCCCCATATTCAGGGGTCATTACATAAACACTGGCGTCGGAGAATTCACAAATGTCCGTGTCGCCCTGGCCGATTCCACTGGTCTCCACCACAATGAGGTCAGCGTCCGAACACTGGAGTACCGCAATCGCGTCATGAATACCCTTTGATAGCGCACTGGGAGAATCTCTTGTTGCCAGGGATCTCATATAAGTAGAGCCCTCACGCAGGGAATTCATTCGAATGCGATCCCCAAGCAATGCTCCGCCGGTCTTTCGACTGGTAGGATCCACGCATAGAATCCCAATGTGTATGCTGGGAACATAGCGAAGAAAACGAAGTAAGAGTTCGTCGGTTAAAGAACTTTTCCCCGAGCCGCCGGTACCGCTGATACCAAGGACTGGAATTTTTTTTCCTGACTTTTCCAGCCAGGTATTCAACTGGGCTTTAGCCTTGAGGTTGCCATTTTCCATGAGAGTGATCAGAGTGGCGATGGATGAAGGTTTTGAAAAGGTAGGAGGGACAATCTCGCGGGAAGGAAGTTCAAAATCACTGCGGCGCAGACAATCGGAGATAATCCCATCCAGGCCTAGTTCCTGCCCATCCCTGGGAGAATAAATTCTCTCAATCCCCTCTTTTTCCAGCGCTTCAATTTCAGCCGGTAAAATCACTCCCCCCCCACCCCCAAAGATCTTGATATGTTCGGAACCGCGTTCATCAAGAAGCTGTCTAATATAGCGAAAGTACTCCATATGCCCCCCCTGGTAGGAAGAGAGACAGATGGCATGAACATCTTCTTCTATCGCGGACTGTGCCACAGCACCCGCCGAGATATTGTGCCCGAGGTGGATGATTTCAGCGCCCCCTTTTTGCAGCAAGCGCCGCATGATGTTGATGGCGGCATCGTGTCCGTCAAACAGAGAAGCGGCCGTTACCATACGTACTTTATGGACGGGATGGTAAAGATCTTGAACTCCAACTATTTTCATCAGGCACCTCCTACCCCTTCTGAAGATTTGATTCTACCTCAAAAATCCAAGCTTTGACTGCTCAGGGCAAATCCTGGCACGAAAATATCTAGGCAAACCAAATGCTATTGGGCATATAGTAGAAAATAAAAACTCGAAGGAAGGGTCTCGTGAAAAAAGGTTTCTTGGTTTGTATTTGCTGTGTTCTGACTTTGCTGCAAAACTTTGCCGGAGAAGAATCAAAATTCAACTGGGACGAAGAACAGTCTGCGAAGCAATCCCTAGAAAAGAAGCAGATTCCCATTCAAAGCATACCTCCCCCAAGCAGGCCCTGGAGCGGACAAATACCGATTCCAGCACCTCAAAGACCCTTACCGCCATCCAATTGGGACCGCACCGACCCGTTCTTTCATATGCACCAGCGCATGGAAGAAATGCAGCGGCAAATGGAGGATAGATTCTCTAATTTTTTCAACAACTTCGATTCAGGCCTCTCCCCCATTGATCCCAATTCCATTTTTGAGAAGTTTCGCGGAAGTTTCGCAAATCCAGGTTTCAATACCCCATTGCGGCCGCCTGATCCCGTAGGCTTCATTCAGGTTCATGAGAAAAAGAACTTTATCATCGTGGAAATGTCCGTAGAGAGTCTCAACCTGAACTCCTACCAGGTTGAGGTTCAGGGACAGATTTTACGGATCACGAAAAAGGAAGAGGTACAGGAGGATAAGAAGAAGAAAAACTCAGTCCATCGATTCTCCATCCTTTCCACAAGCGTCCAATCCACACTCCTACCAGCTCCTGTAGAGCCCCAATTCAGCAAAGCCATTGTGAAAGGAAAGCTCATCATTACTTTCAAAAAGCTCTAGGAGCCTGTCGAAGAATTGCCGTCTACTGCGACCGGCTACAAATTCAATTCTACTGCAGCCGGCGGGTCTTGGATTTGACAATGTCTTTAAGAATCAAGACTTCCTCATGTAGACTGGCACCCTTTGATCTAAGGGGAGCCAATTATGCGTTTAAGCCACCTGGTGGGGAAAAGAACAAAAGAGAAGCCCAGGGATGCTGAACTAACCAGTCATCAGCTTCTCCTGCGCGGCGGATATATAAAGCAGCTTGCCAGCGGAATCTTCACCTTACTCCCTATTGGTAAACGTATTGCCAAAAAGATTGAGAAGATTATTCGCGACGAAATGGATGCTCTCGATGGCCAGGAATCCACCATGCCCGTGGTAATGCCAGCCACGATCTGGCAGGAGAGCGGGCGCTACGATCAAGTTGACTCTACCATGGTTCGCTTTGATGACCGCACCGGGGCTCCCTGTGTCCTGGGAATGACCCATGAAGAAGCGGTGGTCCACATGATTCGCGATGACATCACTTCCTATAAACAGCTGCCCGCGATGGTATATCAGATCCAGACCAAATTTCGAGACGAACCACGCTCTCGAGGAGGATTAATTCGAGTTCGTGAATTCACGATGAAAGACGCCTACTCCTTTCACGCCAGTCAAGACTGCCTCGTGGATTATTACCAGAGATGCTTCCAGTCTTACGAAAAAATCTACCGGCGCTGCGGTTTGTCAGGCGTGATCTCGGTGGAGTCAGATTCAGGAATGATGGGGGGGAAAGTGGCCCATGAATTCATGTATGTGAATCCATGCGGTGAAGATTCCCTCATTATCGGAGATAAATCTGGTTATCGCGCGAATAAGGAAGTAGCTACAACAAGGTTCGAATACAAAGAGGAAGAATTCTTGCCTCTTGAGGTGGTACCTACCCCAGGCCAGGCTACCATCGAGGAAGTCGCCTCTTTTCTGGGAGTAGAAGAGACTAAAACCTGCAAGATCGTTTTATTGGAAAACCTTCAGGATTCCAAGCTTGTGTGCGTACTTCTAAGAGGTGACAGAGAGCTCAACGAAATCGCCGTACGTAAGGCTCTCAATGGGGCTGAAATCAGATTTGCCGAAGATGAGCTGATCCTATCCCTTGGTATTGTCCCCGGCTATGGTTCCATGGCGGGAGTGGAAATCTCAGAGGTCCACCTCCTGGTAGATGAATCCATTGTTGGCAATTCCAACCTGGTGGCTGGAGCAAATAAGGAAGGTTATCACTTTAGAAACTGGAATTTTGGAAGAGATCTTGAAGAGGGGACCATCGGGCAGTTTTCCTTTGTTCAGGAAGGGGATCTTGATCCTCTTGGAGATGGTGCCGTGAGCGTCACGAGGGGAGTGGAAGTAGGAAATATTTTTCAATTGGGTTCTCGCTACTCTGAAACGATGGGAGCTACCTATCTTGATGAGAATGGAAAACAGCAGCCTTTCATCATGGGCTGCTACGGTATTGGGGTGGGACGCCTGCTAGCCTGTCTTATTGAAGAGCACCATGATGACTACGGCCCTATCTGGCCCATGAGTGTAGCCCCTTTTGAGCTTCATCTCTGTATGCTGGATAAGAAAAAGGAAGATATTGAAAGGGTAACTCTTGGGCTCTACGAAGAATTCCGGGCGGCTAAAGTGGATGTCCTCATCGATGATCGTGATGAAAAGGCAGGATTCCAGTTCGCTGACGCGGATTTGATTGGCGCTCCGTTGAGAGTAGTTGTATCTAAGAAAACTCTAAGTGAGAATATGTGCGAACTAACAGAGCGCGGAAAGCGGGATAAGGAATTGATTCCCCTGACCCAGATTGTGCCTACCGTGAGAACTCGAATTGAGCAGATGCTCTCGAAATTTAGCGACTAAAGTTCGGCATGAAACTAGAGCTGCAGAGCCTGAAGAAGTTCTCTCTTGGAAAAAGGGTGGGAGAGTACTTTCTCTACCCCCTCTAATTCAAATACTTCAGAAGGAATATGAGCGCCTTCGCCGTTGTAATAGGCGATCACCCTCAGGCTTGGATCTTTTTCCTGAAGGTTTTTGAGAAAATCCATTTCCGGACCCGTGCTTTCTTCATTCATACCCAGTCCAACCAGAACTATATCGGCAACAAAAGAATGGGATCGATCTTTACTACCCTCACTGGCATCACAAATCATCACAGTGCAGTCATAATTTTCAAGAATTCCAGCCATTAAAGAGCGAATTTGCGAATGTCTATCGATCAGTAAGACCCTCGAGACGTGGTGTTTGTGCGGTTGTTCCGGGTTCAGGATTTCCATCACCTTGGATCTAAGTTCATTGGGGTTGAGCGGTTTGGCGAAAAAACCCATGATTCCGAGGCGGGCACAGCGTACAAGGTTATCTTTTTGTGCCGCTCCAGTGAGGATAATCACCGGAACATCCCGGTCTATTTCACGAATGTGGGCAAGTGTGGTGATTCCATCCTGCTCAGGCATTTGAAGATCGAGTACGATCAAACCGATCCTCGCCTTTTCCAGCTTGAAACAGGCCTCCCCCTTAATCCCATTCTCAGCCTCAAGCACCTCAAAACCCAACTTACCAAGGCTTTGCTTGAAAAGAACTCGATTGTATTGAGAGTCATCTACAACAAGAATTGCTCTATTGTGAATTTTTTCCATATTGTCTTCTCTTTTAAGGTGCTCTTGTAAGGTTCCTGAATCAAAAAATGCCACAAAGAGAGAAGAAAGCTCCAGGGAATTTTTCAATCCTGACGCGATACTGTAACATTTTGCCTGCACCGACGTAGTTCTCTAGTTGGAGGATCTCATCATGTTTAGACGGATTGTCGTACTCTTTTTTCTTACCTTTGGAATCGCTGGAGCCTTATTTAGTACTTCCGGCGAGCATATCCCTTCCCCTTCTCAGGAATTGGGTCCTGCGGATATTACTGTCCAACTCGCTAACAAGGCTGCTCGAGAGACCGCTGCCCACGAACAGCAGAATCTCCATGAAAAGCTCCAGAAGTCACGTCAGGTCCAAAACAAGGACTATTCAAAGCTTATTCGTTCGCTATACGGCCGGCATCAAAAAGCTTCCACGCAGCAGATTCGCCACATGGATAAATTTCTTGAGCAGGCCAGGGCTTTTCGCAACAAAGATGGATCTTTGTCCCTGAGAACAGTCCAGAGACTCTTAAAGGCGAATCCCGACTTCACCAATCTCAAGGGAAGTTCAACGGAAATGATTCGAAGGGTTTCCCACGAGATAAAGGCCTACGACCAGAGCACTGCCCGGGAAGGCCGCCTGTTTAAACAGGTCAATGATCTTCGTACTATTGCCAAAATCAAGAAACTCAAGGCACATAAACCCAAGGCCATCCGATCCATCACCCGGCCAACTGCTAAAACCTTAAAAAGTGAGGCTGTCACTCAGAAAAGAGCACTCGTGAATGAGTTGCTCAAATCTGGAAAATTCAAATCCAAAGCAGCGATTCAAGCTGCCGTAGAAGCCAGGAATCCTGCGGTTTCCAAAGTTGTGCATTTGGAGCGCAAGATTCAATCCTTTGATCGTCTTATCAAGGCTCAGCCTCTCAACCGCGCACGCTACCACGGCAGCAGGGCAGCCCAGTCCGTAAAAGAGACCCTACTTGCGATGGATGTGGTCCAACGCGGGAGGACCCTGGCAAGCCGACTTCCTGGAAATCAAACCTTACTCGATGCTTATCGAACGCGAAGAATCGAGATTTTTCGTGAATTCAATCAGGAGGGAAAATACAAAAACTGGAAAGAGGTAAGAGAGGCTGTAAAGGCGGGGAAATCACAAGATCCCAGAATCCAGGAACTTCGTGCCCTGGATAAAAAAATTCAAAGAGTTCGCTACGATCTACTCAGGCAAAAACTCCCCAATATTGCCGATTCTTCCAGGTTCTCAAAGCGCTGGGGCGAGGTGAACTCCAAGATTAATGAGCTTAAAGCAATCAAAGCCCACCTAAAAAAGCAGCCCGTTGTTGACCAGGGGGCTCTAAAATCTGTACGGCTTCATCAAAAACGAGCCTACCTGAAACAGGCCAAGTTACAACTTCAACATGATCTTTTGGCCAACAAAAAGTTTTCCTCCCTCAAGGCCATCCAAAAAGCTGTGGCCGGTGGCTCTTCTCTTGATCCGAGGATCTCCTCACTGAAGAGAATTCAGATTTCAGAGGCTAAGTTAGCCCCCAAGATCACACGCTCCGTATCGGCAAAAGTGGGTGCCGCCAATCGACAATACAAGGCAGCGGCAGCCAATCATAAACCCTTAATTGCACGAGCTTCTGAGTCTGTGAAAACCGCCGCCAAGCAAGGTGTAGAATCGATTAAGAAGGGCTGGGAATATACCAAGGGCGCCTCGAAAGACGGTGTCAAATGGGTTAAAGCCAAACATTCCAATGGCTGGGAATACACCCGTCAAAAAGGGGGAAAGGCCTGGGATACGGTCAAAGTCAGAACTTCTGATGGATGGGAGTGGGCCAGGTCTCGAAGCCAGGATGCCAAAGGCTGGGCTAAAGGAAAGGCTGATTCAGGCTGGAAGTATGTTGGTGAAAAAACACGCTCCCTAAAAGCTCTCACCACTGCTAAAGCTGAACAGTTCAAGACTGGCTCAATTGAGAAGGCTCGAGCCATCTATAACGAATCACTAAGCAAGGCATCCTCCGTAAAGGAAGGAATCTCAAAGCAGGTTCAAAAAGCTTCCCAAAGAATTAATGACGCATCAAAGGCAACCTCTTCAAGAGTACGGGACACCAAAAACGCTGCTGTAAACAAGGCCAGGGGTGCTAAAGATGCCGCGGTTAACAAGGCCAGGGGCGCTAAGGATGCAGCGGTTAACAGGGCCAGGGGCGCCAAAGATGCTGCCGTTAACAAGGCCAGGGGCGCTAAGGATGCTGTAGTAAACAAGGCCAAGGGCGCTAAGGATGCTGCCGTTAACAAGGCCAGGAGTGCTAAAAACGCTGTGGCAAATAGAGCTAATCAAACCGGCGAAGCTCTCAAGTCTTCCGCCAGATCTGCCCAGGCAGGAGTCAAGTCCGGTTGGGAATACACCAAGGGAAAAACCCGTGGCGGGATTGAATACATCAAAGCCAAAAGCGTGGATGGCTGGCAATACACCAAAGTAAAAGCGGCTGATGGGTGGAATGTCACCCGCATGAAAACAGCCGATGGTTGGGAGTGGGCCCGGAATCGAGCTCAATCAACCTCTGGCTGGGCTAAGGGAAAGACCCAGGCTGGCTGGAAGTACCTTGGAGCCAAGGCGGACGGGGTAAAGGCTCTTGCCCAGACCAAAGCAACCCAGGCAAAGAACTGGACGGTGGAAAAGGCGAATGGCGCTTACGAAACCACCAGGGCAAAAACAGTAGCTGTGAAAGAAACCCTGCTAGGAAAGAGCAAGGGTGCCTGGGAAATTGTTAAAACAAAGGGCGCTAATGGTGTCGAGACGATTAAAGCCCGCAGCAGCGATGGCTGGAACTACACCAAACAAAAAGCAGGCGACGGCTGGAAGGTGGCCAAAATCCGCACCGGGGATGGTTGGGAATGGGCTAAAGCCCGCACCTCAGATGCTGGTGGCTGGGCCAAAGGAAAGGCTGACGCAGGCTGGAAGTATGTTGGGGAAAAAGGTCAGGCATTAAAAGCCAAATCAGCTTCAGCCGTGGCCCAGACTCAAAAGAGCCTTAGTGCTTCGGCGCAAGCCGCCTCTAAGAGAGTCGCCGGTGGAGTGGACTGGCTTAAAGGCAAATCAATCCAGGCATTTGAAGTATCAAAAACCTATGCCGGCAAGGCAGCAAGTTCAACCATCGCCTCGGGAAAGGCAGCCGGAAAAGCTTTCGCTCAAAGAGTTAACATGGGCCAAACACTTGCAGGTCACCAATGGGTTAAGCCAGCCCCGGCCGCTCCGAGCTCCTCTACGATTCCGCCCAAGCCGGCCTCCCCCTCTGGAATGCCTTCTCAAAAGGCTCCCCTGTTTCATCGAACCCCAAATGTTTCAACTCAGTCGGGAGCTGTTGCCAAGGCCGGTATCTTTAGTAAGTTTACAAGCAAGGCTGCTCCAAAGCCGTCACCCACCAAAACCGCTCAACCCGCAAAGGGAAACACCGCCAGGGGCAAGGGATTTCTAGAGAGCGAAGTCATACGAAATACCCTCAATCCGATCAAGAAATCAGGTCAGAGGATTGCCAAGGAAATGGGTGACCTCAAAGGAAAGGGTCTGGTTGAGATCTACCAGAAAGCAAAGCAGGTGGGAAACAAAGCCACAGACCGGGTTATCGGGGGAAAGGCTGATGCTGAGTCGGGTCGTACCGGTTATGAAGTGCGTAGAGACTCGGTAGCTAATGCGCTGACCAAAAAAATTACCCAGATTAACCAGGATATTGCCAAACATGAGGCTTCGGGAGGATCGGCCAAAAAGATAGCCAAACTTAAGTCCTTAAGAACCTCCCTCGAAGCCGAGTATGGTAAATCTCAGATCGGACCTCAAGGAATTCAATACAAAGCCGAGATTTCTGAACTCACCAAGCAGATTGAATACCTTAAAAAGATTGGAGGAAACTCTGAACATATCAAGAGCCTGGAGACTCTAAAAGGTAAGAAGGTTCAAGATCTTAAAAAGTTCAAAGGAGATTCCAAAGCAGTATCCAGGAACTATATCCGGGACGGTTTGCACTTCGCGATGATCTCAGCTGCTACCCAGGGAATTCTTAATATCGTAGATCAGGTTCGCAAAGGAGACGATGTCAAGATCGGCGATGCCTTTGATTTCATCACGACTCCGCAATTCGTTATGGGGACTTCAGGTGCTTTTGCCGGAGGTCTACTCGTTCAGAAAGGCCTCACAACCGGTTTTGGAAAGATAGCCATGAGCGCTGTACAGAACATGCTTCCAGGATTTCTCAAGCCTCTGGCTATGACATTGCCGTACATGATGGGTGCCATGGTAGGAAGTGAACTTCTCACGGGAACCCTGGGCCAACGCAGCGTGGGCCAGATGGCCGTATCCGGGATTGGCTCTTCAGTCGGTATGATGTTGGGCTCGGCCATTTTTCCACCCTTTGGCTCCATTGTAGGTGCCGTACTGGGCGGGATGGTTGCTGACCATCTCATGGGGGGGGCATCTTCCGACGATGGTGTACAGACAGAAGTTCGCATGCTCTACGAGCCTCAATGGCTGGAGTTTTCTGAATTATCCTGGACCAATGAAGACTCGGCGGATATGGAAACAGCCCTTGCTTCGGGTGAGAATGATTTCGTTTCCTATGTCACCCCGGTTCTTGATGGGCTTCAATCCGTTGAAGAACTGGATGCCGCGAAAAACCAGGCCTATGAGAGTTATACCGAGGCGGTTGAGAAAGAAGGACCTGAGTCTCAGAAAGCCCAGAACGCCTATCAGCTCTATGAAGAAATAGAAAGGCGCATGCAAAAGTTCTCCAAGGAATGATTGATGGAGGGAGACTGTAGCGAGCTGGAGCCTCTTGAATACTCAGAGTTAATCAAAAAGCTCCAATCCAATGGGCTCAAACTTACCCCTACTCGCAAGGCTGTCCTGCGTTCTCTGACCGGGCACCACGAACTGCTCACCATAGATGAGCTGGTGGAACGCTGCAACCGGTATGATTCCAGAATTTACCATTATGTAACGGTGTACCGATGTTTACAGAAACTAGAGGAAGCCGGACTGGTCCATTCCACAGGTTTTGGAGATGGTTTGACTCGCTTTGAATTGGCCCACCAGACACACCATCACCACATTTTGTGTACAAAATGCCAGGCAATTAAGCCGCTAGACTCCTGCTCTATCACTCACCTGGAAAAGTCGATTAAAGAAATGGGCTACCAAAACATTTCCCATCGACTAGAATTTTTTGGAGTCTGTGCCCGCTGCCAAAAACCCGGTTCTTGAACCAAAACAGTGTGACGCAATCCCCTGGGGCTATTCTCCGGTCTCTTAGGAAGATCCACCTCCCCACCGCTCTACTTGCAAGTTAGTTGCGTTTAGGCTAGAGTGGGAAACGGGTGAAGGTATGATGGATGCTGGTTTGGGACTTTTTTCTAGGATAAATCCTGCTCGAAAACGAATTGCTCATTTTTGCACCTGGGATCGTTTGGGTATCCTGGCCTCTGGGTTCTGTGTTTTGCATTGTCTCTTTGTAGGTCTTTTTCTTCTGTTCTATCCCCTAACACTCCATAGATTTGAAGACCAGACTCATTCACTGCTCTTTTTCTTAGTAGTACCCATCGCCGCATTTTCCCTGTTGCGAGGATTTTTAGATCATCGCAAATTTCCAATTCTGCTGGCCGGCATCTCAGGAATCGGTCTTTTGTACCTCTCCCTCGTTTCCCACTCTACTTTGCTTTCAGAAGATGTTGAACACGGTGTGGCAACACTTGGCAGCCTGTGCTTGATCTGGGCTCATTACAAAAATCTCAAAGCATGTCCTCACCCTCACTAAGAGAAATCAAGACCGTAGCCGCATGTGTGGGATAATCGGGTTTTTTGGGCGTCGCTGTGATGAATTGGAATCCTTGTTTCTACCTTTGCTCAAGCATCGCGGACCTGACGAGTCCAACGTCCTTCATGGGGATGATTACAGCTTTGGTCATACGAGACTCTCCATTCTAGGAATTGAAGATGGGGCTCAACCCATCACGGATTCAAAGGGAAACGTCCTCGTTTATAACGGGGAAATCTATAATTGCCATGATCTTCAGAAAGAGCATCTCCAAACCTCCTTTAGAAGTGATGCAAAAATTCTCTTCGAGCTACTGAAAAAATTGGGCGAAAGGGCTCTGCCGCTGCTAAAAGGCATGTTTGCCTTTGCCTTTCTAAAAGCCAGTTCACGAAGCGTTATCCTTGCGCGGGACCCCTTTGGGATGAAACCTCTCTTTTTCTCCCATCAGGATGGAGTCCTCTTCTTTTCTTCCGAGCTCAAGGCTATGAAGCCCGGGGAGGTTGAGTGGGAGTCTTTCTACGAATACCTCTATTTTTCCAATCCCCTGCCTGGAAGGACTCTCTATAAGGGAATCGAAGAGATTAAACCCGCGGAATACCTGATTTTTAGCTCTGGAAAATTAAGGAGATCGCGATATTCCCGCCTCTGGCAACTATTAGAGCACGGGGAACCCAATGATCTGAACCTGGGAAAAGCCCTGGAGAGGTCACTAAGTTCGCATCTACTCTCTGATGTACCCGTGGGTTTGCTCTTGAGCGGCGGGATGGATTCATCTTCACTGGCCCTGGCCTCGAGCCGGTCTGGGACAACGCTGGACTCCTATTGCCTGGGTTACTCTCAATCCGACTTTGATGAGAGTGAGACAGCGAAAGGAATCGCTGATCATCTTCAGATGCCTTTTGAGCGTGTTTCCTTTCCCCAGACAGATCTTCACCAGGAGATGGAAGAGGTGCTTTTGAGTATGGATCAGCCCTTTGGAGATCCCTCCTACCTTCCTACCTACTTGCTGACCCGGTCCGTCGCAAAGAATAAAAAAGTTGTCCTCGGGGGGGATGGGGGAGACGAGATTTTCTATGGTTATCCAACCTTCCAGGCCGAAGCGATACTAATGCGTCTTCCGAAACTTGTACTCAGTGCCTTATACACCGCTTTTTCCATTCTTGGAAAAACCTCAAGCTCAAGAGTAGATTTCAGGGAGAAGATTCTGAGATTCTCCTGGGGACGGGGTTTAGATCCCCTTTCGCGGCATTCACGGTACATGAGTTCCGCTCCACCGGGATTCTTTTCCCCAGAGTTCTTTGAGACATTGCCGGCAAAATTAGAGATCCTTCTCAAAGAAGACGGCTTGAATCCAGAACAGCCCTGGTCAGCGGTATTTTTCTATTATTTCCGGATTTATCTCGCCAACCAGGTTCTGGTAAAGACTGATCGTGCTTCCATGGCAAATTCTCTTGAGGTTCGCTGCCCGTTCTTGGACGTGGATTTTCTTAAATCCACTTTTCGCTACCCCGGATCTCACTTCCCACTCTTTGAGAGACCCAAACAAGCTCTTCGGGACTATTTAAATTCTGGCTTTCCCACGCGTCTGCTTCGGTTTGAAAAGAAGGGGTTTGCCACCCCACTGGGTTCGGTGCTACCAACTCTCAAAGACATTTTAGAAGATCGACACGGCATTACTCTGCCCTCCTTGGACAGGTTAAGAATTCAAGCTCCCTATTTGCTCTACAATGTTCTCGTCTTTTTGTACTTCCACCCTGAAGATCGCGCCATTGAACTTCTTCACAAGGAATCCGGTACCACGATTTGATCAACCCAGGGCCTGGGGATCAAGTCCGGGAGAAAGGTTCAGAGACGGCTCACAATCATAGAGACCATGTTTTAGAATATAGGAACGGATAGACTCATGAATCAGGTCTTTAGAATCCGCTCCTGAGCGCAAGGCCTCAAAAACCTGGGTACTTGATATATCAACTTGCTGATGATCCTCTAAGATGTTCATTTGACTGGGAACAGCCCCCATCGAGTCCCGTGCTTTAAAGGGTCGCGGAACCACTAAAAAGGATACTTCTCTGAGAAGCTCTTCTCCTCGATGCCATCCTTCTATTTGGTTTACGAGATCCTCTCCGATTACGAACCAAAAACTCACTCCAGGATTTTCCAGCTCAAGTTCTTTGAGTAGATCATTGGTGTGAGAAATAATATTGGGGCGTTCAAACTGTCGCAGGTCCGTTCGAAGATAGGAGACTGGAAGTGCCGCTTCCTTCAATAGGAGGTTCAACATAGCTTCTCTGTGTAGTGGGGAACTTCTCCAAGACTTCTCAAGATTTCTTCCACTGGGAATCAAAAGTAACTCATCAAAGAGCCCTTTTTGAAAAATACTCCTGATAACGCAAAGATGACCTCGATGGGGTGGATCAAAGCTGCCTCCAAAGACTCCGATTTTCAAACTTAAACCCTCAGGAAAGTACCCGTATACCGTGTGAACGCATCTCAGAAATAGCTTTATCCACATCGCCAGGCTTCAGATTAACCCCCCGACAGCCCCTGGTTAGCAAACTAGTTTGGAAACCGGATTCGAGAGCATCCATGGCGGTAAACTTTACGCAGTAATCAGTTGCCAGTCCTGCTACCGCCACCTCTTTGACTCCTTTAGCCTGGAGGTAATCCTTCAAGGCTGTAGACTTGAGCCGTCCATTGTCAAAAAATCCGCTATAACTATCCACCAGGGGGTCCATACCTTTACGAAAAATAGCTTCGACCCGTCTCATATCCAGACCGCTATGAAACTCAGCCCCCACGCTTCCCTGAACACAGTGTACGGGCCACAGAATCTGATCAAGTTCCCTGAGCTTAATGAATTCTCCCACCGCTTTGCCTTCATGGTTGGCGGCGAAACTTCCATGTTCCTCAGGATGCCAATCCTGGGTTGCCACCAGCAGATCAAAATCCAACTGGATCTCATTGAGAAAGGGAACGATTTCATCGCCTCGCTCAACAGCAAGAGCGCCGCCGGGACAAAAGTCATTTTGAACATCAACTAGGATTAAAGCCCTGGTCATACCAACTCCCTGGGTACTTAGAAATTCATACTATAATTCACAAACCAGCCATCTCGAATAAAGATGAAGTCTGAGGGGGTTTGTCCCGCCAGGGCTACTCTATTCGCCGGAAATATTCGTGTTTTTTTTCGTTTAAATCCAAACCTGATTCTATTCCTGCTCAGCCCCAGTTCTCCCTCTAAATGAGTTGCCGGGCTACCGCCCAGGTCCTGCATCCACACCCCTTTGGGCTTGATAAACCATCCCCAGCCCGGTTTTGATAACTTTCCATACCACTCAGGCTGTAGTGTAAAGGCACTGATTGAGCTGTCAACATTTTCAAGACTGGGATTAGCCCCCTGGTTGAGGGAATATTCCAGAAAATGCCATTCCATACCCAGTTTCCACAAGTTGGGTCTCAAGTCCACTCTAGATTTCCTGTGGTAGAAAGGAATCGCTAATCCCAGGTATTCCCAGCTCAACCCAAAAGGTGTAGTTGAACCTTTAGGAAGATTGAGGCTATTGAATAGAACCGGGGTGGAAACATTGAGGTTAGAGGTATAAGAAAGTCCGCTTGATCCATATAGCTCAACGGGAAAGGGCAACTCTCCAAGAGAGTATTTCCACCTCCATTCTACACTCCCATCAGATTTTCCCTGGATCTTACCCTTACCCTGTAGAGAAACAGTCCCCCTGGTTTGACCAGCCCAATACAGAAGGGAACCCTTCTGCGCATGCAACGAATTTCCAAGAACGCAAAAGCTGCCAAGAAAAACCCACAGGGCTCTGAGGGAAATGAATCGGTACTCTGAATCCATCATGCCTGTTTTTTTTCTTGCACCTCCATGTTGGCAGCAGTCTTGATTTCTAAATATTTTCTACCACTCTCATCGAGTTCGCCAAGTTCTACTTCAAAACCTCCAGAGAGAATGGGATACCTGCACCAGGTTTTAGGGTCCAGGTTCTCATCATCCAGATGAAAGGACGGCGCATAGCGCTCCCTCTTCCATTGATTTCGACTCCATAACTCGAAAAAGCATCGCACCCAGAGTCTTAGCTGATCATCATGATAGAGATCCCCGAAATGCGACCTGAGCCGTCCATGAATTTCCAGCGGTGACTGTCTATCCACGAGAAAAGCCTTCTCCAGGTAATCCAGAACCTCATAGGGCATCAAATCATCCTCATCCCTTTGGGTAAGCGCGGTGGGACGAAGTTCAGCGGTTGGCTCCAGCTCATTGACATTTCGAAGTACAGGAAATTTACCCAAATCCGATGGGCCGCTGGTTTCCAGCCAAAAAAGCCAGCGACGAAGGAAGGTCTTATCCACCCCGCCGATTGGTGCCAGCCCACCACAGGTATCACCGTCCATGGTGGCATATCCCACAGCTGCCTCACTTCGATTACTAGTACATAAAAGTAAGGCTCTTTTTACATTGGCAAGGAGCCAAATTCCTGGAGCCCTGACCCGTGCCTGAATATTCTGTAGGGCAAGGTCATCAGTTCTCCAATCCAATTGTCTATCCAGCGCTCCTGATATGAGCTTCACATAACTCTTGTACAAATGATCTACATCCAGGGCTAGAAATGGGATTTTCAAGTCTCGGCAGAGTCGTTTAGCGGCTTTGAGAGTATTCTCCGAGGAGTTTTCTGTAGCCTGGTAGGCACACACCAACAGCTTACGGATCAATCCTGTGTAGCCTGGCAAAGTCTCGATTTCAGGAATATGACCCAGGGCCTGAGCAACCCCATCCTGACCCAATTCCTGAACCGCGCGCATAACAGTAAGGGCTACAAGACAGGCCACTGCCGAAGAATCCGCCCCCCCGCTTATAGAAATGACAAATCCCTGCGAACGAGTCTTTCTAAGATAGTCAAAAAGACCCATCGTTACACAGCGTGTGAATTCTTCTTCTTTTAAATCCGAGGAATCCTCCCATAGGGGAGGAGCAGGGGGTTTTAGAGCTCGATTTTCCTCTTCAAGGCGAGGGCCGTCAGCTACGCAGACATTGAGTTCATCATCCTTTTGAAGACAGGGTTCGAATCCGCTGATTCTTGTTCGCGCCAGTCGACAGCGGTCCAAGTCCACATCAGCAGCGATGAGATCAACTTCCTTTAAGCTCATTCTCTCTCCGCGGCCAACCAGTTCCCCACAATTGGCTATGAGGGCTCCACCGTCATATAAGATACGCCCCGCCTCACAACCCAAAAGGTTTGAAAAAACATATACCACACCCAGGGAGCGAGATCCTTCCTGTACATATCTCATTCGCATTTGGTTTTTGAGGAAGGAAAAGTGGCTGGCACTAGGGCTGAGAATGAGATCAACACCTTTCTTGGCCATCTCGATTCCTGGTCGATCAGAAGCCCAGCCATCCTCACAAATCTCGCAGCCAAGCCGGATTTCCCCGATTTTAAAAATGAGATCTCCAACGGGGTAGCTGCGGTTGTGCAAGCTAACCTCTCCACGGACTCCCTTGTGCCAGGATTTAAACCATCGGGGCTCATAATGAACTCCGTCGCCTGCTAGAAATCGCTTGGCAACGAATCCTAAAAGTTCTCCATTGGACACCATGGCTACCGTATTAAATACACAATCGCGGTAAAGTAGAGGCATTCCAATGGTAGTGATCAGCTTCTTCGTATAGGGGAGAATCTCATTAAGAATCCTGACTGATCTTTCCATGGTTGAGAGCGCATGAAAAGAGTCTTCACAGCCATAACCCGTAAGGCACAACTCGGGTAAGCACAGAACTTTGACGCCTTGTTTTTTGGCCAGATTTATGGCCTCCAGAATTCTCCTTTTATTCCCTTTCCAATCAAGTGGAGTTTGGTTCAGTACTGCCGAACCAACACGAATCGATTTCATGAACCTCACAACCCTTTCATGGCACAATTCAACTTTGACTCTCCCTGAAGTTGAGAATAAGCTGAGTCTTTGTTGAATGCAGGGACTTCTCCAGTCCCACTGGATACCAATGGGGATTTACAAATCTCTTGACCCCTGCGGAAAATCTGCTCAAATCTTTTTTTAGTTTCGCTCGAGAATCCTCAAGAGTCGGAGATACATACACTTGTTTTCCCTTTTTAAAAATAGGGACAAGTAGATCCTCAAACTCCGTGTTAGAGCGTATCTTCTTTTGCCTGGTCATGTCCAGTGGATCCACCAGGGTACAACCCTCACCCACACCCACCTCCACATCAAAAATGACATCCGCCAGGGTGTTGTTCTTAGAATAAAACCTGCGCACCTGTTGAATTCCGGGATTCGAAATCTTGATGGACTGTTCAGAAATCTTAATCTTAGGCTGCCACACCTCTCCTGGATTCCGTATCGCCGAAAGTTTATAAACACCGCCCAATGCAGGCTGATCATAGGCCGTCACAAGCCGGGTTCCCACTCCCCATACCCCAATCTTAGCGCCCTGTGCCTTGAGTGACTCCAAAAGGGATTCATCAAGATCATTGCTGGCAAAAACCCCGACCTCTTTAAAACCTGCGTCATCGAGCATTTCACGAGCACGGATGCTGAGATAGGCTAAATCCCCTGAGTCGAGCCGTATACCAATGAGTTGAGATCCCTTCTCGCGCATTTCCCTGCCAACCTCTATGGCATTTTTAATCCCTTCAAGAGTGTCGTAGGTATCCACCAGGAATACCGCGTTATTAGGCATGGTACGTGCATAGGCCCGGAAAGCTTCGGTTTCGTCATCAAAGGCCATTACCCAGCTATGGGCATGAGTACCTTTCACAGGGATTGAATAGAGTTTTCCAGCCAAAACATTGGAAGTAGCCACGCATCCACCAAGATAAGCGGCTCTGCTGGCTGTTAGACCTCCATCGATCCCCTGGGCTCTTCTCAGTCCAAACTCAAGGACTGGATCACCTCCCGCCGCATGTGTCACACGGGCTGCCTTGGTAGCTATGAGGGTGGGGAAATTCATGAGATTCAGGAGCACGGTCTCAAGAAGCTGTCCCTCAATGATGGGACCTTCTACCCGGATTAGGGGTTCATGGGGAAAAATCACCCGACCTTCTTCCACGGCATGAATATCACAGCCAAAACCCAGTTTTCCAAGGTATTCCAAAAAGCCCGTTTCAAAAATAGGCTTCCCGTCATTGCCTGTAACCGATGCCAGGTATTCAAGATCCCCCTGTGAAAAACTGAAGTGGTTTAGATAATCAATCACTTGCTCTAAACCCGCGGCAACTGTGTAACCGCCATGAAATGGATTCTCCCGAAAGAAAAGGTGAAAGGCAGCCTCAAGTTTTTCCTTCCCGGACTTCCAATAAGCGTAGGCCATAGTGAGCTGGTAAAAATCCGTCAAAAGAGCCAGAGAAGGCTTACAAGGAAGGTGATCAAAGGACATTTCAAGAAAAGTATATAGTAGTCAGTAGATAGTAGATAGTGGGGAAGCCTGTTAGCTCCGTAGCAAAGTATAATCATTTCAGCTAGTGAACCCGGAGGAAGGCTGGTTAAAGTGAAAAAAAGCAAAGAGGAGAGACCTTGCACGAGCTATGAAGAACTGGGTTCTTCCGGAATGGTTCCGATCAAAGCCTGGACCAGGGGTGTCCCTGTGGATGATAAATCCCTGGACCAGCTTAAAAATGCCGCGAAACTTCCCATCGTTTATCCGCATCTGGCCGTGATGCCCGATGTTCACTGGGGTATTGGCGCGACTATTGGCTCCGTTATCCCTACTCGAAGAGCGATCATTCCAGCCGCGGTGGGCGTAGACATCGGTTGCGGAATGATCGCTGTCCAGACCACCTTGAGATCCCATGATCTACCAGACTCCTTGGAGGAAATGCGCTCCAAAATTGAAGCTGCTGTCCCGCACGGAAAAGGCGCGAAGGCTACCGATAAAGGAGCCTGGTATGAAATCCCCAGGCCCCAGCAAAAAGCCTGGTCGAAGCTTTTTCCCCGCTTCGAGCAGATTTGCGCACGACACCCGCTCATTGGCGAGAGAGTCAATCATGTCAATCACCTGGGAACCCTGGGAGGTGGAAATCACTTTATCGAAGTCTGCCTGGATACTGACCAGGGAGTTTGGCTCGTTCTTCACTCCGGCTCTCGGGGAGTGGGTAACCGTATTGGTTCCTACTTCATTGAGACCGCAAAAAGAGAAATGGAACGTCACCTCAAAAACTTACCCGATCGAAACCTGGCCTATTTTGAAGAGGGAAATCCCTCCTTTCAGGACTATGTTGATGCCGTGGGATGGGCTCAGGACTATGCCAGAATCAATCGAGAACTGATGATGAAATCCGTAATTAGCGCCCTGGAAAGAACCCGTAAAATTCCTCCTTTCAAGGCCAATCTCCAGGCGATTAACTGCCATCACAACTATGTATGCAAGGAAGAACATTTTGGAGAAATGTTATGGGTGACTCGTAAGGGTGCGCTTCGTGCCGGTAAGGGAGACCTGGGAATCATTCCCGGAAGCATGGGAGATAAGAGCTTCATTGTAAGGGGCAAGGGAAACCCGGCCAGCCTATCGAGCTGCTCTCATGGCGCGGGCAGGGTTTTCTCAAGAAGTGAAGCCAAAAAAAGATTTGAACTTGAGGATCACCTCCGGGCTACAGCAGGAGTGGAATGCCGCAAGGACCTCAAAGTTTTAGATGAGACGCCCGGGGCCTATAAATCCATTGAAAAGGTCATGGAAGCACAACAGGATCTCGTCGAAATCGTACACACCCTAAAGCAGGTAGTCTGTGTAAAGGGATGAGCCGATGAGCTGTGTAATGGAGTGGGTTGTAGGGTGTAAGGCTTCTGTGACAGCTTGTACTCTGCCTGGTGAGTCAGCCACGCGACCTCTTGAGAGGTCCTTGGCGTTGGTGGGTAGGGCATTTCGTAGACCCTACACGCACGCAGTGTAGCGGGGAGGGTCACAGACGACAGGACGCGCTGCAATGCACTTATTTTTTGAATCCGGCAAATGGGAAGTTCTGGATTCTCCGGTCAAGCCGCAGAATGACGATGGGGTAATGCGCCTGGCGGATCAACAAAAACAAACAAACTGCCCACTAGTTTGGGTTGGTTTGTAGTTATTTATATTCTTTTGGATACTGGTAGTCGTCTTGGAAGAGTTCTTTTGTTGTTTTGGTTACGAAGTCTACTCCTTCGTAGTTGGGGCATCCGTAGCAATGTTCTCCCAGTAAGGTGGTTCCGTTGGGAAAAGTTTTTTTGGTGTCTTCTCCCATGTGCATGGCGGAGGTTCTCAAGCTTTGGTAAAGCTCTGATCTCCATAGATCGTAAAAGCTTTGCTGCGTGACATTTCCCATAACTTTGGGTGAGCAGCAAAACGATACATCCCCGTTGGCCCAGACTCTTGAGAAATCGTATCCCGCCGAACAGCCTTTGTCAGGTAGTTTTGCTTCAAACCAGTTGCCTGTCTCATGATCGAAGGTCTTCATCTGTAGATAGATGTTTTGATTGATCCTGGTATTGGAGCCTTCCAGCAGTCTTTCCACCTCCGCTATATTCTTTCTAATTTGCTGTTCCTGCTCCCCAGAGATCGCCAGGTGTCGGTTATAGTCCTGTACATGAAGGAGTTGAAATCTCACCACTTCAAATCCAAAGTCCCTGGTCATGGTGGCGAACGGGACCATCTCGTGTACATTGAGGTTGGTGACCACGCTAACCATATAAACCTCTGGACTGGCTCCCTTGCTATTTGCCTTTAAACTGGAGAGATCCTGCAACTGCTCGTAGATTTGATCAAAGACCTCCTCTTTGTCTTTGGGATTTATCTGGGGATAAATTTCTCTGGATGCCGCCGAGAGAGATACATAGAGTTTTTGAACCTGGTTTTTCACTAAAAAGCGATTGGTCTTCTTATCCAATTTTTTCCCGTTGGTGAAGAGGGTAATGCTGAAGTCCCTGGAACGTGCGTATTGCAGATATTCATAGATTTTAGGATGTAAAAGAGGTTCACCCTTACCGGAGAAAAGTAGATCCTCCTTCGCCTCCAGTTTGGCGAGATCATCGATGAGCGGATAATAAATCTCCTCCGGCATAAGTTCCTTTCTCCATTGTGCATCGAATCGATGATCACTGGTTGGGGAGTGAAACCAGCAATAGACACATTTGGCATTACATCCATTGTGTAAATCAAGGTGCGTGGTGGAAGGACCAATCAAGGCCTGGTTCAGCATAATTCCCAGCATCCTTAATGGGTGGGGCCTATGGGGAGGCAAATTCTGAAGCCTGGTTTCAAAACTCTTAAAAACCTGAACTAGATCTTCAGAAAACTGCACCCGCCAATTCCTCACTGAGTTGATTTCAAGGTGATCATTCAGTCGACCTTCAAACTCCAGCATTTTGGAGCTCAATTCCTCATTGGACCTCAATTCAGGGAAGGGAACGTAGATGCTCTTAACCGCATGTGTATCAAAAATCCTCTTGAGATTTCGCTCCAGGAAATAAAAGCTCCTTGGAGTGACTAGTAGCACCTGGTCTGAGGGAGACTGTGGAAAGGGAGGAACCACAAGGTCTTCGCGCTCAAAATGTATTCCTTCGTATTTACTCATCTATCCATTCTTCGCAAGAAGTTCCCTGCTCTCAAGCGATGAGACATCTTTTTTTTACTTTTTATTAGAAAATCCTAATGTTTCATGAGATTTTTGCCGATAACTCTCAGGGGAGCTTCTATTCTCTCCCCTAGATCAATTAACTTGAAAATCTTCATTTTTCTCAGTTAATCGCCCCTATTCTCATCTAGGCTGTCCTGATCCGATTTTAACTTTCACCTCCTTTTGTCGATATCTATCCTAGAGAATCTACCGTTTCTTTGCGACGGACCGGTTGCGAAGAGACATGGGTCCAGGACTTTGGTCCACAGACCTTTAAAGGGAAACCTGAGCCAACTTCGTTTGGCTCGAAAAAATTGCTACTTTGTAGCGGGGAAGATCTATGAGATTTCGAATTATCTTGCAAAATCCATCCACCCCCGCTCTCCTATTTCCGGTGGAAGAAGCTCTTGGGGAAGACCACGAAAAACCGCTTTACCAGCTTGGACCCCGTCATAGATCTCTGGTTCAGGTCTATGATCCTTCGGTGCGATTACAATTCGGCTCTAACGCGCTGGAATACGCACAACCAGTGGTTGGCTGGTTAAGAACTTCAGCGGGAGTACTTAAGTTAGCCTCCAATCCATTGGATCCTTCCATGGCACAAAATCTCTATTCCGCCATTGAACGACTACTGCGTACATACGCACGATTCTAAGCCAATACGCATTTAGTTGGTCATACCTGGCTAAACAAGGAGTCGAACTTTTCCTTTGCTCCTCTGCGATGAGCTCAATTTGGTCGTGAACCGGCAACGGGTATACTGTTTGCCTATCGGTATAGAATAATCTGCCTCGAAATCCTTCGTGGTCTTAAGTCCTTGTGATAAATTATGAACTTGCAGCACGAGTTCACGATCTCATGACCAAAAACCCATTCGATCAGCTTAAAATTTTATTGGTAGAGGATGATGACATCCTTGCCAAACAGTTGGCCACCGCACTGGATGCCAAGGGGTATCCCATTGAGCATGTTGGCAATGGTGAGGGAGCAAAGTCGAGATTGGAGAACTCGGCTGGAGACTATGTTTGTATGGTATTAGACATTGGTCTTCCAGATATTGATGGAATCTCCATCTTGGATTGGATGAAAGAAAAGGAGATCCATACCCCGGTGATCATCATTTCCGGCGTAATCTCTAAGGATATTCTGGTCAAATTAAGGGATTATAAACTCTCAAAGGTCTTCTCCAAGCCTTTCTCTATTCGTGATTTTCTCGATCGAGTGGGAGAGATGTTTCCCACGACAGACGGTGAACCAAGAGCTTCTCAACCCCAGGTTGAAGAGCCCGGGCCGAAACCGAATTCTAAAAAAGCGGCCTCTGGTTCTAAAGTTCTTGTTGTGGAAGACTTCTACCTGATGGCCAAGCAAATCAGTACGGCATTTCAAGCCGACGCGCTCCCGACCACCCTGGTCACAAAGGGTGAAGACGCCCTTAAGGAATTGACTGAAAATCAAGACTCCTACTTTTGTGTTTTACTGGATCTTGGACTTCCGGACCTCAATGGAGTCACCATTTTGAAGTGGATGGCAAGGGAGAAAATCCAAATCCCCGTAATTGTCATTTCCGGTCAATTGACCACTGAGACCTTATTGGAACTCAAAACCCTGGAAGTAGGGCAGGTTTTTTCCAAGCCCCTGGACCTATCCGATCTCTTGACAAAGGTCCGTCAGCTTAAACCCTGATCAACAGACTCTTTTACCACTCTAAGCAATTCTTTTACTGAATAGGGCTTGGATAGGATTCGAGTCACTCCTAATTTCTTTAGTGACTCCAGAGAATCTGAAGTCATCTTGCCTGAGCTGATGACGAAGGAAGGCGTCTCCTTGCGACCTAAAGCCTTGACCTTTTCTACCAATGCAATACCATCCGGGGGGGGCATCTGCAAATCTGATACGATTAGTTTTGGGGAATGTCCTAAATTTTCTATTGAATTCAGCGCGCTCAATCCATCCCCAAACACCTCAACGTTTTGAAATCCCGCGGCACTAAGCGCTCTGCCGATCATAGTTCGATAACTCTCTTCATCATCGACCACATAAATCAAGGCATCTGTACTCAGGGACTCTCCCTCCCCTGGCGGGTCTTCCAAAATTTCAGAACCATCCGCAAGCTGGAGAGGAAGATGGATTTTAATGATCGTACCCATGGAAGATTTGAAGTAGGAGGGCGGACGGCGTTTTCCATTTTCAGGATAACTCTGAACCTGGATTCTTCCCTGGTGATTTTGAACACAGGAATACACCATGGCGAGCCCTAGACCAGTCCCTTTTGTAACTCCCCTCCCACGGGTGGAAAAGAAAGGGTCAAAGATCTGAGATTTAAATTTTTCCTCAATTCCAATCCCCGTATCCCAGACTTCTATCAAGATTTCTTTAGAGCGTAGGCGAACATGGATACCGATGCGCCGTACAAAAGACTCTTTTGGAGCGCGGGAGGAAAGCGAGTCAATGGCAACCATGGAATTTGAAATTAGATTGATCAATACATCGCGAATCTGTCCCTGATCAAGCATACAAACTGGGAAGACCAGGATCCACCTTTACCTCTAAATCGATTCCTTTGCTACGAACCTGGCGCTCCATGATTTTTACGGCGTCATCCACAGTGGAGTGAATATCAGTGGGCTCTACATGGGGACCCGTTGACTGCGCTATGGTTAGCAGTCTCTGGGTTAAATCAGCAGCCCTGGAAACCGCTGTGGAAATATCTTCACAGGTGCTGTGAATAACGGGTGGCTTCAGTCCCATCTCTTCACTCATCAATAATAAATCTGCGCCAACCCCAATAACTCCCAAGAGATTATTGAAATCATGGGCAATTCCAGCCGCGAGTGTTCCCAGTCCCGCGAATCTCTCCGCTTGAATCAATTCTTGCTGCGCAGCATGTAACTTTCGTTCAGTTTCTTTGCGCCGGGTGATGTCCCGGATAATTCCGATCCCGCCGGTGAGTTCTCGAGGTTTTCCCGGGCGCGAAGACCAGTAAGCGGAAGCGTTGACCTCCCCGTAATAGGGTTCCACTCTCTGAGATTTCTGCTTTAACAACGAATTGCCGGGGTGGATCAATACTTCCAGTGCCTTTGTGGATGGCATGTCTCCTTCAGAAGCGGTCAGGAGAAGATCTGTGAGGTCCTTCACGGCGTTTTGTTCGGGTAGGCTCATCAAAGCGGATATGGGTTTGCCGATCAGATTGTCAGCGTTGTAACCCCAAAACTCCACCCGTTTACTCATGTACTGGATCTTGCCTTCCAAATCGATCTTATAGATAACGTCTGGTATGGTTTCCAGCAGTGACTCCACCTCCTGAGTAGCAGCAATATGAGATGAAACCAGCTTATAGATGTTGAGATGGCTGGTAAGTGCCCTCCCCAGTGCCATGATGCGCTCAAGATCTCGATCATCAAATCCCGGTGCTTTATTTAAAACTTGGATTACACCCAGTATTTCTCCGCGATGGCGGATGGGTGAAACCAGGCTTGAAGCGGTCCTGTACCCCGTATTCTTATCCACTTTCTTGTGAAACCCTGCGGTCTTATAAGGATCATTGCTAAAAAAGGTCCGACGAGTGGTAAAACATTGACCTACCAATCCCTTGTGAGAGGGAAGAATAATCTCACCCTCCAGCCCTTCTCCATAAATCGTGCGCAGTTGATCATTTTCTCCATCATAAATCCAAATCGTGGTTCTCTCGCCTCCCACAAATCGGCTGATATACGGACAAAGGCGGATTAAGAAATCGATTTCCGTAGTCGTACCCACATCCTGTAGAAATTCCAGCATGGATGACTTTTCTCGGGCGATACTTAGTTCTTCTCCCTGTCGTTCAATGAGCTCTTGAAGAATCTCTGCCTGGGCAAGGTCCTCACCTTCCAGCCAATTGGGTGAGGTGACCGTAATGCCTAACTCAAGGAAAAGAGATTGCACTTCATCTATGAGGTTCTGGGCCAGAATGGCTACCCGGCCAGGGGCCATATGAACGGGCTCAAGGCGCAGCTCCAAAGCCCCTACAACCGCCCCATGCAGCCTAACTGCCATTCTGATCCATACTGCCTCTGAGCCTTTTGAAATCAGGGGCTCTTCGGATCTTAAAACTCGATTGAAAACCCATCCCCCCGGAGAAAAGGAAAATTTCTTTGAACCTGGGTCACGAAAACTGATTACCCGCGTGTCCGGGTTTTCCCACAGGGTGGCACAAACCGTTGCCTTGCGTGTGCATAGTTGGGATAGCCGCTGTTCCAGGGGAAGATTTTTTAGAAGATTCCCTAGCTTTTTCTTTCGGTTTTGATCTACTGTCATGTCTGCATCCAGCTAATCTAGCTGCGCAATCGGGCTTTAGGTCTGAAGAGCTTACAAAAGACTAACAGTTATTTTACAGGTTCCTGACATCTTCCCACGAACAACTTGAGATCCTAAAGAAAACAAGGAGGAAAAAATGTTCTATGAACCTCATCGAACTTTCTGTGAATCTTGTGTCAAAGATCGACTCTGTGCGGGATTTTCCATGATAGGCCCATTGCAGGAAATGTGGATTTGTGAGGACTGTCTTGAAAAATTGGCCACTCAAATTCATCGTAAAAAGAAAGGTCTTGTTCCTGAAGCGGAGGATTCCTGTCAAAAGGGTCTGGCAAAAAAACGCCGAAGCTCCATTCCCTCTATTGCCTAATTTGCCTGGGAGTCTGTCGGAGAATTGCCTTCTACTGTGACAGGCTCCTAGCCATTTGAAAAGAACTGAATCAGCCGCCTCCAAAGAGGTGTCAAAACTTCTGACGATAGCCAGAACATAGTCAAAATTAGCGCAAAATAAGAAAATATTGGGTTGCCAAAAACCAGCGTAAGCGGAGTTAAAAAGAGCAAAGCAAACAGGAAGGTCTTATAGGACCGACTGATCTGCAATCCGGCACCCAGGATGATGAGCAACGCCATTGCTCTCCAGGGTATAGGAGTTTGCTCCTCCATCTCAACTTGAACATCCTCCTTCTGCCGGTATTTGAAATGAAGTTCTTCGGGCAGACCGTAGCGGGGAGCTCCCCACCGATATGTGCCCTGCGGAAAAGGAAAATTTATTGCTTTGGTTTTTCCGCGCCCCCGGGGATACCTCGGCAGACTCTGGTTCGAACCCACGCCTCGTCTCAAAGAGAGCGCTCCCTCGTCAAATTCGAGGTTCGCACGATTGGAGCTTATACTCACAAAAAACTGGTTAACATCGGTTTTGGGTACCGGGGCCAGAAAGTGGAAAAACTCACCAATACTGTTGATTTCCACTCGAAAATCCAGGCTTACCTGAAATGTAGTTGTTTCATCACGGTATTTCTTAAGGGGTATCAACAAAGTCTGAGGATCTTTCACTACCGGTACAAGAGCCTCATCATTGATTCTCGCAAATTCCAGAGTAGTGTTTTTGGGAATTTCAACCTCCAGAAACTGAGCTCCGCGATTTACCATGGATAAACTCATGCGCTGCAAAGCTTGAGTTGGAGACAGCAAGAAAACTTTCAAATCGTAATGAGAGCACCGAGTGGAGGACAGTCTCACGACCTTTCTTTCCTCTTTTTCTATTTTAAGGCTCAGTACCTTAGCCTCTCCCTGCAGATTCTGGTATGAGGATTCCCGGCTTCCCGCGGAAAAGCGGTTGATCGCAAATCTGGAAAGAGAGGGAGATTCAACTGCTGCCATGGTTTGGCCCTCCCTGGGCAGGAGTTTAAGCGTCCAATGATTGCGCTTCATTTTCTCAACCGAGATGGGTATGGCGAGTTTTGGACCTGAATCAGGAAGCATCCATTCCAGCTGTACCGAAATTTCGTTAAAAACCTTTTCAAAACTGAGTTTTAACTCACCTGAGAGCAATTCAAAGCCATAGTCAATTCCCTGCATCAGTTCCTTGCGGGCTTTGTTTTTTACCTGGAGTGAAACAATCTGTGCTCCATCCGGCACGGGAAACCAGACCTCTTTGGTGTGAAAAAAGCGAACCTGATTATTGAGAAAAAAGTATGGTTTTTCCCATCTCAGAGTGGAGACGCAATTCATGCTGGATTTCTTGGATTGGAAGGTCGGAAGTACTTTGCGGGTCTTTCTATAGGAAGTCACCGGCTGCTTAATTTGATCCGAGCGAAGGAACTGAAGGTTGAGATGTCCGTCCTTAGCGGAAAATCTATAACCGTCAGCCTCAAAGACTCCTGAATCCAGCTCTAGCCTGAGAGCTCCCTGCGCCATAGAAACCTGGTTATCAGCTGACTCCACCACAGGTAGGAAAGCATTATAGCTCTCATGAAAGCGATGCGGCCTAAGCGGTACGTTGGCCCGAATTTCAACGACCTGAGTGGGAAGCTCTTCCAGCCTCCACAAAATCTGTCCTCTACTTTCTTGGCTAGAGACCGCCAAAAGCCTCTCCCCTGAGCGTATCTCCTCCACCTGAAAATCCTTCGCAGAGGTAAACAGGGGCATTCCTTCCCCCTGGGATGCAGGCGAAACGGTCAGTCGATAAATGACCTGCAGATTCAATCTCTTCGGCTGAGGGACTACCTGAATCTCCTGGGATAAAAAACCAGGTTCCTTCTCAAGAGGTTTCTGCGAGCTAAGGCTCTTCACTGTGTTCCATTGAGCCTGGTTCACAAGCCACTTATCCTGGTAGAGCCTTTGACGGTTTTGAGGCTCATAGACCTCATAAACCTGGAGAAATTCTGGAACGGGAGGTTTTGGTACAATCTTCTGTTTTCTTTGGATAGGAGGTGTGATCTCGGCTTGTAGAATCCTGGCCCTTCCCTGGCTCTCCTGTTGCTGAATCCTTTTCTTCACTTGAAATTGCTGATGCATCTTCGCACTGGCGTTATGCAGGGCTTCCGCCAAATAGGACGAGGCTTCGATTCCCGGAGTTATAAAGATCAATCCAAAGATTCCCAGCCCCAGGAAACTGCCCGAGTAAAACCTGGAAAGCCAAAAAAGAAGGGAAAGAGCAAGAAAAACTCCCAAGATCATAAGGGAGGGTGAGAGGGTCCAGGTCCATAAGAAGATGGACAAACCTGTCGCTGCAAAAATGTACTTTCCCTTGGATAATAGGCCCAGGGAAGCCAGCCCGAGAATCACTCCCAACCAGGGAAGCGTTGAACTTTGCTTTTCTTTGCTGATCACAAGTGAAACCCGCGGAGTGGAAGCAAGCGGAGCCCTGGAGGATAGGCGAATGGTTGAATCCAGTTTGGGAATCCGAACCTCCACGGGTTTCACCCCGCTCCTGCGAACCTTGGAATAGAGTTTAGATTTGCCTGCAATTTTGGAGGGAGCCGCTTGTGCCGCTTGCTTTAGAGGTCTCCTGGAGTAACGGCGAACTTTTTTTCTCTGAGCCTTGTTGGAGCGGGATTCCTTTTTATCCTTCCTACCCTCCTCCTCCGGCTCGAATAGATCATCCTCAAAAGACATGTCCTCATCCATGGCTCCATTTGCGCTGCCTCTCCCACCCCCAAAGCCAGCGACTGCATCAAGACGAAGCTGTGAAGACGGGGCTGGGGGCATGGATTTAGACTCGTATACATGGCTCAGGGTGCTGCGCTGTCTGGCTTGCCGAAAACTGGGGATGGAAATCAAGATGAGTGCCCCCAGGACCAATCCCACCCCACCGATAATAAAGAACATTTTTTTCCCCGTCATCCCGCTACTTGATCGCGGGACCCAGTCTATAATCTTTGGCAAAAGAACCAGGGCAAAAAGGGCGATCAAGAGGCCGATGCCTGCTGTTATGGATGGGACTAATCCAGACTCAATAGAATTTAGAAAGCGATTCCTGATCCTCTGAAGGGCAGCAAGACTTGTCTGTGCAGGAACTTTCGCCTTTGAGGAAGAGACTGCTTGAAGATTGGTCTCTACCTGTTCTACGCGCAGTGTCGCGGGATGATAAATCTTCCAATCTGTTCGCAGGGAGCGCGGGGGGGAGGGCACACTTAGTTCCAAGGACTCTCTCAAAGCATCCTGGGTTTCTAGTAATTGAAGACGCAGACGCACCTGATCTGAGGGATTAGCCTTTTTCTTGGAACCAAGCTGAATCATGACTTCCCCCGCATCATTGAGAAAAGACTTGACCGGCTTGTCATCGAGGGTTGCGCCAAGCAGGGTCATAGACTTTCCCAGGGGGATAGAAAAGGATTGCTCTCCCTGGTTTCTCATCTGCAGGAATAAGGTATGAGCGATGGCTCCATTGCCTGTGAGAACCGATTCAATGCTGGAGTGAAGAACTTGTAAGGACTGCAGCGAACTCGCGGGTATCTGCTTTAGTTCCGCCTGAATCTCTGAACCCAGACCCTGTAGAGAAAACGCTTTTAATACCGGTAAATCCACTCCATGGCGCATGGCGGGCAAAGAACCATGAAACGGCTCCAAAATCCTTGATTGGACTTTTTCAATTTTCAGGTTTTGGGTCGAAAAAATCAGCAGGGTTCCGGGAAGGATTTTCACAGAAGGAAAACTGGGTAGAAGCAGAGATCGTGAAATCTTTGTGGAATCTTCCTGCTCGCCGCCCCCACTTCTGGAAAATCCCTGTCGAACTTTCAAATTTAGAGTCACATTTCCATGCAATCCTGCGGGAATGAAGAGCTTTGACTGGCTCAGGTGGAACACAGTAGCGGGTTTAAAGCTGATTCGATCCAGTTCAATTCCTTTTGGGAGAGTCAAAGGCATTTCATGAATGGCCCCATGCAGAACCCTGAAACTGAGTTCAATCCAAACGGTGCTCTCCTGGGGCCCCAGGTCCATTTCAATCCTGGGGATCCCCAGTATCAATGGTTCTGCTGCATGGAGATCCGGAGCAGCCTCTTCAATCCTCACCGGTTTAGGCTCAGGTGGATCAACTCTCTTAATCACCAGGCTAGAGGCGTTTCCACAACCAACCGAATCTCCCTCTTTCACGGAAAGCTCCACAGAGGTATGCGGAAAGTTCAAGGCTATTGGGGAGCTCAATTTCCCCAATTCCACATAGATTGAAAAGCCGCTCGGCAGAGCAAATGCAGTCTTGTTCTTCAGTTTGAATCTGCCCTGAATTTCAAGCGGAAAAGCCTGGTCCTCCCGCAAACAAAAGGCGCTTTTTTGGCGGCAAAAACGAAGACGCTTAGCGGAATCGGGCTCAAGAATCCAAGAAAGAGGAAAGGATAGATCTTCTAGTCTATGCCCCTGCCCTGAGCGAGCACGAAAGGAAAAGGACATGCCCCCCCGCTCCTCCTCCCTGAGTTCAAGGCTTGCGGGAATTAATTGTCCGGGATCTGATTCTACATGCTTATTTTCGAGCTCCTTTAAGACATCCAAGACCTGCTTTTCAGGAATCAGTAAAACTGCACTGGAATGTTGTTGACCGGAGGGAACAGTGCCAAGCAGCGGCTCCAGGGCAAGGGGCTGGTAGCAACACAGGATGAAGGAAAGATAAAAAAGAACACTTTTTTTCATGACGACCCCTATTTGATATTTCACACTTGTGCCCCCAGGTTTTGCCCCACATCCCTGCGCAGACGAATACTCGTTCTGAAAAGTAGAAGCGGAACAAGCCAGGTTAGTAGAAAAAATCCGGCACTGAATAGTGGATTAACATGAGCGGGTACCCACTGGCTCAGAATCGCGGCACAAAGTAGACCGGGAGCAAGCACTCGAGGCCGTAGAACCTGGGTCGGGAAAGCAAGGGATAACACTGCGAACAACAGGCCAATCAGGAAAGAAATCCAGGCTGAGGATAGGCCCTTTGCTTCCGGTAACAATTCCAATTTCAGAGCTTCCCTCTCTTCTCCACTCTTAAGGAAATGTCCTCGAAACCGCACATGGGTTCGAGGACGAAATACGGGAAAGTCGATGGGTACCTTCTCAATGGATGGGAGTAAAGCCGTATGTTCTCTTCCCATGAACCTCAGGGCATTCCGTTTGGATTCCAGACTCAAATCACTCCCGGCCACCAACTCAAGACCTTCTTTATTCCACTGCGTCAGGGTCCCGAAGTTGTACTCCACCGATGCTATATCCAGGTTTACCATGGGTACCAGAACTGAGAAGATGTCTGTCTTCTTTGAGCGGCCCCTGGTGGTACATTCAAAGAGAAAAGGCTCCACATCTCTATTGGGACCAAAGATCATTTTCATGGGTACCAGAACCCAGCCCTTTGAACGCCCCAGGGAGGCAAGTGAACCGTTAATTTTCGCGCTTATAATTTTCTCCTGGTCAGCGAAGCGAATCTTAAGAAATTGCTGCCCGTTGTTTCGAACCTGAAACCTGTAGCGGGTAAAAGACACACCGGACTCATCCAGAAAAGTTGTGATCTCAAGACTGTCGATAAAGGCACTTACGGCATGAACGACCTGCCTGGGAATCATTGTGATTTTGAGGAGCTGACCTGAGGGTAGAATCCCCTTTTTCAAAACTTGACGATACACCGGTGAGAACTCATCTGGTTCCGGAATATCACCAGTTAGAGACGCGAGAAATTCAGCATTGGGGCGGATTTTAAAAGAGAGATTTTCATCTGAGTGAAACGAAAACTGGTTTTCCCATTCGTCTACTCCCTTGACATAAAAACTCCCCAGGCTTCCCTGCTTATCCTCGAAAGGATGTTCCACTTCAAGAGTGACGGTCCAATTCCCTCTCTGGGGATTCTCATAGCGAAGAAGCAGGGATTTACCGGACTCATCCACAAACCAATCCGCTAGCTTTGAATGGGAACTTACGTTCTTTATCTTGATTCCAACTGGAAGTTCAAGGATGGTTTCTTGTACGGGACGGCCTTTCCCCTGGAAACCTAAGACCGATTTCCCGGAAAGGAAGTTTTCTTCCAGGAAAAAATCATGTTTTGCCAACACTTTTAGAGAGTCTTTCTCGAGGACTTCAGTCTGCATCGCCCTGGTTGGGAGTTCCCGCGTCTTTCGTATACTTCTACGTAGAACCAGACCGCTGAATTGACCCGCAGAAAGGAATGCTCTAATTCCTTTCTCAGAGGGGATTTGAACTGAATCACCTTTGATTTTCAGGGAGTATCCATCCAGGGAAGGAAACTCTAAAGATTGAAGCGGAATGGATAGGGATCTCCAGTTAAAATCCCAATCCCTGGGAAAGGGTGAACTTACCAGAAATGTCGCTTTAATCTCTTTTTCCTCGCTGTCTTTGAAAGCTGGAATCAAAACCCCTTTTTCAAACCTGTGGGCAAGTGGATTTCCCGAGCTATCTTGGATTTCCTGTAAAAGCTGGTGTGTAAAAGGAACTTCCAAGTGCAGTTCCCTTTCCCCGGGGATCGGAAAAGTCCATGTCAATTCCGCCATAAGGGAATGCGTCTCTTGATAGAAACGAGCATGTATACTCTTAGCCCTGATGACTCTACTTTCCTTAGCGGTCGATGTAGAATTCAGCAAAGGAAGATATTGAGCCCGGTGCATAAAGAAGAGGGGGCCGTCTTTCGAGTCCAACCTGAATACATCGATGGCCTCGATGGAAGAGGAAAGCTGAAAAAGCAGGGCCAGCGATAGCAATTTCCATAACCGTCTCCAGGCCATAGTCTCAAAGAGAAGAACCAATCCTATAAACCATAGAGGGAGATAGATCAGAACCAGCTTCTGCAAATTCTCATTGGGACTCACGGATAGCCCAAGCACCACCAATGCCAGCGAAGCGAGTCCCAGGAGAGGCCGAATACGAAAAAGAAGCCCGCTGCCAAGGGCAAGGCAAAACACCAGAAGGTGCGCCACAGAAGGGGACGGGGGCCAGAGTTGAGAAGTGAAATCGAGTTCTACAAAATATCCCCCCTCGCGACCATGAGGGGCTTGAAATCTCAAACTGGAAGCCCTCGGGGGGCTATTCCATTTACCGGTTCCTGACTCGGCAGGAATAAAGACTCCAGAGTTTTCAAAGGCTCTCATTTCTGAATTCCTGATCGCAAAAGAAGAGGAACTCACCTGGTAGAAGAGAATGATAAATGATCCCAGCAGAGCTAAGACCAGCACCGATTTAAAGCGCGAGTAGAAAGATGAAGCGAGAAAAAACTGTCCCATCCAGCCAAACTCAAACGCGGTTACCAGGCCTAAAAGAAGGAGTAGAAAAAGGAGCATAAATTTGGGGAAACTCTCTGGAATCAGGTACGAGGCAGCAGAACGCAGGTGTTGATAACTCTTTTCAATAAAGGTCCAGAAAGTGGATTGTTTTTCCTCAGAGGATAGAAAATTGCTTTCAATTAAGGGTTTCTTCAATCCCCTGGGAAGTTCAACACGCAGCTGAAGGCCTTGCGCAGTTTCGGGCAGGGAGACCGGCAGGCGAACGCTCGACGGTGACTCTGGTCTGGCTGACTCCATGTGGATCTGGAGCTTAAGAGATTGAAGTGATGAGAGGCCTTTTTGAGTTCCAGTGAATTTAACCCTGCGCCCCTGAAAGGAAGTTGAGGTAGGGGACCCGGGAAGCTCCACACTATAGACTCCCTGGCGATCCTGGTAAGCGTTGATTTCCCGACCGTTTAAATAGCAGGATAACAGCTTATAGCCCTTTGGAAGCGGCAAGGGAAAGGAGAGAGGTTCCTGGGTTTGCAGCTCTAAAGTCCAGGAATGTGATGCGCTAAGGTCTTCATTGAGACGGGCGACACCATGAAAGGACGCGAGCCTGTGAGTAGGTAGCTTGTAAGGTTCGAAGGATACAGATTCGAGTAGAAACTCTAGCCTGGGTTCAAAATACCGAAACGCCCATAAGATTGGAGTCTGGAAATTTTTTGTCATCTCGGGCGGGAGTTCTGTGGCATCCACCCGGTTGAGAATATCCGTGTTTTTGAACGAGGTCTCTTCGATTCGAACCACATCTCGTGTAAAAAACATGAGATGGCCCCGCTCTTCTTCCACCTTCTCAAAAGTAACCGGTGCAGAGCTAAGAAGAAAGTGCTGGGGTGATTCTTCCTTAAGACGATATTCTCCATGGACCTGGAGTTCAACCTGCCCATGTACGGGCCGAGAAAAATGGAGATTCCCATTCTGAGACCAGGAAAAGGGAATTCCAGAGGAAGTCTCAACCTTTCTCAATTCAAAAGAGCTCGGCAACTTCAGTTTGAGATCCTGAATAGGATTTCTAGAAATTTGGATTTTTGCCTGGAGTTGATAAAGAGCTCGTTTGGGGCGCACATCAAATTGATGCTGAGATTTTACAAAAAGAAGAGGCTTTCTTGATTTCTTCAGGTTAACCGGGGTTACAACCTCCACGCTCTGTGTCTGCTCCAATCGAAACTGGGCGCGAATCTTGAATCCCGAAATCCCTGAAAGAGCAAAGGATTCTATGCCCTGGATATCAAGTTCCTTAAAGGGATTGGGAGAAAGCAGAGATACCTGTACGGTCTGAAAGGACCTTTGGGCCATAAACTGCGCTGTACCCACGGGATGAGAGACTAGCGGCACTTTGGCGTTCCAAAGATTGGTTTTTTTTCGAATGGGGTAGAGAGCCTCTAGTTGAAATGTTTTTTCTCCGGATCCTTCCAGGGAAAAACCTCCCCTCTTTCCAACCCTGAGAACGGGGCTCCCTGTCATGGAAAGGAGAATCCAGCCCTTTTCTAGAATCTTAAGCTCGATGTCGCTGAGCAGAGCCCTGCCTTGAAGAGATAAATAAAGACCTTGTGCCCGCAGTTCGAAACTATATTTTCCTTGTTTTAGAAAAGATTTTTTCTTGGTCTCCGGCTTTTGCAATGATTGAATTCGTTGAAGTTCTTGGGTGTTTATTTTGACGAGCCCCTTGGCTTCCCTTACCCACTGTGCCTTGCTAAGCGGGCGCATCTGAATGGGGATCCCAACAGTGATCGAGCAAAGGAATAGAAGCAGAAAGAGAGAATAAAGGGCCGAGGTTCGAATTTTCATAACGGCCTCCAGGCTAGAGAGAGTGGCCACGAGCATAGCATATGGGCTCCTATTTTCCGACGAGCTTGAGTGAATAGACAGAAGTAGGTCTGCAAAGGTTCCCAGTGCTTTTAAAGTAATTAAAGGAGAGAAAATGGAGGAACTGAAGAAGAAATTCCGATCTCAGCTAAGCTGATACTGCAAAACTCAGGTCCTTTTGACGGAATAAAACCTGATTTCTTACTTCTTTTTTTTGAGGCTTCCGCCTACTTCAGGATCTTTTTCTCTTAACAACTTCCGCGAGATGCTGGTAGTTTTTAGCCAGTAGCTTGAAGAACCATCTCTTGAGAAAAAACATTCCGTCAAAGGCGGACTGGTTAAATTCTGTAAGTCGTTCGAGACTCAGTTTTAGATAGGCGTATTCATCCTCTGAAACGGTAAAGTCTTCGTTTGGGGTAGCTTTACGAACTTTTTTCTGTACCCCCCGCAGAAGTTTTCGGGCATGTTCAAACTCCCTGGGATTGATTTTTTCTTTTTCTTTATCCAGATTCTTTACAGATTCATCGAGGAATTTTTGGAGAGCTTTGCGGTCCAATTTACCCAGTCGTAGTGTTACAACTCGTCCTGCTTTCGCCATTGAAAATCACCCTTTCCGATTCGGGAATTATGCGAGTCGCCATTGTATCTCTTTGATTTTGTGAATGCTACGTCAAAAAAAAATCTATTTTTTGAAAATTCTAGCTTCCCCGACTTGCAATTTGAAAATAAACATCTACAATAGGTGCATCGAAGTACACGCTAAGGAGTTGTCAGTGCGAGACATTCTATAAGTTGCAGTACATAGAAAAAAGAGGTTCCAAAGGACCTCTTTTTTTTATCCCCTGATTTTGTGCAAAAATCAGTGCTTCACACTCAAAATCTCACGCAATTCTCTTTCGAGTTTTCCTTCATTTGCGGAGCCCTGGTGAATGAAACGGACTTTTCTCTTACGATCAATGATGTAGATTCCAGGCAATGCCTTCAATCCATAACGCCTGGCTCCCAGGCCATTTTGAGTTCCCGAAACAGACCAGTCGATCTCTGGATTTTCACCAAGATAGGAAAGAAGCTCTTCCACCGGCTCCTTATAGCTTACAAAGTGAAAAAGTACTGGTTCCTCACGAAATTTGTTCCGCAGAGAAATGATCTTAGGAAGCTGCGCTTCACAGCTACTGCACCAGGTTGCAAAAAACTCCAGGAATATCACCGATTCACTATGCTGGTTCCAGAGATTATAAATCCCGGTTAGCTCTGAATTTAGCTGCAAAACCGGGAAATCCGGTGCCTGCATACCTACTCCAAGAGCGAATCCGAGATTCCAGTCGAGGGTTCTGTGCAGAAGGGTGGTGCGCATGGAGGAATCTTGGATTTCACTGGGAAGAAATGTGAAATAGCTCATCCGAAAGCTGCAACTCTGCTGCTTCATCCCAAGAACCTGTCCTGAATTTGTTTGATATACCACATCAATTCCTGAATTCTGACGCGGCTTGATCACGTGGCGATCTGAGGTCAGTCTCACAGCAAGATCGAGATCTTCCGAAATCAGATCATGAGAGCTGCCATTCAAGGTCTGAGCCACAACAACTTCCCGAAGGGAGTCAAATCCAATGTACTGGGTAAGACCTGCCTCATAGACTTCAGCAGAGCCCAGGCTGTCTCCGAAGAGTACCAGGGAGCCGTGTGAAGTTAGAAACTCAATCCAAAAGGAAGCCTCTTCCGCGTCCATCCATGTGGAGGGAAGGGAATCTTCTACGACGCGGATCACTGCACCTTTCAAATACTGGAAAATCTCCCGACCAGGAAAGGCTTCTCCCTGCTTGAGCTCAATAAGCTGAGGACGATAGCCTTTTGAATTTAAGAATTCCTCTAGAATTCTTGAATTCTCGGAATTCCGATCTCCTGTAACCAGGGCTACCGTAGAAGCCGCATAAAGAAGAGACGGGAATAAAAACGCTACCAGAAAAGACCAGAGTCTTCTCATTCATCGTCATCCGGGTCGTCGCAGCCGTCATCATCGTCGTCATCGCCATCCCCACAACCATGGGAAACAAGGCTGTCATCTCCTGAGTCATCATCGCCGTCGTCGGGAGGAAGTGGACACCCGCCGTCACATCCGCCGTCATCTTCTGCAAAAACGAGATTCCCTTCGCCCGAGTCATCATCCCCATCATCGGGGGGAAGTGGACACCCGCCGTCACATCCGCCGTCATCTTCTGCAAAAACCGCCGGTCGGTCCAGGTTTAAGAAATCAGCCTGGGCTGCAAATGCCGGTGCCAGGGTAAAACAGATAAAAACCGCTATTAGTTTGGCGAAAAATGGATTCCACATGATCGAATTCCTCCTTCAAAGGTACTGCTTTGAACAATAAACATAAGAGTTTAAGGACTAATTGAAGGGCGTCAAGGTGCTAAATTTAGTATGCTCTGGGATCAAGAGCTGAATGTACGAGCCAGGCCATCTACAGCAAGAATCGAGAGGGCGTTATGACAAGAGCTTTTTCTTTTGTTCGAGATTCAACCACACTTCCCGGGGAACCGGTTATTTTCGCCGATGGAACCGCTCCCAATCTCTTTAGAGAAAACTATGATCTTGAATTGAGTCATTGGATACCCAATCACACACCAGAGATCCTAAGAGCGGACACCTCTACACAAATCTGTCTAAACTTCCTTGGCTCTCCTTTTGAGCGCGACCAGAAAGTGGTCTACAACACTCACACAGACAGCGATGGTGTCCTCTCAGTCTTTAGCCTGCTTTTTCCAGATCTAGCCCGAAAAAATAGGAAACTACTCATTGAGACAGCCGCCATGGGAGACTTTGGAGCATGGGGAGACAACCAGGCTCTTAGCCTTTGGATCGCCCTGGTTTCCAGCATCCACGGCAAGAGTTTTGAGAGCGAAGAAGACTGCTACAAAAACGGGTTTCAGACCATAGAGCTAGCTTTGTCAGGTGATTTTTCCAGGTGGAACTCCCAGATCAATACGGCTCTTGAGACCCTTGATCAGCGTATGAACTGGATGAAATCGGGAAAAATCTTGAGAGAATCTATTCAGCCCCGCCTTACTCATTTTCACATTCCTTACAGCCTGGTCCGTGAAAATCCACAGCTAAGCGCTCATTATGCCGCTGTTTTCGATAGCGGCATAGAGCACAATCAGATCCTGCCTCGCCAAATTCGCAACCGCGATGACGCCCAGAAGTTACAGCTCATCTCCACCCAAACTCAGGAGGGAACCTGTTATGATCTCCTCATCCCCCAATACATGTGGGCACAGACCCCCAACTCCTGGAGATTGTCCGGCTTTGAGTCTGACACGCGCACCAATAGCTTTGTCGTGAGGCGGAGCGATCTCACCAACGCGACGATATTACTCAACAAAGTTGAAAAGAACCCTGGGAAATGGCTTCTCGCAAACACAATCAATCCATTTGGGAGTGTAAAAGGTCGGGGATTTCCCGTCATTCTCTCTTTTGTAAATCAAGCAGCCCCCGCCAATAGCTCCCTGAAGCCGGGGGAGGTACTGAGTATCCTATCCGAATCTGTGGAGGTGGATGGTAATTGTTAAAAATACGGCTGGGTTTTCTAATCGGCTATGGAGGGGGGATTGCAGACTGCAATCTTGCCTGTGCCGCGCAGAATGTGAATTTCCCGACTCTCTTGACCCGGTTCGCGCGAGAATTCGATCTGATGTTTAAACCCTGCTGTTCTGGCCACAAAGGCTTTATCTGCAAGCTGAATTTTTTCCTCTTTGAGCTCGAGGAAATGAATAGGCGCTGGTGCTTTAATTACGAGGATTCCCTTACCCCTGATTTTGATTGGATAGGGAATGGAATCTCTGGGTCTTTTCACCGCTGTTTGGGCTGTTAAACTAAGCTCGAGATCAGCTGCCAAAAAAGATTCCGGGTTCAAGATCCATTCATTACCGGTTAAATTCATCTCGATGACATCTCCACATACCGGCCGGAAGACTAATGCTCCCACACCTCGGTAAATAGGTCTATAGAGCCTTCGTCCAGCATTCATTCCCTTCAGAACCGTGAGTACTCCAAGCGGAAGGGGCTCTACCAGTATTTCTCCCCTCGCCCTGCTTATAAAGCCTGATTCCGCAAGAATACCGTCTCCTAGCAAAAGGATTTCCAGGACCTTTTGATTTCCCTCCTGTGTGATCTGAAATTTTTCGGTTGTACTCCCCCTTGGAGATTGAGGCACCTTTTGATTGGAAGAAATTTGGACTGGCTCCTCCCCATCAGAGGAGATTCCATAGATAAGTTCCTCATATTCACTTAGGAAGGAGTCGGGAAGCTGGAATATGGTACAGAGACTTTTAAAGGCTACATCGATTTCAGAAACATGGTGGTATGGATTTAAGCGGTCGAATATGGCCTGGAAAAGAGCAGGGAACTCCAGCCTGCCCACTTCCTGTTCCGGCTTCGAGATTCCTACCACATCTGTCCTGATACGCTGATATGCCCCTGCCGGTAAAGCAAACTCTGTGAGAAAGGAATGCAGCGGAGTGAGTTCAAATTCCTCTATGGAATTGTCTTTGATTAGCTCTTCCACCAGGCAGCGAAGAAGTCTCTCTAAAAGTTTTTCATTTTGTCTCATCAGATCACCATTCACCTTTTCCAAAACTCATCTTAACATCATCAGAAATGGTTTTGAGGCGGGGGTTAGTTCAGAAGCAGGGAATAGATGGGTCGGCGTAAAATAGATCTATCACATCCGGATCGGTGCGATATTGAAATCCATGGCGATGTACCCAACACCGGTCCCTTTTTACCAGAAACATTGCAAACCATTTACCCAGGTCAAGTTCATTGATTTGGGCTCCGAAGCGAGACTGTACATCGCTTAAAAAAATCTCTTCTGACCGAGGTCGGGGGTCGTCAGCTCTATATCTTAGCGGTTTTCTGGAAAAAAACCTGGAACCCTGGGAGCGCAGAGAATTGACCAGAGGTCGAACTCCGTGCAGCCCCAGGGGTATTGAAGTGGCCATAAGCTCATTCAAAGCGTCAGCACAAAAGTCGCTCTCCTGTAGGACCTTTCGAATAGCAATGGAAGGGGGATAGGCCCGGAATAAAAGCTCCGGCAAACGCTTTAGGGAGGGGTCAACAAAGGCAAAAAGACGGGGATGACTGCTAAGAATTTCCTTCAGGTCTGAAAAAACCAGCATATGCAGATTCTTCGGAAATTTGGTGAATTCCAGGGGGTTTGCCCTGAGATGGGCTGAGATGAGCTTACGGTGTTTTTGAAAATAAGCTCTCTGGTCTTCCTGAGTCCAGCCACGTTCTTTTCTCCCACTGAGCAAGTTTATAAAGTGCTCCCTGGCACGATTTAGCTCTTCGTGGCTAAGGAGCTTTTGAGATAATCCCTGGGAACCAATCCCCGTAGTTTGTAAGGCTTCACTCTTCCACAGCGGAAAACGCCGTATGAAGAGTGGATTGATTCTTACGAGTTCTGAAAAAAAACCGGAAATCGAGAGAACTTCCATCACCCCGGGTACCTGGAGAATTTCCCGAAACCCTTTAAGTTCAGACTGGTTGCGCGCATAGGAACGCAAGAAAATCTTTAGAAATTCCGCCCCTCCCAAAATCGGATCTGCGGAGATCTCGGATATAAGGGCCGGGTCTTCCCTGAGAGCTAACAAAAGCCAAAACCGAGTCCAATTCAAGACTTCGGGTTTTTGTCGTATTTCCTCCGGTAATTGTGAATATAGACTGGGATCTTCTCTCACGGCACGTGAAAACAGCGTGATCGGAAACCGGTTGATCCAATTTCTTGGGGCATGAGCCAAAAGATCCTCGACTGCTTGCGAACTTCTTTTAGGGAAAGATACATTTACTCCACATCGAGACTGCCGCGAACGTGCCCTGAAAACACCCAGGCCCTGTTTTTCGCAAAACTCTTTCACCGTTAACCGATAGCGCCTCCCGTCCAGTGGACGGTACTTTTGATAAAGATGCCAGCTAAGGATGGAAAGGGAATCCTCTCTGTGGTGCTGGTAAGCAACCATAGGGGGAACGTAGGAAAAAGAGAGCTCTCGATGAGTAAGAATATACTTCTCATAGTCTCCATAGGTAATGGGCGGCCCCCAGATTCTAAGAATCAACGCGTCTGTTTTTTTTCGAACAAAAGAAACACTCATGGAATCAGACGAGAAGCCATGTACTTGCTCTATTCTTCGAAATTCCTGCATGGAATACACTGTTTTCTCGCTGATCTTGGCAGCTCCCGGAAGATAAGAGATATCCTGAACCTGCCAGAAGAGGAAGCCTCCCAGCGCGAGCCACCAGGGGCGGCGTAAAGATTCCAGCAGGGGAACCAAAAAACAAAAAAATCCGGCCATTCCCAGGCTGATTTCAATCATCCAATGATTGCGGGTAATCGAAGAAACTATGAGCCCGCCAATAATGGAAATCGCTATGAATTTAAGCCAGGGGACCTTCTTAGGTTCTTCCGCAACTAGCTCGAAGGGAAGATGAGCTCCCTCTAACTGCGCGACCACATCACCAACGGGTTGAGATAGCCTTACGCTATGCCGCCCAATGAAAATTTTGGTTTCTTGTCTTGGAGAGTTCAAGTGCAAGAACCTGGCCTGGGATTTTTGGACCTTCAGCGGTATACCGGTTCTCTTATTGGCCACCAGGAATCTCAGGGTTAATCCCATGTAAGTCAGTGGCGCTACAATGAAACGCTCCGATAGAAACAGAGTCTGTACCGGAGTGCAATACGACCTATCTATTCCCATAATATCCACTCGCCTCAGGTGAAATAGACGTAGGAGCCAACCTTCCTGATTTCGGTCTTTAAAAAGGGAAGATACACGCGAAACCACCTCTTTCTCTTCCTCTTTATAACGGGTTCTTACAAACGCAAAATAAAAGAGAAAACTCAAACAAAGAGAAGGAATGTACCAGGTGGAATATGGGGAATAATGCTGGTAAAAGCACAGAAAGGCGAGGAGTAAAATCCCTGGCCTTACAATGGGAAGTTTGAAGATCTGGCAAATTACTCGAAGAGAAAACCCTACTCCCAGGAACCTGGAGACCTGGCGGGGGAAAAGTAGCGGCAAGGTCAGGGCAAAGAGAGCGAGAGGAATCGATGCTTCCGGAATTGTGTAGTAGTTTGTGGAACCAAGGAACACCCATTCCCTTACTGGTTCCAGGTAGGTCAAATGATTTCCCGGAGACTGAAAAACTACCAGGCTATAGAGCCACTTTGAAACTTCTGGGAATAGGTATATGGAATAGAGGAGGAATAGTCCCAGTACAAACAAGATTTCCCCGGCCTTGCGCAAAATTCCATGATTTTCAGAGAAAAAGCTCTCCCACTGTCCCAGGCGAACTCCTAACATATTTAACGGCTGGGGCATGGATTTATAGATACCCATCCCAAACCTGGTGCCGTCGGCCACACCATGCAAGGGAACTGTTAAGAATTCATCCGTGGCCAGGTCCCTGGACCTTATATAAGTATAGTTCGGTACAAAAGGGAGATGGCGGATCCAGGAAATATAGGAATAGTCATTATCGTCCTGGTACAAATGGGTCTCTTGGGAAGCCCTGGAGAGATGAAAAACATCTCCGTAGTGGCGAACCTTCAGAAATTCCTCAAAGACTTCGGTGGAACATCTCTCTGAACGTTTCCACTTCTCACCGATCATTCGCAGGTTGATCCAAAACACCGGTCCGAGCGCGAGGAGCGTGAAAAGGCTGGAAAAAAGCTGGGGCCAGGAATCCAACGCTGTTCCTAAAAGAAGAATTCCCACGAAAAGCACTATTGCGGTGGTCAAGACCTGAAGGCCCATGATCACATATCCGTAATAGCGGTAATAGGAATCGGGATAATAGTCCCTGGACCATTCCTCAAATAACCTGGTCCCTTCTTCACAACGAGGCCTTCTGCGCAAATATTCATCCAATACACCCAGGGCCTCCCGGAGGTGTTTTCTTTCATAAAGTTCCCTGGCTAGCTGGAGACGTACAAAATTTTCCTGGCTCGAATCATAGAAGGGGAGTTTCTTTAGAAAAGTCTCATCGCAGCCTGAGTGGAGATACAAACAAAGTACTTTCTCAAGAATTAATTCATCAGTGGCCCTGGAATTCCTGATGGCCTCATCAGCGGTTTTGAGAGCTTCTTCATAGCGGTGGGTTTCTAGGAGCAGCCTTGTTTTAAACTGCATCTCTACTGCATCAATTCGGTTCGAATCCGTGTTAGCACCCATTTGAGCCAGGGACTTCAGGTGCGTTCCGTTTCCCAAAGTTGTCAAATGGTTCGACGCAGTCACTCAGCCCCTTCCCTCTGAAAGCATGATCCGCCCTTAGACGACGGGAGGCCCTCGTAAGGAAGGCCTCCTGATCTCACGAATGTGGTTGGCAATGGTGTGAGTTGCCAAGGTTGATGTGTGTTCTATGATATTGTAACTGGAATTTGTGTAGTTCGGAAGCCATTGGACCAAACTTCTTGCAACGTGGTCCGGATTCAAATTTCATGATGAGACCGGAAATCCCTCTTAGGGGGCAGCCGATATCTATGGGGGAATGACTTTCTCCCAGAGGTTTCCAATATGATGGATCAGTTTCGCGGCGAAGTAGCCGAATACATTCTAGAGATCCTGCTCATGCAGTATCATAGAGGCGGCAAAATCGATTCTTTCGAGTATTCCAGGTGGGATCGAATCAGCCCAGAGGTCCGCATAAGCAGAAGTCAATTTGATGCGGTGGTCCAAAAAGTTAAGCTCGACTATAGAGATCCCGCGAAGCTTCCCAAATTTGACCAGCAGAAATTTCTAGAGGAAGTTGAAAATCGAGTCCTGGTCCTCACCACAAAAGCGGAAACTCAGCGAATCCTGGAAAAAATTGAACAATTCCTGGTCTTATTGCGCAAGTCCGAATCTCTTCCAACACCTGAAAAAAGTTCGACCGTTGCAGAAAACTCCAGCATTAGTTCTACGGTTCAGGAAATACTTGATTCAGAAAATCCCCACAAGTTAAGAGTTCTTAGAGATTTACTGGCCCGGGTCACCGATGTACAGCAACGCTATGAAATTCGTAAAGCCATCGACGCCCTTGAGGATTCAAGCCCGCCGAAAGAGGTTAAGGGGTCACAGGAGTTTGATGAAATTCTCAAGAATCTCCGCTCAGATCTTGAAGATGTCCGTAGAAAAGCGATGGGAGATATCGCCCGAGAAAATCGACAAGAATTTCTGGATGTTATGCTCAAAATTGAGGAGGAAACCAATGAAGCCTACCTCAAAGCCTGTATTCTTAAACTTCTGCCGCGCTCCGATCTATCTCGTCAAGAGCTTATCCATCGCTATTTGGTAGATAGTGACTTTCGAATCGTGGCCAACGCTATCGAGGCACTCGAGCAGGTGGGCGGAACCGCCGCCCTGGCTCGTATCAGCACTTTCGCCTCCCATCCAGACAACCGCGTTAAAGCAAACGCCCTGACGGCTTTACATAGGCTTGGGCAAGATAAGATCTTGTCACTTTTCGAGAAAATGATTCATTCTGAGCACTCCGCATACAGAGACTCTGCTGCCTATGCTATATGCACCCTGAAAGACTCTAATTTTATTCCGCTGTTGATCCAATTGCTCCAGGACCCGTCTCAAAGTGTGAAGGATAAAGCTTACCATGGGCTAAAATTCCTTGCCTTTCAGGGTCACAAACAAGCCGAAGAAGCACTCGCTTCTTTCGAACCGGATCCGGTAATTTAAAAGAAAGAAAAGAAAAGCGGGGGGGTCCAAAATTCGGACCGTGCGGTTTTTATTTTCTTGTAATCTGCCATTAAATTCTCAGGATGCCCGGACTGGGACTTGACATAAAGGAACAAGATCCGCATATTTCTGTCAGCTTCTTTATTCCAAGGTGCAATTTCTTATTCTAATAATTCGGAATTGTCTACCTTTTCACTGGGGGGATTATGGTAACAAGTGGGGGATTGATTACGTTTTCGGAGCCGGAACGGCCGGGACAAGGTCTTGTGGCTGTTGCCAATATACCTAATTCTACAATCTGGACCGAAAACCAGCGCCTCAGAACCTCAGCCCAGAACTATAAAATCGGGGGAACAAACCAAAAGAAGCAAACTTCGAAAAGTCTACATTCCCATTTCCCGATCCCTGAAGAAGCTACCTGGCAGACATTACAACGGGCAGTAGGCATGGCCCAGGGTCAAGTCGTCGACGTCCTGGAATCCTCCACAATGCAGGTGAAAGGCACCCTCGAGGTCGGAGGTCATCACTATTGCTTTGAGGATAAGCGCCCTAAAAAATGGAGGAAATTTGTCCCCCTCTCGAGATTTCTTAAAAATAGAAAAGAGATCCGATTTACCTTTTGGCCGACTCTTACCCGCAGAGCATTAGAGTGTAAGGATTCCCAGTCTCCTCCTATCATTTATATTTCCCACCTACGCAAGCAGGTCCTGCAATCAGGACTGATAGAAGTGATTGGACAGGTGCAATCCATTGCCGAAAATACATTCACAATGGGATTCACCAGTTTTCTACAGGATAGAAAATACTACGTGGAAATCCAAGGCCGCTATCCAGGAAAAGTAGGCGATCTCACTCAAATCAACGCGGAACTCAGATCGGGTAACATCCATTTTGAGAACCATTTCCCTCTCTCTCACAAACTCTGATCTTCCCCATGGATCCAGCGCAGACACCTTTTTTCCAACTGCGTAATGAGGAAGGGGTCATCTTTTTAGATGGTGCCCGGGAGGGACTGCTTCCAACCTCATTATTGGACACTTCTTGTACTGTTACCAATGGTCAAACTCAGCTCGCGAAAGTCCAGGAGCTTTCCAGGGAGCTTATCAAAAGCAGCGGGTGGAAATTTGAGTCCATACTATTCCACGGGTCGGCTTCAGCAGGATTGAGTCAGATTGTGGAATTAATATGCTGCGGGGAAGAAAATCTATTTTTAATCGATCCCTATTTAAAGAACTCCACTCTAAGGTCTTTGCCTCAAGAAGAGAACAGTGTAGAAATTCTTCGCAGAGACGCTCAGGAGCTTCTGAAAACAAGTTCCCTTCCCGGTCGTATCTCTCAGAACCAGGTCATCGTCTGTCTCAATCACTTGAGTTCCCTCTCGGGTCTTGAAGAGAGAGTTTTGGAGTTTCATAGATCCTTAAAGATACAGAGGGAAGTGGAGGGAAAGGAGCAGTTTCTTATCGTCGATGGGTCTCAGGGGGCTGCCATGGGATTAGCCATTCCATCCTGTGATGCTTACTTCATCTCTTTTCAAGAGCTCTTTGGATTTCCCGGAGGAGCCTACCTGCTTTCCCCGACACTTTGCCGGTATCTTCAGGCCAAAATTGGAAAGGAGCAGGACTTGCAGAACCTTGTTGAAAGCACCCTCCCCCCGCTTTTCCTGATTCAGCTCTTTCGAAATTTCATGGAATTCCAAAAGGATCTTGAAGATGGTGTTCTATGCAAAGAATTTGACAGGGACGAGCATGTCTGCGCCCTGCAGGCTGAGTTTGCCCAGGAATTTCCAAAATTTGAGGGTTGGGAGCTACACCCCTTTGATCCGCTATTAAGCCATGGGATCACCTGGTTTCGGGGACCAGACAGCGTGAGTGCCAAAATCAGTAAAGAGCTTCAGGAGTATGGCATTATTCACTCTTTCGGATCTCTTTTTGAGCTAAACTTTCCCCTGGCGAGTGAATACTGTAATTTCACAGATGGAACCAGGTGTCTTTTTCGTCTCTCTTTTCAGTGGTATAACACCTCGGTACAAGTGAAACGAGTCTTGCATCTGTTAAACCTGCTCATTCCCCGCTATCAGAAAGACGCTTGAGGACTCGGCGACTCTTGCTTATCCCCTATAGGGCCTGGATTGGCTCTTGAAGGATCATACTCAAATAAGCCCCCTGGCCAGAGCCCGGGGAGCCAAGATTCCCTTTTGTCCCAAAGTACTCCCAAATCAACTCATTTTGAGTATAATGTGCCCCGGAGGAAATCAAAGTGCAGTCCAAAGAAATTATGAGTGAATCACCTTCCATGGGGCGTAGCGAATTGAACGATGAAGTTTTCTTTGGCAGTCCCGTACCCTGGCTATTGAAATGGATTTTTATATCCTGCGCAGCCCTGATCTTGATCACAACTGCCTGTATTTGGCTGAAAGATTTTCGAACTTCCTCCTCTTTTTCAACCATGACAGGCCGCATGGAGTCTACGGACACCAGTTCAAAATAGAGGCTGCAGCCCACCCAGAATTTCTCCCATGTTTGCGTAAGTTCTGGCCGCGTCAACAAGGAGAAGTTTCTTGGAGTTCTGATCTTTTGCCCCGTAACTTGTACACACTCGAAGCTGCCTGTCGGAGATGACTTGAAAGCCTTCCGGTGCTGGAATATGTCCGGAAATGAGGTAGCGACAGGGAGGGTCAAAACGCCGCAGATATCGTTTTAACACCTTTTCGTAATCCTCAATCTGGAATTCATTCTTATTCATAAAGGCCTCCCAGAGAGTTTCTCCCCTTTTAGAATTCAGCAGGGAGGCACCATACTCGGGCTCAAAAGCGTCCAGGGGAACTGGACCCGGAGGTAGAGAAGAGCGGAAGTCAAGATTCCAGAACCAATTCCATAAAACTTCATCCTGCCCTTGAGAAGGTTCCGGGGACAGCGCTCCACTCGGACCCGTATGGTTGAGCAAAATACCTCCGGCGGTGAGAACTCCAAAAGGGAGAGAACAAAGAAACTGAGCGTATTTACGGCGATGTGGGCCGAACTTCGCCTCCAGGTTCTCTACAAAACTCAACCCTCCTTTCCTCAGTCTCCAATGAAGAACATGGGAAAGTTCATGATTACCCATGAGAAGAATGATTTGAGGATCACCTAATTCCATTACTCTTTGTAGTAAAGAAAAGGAGCGATCCTCGTATCCAGGATAACCATGAAGCAGGTCTCCTCCCAAAATCAGCTTCGTGGCCTGATGCTTCTCTTTTAGAAGTGAGAAGCGCTGAAGAACTCGATCAAAATCAGCTTCGTGGCCCTGTATATCCGATGCGTACAATAGATAGCCGGAGCTAATTCTAAGCAACCGATCCATGGACTTCTTTACTCTGCGGAACCCTTGATCATCGAGAGAATATGAACTTCTCGTAAACGTTCGAGGTCCACCTCCGCTGGTGCCTTCGTAAGGGGACAATTTCCTGACTTATTCTTGGGAAACGCGATCACGTCACGAATAGATTCTGAACCCGTGAGAAGGGAAAGAAGTCGATCTACTCCAAGCGCAATTCCGCCGTGTGGGGGCGCACCATATTCTAGTGCTTTTAAAAGGTATCCATAGCGGGCCTCCTGCACTTCCTGGCCAACTCCCAGTACATGGAATACATCCTCTTGTAGCGCCCTGGTATTAATTCTTATGCTCCCGCTACCTAGCTCCTGTCCATTTAAGACCAGGTCGTAAGCCCTGGATTGAATTTGGGTGAGATATTTGTCATCGGTGTCCCTGAGATTGATCCCCGGTTCAGGCATTGTAAAAGGATGGTGCATGGACGTGATGCTTTTGGTCTGGGCATCCCTATCAAAGAGCGGAAATTCGCAGACCCAGGCAAAATACTGATTCTTGGAGTTATCCCTGAATCCGTGTCGATTTCCCAGGTACAGGCGAAACTTTCCAATCAGGTGTTTGAAAGCGGTTGTATCCGGACCTGCCATAAAAAAAACAAGATCATTTTCGGAGCCGGAAAGGCTTTTGGTTACCTTGGAAATCTCCTCCTTAGACCAGTACTTGGCTATGGTACTCTCAAACGCTCCGGAACGGAGATGCCCCCAGGCGGGTTCCGCGCCACCTTGTGAGCTCACATAGGAACGTGCCGCCTCAATTTCGCTCCTGGTTAATTCAAGGTGAGCCGGAATCACAAGGGCTCGTACTATTCCCCCACCATCAATAATGGAGCGAAATACTCGAAAATCCGACTCCTTAAAGATAGCACTCAGATCGTGAATCTTAAGATCAAAGCTAAGATCGGGGTTTTCCGAGCCATAGATATCCAAAGCCTCCTTATAGCTTAGCCTGGCAAAGGGAGACTTGAATTCGCACCCGATTTTATACAAGGCTTCCGTTAAAACATCCTCAACCAACTGTATAATTTCTTCTTCGTCCACAAAGGAGATCTCGAGATCAAGTTGTGTAAATTCAGGCTGCCGATTGGTCCTGAGATCCTCATCCCTAAAGCAGCGGGCAATCTGATAATACCGATCCATTCCACCCACCATAAGCAATTGTTTGAAAATCTGGGGAGACTGGGGGAGTGCGTAAAATTTTCCCGCATGTAGTCTGCTAGGTACCAGGTAATCCCTGGCGCCTTCAGGAGTGGAGGTGGACAATATGGGGGTTTCGACTTCCACAAAAAATCGTTTTTGTAACGCTTCGCGCAGAGCAAACAAAACCTGGGACCGTAACCGCAGATTATGTTGAAGTCGATCTGATCTTAAATCCAGGTAGCGGTGACTGAGTCTTTGCTCTTCACCTACCTGTTCATAATCCTGGGGACGAAATGGCAAAGCTGCACAGCTTCCCAAGATGCTGACCTCATGGGCTTCCAGCTCAATATCACGAGTATCAAGCCAGGTCTGGTCCTTTCCTTCCGGCCGCTTAATCACTTTTCCTTTTATACAAAGGCAGTACTCGATATGGACATCACAGGCGATCTTCCAAGCGCTCTCAGGCAAAATTCCGGGATCCAGGAGAACTTGTATCCTGCCGCTTAGATCGCGCAGGTGAAAAAAACGCACCCCTCCGTGATCTCGAATGGTTTCTACCCAGCCACAAAGGGAGACCTTCCGGCCCTCAATTCCAAGACCAATTTCTGAGATTTGGTGACTTCGAAGGTTGGTTTGCATTTACGTCCTCCACGCTTCTCTCTCTATCGACCCTCAACAGCCAAAACTATCTAGCTATTCATTCTAAAGGCTGATGGGTAATGGTTCTTCATTCTTGACTGAACGACCTTGCCCCAACCCAGACCCTGGGAATGGTAGGTTACCAGAGTCCAGCCGTCCTGGGCCCCCGGGGCTTCCAATTCTCTACCCTTTAAAAATTCCATGGACTCTTCATAGGAAAGGTCCCGGGTGGGAGCGTTTTGCAGGCTCTCCATCATCATTGCGAGTGCATGGGTCGGCACAATTTTCATTTTCTTGCCTACTTTTACGCGGCCAACCACCACTCCCTGCCTGGGCACCGGAAGGGATACTTTGAAACGGTAGGCCGGGAAATAGATAATTTTATCCTGTTGTCTTTGAACTCTACCCTCAGGCAGGGATTCCAAAAAAACTTCCAGCCAACCAAAGGTCTCACCCCTTTTAACCGGTACCTTTTCTCTGCGTCTAATCGCTGGAGAATCTAAAGCGCCGCTTTTTTGCAGCACTGCTACGAACTGACCTTCCCCCTCCCCTCTCTGCGGCCAAAATCGACGAAATGATAGTACAGAAAACTCAGGTTTTGAGGCTAAAAGCGAATGAATTACGTCCTCATTTTCCAGGGGATTAAAAGTACAGGTACTGTAAACAAGAATCCCCCCGGAGCAAAGTAGCTCACAGGCCGATTCTAAAATCTTGTGTTGTCGCAGGGCACAACTTTTCACTGCCTGAATAGACCAGTGAGAACGCATCGAAGGAGTTCTTCGAAACAAGGCTTCACCCGAACAGGGGGCATCCACCAGAACCAGTTGGGCCCATTGCTTTAGGGGACCGCAAAGTTGATTTGGAGAGTATCTACTGAGTAGGACATCTGCAACCCCGGCTCGCTCCATGTTTTCAGCCAGAATTTTCCATCTCTTCGGATCCAGCTCATTTGCAATCAGGACACCCCCTTCACTTAGAAGCGACTTTAGCTGCAGAGTCTTTCCGCCTGGCGATGAACACAGATCTACAATACTGTTGAATCTGCGTGGGAGGTGTTCGTGTTTCAAGATTTCATAGATGCTGCGCATCGCGGATGGTTCCTGACAATAGTACATACCCGCATGCCAGGCGGGATCTCTTGAAGGTCGAAAATCTAAGGGTAGGAGAAAGGCGTCAGGAAGATTCAGAGTCAAAAACTGGGTCAAATGAGGTGCCCATCGCTTCCAGGGTAATTTCCAGCCTGCTCGCTCGGGGTCCTGGTTTAAGGAGGTTTTAAATTGATTTAGCTCCAACGGCTGAAGAAGAGGAGCCAACAGGGCAAAAAATTCGTCGGAGGGATTCATTTGCTCAGCAGGTAAGAAGGCATTCCTTAACCAGGGCAATTTCCCCCCTGAATTCAGCGGAAATTCCCAGTAGCTTCTCCATCACTAAGATTGGATTGGCGTTATGACCATCTTGGGAGGATATGGAAACCACCATCGAGAGGGATTCACCCTCCAGATCCAGAGAACGGATAGCACGCTTTAGATCGATCTCCCGACCCCGATGCTCGACTGGCCAGCTCTCACTTAGCTCCCACGCTTTCAATGGTTCTCTGATGGACTCTGAATATTTCCCCATCGAAGCGCTATAGCGAACATAGGGGTAGCATATGCTTAGACTGGGTTCCTTAAGGGCTACCTGTTGAAAGGATCGTACCTCCAGCCCCCGGGGGAGATTCTCATTGAGCTTAATCACCTGATTATCCTCAAGGGGGCTGAGAAGCCATAGGTCTATGACTTCCGCCAGTGACTCCACCCCCAGGGGTAAAACAGGACCAAACTGCATCACTGGGCGGGGTGTAAATCCCTTCGAATAGAGGTTGGGAAACCTGGCTGCTTTCATACCCATCTGGAAAAGACGCACCACATCAGAATGGGCTAAAAATCGGGCGAATTGGGTTTTGGAATACTTCAGTCGAAACCGCAAGGCATCCGATCGGCTTTCCTTCATTCGATGACTGCTGGAAGGAGTGCCTTTTTTAATCTTTCGGCGTTCAAGTTCTTCCCCTGTGGGTTTCTCAGCCTTGAGTTTGATATCGTCCCTGGGATTGGGTACTCCGCAATAATGACAGTCCCCCCAACGACAATCAGAGGTTGTGATTTTTTGATCTCGAAAGGCCTTCTTTCTCTCAAAAGTCAAAAACTTCTTTTTGATCCTGGCATCGATATGGTCCCAGGGAAGAATTTCATCAAGCGACTTTTCAGAGCACCAGCGATCTATCTGCACACCAGCCTTCTCAAAGCATCCCATGATTTTTTTGTAATCAAAATGCTCCGACCAGCCCTCAAATCGCTGACCCTCTTGAAATGCCATTAACAGACCTCTACTAATCGAGCGGTTCCCCCTGGAAACCACCGCTTCAAAATGAGCTGTCTCAGGCTCATCCCATTTGAAGTGGATCGTCTTGGACCGCAGGCGGGATCTCAAAAAGGAAATTCGTCTTCTCAACTCTCGAGGTTCTATAAAAGCATCCCATTGGAAGGGAGTATGAGCCTTGGGGATAAAGGGGCCAAAACTCACATTTATTCTCCTTCTCCTTCCGCTACGCTGAGCAATTTTTTCGGCTTCTCTGATCAGGTCTACGGTCTCGAGAAGATCCTCATCAGTCTCCGTTGGCAGCCCTACCATGAAATAAAGCTTGATGACATTCCATCCTTTTTTAAAGGCCATCTCAATCGCCTCAAAAAGCTCTTCATTGGAAATGTTTTTATTGATTACCCGGCGCAATCTTTGTGAACCCGCCTCAGGGGCAAAAGTAAAACCTGTCTGTTTGACCTGTTTTACACTGTCGGCAACCTCAACGGACATACTGTCAGCCCGCAGGGAAGGTAAGGAAATCGATACATTTTGCGGTGTAGTAACCTCAGAAACTTCGTCTACCATCCCAGGAAAATCTGAATAATCCGCAGTGGAGAGAGAGACCAATCCAACCTCTTCATAACCTGTGTTCTCCAGCCCCGCTTTGGTGAGCTCTACGATATTCTTTTTGGACAATTCACGAATGGGGCGGTAGATGTATCCCGCCTGACAGAACCTACAACCCTGTGTGCATCCCCGAACTACTTCAACCACATGTCGATCCTGCACCGAAGGCGTTTGCGCAACCACCGGTTTTTGGGGATAATTCTCAACTTCCAACTCCTCTACGTACCTGCGCACGATCTGGGAGGGTACATCAGTTCGACTGGCCCTAACCCCTTGATAAGCCCCCATTTCATCGTAAACTTCATGATAAAAACGAGGAACATAAAATCCAGGTATGGCGGCTATTTTTAAGAGAACGTCCTCGCGGTTCAAGCCTTCTTTCCTCGCCTGGCTGTAGGCAGACAAAAGCTCCAATAAAGACTGTTCGCCATCACCGATGAGAATGGCATCAATAAAATCTGCGAAGGGCTCTGGATTGGACGTTACCGGTCCACCGGCCAAAATGATTGGGTCTTCCTCAGTTCGATCCCTTGAGATTAGAGGTATCCCTGATAGATTTAAAACATTAAGGAGGTTCGTAAAAGTAAGTTCTGACTGAAGAGAAAATCCGACCAGGTCAAATTCTCGCAACGGTGTTTGAGACTCCAGGCTCAGTAAAGAAACCTTCGCCTTTCTCAATTCCTGCTCCATATCCGGCCAGGGTGCAAAACAGCGTTCGGCCAAATAGTCTGGATTTTGATTGATTAAATGATAGAGGATTTTGAGTCCGAGATGGGCCATCCCAAGCTCATATACTTCGGGGAAACAAAGAACCGTCTTAACCTGTACGTTCAAATGGTCCTTAAGGATCGCATTTCTTTCCATGCCCACATAGCGCGCGGGTTTGGAAACCAAATGCAAAAACGCTTCATAAGTCATATTCGTGAGTCCTTCCTTTGCCACACCACACGGGATTAATCATAACAAAGCATGGGGATCGCGGTAACGGGCTGGAAGAAATTGTATTTATCCTGAACCAAGGGTTCCACCATGCTCTGATATAATGGGCTAATATGGTTCTTCTTTTTTTGTTCTTCCTCTTAAGTTTTGTATCTCCAGCACAGGTTCAAGCGCTTTCTCCCTTCGCTTCAAAGCCAATTTTATATTATTTCACCTCTCCCGGCTGTCCTGCCTGCAGCATGATGAATCCGGTCGTAGAAGAGGCGGAGGTTGAATATAAGGACCAGTTTCGAATCGTTCGTTTTCCGAGGCCCTCCAGAGAGCGCATGGAGTTAATGCGAAAATTTCTGCGCCATGTGGACATGAGCTATGTACCTACCTTTATTCTCACCGATCCTGAAAATAGAATTCTTTCCTCGGGAAAAGGGTACGTTCGCCAAAGAAAATTCTATCAACTATTGGATGAGGGGCTTGAAAAAGGAAATAAGTTGGGCGCGATGAAAATTCGTAACTTATTGTTTCTTTGCCGGGCATCATTAAAAGCCTGCAAGGAAACCGAAGAAGAAGTGAAGGCCTGGATCACCTCAACAGGTAAGACTAAAATCAAATTTGAATCGGTTGATCTGGACCAGGTGCATAAACCTAAAGATTTACAAGAACTTCACAAGAGGCTGGAAGGCTTCAAGTATCTTTATGGGCTTGAACAGATCCCCGCGCTCATAGCGACTTCAGCCAACTCAGAGGTCGTGGGAATGATGCAGATGATCTTTTCTCGAGAAGATCTTCAAAGGGAGTTCAAGGGCTTGTATTAAAGGATGAATAGTATTTACAGTCTAAAGCTATGAGACTGGTTCTCCTCTTCTTATTCACCATTTTTTTTATCGGTTGCGGCTTGAGTCAGCAGGCAAAGTCTGGACTTAAACAACTGAAAAAAACCAATGGCGAAGTTGTCTCTCTTAAAACCTCCGACCCAAAAAAGCTCCTTGGTAAGCTCAAGGATATTCGTGCTAAATCACCTACTATTAACATCCTACAATGGGGTAAAAAGGAGTTTTTCAAAGAATTGAAGTACCCGGGTTTCATACGCCTGGATCCCCTTGATGATGAAACCCAGTCTAAACTTGACGGATTTTCACTGGCCAGGTTTAAGATGAACCTGACGGAAAAGCTTCTACCTGATCCAGATCGCCTGAATCGGACTGTTTACTACAATCACTCCCTGGCTACTACCAAGGAAAACCTTTTTCTCTGCGATGATTTCTATCCCCTCAAAGACAACGAGAGAAATCGATTTCTTTCCGACCTTCCTGAAATGACTTTTTTCACTGACGATCCCAGTTTTGTTCGTTTTGGACAGGCCAGCACGATCCAGTCCCTCAAATCCACGACGGATTCCATTTTTTCTCCCGACTCACTGGCTGGTTACCCGATGGGGGCTGAAGATGTCACTGAGTTTCTGCCCCTGGCAATGGATGCCTATGTACTCATTTATAACGCGACCGCATGGGAGGTCGCGCAGCAGCTTATCGGACTTACCAATGAATTCCGACCTGGTGAAAAAATGCCTGGCGCAGAGGTTCTGCTTGAAGAAGTTAGCCCCCCGGACTTCTTATCTATGCTTCTGGACCTGGATCTTACCTTTCATTACCCGAACCCTTTTTCTCATAATGCTGAGATAAAGCGCGGGGGAATGGCTTTTCTTTTTCAGCTACTTCATTGGCTAGAGCCCAAGACCTATAAGACCTTTTTACGTCAACCCCACTCCCCAAGCATCGGACAGGCTATGACGAGGGTGCTGAGCTACCTTAGAACTAATCGTTCGGTATTCAAAGCCGAGGATTCCTTTGAAGCCATCCTCAATCAATCGAGGCGCAATAACATTTTGCAAAATCTTCCGGCAAATTTTACGCTTGAGGATTCATTCCAGTATGAAGACCTTCCCGAAGATTATTTTCTGGATGAACAGGATTATCGAATCGGTTTTGGATTCCTTCCTGAATCTTTTTTCGTACAGCAATACACGGCTAAATCCTTTTATCTGAAAAATGAGACGGCACTCAAAGCGATTCGGGAGAAGAAACTCGAACAAATCAAGAGAAGAGAGGAAAGAAGCAACCGCCGGAAAAAGGCTCGTCGGGGCTTAAGACCGCTCAATCAAGCCCAAACACCTGAAAATGATGAGGAGGCAGAATCCGGTGAAGAGGGAGAAGAAGAGGGAGAAGAAGATGAAGAAGAGGTAGATCTCACTAAAATTACCCAACTAACCAGCTTTATAGTGGATAAAGGCATTGCGAGAAGAATTTATCTGGCTATTCCCGCCAATGGACTTAAGAAATCCCATGCCCTGTATTTCGCGAATTCCATGCTCCAGTCTGATGTTCAAAAGGCCTTCACGATGAGCCCCCATTTCCTACGATCCATACGACCTGAACTGGAGGCGGAAGTCTATATTACCAAGGTCAGTACAAAAAAAACCAAGAAAAGGGTTGCTTATACCATGCAGATATTTCTTCCACAAGCCGATTTCAAAGACAGTTTTCTACCAATTTTGAATCCTTTTTATCAAGCCGCATTTGAGAGTCGAATGAGAGGTATCTAATCCTGGACTCAGTTTTTGGTATACATCATGGCAGTCATTAAAATAAGCAATTTGGACTTGGAGTACCAGGGGCAAAAGGTCTCCAATTTCATGCTGACCATCCCGGACCGCCAGACCACTACCATCAGCGGTGATGAGGAATCGGGAAAAGATACCCTCCTGGCCGGGTTATTGGGTTTTACCAGTATTTCTTTCGGTACCATTACAGTGGATGAAGTGGAAGTTCAGTCATTGGCTCCCGGTAAGAGAGGGTTTGTTTGCATCAGTAGTGACTGGGGTCTTTTTCCCCATCTCAATGTCCGCGCCAATCTTGGCTATGGCCTGAGGTTTCGAAAGCTTCCCAAGGAGGAACGAGAGCTAAAGATAGACCGATTTCTTCGTCAATTTCGACTGACAGAACTTCAAAATTTGTTTCCACATATGCTCAGTGTTAACGAACAATATCGTCTTGCGTTGGGGCGGGCGGCGATCGTGGACCCCGAACTCCTTATCCTTGATGACTCCTTCAGCAATTTCGATGTCCCCGTGAGGGAATCGCTGGTGACTTATACCCATGAAATCCAGAATATCCTGGGGCTAACCATAGCCTTCATTACTAAAAATCCGATGGAAGTAATGGGCGTGAGCACCCACATCGCGGTAATGGCCGATGGTTATCTGGAACAAACCGGTAAAGTACAGGATGTTTATGACAGCCCTACCTCTACACGAGTAGCTAAGAATACCGGAGAAATCAATATCCTCAGAGCCCAGGTGGTGATGGGTGGCGACTTCTATATGTTTTCCACCAAACTGGGAGGACTCAACCTGCGCTGTGCCGAAAAATTGAGACCAGATACGGATGTGGATATCCTTATCCGACCGGAACAGACACAGGTAGTTCCCCTGGGACAAACTGCTGACGCGCGCAATGTATTCTCGGGCCAAATTCGGCAGATTCGCTACGTGAGTGGATTCCAATTTCTGTCTATTAAGACCGATGATGAACAACTCTTCCTCTCAGTACAGAATCCCCAGCATAGCTTTGGTATTAATGATGATATCGATGTGATCCTGTCGCGAGACGAGTACCCAATAGTGAAAAGGCAGTGACCCGGGGCCGATATGTTCCGCTTTTTCCTGCGCCTGAACATTTTCGGATCACTATTAGCCTATTTTTTGCTAATTCTTTTCATTTTAGCCCTGGTACTTCCAGTACTGACCGGTTTCGGAATCTTTGGTCATCCGACTCTTCCTGGATTCAGCACCAGGTATCTTTTTGAAATCCTCTCCGCACAGAGTTTACAGGGACTTATCAGCGCCCTGATCTATTCTGGTCTATTTGCCGCTCTGTGCGCTTTCTATGGAGTGATTGGCGGCTTTTTCACGGCCAAGTATTTTACTGGGAAATTTGTTCTGCTGATCCCTATCACATTCCTCCTGGTAGCTCCCGAATTTCTGAGTTTTCTGATCAATATTCCAGTAGTCGCATTATTTTTTGGATCCAGGGATCTTACTGCCCTCACCTATGGAGGAAGCCTGAGTTGGGGATTTGCACTCTCTCTCTTCATAGCTCACGCCTTTTTTCTTCGAATTTCCACGGCTGAAATTCGTACCGCCACCATGCTTGGGGCCAACTCTTTCGATCTGATCCTTCAATATGTGATCCCAAGGGCACGAAGACCACTACTTTTTCTCACTTTCTTTTTAACCTGCCAGTTCATGTGCCAGGGGCTCTACACGGCAAGGTACGCTCTCAAGAGCTCGGACCTATTCTTCTGGCATCTCTTCATACCCGATCTTATCTACAAAGATCCTGGTCCCGGAGCACTCGCCTATGGCATTCTTTTAGTTTTGGGAACCGCCGCTGCTCTGAGCGCAATTACCTATGCGAAATTTGAATTTTCCGTGGTTCCGGAAAGCGCTGCGCCGTCTCCTTCCACTAAAGCTCATAAAAAACAGGTGACTCGAAAGAAGAAAAAACGTAAGAAATCAAAGAAAAAGAATGCTGAAATTAAAATGGCTAAGTCCGAAGAAAAATCGGGGGGCCTCGCTTCGAAGCTTAAACTAGCTAAACTTTCCAGGGACGAAGAGACAATTCAAGCTCCCGTAGAATCCCAACCAGAACCAGGGGAAGCTCCCCAACCTCCTCAGCAGGCTGAAGAAACAAAGCCTCCTGAAGAGTCGGAAACTCCCAAAGCTAGCGAGGACGAGGAGAAGGCACCATGATCGTCGGCTGCCCTAACTGCAATCGCAAATACCAGCTTGGACAAGAGTACTCGGGTAAGTTCATAAAGTGCCTGTGTAAAAATGTTCTAAAAGTTCCTGAAATCAGCGCGACTCCAATGCTGTTTACTCCTGGAGCCGCTGGTGGTGACTTCCAGGGAGAAGATGACTCCGTATGGTCGCAAATGCTACTGCCGACACCAACGGCTCTCTTTGATTTCGACCGCTATGGGGATACTAAAGAACAAGAAGAGGAACCGGTTGCCCAGAAAATGCCTTCCCTGGACGAAGAAATGCCATCTTTTGACGAGGATGGAGATCTCTCCGGCATGGAGGAAATCGAGTATGAACTCCCTGATTTAGGAGAAGAAGAAGAAGAGGAGGAGATGACCAATGAGCAGCAAGGGGCCCTGGAGGGCTTGGATGTTGCAGAGGCAAAACCTCTTGATCCCAGACTACCCAAAGCCCTGGGAGAACTAAAGGAATCGACTGAGCCTCGATTTATCGTGGATCTCCTATACTTTCTTCTTGAAGTAAAAGATCTCTCCATCGAAGAGGCTGTAGAGATCCAACTCCAAAACAAGAACCCGATTTCCCAATATTTCTCGAAGCGAATCCTAAAGGATCTGTCCAAAATGAAAGGAGCCAAGCCAGAGAAGGTTCCTGAATTTCCACGAACCGAACTCTTTTCTGATCTTTTTTTCGGCAATTCGAAAACCAAGATAGACCTGGTTGATAAAGCGCTTGAAAACAGATGGTTCGCAGCGATGCCCTATTTTGTAGTGCAATTAATGAGGGAGCGGGATGTAGATGTGATTTGCGAGTATCTTTCTCGATTGGGTTTACTGGCCACAGCCCTGGAAACACCCTTTTTTGGAAAGTTTATTCGGCATAATAATCGTCGGGTTCGTCTGGCCTGTATTGAGGGTTTGAGCGGCATAGGAGGGCCATCGGTTCTTCCCAGTCTGGTCTGCGGGCTTGGGGAAACAGATCCAGATACCGCGACGGCGGTCAAAGCGGCTCTGAAGGGCTCAGATAAAATTTCACTCGCCCGCGAGATCCGAAATTTCCTATCTTCCTCCGAGGTTCCCGATAAGACAGGCTACATAGCAGTACTAAAAGAACATGCCAATCCTGAATCATTTCGGACATTGGTCTGGCTGCTCAAAGATCCCTCGGTTCGCTCCTACGCGCTCTCTGCCATTCGCGACCTGCCCATCGAGGACGATTTAAAGATTCCCCACCTTGAAGAGTTCCTGATGCTGACCAACGATGACACTACTTTCTGCCACGAAATCGTGGAATTCATGGAAGTACTGCAGCCAAGCTTTGATGCTACCCGGCTGGTTCCCATCACGGTATTTGATGATTCCTACATTGGTCAGGTTCGGTTCAGTCCCTTATTCGCCAAGGATTTTGAGGATCCATCCGCAAAAAAGGACGAGGTCCTCAACGATGACAACCTCGATATTCGATCTTATGACCTTCAAGAAGAAGGGAAACAGATAGGCTCGCAGATTAAAACTCTTTCCCGCGGTCTAAAGTTCATCACCAAATCCTCCTATTTTCACATCCACATGGCACTCTACGCTCTTGTATTAATCCCTGGCATTGCCCTGGTGGTTTTTTCTTTTCTTAAAGGGATGGGTTCCGCCCCCCTTTCTTCACTACCTACACAGCTTGTTCCGCCACGGTTTATGGCAAACTTCGGGATGACCCTGTTTACAGATACCAATTATTCTCAGGCGTCCACTATAATCTATGCCATATTAAGCGTGGATGTGCTCATTGGCTGGTTCCTCGGCAGCTCTCTAGCAGTTGGACAGCTACGCTCCGGATCTCTTGCTCCCCGCTTACTTCCCTCTCTACCTCTTCTTTTATCACCGGTTTTGTTAGGCTATTCAGTAGCGGCTTTAAACCAGGCGTTTGGACTCAGCCTGGTTAAGACTACTTTGACCGTTATGTTTCTATTTCCCTGTACTTCCATTTTCTATCTAATCTATTTAAGAATGTTCAGCCTGCACCCCAAAGGCGGGATTAATTCAGCCCGACATCTGGGATCTGAAAGTACCGGAGCATACGCAACAACTTATGGCCCTATTTATCATGTGGGAACGGTAATTTCCGCCCTTTTATGTGTCCTCTATCTCCTGGGCTCTCTCTCCCTTTCCTATTTTCTCAAATCAGATAGCGCCCTGGGATATGTAATCCTGGAAAAAACCCGCTATTTTGAAGGTTGGCTCATGGTAGGTAGCTATGGAGCCTCGCTGGCGCTAATCATTATCATCTTCCTGTTTTTGATTGAGATGTTTGTCCCTCTTTCTTCTCTTTTTCCAGGTGGAACCCCTCTTCCGGCCCAGGGGCATCCCATTGCTCAGCGCTGGTCTCGCTGGCTCGGTTTCTTAGGATGGGTCTTTTATTCCCGAGCCTATATGAAAAAGGTCGCCAAGAAAATCGTCGAAGAATCCTTTGAAATCAAGGAGCCGGGGGATGACGAGCCTGGGGCAGTTGAAGAAGAATCCAAAGAGTGATCTTTATACCGAAAAGCAAACGGTATGCCCGTTTGCAGGTTCATGACCAAAATAAGCTCATCGCAGATGAGCAAGGGAATCTACATGTAGATTCCCTGGTTTGCCGGGAATCCGGGCAAACCAAATGCGTTTGGGCATATAATCTCCTCGCATATTCCCTGGAGCCTCCGGCTCGGCTCAGGTATCATAAAATCGACCCAAATCAGTAATTAAGGAACTGACCATGACCGGCTCCTCAGATGAGCAAAGAGAGCAGACGCTTCAGGAATCCATTGAGTTAATCACAGCCTTTCATGGGAAGTACGCGCCGGGGGCTGTCATTGGAGCCTACATGGTGGATTTGGCTCAGGAACATCTCCAACCCCTTCAGGGAAAGTTAAATGCTGTGGCTGAATCTACCGTCTGTCTGGCAGACTCTATTCAGGTCATGACTGGCTGTACCATTGGAAACAAGTACCTGTGGCTAATGAACTATGGAAGATATGCTCTTTGTCTCTATGATCGTACCACCAAGGAAGGGATCAGGGTCTTTGTGAATTACAATAAAATCGACGCTGAACGAACTCCGATCTTAAAGAAGTTTTTCGATGGGACTAGAAACTACGAAAACACACCAAGACCTCAGCAGCAAAAAATTGTTATCGATGAATTCCTGAGTGTGAAGAGGGAAATCCTGGGCTTTGAGCGAGTCTATGTAAGGCTGCCCGAAAAAGGTCCGCTTCCCGAGCCGGCTCGATGTTTAGAATGTGATGAGTATTTCAAGACCTTTGAGAAGGAAACCGTGTGTCGATGCTGCGCCAGGGACCAACTCTACTCAAGGGAACCCGGGTCTGAGATACTGTGAGCCCTGGCGTTCTCTCAAGAATTTTCGCACTGTGCCTTCTTTACAGCACGCCTTGCTTCAGTTCTGACACACCTCCCCAGGACCCTTACCGATTTACAGAGCGATCTTTCCAGGAAGCGATTGATCAAAAGAAACTCATCTACCTTTTCGTGGGGTCCGACGTCTGCCTGGAGTCCCGCCATTTCCTGCGCCAGATTGTGCAGGATAAATCCTACTTTGATCTGGTTTCAAAACGGTTCTTATTCAGGATTCTTGATTATGACTTAAATCCGTCGCTCACCCTGCGCTATGCGCTCCCAACCATACCCGGTTTCCTCATCCTAGACTCTAAGGCCAATATTTACCTGGGCGGTACAAGACCAGAAAAGGAGAAGGTGTTTGAACTCATTAAATCCATCGCGGACCAATTCGAAACCAATCCGGCAGCTCTTAAGGATGAATTAGATAATTTCCGTGCCGAAAATTCTCCCCTTTTACCCCCACAGTCTATTGAGACTATCCTCGATTCAACCATGAATCTGCCTAACCATCTATCGCTGGACCTGGGGCGCTACATTCTTTCGCTTCCGGCCAGCCACACCGATTTTCACCGGTATTCCGAACAGCTCAAAGAGTGGGTTAAGAGTGAAAATTTTGATTTTGTTGAGGGAAGTTATTTTATGCCTCGGGGCTACTGTACTTATCATGCTGAGGGCAAGTACTCCTTCTTCAATTTTAAGCTTCAGGAAATGCTCATTGATTTTTATGCCAGAACCGGAGATCCAGCCTTCAAGTACGCCTTTCTAAAAAGCCTGAAATATCTTAAAAGAGATCTATTTTTGTCACCGAAAACCTCCTATTCCATTGGCTATGGATCTAAGAAGTACTTTAAGCTTGCCCTGAGAGAAAGACTTCTTTACTACCCCCCTTCTCCAAGACGAAGTGATCTTGCCCTCTCCCAGGTTCTATATCTTAAAATTTTATACAAACTCCACCACCTTCTCAGGGCCTCTAAACTTCTTCCCAGGGAACTGGAATTTCTCAAAGACCACCTGCAGCGAAAACTGGAACTTTTTTCACAGGTGGTGGATCGCTATAAGCGTGAAGATGGGCTCCTATATTTCACATCCCAAAAGCGTTTTGCCAATTTTGAAACCCAGGTTGAGTTTTTTGCCTTATTGCAGCTCATGGAACGATTTGAAGAGGTAGACTCCGATTCCTTTTTTCAAAAAATGGAATCTCTGGTTCAGAGTTTTCATGATCATTTTTATGACGAAAAACAAAAGATGTATTGCGATGTTCCCCTGAAGGCGCTCAAGGTGAGTCCACACATCTATCAATACCCCCTCTATTTCATCCGGGAACACTCCCGTCTTTTTCTCTTCCTCGATTTCTTGAAAGAGAGGACAAAGAAGCCAAAATATGAGCAGCTTCTCTCCGAGACATACACAGCCAGCCTCAGGCACAATTCAAAGAATCCGCACCGTTTCTACTGGCTGGCCTGGTATCGCAATATCATCAGAAACCGCCTATTGCGTCAAAAGAAAGCCCCCGTTCATGAGAACAAGGAAAACGGATGAAAGATGATTTCTCTCTAAGAGTCTTTTGCTTACTGATCGCATGCACTTCCCTTTGCTGGCATTTTGGCTGTTCAAAACAAGAAGAAACCCCCAGGGAGAGATTCGAAATTTTCGTACAAGCGCTCAAAACTGGAAACCAGTCTAAAGTTCAGGAGTCAGTGGAGGCAGAATCTTTTAAACTACTGATTAGCAATGTTGCGCAGCAGGGGAATGATTCTTCCCAATGGATCCGCCATCTTGGCACCCAAACCCGTGAAGGGAATCCGCGCTTCAAGAATCTACAGTGGCTTGTGAGAAACCAGGTTGCCAGGATCTATTACCTGACCTCCAATGGAGGTGGAGATTCCCTGGTTCTGGTGAAATCTGCCGGGCAGTGGCGCGTTCGTCTCAATCCCGAAGCTGAACCTATCGGCGGGGAATTAGGCGAATACCAGATTCCCAAATCACGACAGTGACTGACCCATAGATAGTATTTTGCCCGGGAAAATTCAACCTGAACCTTGACCGCGCGATCCAGTCTAATTGATGATAGTAGAATCTCAGGGCTCCTGTTAGGAGGCCCAGGTGGAAATCATAGAGACCAGTGGGCCCCTGAATTCCTATCCTCTAGGAGAATTTTATGAAAATATTGCAGCAAGCTCAGGATTTAATCTCTTCTCACAGCGGCCAGGTGGATTATCTTGAGTTTCGATTTGAGAATCGTACCGGGCTAAACATTTCTGTTTATGAGAAGGGAATTCAAGGAATTTCCAGTTCCGACCGAGTTGGCGGCTGTGTACGAGCTTGCTACAGAGGCGGCTGGGGTTTTGCCTCCTTTTCTGATCTCTCAAGAATGAAGGATCTCACTCTCGAGGCTATTGAAGCCGCCCGGCTAATCGGTCACGATAAGACCTTTCTTGCAGAAGTAAAACCAATTGTAGATCAAGTTGGATTGGATCTTAAGGAGGACCCGAGGAAAATCTCCATTGATCACAAACTCGAGATTCTCCAAAACTATAGAAATCTCATGCTCAGCCGCAAACCTGAGGTGGTGCAGGCTATTGGGCTTAGCTATAAGGAAGAGTTTATTACCAAACACTTTCTCAATAGTGAAGGATCACTCATTTCACAAGAGCTCTTGGAAATGGGTTTGTCTTATGATGCCAGGGCTGTGGTCGACGGTGAACAAACTTTCATGTTTGACGTAAAGGGCAGCACCAATGATTTTGGTTTTATCCGCGGTCTTGATTCCCAGGTTCAGGACATCTGCGATTATGTCGCTCTGTATGCCAGGGCTCCAAAGGTCCGCGGCGGAAATTATACCGTTGTCCTCGATCCCGCCCTTGCGGGAGTCTTTGCCCATGAGTCCTTTGGTCATACCTCGGAGGCGGATCTATTTGCCGAGAAGCCAGGCGGATTAGACACCTTGAGAATTGGAAAACGATTTGGTACGGAGGAATTAAATATCTACGATACAGGCTTGATTCCAGGCCGATCTGGAGATTTTCTTTACGACGATGAGGGTGTACAGGCCTCACACACAGACCTGATTAAGGACGGAATTCTTGTGGGAAGAATGCATAACAGGGAAACGGCGGCCAGACTTGGTGAAGCGCCCACCGGCAACGCTCGAGCACTCAATTACCACTTTCCCCCCATAGTGAGGATGAGAAATACCTGTATTGGGGCGGGAAATCATGTAGTGGAAGATCTTTTCGAGGGTATTGAGGAAGGTGTTTATGCTCTTGGCTGCTATGGAGGAAGCGGTGGTGAACAATTCTCCTTTTCCGCCCTGCGCGGATATATGATTCGCAAAGGCAAAATTTGCGAACCTGTGAAGGATCTTTCCTTGATGGGGAATCTCTTTGAAACCCTTGAGAAAATCGAAGGAATCGGACCCACGGACGATCTGGAAATGCTCAGCGGCATGTGTGGCAAACATGCCCAGTTCCCGCTTGCTGTCAGTATGCGTTCCCCCCATATCCGTATTCGTGATCTGACCATAGGCGGAGCGTGATGGAGTATCTAAGTACGCTGCTGGAATCTGAATCCATGCTTCTGGAATATCAGAAGGGAGCACTTAAAAACGTCAGTGTTAAGAACTCATCCAATCGTGTTTTACGCTGCATTCAGGATGGGAAGGTCGCGGTGGTGGCTGGAGAAAAAGAATCATCCGTGGATCACTTGCTCAAGTTAGCTCTTGAGCTTGTGCCTTTTGGAGAGTCTGTAGACTACCAGTTCCCCACTGCTCAAATTTACAATTCCAAATCTCCACCCCCCATTCCCTTCGTGGAAAATCTGAAACGCAAAGATCTCGATGAGATCGCTACGCATTATCTTTCCATAGCGAAGAAAAGACTTCCCGGTCTAAATATTGACCTTAGCATTGAAAAGAGCAACTCTTCACTAGATTTACAAGGGTCCACTGGGTTGAAAGGTGGTTATGCCTCCTCTACTTTAAATATCAGTGTCCAGGTTATGGAGTTTAAGGAGTCTGAAATATTTGAGTGGAATCAAACTCTCCCCTCACCTCCCCACGCACAAAGAGACTTGGAGTGTTTTTTTGAAGATTTATATGAAGAAATTGAAGCGGCCAGAACTCCATCAACGTCCCTGGGACAGGGCGAATACCCTTTTATTTTTACTCCCGAAATTCTACAGGGAGGACTCCTGCCCTCCTTTTTTCTAGCGCTTTCACCCACTCTATTGGAAAACAAGACTTCGCCCCTTGTGAATCGACTGGGTGAAAAAATCTTCGCTGATGAAATCAGCTTTGAAGAGCAGGCTGCTGAGATCCCTTTTGATGGTGACGGATTGCCTACAACGGCCAAAACTATCATCAACCAGGGGGTATTGGAGCTCTTTCCCATTCCCCTGGAATACTCCAAAAGACTGAAGTCCAATCCAACAGCAAATTCATTTGGCGGTTTCCCCTTTTCTGATTTCCACTTCAAGAAGGGAAGTGGCGAGCTCAAGAAATGGATTCGTTCCATGAGCGAGGGGGTAATTCTTTGTACGTCCTATAATCTGACACAAGGTAATATTGCCAATGGAAACCTGAGCGGTATCATCTCCCTTGGCCTGCACATCAAAGATGGCAAAATTCAAGGTAGAGTCAAGGACCGAACCTGTACGCTAAATCTTTATGAAGCGTTAGGAAAAAATCTACACGATATCTCGAAGAGAACCCAGGTCCTTGGACACGGAAGAGTGATGAACTTACCGTGGGTCCTTTCCCATGGAATAGAGGTTTCTTAAGGAGCCGAGGTCGGGAAATTTCCTCCTTTTCCATATGTCGGGGAAGGCATTATGATAGGGTGTTAGATTAGTGTGAAATCATTTCTATTGGTCTTGTGAAATTTTCTCTTTGCGTACTTTTCTTTCTCTGGCTGCCTTGTAAAACCACGGCTTTGAGCAAGGGACCCTCTCTGGATGAATTGAAGGTGGCTTTCCTTTATCGGTTTTCTCAGTACGCCCATTTTGAAGGGAGTAGGGATTCAACTCTGAGATTCTGCTTTTTGAATACTCCCCGTTATTCAGAAATGGCACGCAAGAGTTATGGCCGCGAGAATGTAACGATCCTTGATTTGAAATCCCCCATTGAGGTCAGTACCTGTGATGTTGTCTATGTGCGCCCCGCTCCTACCATTGATGTGGAAAACTACCTTCAAGTCGCAAGAAATCTTCCCATCCTTACCGTGGATGAAGAGGAATGGTTTCTGGAAAGTGGCGGAATCTTAAGATTCTTTCTCAATGAAAAAAAACAGCTTCGATTTGAAATCAACCTGGCCCAATCTAAAAAGGTTGGAATTCGGTTCAAAGCCCAATTTTTACGGCTGGCTAAAATTTGGAACCGTAACTAGAACATGAGGATAGTGAAATGAGAGTTTCTCCAAAGAAACAACTGTTCCTGATCTTTGGTCTTCTAGTGTTGCCTCTGTCCCTTGCTTCTGAACTCCACGAACTGGATATTGAGGCGCTGATGGAGATAGAGGTGGAAGTCGCCTCCCTTTTTCCTGAATCCCAACTCATGGCTCCGGCTACCGTGTCGGTGCTCAATCGGGACCAGTGGAAATTGCGAGGTGCCCGGGACGGCCTGCGAGATCTTCTGGATTTCGAGCCCGGTATGGTGACTTATTCCTCATTTGGTGGAAACGCAGTAGGAATTCGAGGTTTCAGCAATAATGCGTTTGTTGTGCGCGGTAAAGGCTACCAGATCGATGGAATTCCAATCAATTCCTGGACCTTTAGAGGCGGATTGTATGGTAGATCCAACCTGAATCCCGAGGTTTTTGATCGGCTAGAGACCATCCGTGGACCTGGTTCCGCTCTCTACGGCACCGATGCCTTCTTTGGGGTCTTCTCCCTGGGCACTTATGATCCAAAATATGATGAAACGGAATTCTCCACGGTGGTATCCGATCATAAAGTTTCCGAGTTCACGATGAGAACAAGTCATGGTTTGGCCGAGAATGGGAGACTCAGCGCGGCATTGTCGGTAACCGGCCAGGGGGCTCAAAACCTTTCTTATACATCCCGCCGTCTTCCAGGGCAGGTATTTGAGCGGGATGAAACCTACCAGGCAGGCACTGGGCTCTTAAAATGGGCTTTTAACAGAGGGAGCTCAAATTACAAATTCACCTTCATGTCTCACCAGTGGGAAACTGATGAGGCACCGGGACTGGTTGTATTCTATGGAGGGGCGGGAGCAGAGGATAGGATGTTTGCTGACACCCGTTTTAATCTGTGGAGTTTCTCCTCTACCAGAAAACTTGAAAACGACCGAGAGCTATCCTGGAAACTATACCAATGGAGTTCCAACCTCACTCTTGGATTCGAAGAACTCAATGCCCAGCTCTCCAGGGTTTCAGGAAGAGTAGATGAGCGTAAAGGACTCTCCCTACGCTTTAAGCAAAATGAAAATGCACAACGCAGGACCCGTTACGCGGCGGGATTTGAAATTGACAACCTCCATGTACCGGACCAGTATTCCTTTGTAGGCGCTGTTTTGCGGCCTTCTGACACCTTTCTTGGAAAATCAGAAACGGTCAAATCTCTATATCTCCAATCAAGAACCAGGCTGAAGGATGATAAGTTTTTCCTCCATCTCGGGGGTCGCTTAGACAAATATCCCTCCTTTGGCTCCCAATTTACCCCTCGCGCAGGCCTGGTCCACACACCCCGCAAGGGCAGAGTCTGGAAATTTCTATATGGAAATGCCTTCCGGGCTCCATCGGCAACAGAGGGATTTGGAACGGCAACCGTACTTGGTGGCCCCCGGGTCAAGCCTGAAGAAATCGACTCCTATGAAGGGGTGTATACGCAAACCTCGAAGAAATCACTTTTTAGTCTCACCTACTTTAAATCCAAGCTGAAGAATGGAATTTTAATTAATCGTGCCGCAGCACCCAATCTGCGTTATGACAATATTGGAAGCAGTGAGTCCACGGGCTTTGAATTTATCTCAAAACGAAAGCTAGATGAAGAATGGACTATTGAATTCAATGGATCGAGAATCACCAGCATGGATCTTAGCTCCAACTCAGACTTTGAGGGTTTTCCACGCCATATCCTGAATTTGAAAGCTGATTACGCCCCCAAAAACTCGGATTTTCTAGTTTGGATTGGAGTCCGACACATGCGTGACTGGAAAGATGGGTTTGGAGCTTTTAGCGCGGTTGCACCCCTGCCTTCTTACAATCGTGTTGATCTTGGAGTTCGCTACCAGGTGGAAAGCAACCAGGAAGCCTATTTGTGGGTGCGAAACCTCCTCGATAAAGATTTGAGGATTCCCTCTGTATGGGACTCGGAAATTGGAACCCCTGAGGCTGGAAGGGCTATAGGAGTCGGCTGGACTTATCGATTTTAAATTCAATGAAGTTCTTTCGCCTGTCTTTCCTCTCCTTTCTGCTGACAACTCCGCTCATCGCTAAGGGGCCATCCCTGGATGAGCTGAAAGTGGCTTTCCTATATCGAATTTCTAAATTTGTCCAATGGGATACTTCCCTGGAGAACCCAAACGGTCCAAGGCTCAACTTCTGCTTTGTAAACAGCAAAGAATTCGCATCAATGGCTGAGAAAACTTACCGAGATCAGGTTAAGGAGATAAAGGTCCTGCAAAGTCCTGATGAGATTCGCGAATGCCACGTTACCTACCTGGCTCCATCCCCCGACTTTGATATTAGCCCCTACCTGGAGGTATCCAAACAGCACCCAATACTCACTATAAACGATGATTCCGAATTTCTTTCAAAGGGCGGAATTCTAAGATTTTTTCTCAATGAGAAAAAACAGATTCGATTTGAACTCAACCTGGATCAGGCAAGAAAGGTTGGACTGCGCTTCAATGCCCAGTTCTTACGTCTTACTAAGATTTATGGAAAAAAATAATCCTGAAGAGGTAACAATATGAAATCCACTTTAACAACGCGACTGTCCATCCTGATGCTGCTTTTTCTACCCTCTTTTTTTGCGGAGGAACTTTACGAGTTGGATCTTGAGGATTTAATGGAGGTTCGCGTGGAGGTGGCCTCACTCTTTGAAGAGCCTACTCGCATGGCAGCCTCTTCCGTGTCAGTCCTACAGCGAGAAGAATGGATGTTACGCGGAGCAAGAAGAGGTCTGCGCGATATGTTGGACTACCTTCCTGGTGTGGTGAGTTATTCCACCCTGGGGGGTACCGGAATTGCCATTCGTGGATATACCAGGAACACTCCTGTTGCGCGGGGTAAGGCTTATCTCTTTGATGGTGTACCCCTGAATTCCCTTACTTTTAAGACAGGTCTTTATGGACGCGCCAATCTAAATCCCAATCTCTTTGATCGGTTGGAGATGGTGCGCGGCCCCGGCTCCGCTCTTTACGGCGAGGACGCGTTTCACGGGGTTATCGCTTTGAAGACCTATGCCCCGGTGCGCGATGAGACTGAAGTATACACAGTCATTTCTGATCACAAGTATTCGGAATTCAACCTGCGCACCAGCCAGAGTCTCACCGATCGCTCCAGGTTCAGTGCCGCGCTTTCTTTCAGTGGGCAGGGAAACCAGAATCTATCCTATAGCAGCCGTGTTCCAGCCCTCGCGGGAGGTGTTTTTGAACGGGACGAAACCTGGCAGGCAGGCTCAGCACTGCTGAAGTGGAGTACAAGGCACAAGAGCGGTACCAGATGGAACCTGACTTTTCTTTCTCATCAATATGAGACCGATGAGTCACCCGGAAACGCATCCTTCCAGGGATCTGAGGACATCGGCAATTTTGATACGCGATTTAACCTCTTTAAACTGGACTCGGTTCGAGAACTAAGCCATGAGGAAGAGCTTGAGTGGTACGCTTATCGCTGGAGTTCCGCATTTGAGGAAGATTTTTTAAGACCAGCGGGAGATCGGTTTCTGGCAACTCAGAAAGATATCCGCCAGGGAGTCGGAGTGCGCTACAAACGACAGGAAACTGAGAATCAGCCGATTCGACTGGTGGCTGGTGCTGAGGTGGATCGAACCAGGATTCCCGATGTTCATACAGGCCTTCTGAGCACCGGGCTCGTCCCTGACCCTCATCACGGTCTCTCCCAGACTGTAAAATCGCTATATGTGCAGACACGCACACGCCTACGTGAAGATCGGCTGTATTTTCACCTGGGTGGAAGACTGGATCGTTACCCCAATTTCGGCTCTCAACTCACACCGCGGGCCGGACTTACCTACCAGCCTGAAGACAACACAACCTGGAAACTTCTCTACGGCAACTCCTTTCGAGCGCCAAGCGGAGGAGAATCTCAAGGGCTATTTGGTCTTTCGAGCACGAACATCAAGCCCGAAGAAATCGATACATACGAACTTATTTACATGCGCAGAGGCAAAAAGTCCAACCTTACCCTAACCTGGTTCGAAAGCTCCTGGAAAGACGGAGTCGGCCCCAATTTTGGTGCTGGCAGATGGGAAAACACAGGCCTAAACGAATCTTCCGGATTAGAGTTTGAATGGAGTAGGTCGCTAAATGAAGCATGGAATCTTGAGCTATCTGGTTCCAGAGTCAATAGCCGTAATTTGGTTACTCAACTGGATTATGAAGCCTTTCCAAAGAACATCTTGAATTTCCTGACCCGCTACAATCCACAGGATTCAAGGTTTCGTTTCTTTGCTGGCCTGCGCTACATGGATGAATGGAAGGATGGTACTCAAGTCACTTCGCTGCCCCTGAAGTCCTATGTTCGTACGGACATTACCATAGCCTATAACCTGGCCGACAACCAGGAGGCTTACCTGTGGGTGAAAAACCTTTTTGATCGTGATCTGAGAACACCCTCCGTTTGGAATTCAGAGAGTGGTATTCCCGAGCCTGGCCGAGCAGTGGGAATAGGGCTAACCTATCGATTTTAGGTTATACTAATCTTATCTAAGTTGGGAGAAAATAGAGGTGTCGGAAGAAAGTCAGAGTTATAAAATTCTCATTGTTGACGATGATCCCAAGATTTTAAGAGTTTTAGGGAAGATTCTTGAATCACGAGATTACAATGTAATCACCACGGATAAAACTGATCTCGCATTAAAAGAGCTTGAGCAGTCTGAAGTCGCCGTGATTGTTTCTGATCTGGAAATGCCTGAGATGAGTGGAATCAAACTTCTGGAACAGGCTAAGGAAATCTCTCCGAAAACGATTCGAATCATGCTCACAGGTCATCCCCATACCGTGTCCAAGGATGATGCCAGCGAGGTACTCGCGGTACATCGTTTTTTGCTAAAACCGGTGAGTGTCGAGGACTTTCTCGATGTCATAGAGGCAAACACACAGCTCTATCTAATGGGTTAAACACCCCAAAGATAGGC
>CAZIKF010000016.1:0-112929 GCA_964539825.1 uncultured bacterium
ATATTTCCTGGAAATCTATCTATTTTTGATTTTCAGACCCATTTTTCTAAGCCATATATAAATATATATAAACTATTATGATATACATATCCACTTGTATGCTTTTAATTCTAAATCAAAATAATGCATTAATTTTGCCCCGACATTTCCAATTTATCCTGGGGAACTTCTTTTCTTGATTCTTTAAGTGCGTTTTGCACTAAAGAGAGATAAAAAAAGGGGTCATCCATGATGGAGGACGGCCCCTTTTTCAATTTATGCCGGAAATCTCTTAAAATCAGCTTTCCAACTATTTTAACCTGGCTTAATTTACGGCTTCTTCGTCTGTGAATCGCTCACTGACTTCCTCGGTAGTGACCACTGAAGGTTCCTTAAATCCAAGCAATCTTTCAATTTGTGCCAGAGAACTCAGATGCGCATACATGACAGGCAGGTAGCGTTTCTCGCGAAGTTCCATGAACTTCTCATCGGAAAGAGAATTGAGTCTCTCTTCATTGAGAACATAAGCGCCAGCGATATTCTTAATCTCCTGCTCCACACGGACCTTCATATTCAGGGGAGTGAACATATTCAAAGCGGTCATATACTGACAGAATTCTTCGGTGAAGCGTTCCATCTGCTGAAGTTCACCAAGGTATTTTTTAACGGTTTCCATGACTTCTGCGGGTTCCCCGGACTTATCAAATAAATCCTGACCCTCTTTTTCGTTTACAAGATCACTGTCTTCATCGAGACAAACCGTATAGCGATTCTCCTCGGGAGTTTTAGCGAGGGAAAAGGGATACCTGCGGATAATGGCAGGTATATAGGATGCCTTCCATTTTCCGTCTTCTTGAACGAAGAGATTTTCTCCGGCATTGAGTCCTAGTAATACCGTGGGACGGAACTGGTCCTTTTCCTTATCCTCAAGAAAAACAATCGGGTAAGTAGACGCAGCACGGGAGAATTCGTGAACCATGATCGAGGCAAGATGTACATCCTTGGCAAAATCAAAATTACTAAGCGGCTTAACCTTTTTCTTTTTGTGGGCTTCCTTGGTGATTGGGACGATGTTTTTAAACATTTGAATACTCCTGTATTGAAAATCAATATTTTCCCGGTTGAAACATAGGGTGCACAATTATGCCTCCCTATGCCCTGAGAGTCCAATTTTTGATCGTAAATAGTGCGGATATGATAAGAAAATGAGTATTTATAGTAGCTAGGAGTCTGTCGGAGAATTGAGTTTGTGACGAGACCGAGCGAAAGAATCAGGATCAAGGTAGAGGCAATAAAATTGCCGAGGGTGTGCTGGAGCACATTGAGAGCGGTTTTCTCGGTGACAACGCCGAGCCTGTTTTTTGCAGCCGGTCGCAGTAAAAGGCAATTCTCCGACAGAGGCTCCCAGGGAACTGGAAGGGTGAAAAAGAAGGTGCATCCCTCCCCTTTTTTGGATTCTACCCAGACTCTACCTCCGTGGCGCTCAATAATTCTCTTTGATAGCGCTAACCCAACTCCGGTTCCCTCATACTCTTCGGGGGTATGAAGCTTTTGAAAGATGGTAAAAATTCTCTCAATGGATACGCTCTCCTTAAAACTTGTAGCTCAGACCAATACCCACGATTCTGCCCGCCTCAGGAACGCCGATTTCAGAGTCCCATAGGGATGGGTTTCTTAGGTTTCGATCAAAGAGATTTCGTACCCAAAAGTATGCGCTGGTGGTCTCCCTGATATGATAAGACAGGGAAATATCCGTACGCAGGTAAGAAGATAGCGGATTTGCCGTTGCAGAAGTTCCATCCTTCCACTCACCCATATAACGGATCCCAAACCATGCATTCCATCTTGAGTTGATTGGTTTATAGTCGGTCAGAAGGTTCAGTATGTGCCTTGGAAACGCCTCATAGGAGCTTCCAGTATCCTTATTCATACTTCTAATCCTCGATGCTGAAAGCGTACTCTCCCACTCCCTGGAGAACTTTCTTTTATAGGACATCTCCACACCATTCGATTCGTTTTTTTCAATGTTTGCGAAAGCCACAGCGACAGGGTCCTGCTGAATCCCATCCTTCCAGCGGTTTTCAAAATAAGTCAGCTGGAAATGGGAGTTACCGCTGTGTTTCATGTATACCAGTTCCATGGAATCCATTTCTTCCGGCTTTATGTCAGGATTTCCGGCAACTCTTCCGGTTCCGGAAATCTCCCCGGCAGTAGGTGCTCGAAAGGCATTTCCGTATAACGCCTTCCAAGTTGTTTCCTCATTTGGGTGATAAACCAGACCGAGGCGTGGTGTAAACTGGTTCCCGAATCCAGGATAACGATCTAACCTGGCTCCGTAATGAAGGTTCATCTGATCGTTTAGCGGAATCCTTCCCTGGTAAAAAACACCCTTGGCGGTACCCTTTATTCCGTCAAAAACGTCGGGAGAGGCACCGCTATTGAGGAATCCCAGGTAGGTTTCTTTAACCCTTAGACGGTCAAGATCAGCCCCTACTACCCATCGAACGGAATTTCTACCTTTCTCAGGACTTTTTAATCGAAGCTGAAGACCGGATCGTAAATCTTTTCGACCCGAGATCCGCCGATCGTCAGGAGGTGCGGAGTCAAATTGAAAATCAAACCGGGAACTCCAGTGGTAAGCAGATATCTCCAGTGTTCTCCCTTGTTTCAATTCCCGGTGATGGGAAGCCTTCAGGAAATTAAAGCGGGTATCGGCATAAGCATTATCTTCAGCAGCACCAAAAAAGGGACCGAAAACAGAGAGAAGGCCAGGAGACTCATCAGTTTCCCACTGGTGGGAAAGAAAGGTCACTTCATAGCGGCTTGCGGTTTCGCTCTTTACCGACCATTTCAAAAGCCCGGTACCGGCCTGCCAGGTTTCTGAACGCTCTAGAGTTTGACCCGGATTCTGGTAGCTCTGGTAGGAGAGATGCTGGTTCCCCTGGCCGCTAACGGAAAAGTTGGCGCTGATACGCTGGTCTCTGCCTAAGGATTGACTGGTACGTAGAGTAAATTCAGAAAGTTTGCCATCGGATACGCTGGAATAAAACTCTGACTCATCCATTCCCGGGTCATAGGTGTTTAGTGCTATAACACCCACAAAGGCATCCGCTCCATAGATAGCGGAACCTGGGCCCCTGACCATCTCCATGCTGTCAAATATTTGCAGGTTGAGATTGGACCGGCCATAGAGCCCGGTCCGAAAGGACAAACCATTCAGAGGAACACCGTCAAGAAGATAGGCTTTTCCTCTGACGGTAGAAGTATTTGTAGGAAAACCCCGTACTGCTATTCCAGTCCCGCCCCAGGTTGAATAGGTAGCAATTCCGGGAAGAAAATCTAGAAGATCCCTCAGGCCGCGTTTTGAACCGCGCCTGGTCCACTCCTCCCTCTCAATATAGCTAACTACTGCGGGGGTATCCGATTCTCTCTCTTCAAAGAGAGAAGAGACACGGACCCTGATCTCCATTAATTCCTCAAGGTCCATCTCATGTAAATTTTCAGCCATCAAAACTGCTGGAGATATTTGTATCACTAAAGCGGCTAATAGCTTTAAATTCATGACTCTCCTATTGCAACAAATAAACTGAACGAACTAGAAAAACCAGGGTTGCAGCCGCAAAGAACTAAGCTTCCTCTTTCTCAAATGGAAGGGTGAAAAAGAAGGTGCATCCCTCCCCTTTTTTGGATTCTACCCAGACCCTACCTCCGTGGCGCTCAATAATTCTCTTTGAGAGCGCCAACCCAACTCCGGTTCCCTCGTACTCTTCGGGGGTATGAAGCTTTTGAAAGATGGTAAAAATTCTCTCAAAGAATCGCTCATCAATTCCAATTCCGTTATCCCTGACGCTAAAAACCCATTCCAGCCCCACCTTCCTGGATTCAGTGTGAACTTTAACGGATGCGCCGGATCGAAACTTCAGGGCATTATCAAATAGATGTCTCCACACCCTCGTCACCTGGTTACGATCCACCCAGAGTACGGGAAGGTCTCCTATCGTGAATTGCACTTCAACCTCATGATAATCTTTCTCAAGAGTTGATCTCGCATCTTCAGCCAGTTTATTGAGACTGACCTCGGTAAAATCTTTGCCCCTTGAGTTCACCCTGGAAAAATCAAGAATGTCATGGATCATATTCTTCATTCTCCGGGCCCCATCAACCGCAAATCCTATAAATTCCTGATTGCTTTGATCAAGTTGACCTTTAGACCGCTGGTTTAGAAGACCAAGGTAGGAGCTAATCATACGCAGGGGTTCTTGCAGATCATGGGAGGAAATATACGCGAATTGCTCAAGCTCACCACGGGAGTTCTCTAATTCCGCGCTGGTTTTTTCAAGATCCGACAAGAGTCGAGTCCGCTCAGAGTAATATCTAAGAATACGGTTTAGCGTCTCAGAATTCTCCTCGCCCTTCAACAAGTAATCCAAAGCCCCATCCTTCAAGCATTTCACGGCTAAATCCCTGTCTTTAACAGGAATTAGCACAATAAGAGCGGTAGGGTTCGAATCCGAACCCCCTTTCTGAAGTTGTAGAAGGTCTTTAAAGCCAGGAAGGGAATAATCCGCAAATAGAAGTTCATAGGAGTTTGTTTCCAGCAATTGTAAAGCCTGCTCCGAGCTGGGGACATCGTGGAAATTGAAAACGATTCCGCTTACCGCTTCAAGATTCTTTCTTAATTGCTGTGCCTCGTCCTTATCTTCCAAAACAAGAAGAGCATTGAGGATAGGAGCGTGATCTTGACCGGCCGTTGGGGATACCGGGGAGATACATTGGGTCTGGGACATCGGTCCATTATATACCCAAAGGACAAAGGATTAGATTATTGAGTTTCGCTTTCTTTTCTTGAGGAGTAGAGCCAATCCATGAGCAGCACGGCCAAACCCGCCAGAATTCCAACCCCGGCAGTTAATCCAGGGTTGATATGATCTCCCGGGTATCGAAGGGAGGGGTCGTTGGTAAAGAGGGATAGTGAAGGTATGAATCGCAGGGACAAGTGTGTAGCGACGGAGATAAAAGCTGCCAAAAAGACGCTCGAACGGCGGATCTGGAAATCAAACATACCGCAGATCAGGGGGAAGACCGAGACATTGCAAAATGCATAGATCCAGGTCTGTGCATAAATCGCGATGGAAAGACTCTTAGAATAGTACTGCTGCAAGCAAAGCACATAGGCAAGGATTCCAAGTCCCACGAGTGTAAGCTGGGAAACCCTGAGCGCTAACTTGAGCCTGGCCTGGCGGTCGAGAGACTCAAGGCTTGATTTTCTCAGGTTGAGATACAGATCATTAGAAAAAATGGCTGTAAGAGCCACCAAGATCCCATCAAGAGTCGACATTCCAGCTGCTAAAAGAGCGATGGAAACCAGTGACGTGATCGCTGGATGGAAGCTCTTGGCGATATACAGTGATGTAACCTGATCGATGGAGCCCAGGTATTGTCCTTCAAAAAGCACTCTTGAGTAGAGTCCAACGGACATAACCAGAAGATAGAGGAGTCCAATGATCACGGTATACAGAAGGTACTTATTCACCTCTGCATCCGTCTTGACATAGAGAGACTTTATCAGGAAGTGAGGTTGGGCTGTCAGTGCGAATCCCACGCAGAAATTTGCCACAAATACTTCGAAAAAATTGCGAAACAAAGCGCTGGTGGGATTGATTGCCTTCAGTAAATTAGGATCCTGAGCTTTCAGAGATGTCCACAGCTCCCCACTTAGCAGATGCCATCCTGAGCCAACCAATAGCAGTGCTACCGCGATCATTAGAAAACCCTGCACCGTATTCGTATAGACATGGGCATAGGTTCCACCAAAAAAAGTATAGGAAAAGACAAAGAGGATGATAAACAGAAGCGCTGCTTCAAAGTGATAGGTAGGGAAGATCTGCACGAGACCAAGGGTCGTATCAATCAGTATGGCGGAACCATAAGCAATGAGAACCACCATAGCGATCATTACCATGTTCATCAGGGCATAAACAATGGTCAGGGTAGTGCTATCAAATCTCTGGCCTATCCACTGGGGTACGGTCAACGCCTTAGTTTGATTTCCATATTTTCGAAATCCCTTTGAAAGAATGATAATCCCAAGGAATAAGCCGCCTCCCGCCGCAATTCCGAAGCCACAGAGTGCTGAAATTCCGTAGGCATATACAAAGCCGGGATTGATCACAAAAGTGGCTGTACTCGTCATGGTGGCTGCCAGGGCAAAGGCAACAACCCAGGGCTTCATATCCTGGTTTCCCACCGCGTAACTATCCAGTGACGAAGTTTTTTTGTTCCCCAGCCATGCCAGGTAGAAGGTCACCACTATATAGAGACCAAAAGCTACCCACTTTACCCAGTCATAAGATTCCATCAAATATCCTTAGTGCTTGAAGTGACGCATCCCAGAGAAGATCATGACCATCTCAAGACGGTTAGCCGCTTCAATGACCTCGTCGTCACGCATAGAGCCTCCCGGTTGAATCACATGACGAATTCCGCAGCGCGCCAACTGCTCCAATCCGTCGGCGAAGGGAAAGAAGGCGTCTGATGCTGCCACGCAGTGCAAAGCCAGCTGATCGCGAATGTAATCCTCCTCCTCCATCTGCTGAATTCCGGGAAACTGCTCTCGAAGAAAGTTGATTTCAGATTTGAGGATAGCATTGTGATACGGTGTTCCCTGCCCCTTAATCACGCGAAACTCCTCTCGCAGATTCTCAACCGCTCTTGAAATCGCGATCTGGGCACTATCTTTACGGTTAGGCTGCCCCATTCCTGCCCCGATAAGTTGCAATCCTCCACAGGGTAGTAAACGACCGATTCCGATGGCATTTGATTTGAGATGCTTGGTGCTTCGATTGGCAAAGTCGAAAACCGGACCCATTTCGGGGTTAGGTTCACGAGCACTCACCACACCTACCATACGTTGAGTGTTGGTATGAGGGTCCAGGATATATTGAGCTCTGCCAAGAATTGAATTCGAGTCCAGGGATAGGATATTTGAATGATCTGCCTGCTGGATTAACAATCCCCCTCGAATACTTCGAAGTTCCCTCCTATCCCCTTGCGGAATCCGTAGAGAACCAAGCTCCATCAGACGCAGTTTACGTTTGGACTTTTTACCCCGCAGCCATTCCAGGGCCTCAGGTGTAAAGGAGGGGGCCAGGATCAACTCCACAAACCATCCCTTAGAACCGCTGCCTGATTCGCGGTTTGTAAGCACCTCAAACACTTCCCGGGTCACTTCCGTATTAAATGCCAGAACTCCTCCAAAAGCACTGGTTGGATCGCCCTGCCAGGCTCTCTGAATGGCTCTTTCAGAACTCTGGGCCAGGGCAAGTCCACAAGGATTTCCATGCTTAAGAACAACCACGCAGGGCTCTTCCACTGACTGAAATTCCAGCAGGGCACCCAGGGCACTATCCCCATCCAGGTAATTATTGTAACCAAGTACATCTCCATGAACCTGTTCTGCCCTGAGTAGGGAGGGACCAGGCTCTTCTTCGATGTGCGCCAGAGCACCTTTCTGATGCCAGTTTTCTGCGTATTTTTCAAGATCTTGAACATCTTCCAGGCAGATTTGCTCACTTCTCTTACCTTCGAAGCTGGAACCCAGGAATGTTTCGATCGCACGATCGTAGCGACCCGTGTGTTGAAATACTTTAACTGCCAGACGCCTTCTCATGGAAAGCATCACTTTACCCCCGCGAAGCTCAGAGATAATCTCCTCATAATCGCCGGGATCCACCACCGCGAGTACATCACGATGGTTCTTGGCCGCCGCGCGAAGCAGTGTTGGTCCACCAACATCAATCTGCTCAAGGACAATATCCAGGTCATCAGGATTAGCTTTGGCGGTCGCCTCAAAGGGATAGAGATTTACGGCAACCAGATCAATGGAGCGAATCTTATGTTTACGAACCTGTTCGCGATGACCTTGATCCGATCTCTTGTAGAGGATTCCACCATGCACTACCGGATGTAGGGTCTTTACCCTGCCCTCAAGCATCTCTTCGGTACCGGTCAGGTCCTGAACCTCCAGTACCTTAACTCCGCTTTCGAGCAAATGTGCTGCGGTTCCTCCGGTGGAAACTATCTCAAAACCAAGATCCTGTAACGAGCGGGCAAACTCCACTACCCCTGTTTTATCGGACACACTGATGAGCGCGATTGGTTCAGTTTTCATATCAATATGCCCTTTCATCACGATCACAAAAGTAATTCCAAAGAGCACGGTTTAATACACGCAGTCCTCCCTTTTCAGGATAGGTGCCATCCAGGCATGCGGTATCAAGTTCCATACCCCTATTGTGGGAGCGGCGATGTTCTGTCACATCGGGATAAATCACCCTTACACTTCCCTCCCAATCCATATCCCGCGGGGTGACAAGATCTCCAATTTTTTGGGAGATCTCATCATAGGTGAAGAGATCATAAATCTGGTCAACGAGATTTAGCGGGACGAACTCGGGATCAGCGTCAATTTTTTCCTGCTGCTCGTGAGTTGCGAGTTTAATCTCCTCGAGCCTTCCCTCATATCCACGCTGGTAAACAAGTGCGATGGCCGCGCGAAAGGCGATGAATTCACGCAATGTGGACATCTCAATTCCATATGGGCAGGGATATCGAATCTGCGGGCAACTCGATACCACAACTATCTCTCTTGCCCCGGCTCTTGCGAGAGTGCGAATGACATTTCGTTCGAGGGTGGTACCCTTCACCACTGAATCTTCTACCTCCAGAACCCGTTTTCCATAGTAGAGACGAGCGCTATCCTCAATGGAATCATAGGCCGTGGCTACCAGTTGATGACGGTCCTTCTTCTGGGAGATAAAGGTACGAATTTTATGGTCCTTGGTCAGGGTCTGTTCGAATCTTGGCCTGGTCATCAGAATCTTTTCCAGGCGCTGAGCATCCAGCTCTCCAGATTCTTTCAAATTCAGAATTTCCTTAGCCTGCTGTCTGGCCTGGATGGAGAGAAGTTCTTCGTAGAGTCCGAGTGCGGCAGATAGAGAAGTATTGGGAACATAGCTAATCACCGTATCGCTAAGATCTCCCAGGAGATGATGAACCTTTATAGCCAGATCTGCCCCAAGCCGCTTACGGGTATCATAGGTTCCGCGATTATTGGGTCGATTAAAGTAAACCGGCTCGAACATGCATGGCCGCGATTCAACGCGATCTGAAAACTGCTCAAGTTGAATTCGTCCATCCGCCTTAACAATGAAAATATGACCCGGTGGAAGCTCCTGGATATCATCGTTGACCAGTCCCAGGGTCGAGAAAGTCGTAGCTATAGCGCTTGGTTCTGACGCAGCGATCACAAACTCTTCTGTTTTGGCATAAAACAGGGGACGTATTCCGAAAGGATCGCGGCAGAAGAATGAATCCCCATTTCCTACAATTCCTTCAATGGCATAGGCACCCTTCAATTGGCGATTCACCCTTCTCATGACATGCACAAGATCAAGATCAGAACTAATTTGGTCCATACTCTTGCCTGGACCTGCCAGCAGCTCGTGAGCAAGACTTAGAAAATGGCCGAAGCTCTCCGCGAGAGTCTCCATGTCCGAAAGAGAAGTGGGAGCTTTACCCAGGCTGCGCATAAAGTCGCGCTGCTCCTTATTGTTGGCAAAATTACCATTCATGGCTATGGCGATGCGACGGGTGGGCCAGGCATCCATTTTTTCAATGGGGTGTACATAGCGATAGTCCACCTGGCTGAGCATGGTTGAGTAAAGGACATGCCCGATCATCACCTGGCCGGCACGCTCATCAGCGATACACTTCCCGGTTAGATCCTTGTCCAACACTGACTTGTATAGATCCACAACCGGATCCGCTGATATCATTTTGTCCTTGAAGAGATACTCGCTATCTGGACGGGAATGGTAAGGAATAAACGCGGTCGCTATGCCTGCGGCATCCTGTCCCCGGTTCCGTTGACGCAGGAGCATCAGATAAACGAGGTTTAGCAGAAAATAAGGGTCCGCATACTTTTCTGTATAGTACTCGGGATCCTTACGAAGCCTGATATAGGCAATGCCGCAATGGTGCCCGATGGTATCTTCAGATGGCAGGGAATTTTCTTTCACAGGTCTAAATTCCCTTCGCAATATCCGAGCGATACATCATGCCCTCAAAATAAAGCTTTTCAGAATCCAGGAAGTCATAGACTTTTTTTCTGGCCTGCTGCAGGTCAGTTCCCGTTCCCACCAGGTTCAAGACTCTACCGCCTGAGGTATAAACATCCTCTCCCATTCTCCTGGTCCCCGCATGAAAGAGGCACAACTCTTCGGGAAGACTCTTAAGACCGGAGATGAGCTTTCCCCTTTCATAGGAACCTGGATACCCATCCGATGCCAGGACCACGCCCACACATTGGTTAGAAATCCACTCCAGCGGCCCCGGATTCTCACCCATCGCGACAGCACAAAGGGTCTCCTGTAGGTTAGATTTAAGACGGGGTGCCAGTACCTGAATCTCCGGGTCTCCAAAACGGCAGTTGATTTCAACCACACTGCTCTTTTCATCCTCTAACATCAGCCCCACATACAAGACGCCTATATAGGGGATTCCCAGCCTTTTTAATCCCTCCACCACAGGACGGGCGATGGTTTGGGTGATTTCAGTCACCCGCTGATCGTCAAGCAAGGGGTTCTCACTAAAGGCACCCATTCCCCCGGTATTGGGTCCGCGATCACCATCATAGGCCCGCTTATGATCGCGGGCCGAACTCATGGGAATGAGGATGTCATTGTTTGAGTTGACCAGGTAAAACAAGGAAGCCTCTTCCCCGGCGAGAAACTTCTCCACCAGTACTCCGCTCCTGCCCGAACCGCCATAAGCCCCTGAACCCAGGTCAGCGACAAATTTCTCAGCGGCGGCAAAATCACCTTCCTCTCCCTTCAATACCAGAACTCCCTTTCCCGCTGCCAGCCCATTGGCCTTAATTACAGCTGGAAAACCCCTCTCGTTTAGAAAAGAAGGAATCTGCGAAATTTCCGAGTAGGGAAAGAATTGATAGGAGGCAGTAGGAACCTTGAAAATCTCCATGACTTCCTTGGTGAAGAGTTTTTCGCTTTCAAGTCGAGCACCAGCCTGAGAAGGACCAAAGGTCGTAATTCCTTTGCTTCTGGAAAGATCCGCCAGTCCCTCATCGAGATCCGCTTCGGGTCCCCCGATGAGAAGATCAATTTCCCTGCGCTTACACTCATCTACGATGGAAGTTATGGAATCTGCCGCTAAATTCTCACCCAGTTCGACAGTTCCCCCGTTTCCCGGAAAAAGAAAGAGTTCAGTCCGGGGATTTTGCCGGTGGATGGTATCCGCGATGGTGTGCTCTCTCCCTCCGAAGCCGTTCTTTCCAACAATAGCAATCTTCATCAGACCTCTACCTTCTCAAATGATGTCCTGTTTTGAATGTTCTGAAGCCGGGGCTGGAACTCTTCCCTGCAAAACTCCAAGACCTGTTCAACAGATCTTCCCACAAGGACCTGAAGATCGAAATCGGAAGTGCTGCTCAGCTCAGAAGTATTGAATCCCTGCTCAGTCAAAATCTCCAGGAAAGGATTTTCATTTCCTTTCTCAATGCTCTTTCTAGACTGCAGCATGGCCCGCCTCATAACTTCATGTACTTCCTGCCTGTCAGCCCCGGACTGTACTGAGTCCATCAGAATTCGTTCGGATGCCAGGAAGGGAATTTTTTCCCTCAGGTGTTTGCTCACCAGCCCTTCATGAATCGCAAATCCACCTTCGCTCATTGGCTCTGCCTCCGCGAAGATAGAGTGAATCAACCTCAGTACACTCTCGGTACATAACAGGGCATCGTCGGGTTTAAGCTGGAATGGATACAAGCCCCATTTCAAACGAGCCAGGCCGTTGATCCGTTCGCTTTTCATCGGATTTTTCTTATAGGCCATCGCGGAAGATCCGATCTGATCCGCACCGAAGGGTTCATTGAGTTCCTCATCGTGCTGCAGTAAACGTAGATCAAGGGCAATCTTATGCGCACCGATCATCCATTGATTTAAAAGACTCTCCACCCGGAAAGCAGCCATCTGCTCATCGCAAGACGCGCCAAGCAGTCCACTGGATTCCCATTGCTCGAATAGTTCCTGGGTTAGAATGAGTTGATAGGACCACAGGCAGACCCGTTTGCCATAGGTGGTGGGCTGGGCGATCTGGTAGTGGGTAAAACCCAGGCAGGCAAGATCCCTTGTTTTCATTGCCAGATCCTCAAACGCCTCAAGAGATCCATAGAGAAGAGTCTTGAGATAATCTAAAGCGGCCAGTCTCTTGGAAGTGAGAAGCTTATCCGAAGTTTCCCTGAACTGCGCCTTTGAAACAGACGTCAAACAAAGTCCCACCAATTGATCACAGGTTAAAAAGGCTTCATAAAACAGAATTCTTCTGGTTGAAGAATCATCAAGACTGCGTTCAATCCACTGGTTCGCCGCCATTTCACAGCAACTTTGAGCCAGTCGCTCCAATTCCATGTTGAGCCGGGCGAATTCAGGAAAATGGCCAAAAAACCTGTCCAAGACGGTACCTATGCGCTGCAAGAGTGATAAGACCTGGTAGTCAACGACGCGCGGATAGGTCTGAGAAGTGATCGTAAGAGTGTTCTCAAATCCCAGTGCCTGGGCTAACTGCCGGTCCAGCAGACGAACCTTTTCATGATCCCCACCAAAGAGTTGCAGATAACTGGCCTGGGTTCCCGTGGTCCCTTTGGCTCCCCTGGCCTTCATAGTAGAGAATTGGACTTTCAAATCAGTGCAAATCTCATCCAACAGATTGGGGGCCGAGGAATCTGACATCAGCCCCTGGGGAAGGACCTTTTTCAGCTCCTGAATTCTTTCCATCAGGAGAGTTAAGGCGGACCTTATGCTTATTAGTTCCTGGTTATCGGTGACCAGGCAGCTTGTACCCCCGGCATGCAGAAGTGATCCGGCACCCGGACATCTGGCTTCTACTTTCTCACGAAATTCACGCAACGCAGCCATGACATCATGCCTGGTCTCGCTCTCAATTTTACGAACCCTTTCAAGATCCAAGTCTTCCTGGCTATCCTCCATAGCCTGGATATGTGCTGGTTCAATGTTCAGTCCCAGGGAAGCCTGCTCCCTGGCAAGGGTTACCCATATTCTCCGCCAACCCAGAAGGCGTGCGCGCGAGCTAAAGATTTCTTTCATTCCCGCTGATGCATGAGGAAAATCAATATCCTGGCAGTTGATTCCCAGGATGGATCGAAGTTGCTCTGAGCTATAGCGAGAGTAAAGGGGGTGATTTCTCATATTCTCAGGTGATTTTGCCTTCCATATAGTTTTCGCAGGCCCATTGTTTATATTCCACTGTAGACTTTTCCAGCGGTGGCGCATCTCGAAGCATGGCTGGACACCAGAGGTTTCTGAGCCCGCCGAACATCGCTACTGCCAGTTCATTGAGCCTGGATGGAACCTGGGGTGCTTTGGGATAATCCCTGGGCCTGGCACCCTTTTGCTGAGCTTCGCTCAGTGCTTTTACCCAGTCCGGATGAGCCGCGCTATAGTGATCGCGGAAAATTTGCTTGGAAACATTCACAAATGCTTCCGGATTATGGTTTTTCCCGGGTACAAAAATTTCCATGCTGTCGCGAAATTCATCGAGAGATTTGAAGGATCGGCCAACGTAAGCACTGGTTAGTTCATCGATGGCCAGGGGAATATCTGCGAGTACCAATTCTCCCTTGGCGTCCAGCGCCCATTCCAACTTGAAGTCATTGATGATCAGTCCGCAGTTGGAACCTTTTTTCAAGGCATAGGCACCTATCATTCTTGCGAAGAGATCAATTCGATTAAAAATCTCCACCGACTCCTTACACAAGATTCGAAGCTCTTCCCAACCCAGGTATTCGTCCACTGCCCGATACTTCGTGCTGCCCTCCACAAACATACGGGGAAGAATGACGGGATAAGAGCCCGGCATCTCATTAAGCCCCAGGCTCTGGGGAAAGAGGGACTCATTTTTCAGCCTCTTACATGCCGATGAGGTCTCCGTAACAAGATTTCTGACGATGCACTCAAGAGGGATCATACGACAGGCCCGGACCTCTGAGAGGTCTACGTGATCAGGATTGAGAGTCTGCACACTCGCGACCATCATGGCATTCTTGGAAACCCTTTCGCGAAAGAGAGTACGGATACCAAGCTGTTCAATCTCGCGAAAGCTTTCAACAGCCATAGTACAGAGATCTTCCCCCTTAAAAGAAGTCTCAAAGGGAAGCTGTCCGTAGTCCTTCACAGAACTGAAATCAGTAAATTCGAAAATGGCTTCACCCATGCGGGTCTCCGTAGCCGGATTTACCTGTCTCACGCGCTTCACGCTGCCTTCGTAAATTACGGGATACCGTTCAAGGTTCACGCCTCGCTCCTTTCCAAACCCACCAGGGGCTGCATAATACTTTCCTGAGTCTTCGCATGGCGCTTCTTCCACATAGAACCAAAGAGATTTTGATCACTTAGAATACGACACACTAAAAGAGCCGCGTTTTCATAGGCTCCCACTCCTACGCTGACTGTATTGTCCAACCCGCGCAAAACTTCAAGATGCTGACTCCAGGTCCCATCCATAGCCCCCCGTGGAGGACAGTACACAACGGGGTTACCCCGTTGATCAATTTGTTGAATCTGCCCGGTTTTTAACGGACCAATATAGAGGATTGGATCGTCTGTGAGAGGCAAAGAATCAGCCTGGAAAGAGCCATTGACCGCAACAGACTCCAACTCCCGTCCAAAGTCAGAAAGTATGGAGCTTAGCAAACGAGCACCCTGGCCTGAACGATCACACTCAGCATCGAAGAGAATATGCGCGATTGGCGGTTTCTTAGCGATAGAAATTAGAAATCGAAGGGCTGTATCTGAACGTGAGATTCCGGTGGCTGGCCTGGGTTCGCACCAGGAAGGATTTTCCGTTACGGAAATGTGGGAACTCAACCCCATGGAGATGGAGTCGGCTGCAGGTACACAAATCGTCGGAATCCAATTCCGGTTCCCATAAAGCCAACTCTGGGTCTCACTGACCAGGGATGGGTTCCAGAGACCGGGAAAGAACTCCAGCTCTTTTGGAGACGATTTCAAGAAATCCTCAAACTCTTTGTAGTACAGAGAAATTTTAGAATGGTGGCGATTCCTATGCAGGGCTTCTTGGAGGGAAGCACCCAGAACCAGGGAATATCCTCCTGAATAGATAACAGCATCAAACTGTTCTTCGTTGAGGACTTCAGAGAGTAAAAATGGTGTGCGGTCAGCGGAACAGACGCGGTAACGGAAGGAAATCTTCAGATCCTTCATTTGGCCTTCAAGTTCAGCGGCACAACTGTGTAATTTCTGAACCAGAAGGGTGGGTTGGTCTCCCTCGAGCAGATCCCGTCTTGAACCAGTCAAAACCAATATTTTCTTTTCTTTCATCTTCTTACTCCCAACAGGTCGTGGCGGGCGGTTTATCCGTCACATCCAACACGAAGCAGCCCACCTCGAAACGATCTAAAATCTCCTTACCTAACTCCCTTAGGCTCTCCCAGGTAACCTGACCATCGCTGATCTCCCCCATTTCTCTTTCCTGGCAAACGCTGACCGGCGTAACGGTCATAAAATCAAGGGTTTTTACGGCTCTTAAAGCAACCGAGGGAAGCGATTTTTCGTAGGGATCAGCGCCAAAAAGCACAAAAATAGTCTGGGAGATGTTTTTCTCAAAACCCTTGTCGCGTAAAAAGCCTCTTCCAAAAAAGTCAATTTCCTCCAAAAGTTCCAGGTTTTTCCTATCAACTTTGGTCTCGGTTTTTGCAGCCGCTGAAATTTCCCTCGAACCGGCCTCTCCCAGGTCAAGGACAATGCGGTTCACGCAGTCAAAATCCGAGGGGACCTGGGCTGCGAGGGAGCGAATCTTAGTCCAATCATCCTCACCTCTGAGCAAGGCCGCGAATCGGTAGGTACGGGAATCCCCCTGTACACCAACGGTTTTAACGGGAAGCAGGGATCCTTCCATTCCACGCTCAGAGCAATAAGCGCGCAATCTTTCGTTTTCCTTGAAATACTCTTCTGTGAGCCAATCGGGATTTGAGCTGACAATTCGAATTGCCATACCAGGTCCAGGAAAAGGCTGGCGCTCTACAATAGACCGGGGAAGTCCCAGTTCCGCAGCAGCTTTGCGTACTTCATCCTTAAAAATCCACCGGGCGGGCTCTACAATCTGACCCCTTTGCTTGAGCTTTTCAATGAACTCACAACCTACATTATGATGTGATTTAATGGTATGAGCCTTCTTCCCTATCCCCTCGCCGCTCTCAATTAAATCAGTGTATAAGGTCCCCTGGGCCAGGACCGTAACCTCAGGATCAAGCCCGAGAGTTTCACAAGCTTCCTGCTGCAGCGTCCCAAACAGTTCTCCCACAGCTTTGCGCTTTGCCTCAGGCTCCTGAATGGATTCCAGAGTTTCGATGAATCGATCACGAGCCCGCATGACCAGAAGATTTTCAATTCCGGCTTCTTTAAGGCTGGAAATGACTTCTTCTGTCTCCCCTTTTCTCATCAGGGCGTCTATGTATACAGCATGAACTTCAATTCCTGGTGTCTTTCCCAGCAAGACAGTTACAAAAGTGGAATCCACACCACCGCTGACAAAGGAGAGCACCTTGCGGTCCCCCACACTTCCCTGGATTGAAAGTCGTGTTTGCTCAAGAAACCCGGACATTGTCCAATCTCTCTCACACCCACAAATTCCTTTGAGAAAATTCTGCAGGATCTGTTGACCACCCTCACAATGACTTACTTCAGGATGAAACTGAACTCCATAGGCCTGGTTAGAGTCCCACTGCAGCCCGGCTACATGGCTGCCTGTTTTCGCTACTACTCTACCTGTATGGCCGACCTGATTCTCATCTACGCAATCTCCATGACTCATCCACACGGACAATGTGGATGTCATACCCGCAAACAAATCCGATTCAGGATTAACCTCAAGATCGGTAGCCCCATACTCACCCCTGGAACCGGGGGGTAAAAAAGCCCCTCCAAGGCTCTGGTGGATCCACTGCATTCCATAACAGATCCCCAGAATGGGTATTCCAAGGTCCAGTATTCCTTGATCTGGTTTAGGAGCACCTTCAGCTAGAACTGATTCTGGTCCCCCGGAAAGGATAATTCCTCTTGGCTTCTCGGCCCGAAGATCATGGGCTGAGATGTCGAAGGGACGAATCTCACTGTACACACCCAAATCTCTGATTCTTCGGCAAATCAGCTGAGTATATTGCCCTCCAAAATCAAGAATGAGAATGCATGGATTTTTCAATTTCAGCGTTCCTTTCAGTACGTTCTTTTACCACCTGAAGATAGGTTGGCCAGTCACAAGTCTTCTTTTGCTTCTCCTGGTGTCGTTGAGAAAAGTCTCTGAGTTTTTGCAGCTCAAGCGGTGTTTCCTTCTCAAGCTCGGACAAGGTTTTTGTGAGTCCTTTGGAATTGATCCGATGTAGAGAACCTACCCGGTCTTTTGACACCCACTCTACAAATCTCTGGAGATCGGGTTCAAGTAGCACTGGATTGGGCTCCGATACTCCCAGAATCTCTCCTCCGTCCACTTCCTCATTGACTAGATGAACAGTGGAATAGGTCTCAGGCACTCCACAGAGGATCGCTTTGAGGACAGCATTCATTCCGACGAACAAACGCTCGCCATCTCCCCCGCACACCCTTAAATCACCGGGGTGTACATTGAGAATTCTGTTGGAAAAGGTCTTCAGAAGCGGCCCTCTAAGGATTCGAAAATATCCTGCCAACAAAATCAAATCAAATTCACATTGATTTTCTCTTTGGTACTTTTTAATGAGTGTAAGTACGTCTTCCTCAAATTGCCTACATCTAAGCTGGTATTCTCTCAACTCCAACGTCTTCTTTATACCGGGATGAGATCCGCAGGCATCCTGGGAATCCAAAAAGAGCCAGTCAATCTCAAAGTCGCTGGATATCTCACGCAGGGGACAGATCCGATCCGAAAAAATCGCTCGAATTTCAAAACCATCCTGGTTTTGGAGTAAAAACCGCAGGTTTGAACCAGAAGAACTACCCATCCCAAGGCAGAGAGGAGGAGTTAGATGATCCTTACCCATGTTTAGCTCCCCCTGAGCCTATCCACGGCATTTTGGAAAAGAGCCGTACCAGGAGTACCGATTTGTTTTAACCTGTCTTGCGCCTTGAGCCTTGGGTACATAGGGTGATGCCACGGCATTAAAAAAGCTTCCGGATGAGGCATCATCCCCAGAATCGTACCCTTATCATTGGTAATTGCGGCAATGGAATTCATGGAACCATTGGGATTGTAGGGATATTCCATGGTGGGTTCAAAATTCAACCCATCGACGTATTGCATGACTACCTTGCCTGAGTTCTCCAGGCTCGTAATAAGCTCCTTACCGGGAGAAAAGAACTTTCCTTCTCCATGTCTGACCGGCAGATAGAGATGTTCAAGACCCTGTGTCCAGATACAGTTTGTATTCTGGTGAACTCGCAGGTGAACCCAGCGATTTTCAAAGGAACCGCAGTCATTGTGGGTTAGGGTAACCTGTGGTTCCCACCTTCCCTGGACACCGGGTAAAATTCCCGTACGTGTCAGCACCTGAAATCCATTACAGATACCAATCAAAAGACCATCTTTGCTAAGGAATAGATCCAGCTCTTCTTTCAGGCGCAATCCTATTTGATGGGCAAGAACACTTCCAGCCCCAAGGTGATCTCCATGGGAGAATCCACCTATCAGTGCTAGTATCTGGGACTCTCTGATAAGCCTGGAGTTCTCGAAAAGATCCCGGATATGAACTATGGTTGGCTCGGCCCCGGCCAGGCGGAAGGCATGAGCTGTCTCAGTTTCACAATTCAACCCTTCTCCGGTAAGTACCAAGACCTTGATCTTCAACGCTTCTCCTCCAGGGGTTTATGAAACTCTGCTCTGAGTTTATCAATGGCTAAGTGAATGACCTTCTCAGAGCAGTACGATATGGAGAGTTGGGGTTCTTCTCGTACGGTGCCCAACTCGAAAACATGGGAATCTTTCATAAATTCATGAAACTGGTCCAGATTCTCCGGCGCTACACTGACCAGGAATCTGCCTCCTGATTCAGAAAAGATTAGAGGCCACGGGCTATCAAGATTCGAGTGAGCCGCAACCTGGGCAAGCTCTATTTCAAGACCGAGACCCGAGGCGAGGCAGGCTCTTGCCACCCCCATCGCCAGACCTCCCCGCTCCAGGGCATGACAGGAGCGAACCACTCCGGCGGAAATTGCTTTTTGCATCGCCTGGTAAGTGGAAAGGTTAGTTTCCAGGCACACCGATGGAAAGGAAATACCGATAGCAGGGCGCTCTTCAATGCGTTGACCAAGAGTTCTGTAGAGTTCTGAAGCTCCCAGTTCATCTTTTGTTTGGCCCACCAGAAATACGCTATCAGAAGCACTCTTCCAATCCAGGGTGACGCATTTGCTCACATCCTCTATTCTGGCCATGACTGAAAAAAGCAGGGTAGGAGGAATGGAAATTGGCGGGTCAACCCTTGTACAGTCATTGGCCATACTGTCTTTGCCGGAGATCAGGGGGACCTTCAGGGTCACACAGGCATCTCGTAGACCCTGGCAGGCTCTAACCAATTGACCTAGTTTTTGAGATCGATCCGGCAGGGATTCGTTCACCACGCTGGGCCAGCAGAAATTGTCTACGCCAGCGATTTCACCCAGGTTAGCGCCAGTTGCGATTACTTTTCGTACCGCCTCATCAACCACGAGAACAGCCATGGCGTAGGGGTCCAGATCAGAGAGTGTGGGATGGATACTCTCCGATAGCGCGATTCCAGAGAGAACATCATGATCCACCTGTATCACGGAAGCATCCGGAATTACATCCTGTTTTTCTCCAACCAGGAGCTTTACAGCGCTCAGTCCCTTAACTTCCCAGTCGTACTGGCGGAGTTTGGTCTCCTTGGAACAGAGATTGAGACTTCCTACCAACTTGAGCAATGCTTCCTCGGGACTGATTTGACTAAGATCCGGCACAGGATAGGAGCGCATCTCAAAGCTCCCCTTTAGCACAAGACCGGGGTGTCCCTCATGGAGGAATTTCATATCCAGGCAAGCCACACAGAGATCCGCGAAATAAATCTCCAAGGATCCCGAATCGGTAAAGGTTCCCAGGCAGCTTGCTTCAACACCCCTGTTGAGACAAAGGTGAAGGAAAGACTCCAGAGACTGGGACTCAATTGCCAGGGTCATCCTTTCCTGGGATTCAGAGACAAAGATTTCCCAGGGGTGCAAACCCGGGTACTTCAAGGGAACCTGGTTTAGATCGATTCTTGCTCCACCGGTGAGCTTTGCCATTTCGCCCACACTGGAACTCAGACCGCCGGCTCCGTTATCTGTGATGCACCGATACATACCCTGGTCACGGGCTTCTCGCAGCATGTCCGTGACTCTTTTTTGGGTAATGGGATCACCGATCTGTACGGCCTGTACAGGTGAGTCGTGGGTGAGTTCTAGCGAGGAAAAGGTAGCTCCGTGAATTCCGTCCTTGCCTACCCTTCCGCCTACCACAACTATGTAATCTCCCGGGTTGATTTTTTTTTCAAAGGAATCCCGGCCCTGAACTGAGCGTGGGATCTTGCCCAGTGTCCCGCAAAATACCAAAGGCTTTCCACTGTAACGGGGTTCAAAAATTTCAAATCCGCGCAGGAGTGGAATTCCGCTCTGGTTACCTCCCTCCTGGACTCCAAGGTGAACTCCGTCACGGACTCTTTGCGGATGAAGCAATCCACCGGGAAGGCTCCCTTCTAGAGATGGGTCGCCCAGGCAAAACCCTTTAACATGAGCCAGTGGTTCACATCCTAATCCGGCTCCAAGTATGTCTCGATCTACCCCCACAATACCCGTCATGGCTCCACCGTAAGGGTCCAGAGCGCTGGGAGAATTATGGGTCTCAATCTTGTAAGCCAGATCAAAGGTCTCATGCAGTCTCACGATTCCTGCATTATCATGGAAGGCACTGACTACAAAATCCGCGTCAATCTTCTCTGTTGCTCCTTTAATATAAGTCGCAAAGAGTGAGTCTATTTTTTCTGAATTGCCCTCGTGATCCGTGTAATGAATCCGGGACTGAAACACTTTATGAAAGCAGTGCTCGGACCAGGTCTGGGCTAAACATTCCAGTTCCACATCAGTAGGTTCCTGCGGAAGACCAAGGGTTTGCCTCGAAGAGGAAACTATGGGATTGTGAAAATGATCCCGAATAGCACCCATCTCCTGTACATCCAGAGCCAGCATTCTCTCTGAACTAATCTTTTCCAGTTCTCCAGGAGATCCATCCAGGGAAACACTTTCCACAATGGGTTCGAAATCTCGAACTCTACGACCTAAGAGGGTTGGTTCAGGCTCCACTTCACCAGGAGCAAGTAAGAACGCATCTTCCACCAATTCATTGTGAAGCAGTTCTAAGGATATTCTCTTAGCTTCAGCACGATTCACACCAAAGAGTAGAATCTGTCTCGCAAAGACCACGGCCTCCGTATCTGAGAATTTTCGGTCCAGGACTTCTTGAAGAATTTGCCGGGCGGTACTGCCCACATTATCCGTGACTCCAGCCTTATACCGCACAACCACCCGGTAGTCACAGCCGGTTGTAGACGGTTCAGAATCCACCGTACCCACAGTACTTACCGGGTCACAGAGAACTTTTCCTGCCGTTTGCAATTCACGATCATCCAGACGAGCCAGCAGATAATATAGATCGCGGACTCGAACCTCTTCCACGGAGATTCCCAGGAATTGACGGGACTCATCCAAGATTCTCTTGGCTCGAGGATCTTGAAGTTCTGAACGAAACTCTACAAAGACCTTATGAATTTCCGGAGATACAATGAATTCTCTCATTGGTCAAACCTCCTAAATTTTCTTCTACCTGCCCTAAAATCACAGGATGTTCCTTCTTTGCTTTAAGCTGCTCCAGTACACCTTTAGACTGGCTAGGATCCACAACCAGAATGAGACCAATTCCGAGGTTAAAAGTCTGCAACATCCCTTTGCCTACCGGGTCCGAAAAAGGTACCGCGCCAACTTCCTCAATCCAGCGAAACAGATCCGGTATTTCCCAGGAATCCATGTCTATGTGCGCCCCCAGGCCCTGGGGTAAAACTCTGACCAGGTTTTCCTGAATCCCCCCACCGGTAATATGAGCTATGCCGCGCAGGGCATCTGAACCCTCCAGCAAAGGCAATATGTCGGTCGCATGATCTTTATGAGGCTGAAGCAGTCCCTCGATTACCCATCCGGGAACCTCGGCCTGATCCAGACCTGATAAAAGCCTATGGATAAGTGAATAACCATTGGTATGTAGTCCCGAGGAAGGAATACCGATCAGAATATCCCCGGCTTCAATGCGTTCACCCGTAAGAATCTTATCCCTGTCTACGAGACCCGCGACACAACCGACAAGATCCACTTCTCCCGGAAGATACCGGTGAGGTACTTCATGAAGGATGAAATCAAAGGACTGCAGGCCTTTGGAGAACAGGAGATGCCGGACATAGCCTTGTAGAGCACGCAGATCCCTGGTGGACTCATGACAGCCAACATAAAGACTCAAGCCCAGGGTACGGGCCCCCAGGCAAAGCAAATCTCCGAGGGAATGATTAAGGATATCGAGTAAGGCTGATCCTGCCTGCCCTCTACGATGTAACAGCCTGGTTTTCGTACCGACCCCATCCATGCTCAGGGCAAGACATGGATTTTCCAATCCCCTGGCTTCTTCTAGTAAATTTACTGTAGAAGGACCAGACTCTTCACAAAGGGAGAGCAAAGTTCCAGTCAATTCCAGCTGCCCATCTTGAAAAACGCCGGGCATCTCAGCGGTCTCTCCTCCGATGAGAGGAATAGGTTCATCCCCTCCCATAAGCTGCTCACAAAATCCTTCTACGATCTCAGTAACAATCGAGGCTCTGAGTGGAGAGGCGGCGACATAGTCCAGAAATGCCAGGGAACGTCCAGGAACCCGATTGCGTTCCATTGAGTTTGAAAAAACCCTCTTGGCCAGGGACCTGGGCTTTTGGGATTTACGAGCATCCACACCAATACTGGCTTGAAGATGGGGTTGGGATTCGAGCAGACCCTCCAGGTCTATGACGCCAGCAAACAGCCCGGGCTTTGTAACCACCCGGGACGTAAAAGTTTGGGGGACAGTCTTAGCAATCCCCTCGTTGGCCTCCAGATTCTCCGAAAGATCAACTCCCGAAGATCGGTACGTCAACGGCTTCGCCACTGATCTCCTCAAGATATTTAAGACAAAAACACCAGATCGCTGCCAATATTTGGCAGTACTTGAGGGGGTCGAAGATATTCAGATCGACCATTGAAGTCAAGGAGCCGGAAAGTTTTGTCTCGATTTGAACGGTGAAACTTGCTGTAATTCTGGATTCTAGAAGATTTGGACCCGATCGTACCGATATTTCCAGGAAATGTTTATAATCCGATTAAGACTTCCCACTGATTATTAGCTACCTACCACACAGGAAAAATTATGGATAAAGCAATTGAATGGCTTCTGGCTGTTATGGCGGTTCTAGGCGGATTGGGATGCGATTCCGGTCCACAGGGTTTACACCGTGAAGGCATGAATCTGCTAAATGAAGGCAAAGCCAAGATGGCAATAGAGAAGCTGACTAAAGCTGGTGGTGAAGGTTACGTACCCTCCCAGTTGTTTCTTGCCAAATGGTACTCCGGTGATAAGGGCGGCGCTCCCGATCCCAAGAAGGCATTTGAATGGTGGAATCGAGCAGGTGATCTGGGTACAAAAGCCGCTTACTTTGAACTTGGAAAGGCTTTTGAAGAAGGTCTTGGAATCGAAAAAAACATCACTACGGCCCGATATTGGTACCGAAAGTCGCTAGAGGCTGAAGATCCAAAGGCAGATCACCGCCTTGCTGAATGGTTTTTAGAGGGAAATGAATCCCCATCGAACCGTGCGGAGCAGGAACGCTGGCTCAAGCTTCTCAGTAAGGAAGGAAACCTCAATTCCATAGTCCGACTCGGAGATTTTTACCGTAGTGCTCCGGAAGCAGAGCGCAACTACACTCGAGCAGCGGAACTATATCTTAAAGCGATTGAGCAGGGTGAGGCCCGTGCTAGTTTTTCCCTGGGGGTGATGTATTACCACGGTCAGGGAATGAAAAAGGACTTGAAGTCAGCTTATAAATATTTCAAACATGCCGCTGCCGCAGGAATTTTGGAAGCGGCTAACAATCTGGCCATGATGTACCTCGATGGGATCGGAATGATTAAGAATCCCTCCAAGGCCGCGAAATGGTTCAAGAAGGCCGCCGAAAATGGATCCGCCATCGCCCAGCTTAACCTGGGAAGCTTGTATGAGAAAGGTGAAGGGGTAAGCCAGGATTCACTCAAAGCTCTCGCATGGTATCTCAAGGCAGCGGAAAAAGGAGTACCACAGGCTGCTTATAATGTGGCCGCTTATTACCTTTATGGAAAATCCGTGGGACAGGACTACCAGAAGTCCGCATTTTGGTTTGAAAAAGCCGCTTCTAAAGGGCTGGTATTGGCTCAGAATCAGCTTGCCATCCTTTACTTTGAAGGCAAAGGAGTCAAACAAAATCCGCAAACGGGCGCACACTGGTTCCAGAGCGCGGCACGACAGGGCTCCAGAGATGCCCAGTTCAATCTAGGACTTCTCTACCTGCGCGGACAGGGGCTTGAAAAAGATCAAGCTAAGGCCAGGGAATGGTTGGAAAAAGCGCTTGCACAGAAACACCCCCAGGCTGCCTCCATCTTAAAAACGATTCCGGTGGCGACACCGTGACCGGGTCAGTAAAAGCTATTCCATCAGTGAAATACAACCTGCCCGCAGAGCTATTTGAGCGGTCGTAATCGCTTTGAGATCCAGGGATCTTGTATTGAGAATACTCTGTGGATTCTCACTTGAGTTCAACAGTTCCACAAAAGTTATTCCGCTGCACAGGCTAAAGGAAACTTCGGTCTCATGACCATACCCCGCGTTCTTGACGCCCTCTCGATTCTTCATGATGCAGTCCGCGATTTTTTCAGTGGGAAGATCAAGCACACTAAGATGTGCCAATTCTTCATAATCCCCTTCTTTGATTTCAACTCCCCTCTGCTTAAGAACATTACCGAGGTTTACAAATCGATTGGTAGTCACACTAGGTTCTGTTTCAATCAGGTAGAGTAAATGGGCCGCTGTTTGCAAAGGGTCACCCTTTTCAAACCCGCGTAAACTAAGCTCATGATAGATCTTCTCTATACCTTCACCCATTGCGGAAACCGGTTCATCTCGACAGGTCAGGAGGGCACAGGCAGGAAAGTCCTCGGGGCCTGTGAGCCACCAGTGGTATTTTTTCATCTCCTCATAGACATTCTTGAAGCGCTCTATGGTTTTGGAGTCAATGGGATCCATTCCGTTTTCAACTCTCAAGAGCAGGATGGCAATGGTCTCATAGGCGTCACCCCTTCTTAGATGCCAATCTCGAAAGAGATGGGAAACCCGATCAATTTCAGTTCCAAAAGCTTCCGGGGTGTCATCATTGAGTAACAGGAGAGCACTTACCACGTATTTAAAGGAGGTGTTGAGATGAGAAAATGTCTCTGAGTTTTTGGAAAGCGCATTAAAGATCGCGAGAATTTTCCCCGGGATTTCAGAGGTTTCACCGTCGCAGTTCAAAGAAGCTAGTGCGGTGAATTTATATGCATGTAAATTGGAGATTACGCCCAATTCTTTCCAGATACTATCGTTGAGCTCAAGGAAACGGGACATAGGATCTTGAGTTGATTGCATTTTCATGCCTCCCTTATCAGATCAAGGTCAATTGGATTTCCTCCTCCAACACCTTCGAAGTATGATACCAGATCGGAGAGATTTGGACAGAAGCATGGGCACTTCATTCAAACTCTAAATCAATCTTATGAATTTTGATGTCATTGTCTTGGGACTTGGAGCCATGGGAAGTGCCGCAGCCTACCAGTTGGCAAGAGAGGGTGTGAGTGTTCTTGGAATTGACCAATTTTCACCCCCCCACATCTATGGATCCACCCATGGAGACACGCGCATAACCAGACAGGCCATTGGTGAGGGAGAACAATATTCGCCTCTTTCGCTACGCTCCTATGAAATCTTCAGAGAAATTGAAAATCAGACGGGTACCAACCTGCTGAAGGTTACGGGAGGACTAATTCTATCCAGCGCGAAAGACTCAGCGCAGATGCATGGAGAGAATTTTTTTGAAAATACTCTGAGCGCAGCGAGAAAATTCAACATCAAACATGAGGTTCTTGATAGTCACGAGATTCGAAGACGTTTTCCACTATTTCGAATACAAGATGATGAGGTTGGTTATTTCGAATTCAACATGGGATTTCTTAATCCTGAAGAGTGTATCCGTGCCCAGCTCCAACTGGCGAGTGAATACGGGGCGAAACTTCATCGAAATGAAAGAGTCCTGGAGATCAGGCAGGTAAAGGACAAAGTAACCGTCAGAACAGACTTTGGTGAATACCAGGGAAACAAGCTCATCATTTCTGCGGGAGCCTGGATCCCCACTTTCCTACCAGATCAATACAGAGATCTCTTTTCCGTAACCAGGCAAGTCTTGTTCTGGTTTGATATATCAGATTCTTTTGAGGACTATCGCCTGGGTAATTTCCCAGTTTTTATATGGGAACTGAAAGGAAAACAACAGGGAATTTATGGGTTTCCCGCCGTTAATGGAAGGGCTGGTGGATTGAAAGTCGCCACTGAGCAGATGGGGGAAACCACAACCGCTGATTCCGTTGAAAGGGAAATCCAAGATCACGAACCAGGTGAGGTATTTCATGAATATGTTCAGCCCTTCTTTCAAGGAATCGGACCAAAATGTATCAAAGCTATTTCCTGCCTCTATACCACAACCCCTGACTTTGGGTTTGTGATAGACAGGCACCCAGAATTTAGATCCATCATTTTAGCCTCGCCATGCTCAGGTCATGGCTTTAAACATTCTGCTGCCATCGGAGAGAGCTTAGCCCAGTTAGCGATCTACGGAAAAAGTACAATCGACTTAAGTGCCTTTTCTGTGGAAAGATTTCGATAACAGGCTCTATAAATGGGCTAATTATGAATCTAGCAGGTCTTCCAATTGTTGAATCAGATTTGGATCATCAGGCCCTACTTCAGGGTGAAATCGTGCGGCAATACTTCCGTTTTTGTCGATTAAAAACTTTTCAAAATTCCAGCGAATCGCTCCCTTGAATTCAGAAACAGTCTGGGAAGTCAGAAAATCATAGACTGGCTGAATATCTTCACCTTTAACTGGATTCTTGGTAATTAAGGGAAAAGTCACTCCATAGTTAATCTCGCAGAAAGACTTGATCTGTTCAGCCTCTCCAGGTTCCTGTGCGCCAAAGTCATTACTTGGAAATCCAATCACCACAAGACCGCGGCTTGAATACTTGTCCTGAATACTCTGAAGTCCTTTGTATTGAGGTGTGAGTCCACACTCTGAGGCGGTGTTAACTACCAGTGCCACCTGCCCCTTAAACTTTGCTAAATCAAGTGCTTCACCAGCCAGGGTTGTCACGGTGAAATCATAGAAGTTATCGGTCATGTTTTCCTCCTGGAAACTGTGGAACCGGATGATACCAAATCTAAGACCATTGAAGCGATTCACCAGAGCCATATGAGTATTTCGGAATGAAGTAAGGGACCTCTTGTTCATGGGTATTATGGCGGGTGGCTCCGTGTAATGGAGCCCTGCGTAGTGTAGTGCAGCGAAGGAATACCGACGTGTGTAAACAGACACTACTCTTTTAATTTCACCTCAACTGATTCTTTCTCTTCAGCTTTTTCCAGCTTGATTCTTAAGGGCGTTTTGCCCTGGTCCGTAAGTCCTAGTTCGCTGATTCCCTGCTTTAGGAGTTTCACCCGTTTTCCAGATGATGGATGGGTAGATAAATAGGCCAGACCTCTTGAGACTTTTGACTCCACCTGGCTAAGCCTCTGAAAAAAGTCAACTACACCCGCTGAATTCCCATTATAGGTGTCTGCGATCAGCTCAAGGGCGTAACGGTCAGAATCTTCTTCCTGCCCCCTTGAATGACCAGTATTCAGACTGTTGGCTATCCTTTCGCATATAGATAATGCCCCTTGCTGTTGGGAAAGAAAGGGTGTGAAAAAGAGAATCACCAGGGCACGAGCGGAGTTCTTCATAATGTGACGAAGATCAAAATGTCCTAATTCATGTGCCAGTATCATGGCCAGTTCATTTTCCGATTCCATATCCTTATACAGACCTTCGGTGACAATAATCTTATAACCTGGTACGGCCCAGGCGTTCGCCTCCTTGGCATGAACAAAGCGAACCGTCAGGGGAGCATTCATCAGCCTGGTACCCATCTTTAGCTGATCCACCAATTCTTGTATATAGGCTTGTGTTTTGACGTGCTGGTCCTCTTCACCAGATTCCTTTTCTGATTTCTCCAGGGACTCTAGATTCATCTTCGCGAGAGTTTCATGGATAGAGTCCTCCCAGGTGGCCGGCATTAACTCAACTACAAATTCTGCGACCACAAAAAGTATGAAAAACCCGCAAAGTAATACAATTGTGATTCCGGCGAAAAGCTGGAAAAAGGACTTAAGCATAGAAGTGGAGCTAGCTGTATTTACTTCTGAATGGATCAGGTCCAATTGTTTCTGTGGGTCAATCTCAATCACTTGCTTGACTCACCAGGTTATTTTTCATAGAAAACCGCTGTACCGTAAGCAACTACCTCAATGGACCCTATCTGCCGCTTACTATCCGCGGAGGCTCCAATCGCCGCGTTCTCAAGTCGTAAATTCAGGATTAAATCTGCCCCTGGACAGCTCTCTTTCATTCGCAAAGTCGCTTCTCTCCTTGCTCGATCAAGGAGGGTTTCATAGGCTCGCACCCGTCCTCCTACGAGCATTCTCAAAGAGGCTAGAACCCTCTTGAAGTAATCCAGTGAAATAACACAGGAGCCCCGGACCATATAGGAGCTTGAGATTCTCTTATGGGAGGGTATCCTTTCAATATTGACCGCCGGCATGTTTATGAGCACTTTCTCACGTTGATAAATACTGGCATAGTGACGTTTTTCTGTGATGGTTCCTATGGCATACGCGATCAGTATCAACAATAGCGGAAAACCAAGTTCAAACAGTATACCTATGATGGAATCCATCTTAAGACTCCAAATTTAGATCTTCACAAACAACTGCAGTTCCATATGCATAGAGTTCGGCGGCACCCTGGGCAACGGAAGAAGTGGAAAAACGTACATTGAGTACCGCGTTTGCACCAAGGGATTTAGCCTGTTCAATCATTCGATCGGTGGCCTCCTGACGGGATTGATTCAGCAGGTCCGTATACCCCTTCAGCTCACCTCCCACAAGATTTTTCAATCCAGCCATAAGATCGCTTCCCAGGTGCTTCGCGCGAATGGTACTCCCAGAGACGAGTCCGAGGTACTTAGACACTTTTTTACCGGGCACATAATCTATGTTGGTAAGCATAACTGTAGAAGGATTCATAACTGGTTCCTTTCCTGGGGTGGAAGTAAAACTGATAGTGGGTACACCCCGGATTTTAAAGTGTTTGTAAAAGACAAAGTATTCGAGCTTGCCGTAGCTACATAGGTGATATCTTCTTGATGAAAACTGTCTATGGCATCCAGTGGGATTCCCGAGAACCTGGATACGGTATGAATTCCAGGAGGACGCCACTGGAGAAGCAAGGAGAACCGATTTAGGGGATTGGATGAACCGACCGCTATGTAGATCTGCTTCCCATGTTTCAAAGTCTTTACCCTACTAAGATTCGTGAATTCCATGCTATCCACCAGTGAAAACTTCTCCTCACCCGATCGATAGATCTGAAGACCTTGAGCGTTGGGATTCCCATAACGATTTCCCACGACCAGGAAATTCTCAGAGCCCGAAGAAAAAGTATCCAGCATTTGTGTCCCCGTACCGCGTAAGGCCTGATAAGGCTCAAATTTTACTCCATTCCAGCTGAAAACCATGGAATCTACCCGGTGTGTACTGCCATCGCTATAATTGGCAACTACAAGGAACTGTCCATTGGTGGATTTCATATACTGAAATGCCATCGCACCCTGGGTGGGAAGGAACTGAAAGGGTTGGAACCCATCCTGACCCCATCTATATAATGTGGAATTTGTCACCGGGCTAAATCCATCATGATGATTGGCAACTGCGAGAAAATGATCCGAACCAATTCGAAAGGGTTCAAGATCTCGGGCAGCCTGACTTTTCAAATGCTGCATGGGTTCAAACTTTGCTCCATTCCAGGAGTAGACCGTCGAAAACTTCTGTCCTTCATTCGCGATTGCCAGAAGTTTCTTAAAACCGATGGAAAAAACCTCTATATCAGTAGCACCAACACACGGAATTTCCTGCACTAATTCAAGATGATCCCCCACTAATTCAAATATTCTTGAGGCTACCTTGTTGGTCAATCCATTCTCGTGATTGGCGGTGGCCAAAAAACGGCGTTTTCCGATCTGAAAATGCTCCAGATCCCACGTGCCGCTGCCTGGAATCCGGGTCCTGGGTTTCACGGGTTTCGTTGCTAAATCCAATTCAGACTTTAAAGTTTTTTGAGAACTTGCACTGGGATGAACCCTGATGAAGAGTGAACGGGTTATTTCTGATCCCTGGCGACCTTTCAGGGTGGCTAACACCGGAATCACTCCTGGTTCTGTGAGCACATGGGTAAAAACTCGTCCCGTTTGGGATTGAATCTGATCTCCAATTCTCCACTGAACAGAAAGGTCATTTCCCAGGTTCGTTGAGATTTCGGCCGCGATCACGACGCGAAAGGGAGCTGTTCCGGACAGGGGTTCCGCCTTTAGTTCAAGGGAAAGAGGCTGTACCTGGACCCGCGAGGGATAAAACGAAAAAGCAAGAATGCCTACGAGCAAAAGGAATAGGAGAATCCGGTCAGGTCTCCCCGATTCATGCAGGAAACCGTGATTACTCAGACCCTCAAACTCCTGAGGCATGCTGCCATTCCTATCTTGAATCTCGGAGCCTGGAACCCGAGCCGTTTGGAATCAAGCAAGCCCTATTTTACTCCTGGTGGGATGAGTTTGGAAAGGGAGGAGAAACGAGGAAACAAACTCTGCGAGTTCTTCAGCGGATAGAAATGGTTAGGATTAGATCTTTATTGTTCTGTAGCGCCTATTTTCTTGGCTTTGCTTCTATGGTATTGAGCAATCACCGGGTCCGCGAAATTTTCTTCGTAGATTTTAGCCAATTGAAGATGGCTTGACTCATCTTGTGGATTTAGCTCAAGGCAACGCTCAAAATGAGTTCTGCCGCTGCGATAATCGCCTACTACCTGGGTCATTAAAATTCCCAGGTTATAGTGTATTTCAGGGGTATCAAGACCATTGCTCAGCGCGGCTACAAAGTGAATTCTGGCTTGTTCGAAATCCCGATCCACGGTGAGGTGGAAGTTTGCCAGATTCTGGTGAAGATAGGAATTTTTCTTATCAAGTTTCAAGGCCTTCTTATAATGATTTAAGGCTCCCTTTGCGTCCCCAAGCTCCTGGAGTACAATGGCGAGGTGGTTGTGGGATTCAACAGATCCTGAACTAAGTTCAATCGATTTTAAGAGATGATCTCTGGCTCCAATGAGATCCCCAAAATCCTTCCATAGACAGGTTCCCAGGTTGAAGTGAGCCTGTGCGAATCCATCTTCGATTTCCAAGGCTCTCTCCCAGTGACGACGAGCCATGGTAGGATCCTCACCCAACTCACTAATGAGTACCGCATATGAATTGTGGGTATGGCAGTCCTCATCATTAAGTTCGAGTGAGCGTTCATAAACAGACCGTGCCCGATCAAACTTCCCTTCGGCTACCAACACATCTCCCATACGGGCGTTTGCCAGGGAATTATCGGGAGACATCTTTATCAGGGCCTCTAATTGGATACTGGCTTCTTCAAAATCACCTAAGGGATCAAGGGATATTTCCGCCAATGCCAAGCGCGACTGCTCATCGGATGGATTAAGCTCTACGGCCCTTCGAAAGGAAGAGGCAGCACCCGCGGGGGCCATCAGATAATCCTTGAGCAGTACACCCATGGAGACGTGAATCGCAGCAAGGTTCTCATCGAGTTCCAATGCCTTGTGAAGATAGCTCAAAGCCTTCTTTGGCTGGGAAAAGTGGTGCATCAATACGTTGGCAAGATTATTATAAACAACAGGCTCATTCGTCTCTTGATTTACAAGAACTTCATAATGTTTCAGGGCCTTACCGTAATTCTTCGTGTGTTTTTCATGGAGAATTGCCAGGTTGAAGTGCGCTAGTTCAAATGTATTATCCCAGTCCAGAGCCTTCTCAAATTCCTCAATAGCCCGATCAGGATCAGCGAACTTTTCCATGAAAAGAGTACCGTAGCAGTTTCTGGCATACAGATCATCTGGTGCCAGACTTAGAGCCTTCTCCAGCAATTCCCTGGCGCGCTCTGAATCATTGAGTTTATGGGCTAACAACATGGCCAGGTTGTAACAAGCTGAAGAATCATAAGGATCCTGTCTCAGGACTTCTTCAAATTGGTTTCGAGCACTGTCAAAGTCCCCAAGCACCTCGGCGTGGAGAATAGCCAGGGCGTTTCTTGTGCACAGATCGGTAGGATTTTTCTGGATCTTCTCCTCATATTCGGCCTTCAATACCGATGGCTCCAGGATGTTGGTGGAGGCTCCCCGGTCGAAGCGAAGGAAAAGCTCTTCGGCTATTCTGCCATGCACATGACTTACATAGACGATTCTATGAGTTCGTTTCAGTTCATTTTGTAAAATCTTGCTAAGCCGCTTACCCTCTTCCTCAAGTTCAAACTCTTCTTTCTGTACAAAAACATCCCCATGGGAGTTCAGGGCCGAATTGGCCAACTTTCGAAATCGCGCAACCCAATCATTAAGACGATTAAGAGTAATGGAGCTTAGGGGTAAATAATCTGGATTTAAATTGGTGCAGGTTTCTTCATCCCACAATGGAAAGAGTGACGGTGCGGCCATAAGCCGGGTGGTGGACAGCATGGATTCCCCTATTTAAACAATGATTCCCATCAGAATATCGACATAAAACGCCTCAGGCATTAGACTATTGCACGGTTCAAACCAAGACACGAAGGAAGACATTCATGGCTACAAAACACGTCTATCGCTTTTCAGGAAGTCTCGCCGAAGGAAACCGGGAAATGCGTGAACTTTTAGGTGGCAAGGGAGCTAACCTACACGAAATGTCAAAAATGGGACTGCCGGTTCCACCAGGATTTACCATTACAACCGAGTCTTCGATCCACTGGGTAGAAAGTGGAAATCGATGGCCGGAAGGATTCAGAGAGCAGGTTCGTGAATCCATGGCCTGGCTAGAGGAGGAGACCGGAAAACGGTTTGGAGATCCCACAAACCCCTTACTGGTCTCGGTACGCTCAGGAGCAAGGGTTTCCATGCCTGGGATGATGGACACCGTCCTTAACCTTGGCTTAAATGATGACACGGTGGAAGGTATGGCCAAACTCACTGGAAATCGTCGCTTTGCCCTGGATGCCTACCGCCGATTTATAGCTATGTTTGGCGATGTGGTTCTGGGCTTAAAGCCTCAAAAAGGTGAGGAAGATCCCTTTGAATTTGCCCTCGAGAGTCTTAAGAAGAAACAGAATAAAACCCTGGATGTAGAACTGTCCGTGAAAGAACTGGAAGAGTTGGTGGGACAGTATAAGCAGATCATACTTGACCGAACCGGGAGACCTTTTTCCACCGATCCTTGGGAGCAGTTAGGTTTCGCGGTCCATGCTGTTTTTGCCTCCTGGATGAATGAAAGGGCCATTGAGTATCGTCATATCTATAAAATTCCCAGCAACTGGGGAACCGCTGTAAATGTTCAGGCTATGGTATTTGGGAATATGGGCGATGATTGCGCTACAGGGGTGGCTTTCACCCGCAATCCCTCTACCGGTGAAAATGAATTTTATGGAGAATTTCTGGTAAACGCACAGGGAGAAGATGTAGTCGCTGGAACGAGAACTCCACTCCAAATCAAGGAAATGAGAAAGATAATGCCCTCTTCTCTGAACCAGTTGCAGGAAGTTAGGGGCATTCTTGAGGCCCACTATCGGGATATGCAGGACATTGAGTTTACGATAGAACGCGGAAAGTTGTTCGTATTGCAGTGCCGCTCTGGTAAGAGAACCGCACTGGCGGCACTAAAAGTAGCCCTGGATATGCTCGAGGAAGAGTTAATTGATGAAAGAACAGCAATCACCCGCATCGAGGCCGATCAAATTGGTTTTCTTCTAAGACCTGTTTTCAACAACAGCTCTCTGGAAGAAGCTAAAGCGAAGGACCGGCTCCTGGCCACGGGTCTGCCAGCAGGACCCGGAGCAGCATGCGGACGGGTTTGTTTTTATCCCGATGAAGTTGAGGAGCGCAAAGCAGAATGGGGAAATGTGATTCTTGTGAGGGTTGAGACCTCCCCCGAAGATATTAAAGGTATGGAGGCCGCTGAAGGTATTCTCACCGCCAGGGGAGGAATGACTTCACACGCGGCTCTGGTAGCCAGGCAGCGCGGCAAGACTTGTATTAGCGGATGTTCACAGATTGAGATCAACTATAAACTGAGATCTATGACCGTTTCAGGAAAGACTCTCAGCGAAGGGGATTATATTTCTCTTGATGGGTTCACCGGAGAGATCTATCACGGGGAAATCCCCACCTCACCCTCCGAAGTCCTTGAAGTACTGGTTCATAAGACCCTGACTCCTGAAGAATCCCCGGTTTACCAGCGTTACCACAAATTCATGGAGATCGCGGACCGCTATCGAAAACTTCAGATTCGAACAAACTCAGATCAACCCTCAGAGTGTGAGAAGGCCTTATCCTTCGGTGCTGAAGGGGTAGGACTTTGTCGAACTGAGCACATGTTCTTCGAAGGAGACCGTATCAATTCCATGCGTAAGATGATTCTTGCCGATAGCGAGGTTAGCAGAAGAGCGGCGCTTGATGAATTGCTCCCCTTTCAGAGACGTGATTTCACTGAAATTTTTCGAACCATGAAGGGAAAACCGGTCACAATTCGAACCATCGACCCACCGCTTCATGAATTTCTTCCCCACACCTGGGCAGGGCAGAAGTCCCTGGCCAAGGTAATAGGAATTTCTGTGGATCGAATTCGTACCCGTATGGAAGAACTCCATGAGTTAAACCCCATGTTAGGGCATCGTGGCTGCAGACTTGGAATCACCTTTCCAGAAATCACCGAAATGCAGGCCAGAGCCATTTTCGAGGCGGCCTGTATCGTCAAAAAGGAAGGCATCGAGGTCCTTCCTGAAATTATGATTCCCCTGGTAGGTTATCTGCAAGAATTTGAAAATCAAGAGAAGGTTGTCCGTAGCGTTGCTCAAGAAGTGTCAGAAAAGGAGAATACTGAAATAAACTTTTCCATAGGGACCATGATAGAGCTTCCACGAGCGGCTGTCTGTGCGGATGAAATCGCGACCAAAGCTGAATTTTTCAGTTTTGGAACCAATGACTTAACCCAGACAGGGTTGGGAATGTCCCGCGATGATTACGGTAAGTTTATTCCCATCTATATTGATAAGGAAATCCTTAAAAGTGATCCTTTTGCCAGTATTGACCCTGGAGTGGGAAGATTGATCAAAATCGCCGTGGAAGGAAGCCGTTCCACGAGAGAAGGAATGAAGTTGGGTATTTGTGGGGAACAGGGCGGCGACCCCGATTCGATCCGCTTTTGCCATAATGTGGGACTTACCTACGTGAGTTGTTCTCCGTTTCGAGTTCCGGTGGCTCGTATCGCGGCTGCACAGGCCGCTATTGAGCAGGAAAATGCATTGGCGGATTAACTCGATCCAATGAGCTGCTGCAGTCTCTGAATTGCTTTCAGGTAACCGGCGTACCAATTCTCATACTGCATCAGGCTCTTCATCTCGCTCTCTTTTCTTTTTCGTAGTCTCCGGAGATCTTTGCGCTGCTCGTCGTAGAAGTTGGCAAACTCCCTGGATACATTGGAAAGGTTATCTTCACGGATCTGAAATATTTCAAACCAGGGAACTTGATATTGCTTGCCGGGTATAACGGAAAACGGTCTTGAAACAAGAATTTCCAGGTATCCATCCAAATCAGAATCGCGCAGAAAATTTAGTAATGAGATTCTGGTTTTCAGAGCATAGTTCTGAATGAAGTTCAGGTCAGTGGGAAGGAGAAAATCACGAAACTTACCCTCGAGGGTTGAGACTGAAGCATGAATCAGGGCTCGATGGTTTCGAACCTTACTTCTCCAGAGGGTTAAATAATCAAGAACATGATCATCATTTACATCCACAATCAGAGAGCCCACATAATCAATTCTTGAGTAGTTTCTCTGGTATCTCTCGATATTCGCGATCATTTCCGGAATGCGAATTTGATGCATGAGAAGATAGGTCCCGGCCGTTTCTTTGGCATAGATGGAAAGCCCACCGCCCTCGGGTCCAAATAGCACTAATCGAGACTCGCTGGGAACCTCAAAGATTTCGGCAAAAACTTCTTTTTCAAGAAACTTATACTGTGCCGGCAGTTTCAAGGCATCCTTGCGAAAATGATGATAGACCCTGGTTTGATGCTGTACGCTATATCCCTCTTTGGGGACAGAAAAAAACGCAAGGTAGGATTCATCGTCGAAAAGCATGACCTTATCCTTGCTTTGAACGGTACTCTCTAGAATCCTCAACCTTTCGCCATAAAGAAATTCCTCTTCCAATTCAGCCTGAGTACTATAATTTGCATCAAGGTTCGAGATCCTTCCAGAACCCACCCGGTCTCCTTCGGGTTGCTCGATGACATTTACATACCGGGAGCGAATCTGGTGCAGTTTTCCGCGGTATCTCGCGAGGTAGAATTTCTCCTTACCCTCCTTTTCTTCGAGTAGATCTTGCTGGGCATCACTAAGCGCGTCTATCAAAGAAATTTGCCTCCCTTCAGGGATGAACACATCTCCATTACCCTTGTAAGTGTAATCTCCCCGCATCGTCCCATGGAGGTGTACTCGTTGGAATAAAGAGGCTTCTGGAGGTAAGGTGTTTTTTGCGAAGCGTGTTGATATCTCCTTCAAAGAACTCAAAAAGAGCTCTTCTTTCTTTCGCATTTCAGCTAGGAGACGTGCCTTTTCATCTCTGCCTACCGGTAGCTCTGGGATCTCCTTACCAAGAAGGAAATTTAGCTCCTCAGGTACATCGTTGGAATTACCCATCTTGATCATTATTTTCTTAAGCAGTTCCCTGGCGCCGGGATAATTGAACTGTTTCACCTGGGCTCTTGCCAGAACGAAGGCAAGCTCAGGCTCTTCATAGACTTCCGGCCTATTATTCAGAAGTTCAACCACTTTCCCGAAAGCTCCCTTTTCCAAAAGAGTCTGCACCATCTTCAAAAACTCTTCAAAACTCAGGTCTGAAAAATCTGTACGGCTAATGAAGCCTCCCAGTTTCTTTCGCTCTCTGGACTCCCTGGTATCAGCCTCACCTGAGAGGGATCCACCTTTCAAATCCCTAAAAAACAGCGCTTCCCTCTGTTGGATTTCTTCCAGTCTTTCCTGATATCCCTTAGGTGGAGACAGAGACTCGGAGGCTTCATCCAAAAGAAATCTCAAGTCTTCAGGAACATCAATTCCGGACCCCTGCACCAAAATAAAGCGGTTGAGTGAGGAACGGGCGCTCTCATAATCAAAAACCTGTACAAACGATCTCGCCAGGAAAAGCGGAAGCTGCGGGTCCATGGCCAGAAAACGAACGGAGGACAACAGGTCAATCAGTTTAAAAAAGGCTTCATTCTCATAGAGAAGTTCACTAGCCCTTAAGAGCAACACCTCACTCTCAGGAAAGAAATTTAAAGCCTCCATATAAGCCTTGAGCGCTTCACTCTTTTTTCCTTCTCCCGTATAAGTATCACCCAGTTTCACATAGAGCTCAGGACGATCGGGCGCGAGTTGAAGCACCTGGCGAATGTAGCTGCGCTGAAGATGGGGATTATCTTGCCTACGAGCAATCTCCATCAGTAATTCCAAAGACTTTCGTCTACGTTGAGGCGAAGTATTTGATCGCTTCAGGTACTCTTTGAACTCTAGCTCGGCTGTCCTGAGATCGCCTTGCTCGAAGGCCATGGAACCATGGAAAAACTGGATCTGCGGATGGGTATCTTTTGAAAGAGGTGTATGTTTCAAGAATCTTTTGAACTTCTCAAAGTTCCTATTTTTAACCAGGGAGCCGAGGAGAATTACCTGAAATTCTTCTTCGGGCAGAAGATTCTCTTCAAAAAAATCCACGATCAGATCATGGCGATCATGTTCCGATTGAAAAAGCAGCCACTTCTTGATCAAACCCTGGCGCTCAGGCCTCAACTTCCATGCCTGCCTGAGATGATCAGCAAGTTTCTCTTTATCCAGCATTTCTCCAACCCGGCCGAGAAGAAGATGCTCAGGGAAAGAGTCTGGTTGGAACTCAAGGCTCTTTTGGAGAGGTTCAATTGCCTTCTCCGGTTGCTTGGATGAGAAATACGCCTTGCCCAGAGTTGAGGATAGAGAAAAGGAAGGAGTTACCTTCTTTTGATGTGGTTCTACGACTTTTATTATATCTGCGTACCTGCGCCTCTCCTTATACAGATCAACTAATTTCAAGAGTGCTCTCTCATAAAAAGGCTCTCTATCAATGGCTTCTTCAAAAGCCTTGATGGCAGGCTTGGGTTCACCCGACAAAAGGAGTTTGTCGGCTTTGAAGAGATAGGGCAGAGAAGAATGCGGGTTTTCGCGGGATAACTGCTTTGTAATTCTCGCTAATTCACTTGTACGCTTCTCTTCACGAAGTTCGGTTCCCAGGCTATAGAGCATCTCCATAGATTTTGAGGAGAATTCCTGATGCTTCTCTCTGCTATCTGAGGACATGGTGATCAGGGCGTCAATATAAGATTCAGAGACCTTCCAGTCCATCTGCTGGGATAGTTCCAAGATTTCTTCGCGCAGATCCGATTCCCCGCCTGGAATAATTTTGTAGGGAGATTTCTTCAGAGCTTTTTTGTAATGGTCTACCGCGATTTCGGGTTTTCCCAGCCGAAGCTGAACTCGACCAGTGAGGTATTCCCTCCAAAATTCATTCCAGGCTAAAAAAGCCGCGAAGATGAGGAGTAAGGCAACAACGGTAAAGAAAAAATCCTTGAACATGGACTCAAATTGGAAATGGCTCCAGAGAATCCAGTATATACCCAAATTGAAGTCTTTTGTCCGAATTCTCCTCCAAAAGAAATCTTGTAAATTCCATACCCATCTATGGCCAGCATCTCCCAGGAAGGATCCTGCGAGTGGAATAACAAGATGCTGGAGGGTTTACCTGGGGAATAATTTGAGCACCGGTTTCATCCCCTGGGGCGAATGGATTGAAAAAATGGAATCTGAGGAGCCAAGGCTGATATATAATACCGCTGTGCGTCAAATTTTCCTCCCAGTTCTCCTTTTCCTTTCTTTACAAAACCTATATTTTTCCTCCGAAGCATCGCAAATCGTGGAGAGACTTGAATCCCTCATGCGTGGGCAAACAAGCATTGCCACTTACCAGATGCATGTGAAGAGCAAGAGATTTGATCGGAGGCTTGAACTAGAAGCCTGGAGCTCAGGACAGAAAAAATCTTTCGTACGTATAAAAGCACCGGTAAGGGAAAAAGGAATCACCTTTCTTAAAATCGACAGAGATTTGTGGCAATACATACCCCGTATTGAAAGAGTAATGAAAATTCCGCCTTCCATGATGCTTCAGTCATGGATGGGGAGTGATTTTACCAATGATGACATGGTTCGTGAGAGCTCTATGGCTGCGGATTATGAACCAAGACTACTCACTGGTACTCCCGCAGATTGGCATTTGGAACTAAAGGCACGGGAAGATAGCGGAGTCGTTTGGGATAAACTGCTCTTGACGGTACCCAAAAAATACGAGATCCCCTCAAGCATAGACTACTACGATGAAGATGGAGTGCTGATTCGACGGTTGAAGCACACTGGTTTTGAAAAACTCAAGGACCGCTTTTTCCCCATGCACTGGATTATGGAGTCCCTCGCGGGAGATCGATCAGGCCGGATCACAGAAATCACAGTTAAAAGCATTGAATTTGATGTGGCAATTGATGAGCAAAGAATCTTCAGTAAGCACGCTCTTAAGAAATTTTCACGCTAATGGCCGCCCATCCTAATATTCCCAGACCCTCACTCAAAGACCAGTTATTCATCTTTGTACGAATTGCCAGAGGACAGATTCTCGCCAGCCCCAGGCGAAGTTTGCTCACTCTTTTGCTAATTATGGTCACCACCGCCCTTCTTATCTTTTTTCTCTCCATGATGAATGGGAGCCATAACAAGCTTAAGAGTGATTCAGTTGAGGTATATACCGGATATCTTCGAGTACAGGGAAAGGGATTTCAAAAAAGAAAGAATCCTGAAAACTGGATTTATTCCTCCGCTGCCGTGTTGGAGAAAGTTCGAGATCACTACCCGCAGGAGCGCTTCACCCGCAGGCTGGAGTCCTTTGCCCTGTTCTCCTCAGATCACGAATCCCAGGGAGCCATGCTTATTGGAATCGAACCTGGTAAAGAAGCCCAATTTTCCAGAGTCTTCAAGAATCTGGTGGAAGGTGAAATGTTAACGCCTTCATCAGGTTCTCAAGTACTGATTGGTTCTCAATTCTCTAAAAAATTGAAGGCAAAGATTGGAGATACCATCGCATTTGTAGGAGCGTCTTTGGATTCTTCAATAGCTGCGGAATTGGTGACTGTGAGGGGAATTTTTCGCACGGGCTTCAGGGAAATTGATTCCAATATGATTTTCACTTCCCTCGGATTTCTTCAGCAGGCTCTGCTCGCCGATGACGTCATTTCCCACCTGATCATCAATCCAGTAGATACCTCAAATATTGAACTGCGCGCCCTTCAAGCGCGAACAATTCTGCGCGATCTACCGGTGGAAGTCATTCCCTGGACTGAAGAGCTATCCCATTTGATTCAGACCTTGGATTTCGATAGAGTTTCAGGCTACTTTAGCCTGAGTATCCTTCTAATTATCATCTTTTTCGTGTTATTGATTTATGCTCAATTGTCTATATTGACAAGAACTCGAGAAATTGGTGTGCTCAGAGCCCTGGGCACCAGCCCCTTTCAAATTCTATCGATTCTGGGTCTTGAAACCGCTTTCCTTGGTGTTCTTGGAGGTGTTGCGGGGGTGTTGATCGGGGGATCCATTGCTCTGTATTTCCAGGTCTATCCCATGCAATTCCCAAGCTTTGAAGAAGCTATCGCCCAATACGGTTTCGCAGATGCCTCGCTGCCGACCCTCTTCGAGGGTAAAATTCTCATTCAGGGCTTTTTGACGGTATTTGCGATGCATTTGTGTTCCGCCGTTCATCCTATGCTCAAGGTAACCTTCCTTCGCCCGGTAGAAGCACTGAACACCTATGCATAATTCCTCCTTTTTTCTGAAATTCGCCTTGAGAAACCTCTACCGTCGACCCACCAGAACCATCATGATTCTCCTTCTATTGTCTGTCACTCTGACTGGACTATTATTTATCCAGGGAGTTTATGGAGGGATGGTGGAATCCATTGTGGAGAATGCCATCGAAAAGGATTGTGGATACGTGGTGATCGAGAATACCGCGTTTCGCGATGATCGTACTCTTAGCAACAGCCTTGAGTCAGGACCTACTCTCTCAAAAATTTCCAAAGTCATAGGGGAAACTCCTCTACTAGCGCGACTGCTGTGCCAGGGACTCATTCAAACTGCCCTGTCAGGCAAGGGGATTGAGCTGGTTGGACTCAACCTCTCAAATGGGCGTGAACTCAGGGGGCTCAGGGAATCACTGGTAGAGGGCTCGTTCTTAAAGTCAGATGACTCCAGGGGAGTGCTCATTGGAAGAAGCTTAGCAAATGACCTCGGAGTTCAGATTGGAGCGAAACTCGTTATCCGGGCTCAGAGTTTAGATGGAGAGCTCACCGCCTCTGCTGTAAGAGTGCGGGGACTGCTGGATGCCAGTAATCCCAGGGTAGATAGTATGAGCGTTTTTCTGGGGCTGGATCATCTTCAGGCTCTTCTAAAGAGCCCCGGTAAAATTTCCCAGGTAGGTCTATTTCCCGCCAGGGTTGATCAACTTGACATTCTCGTAGAGAAACTGAGCTTAGAACTCGGAGATAAAGTTCGCGTTGAAACCTGGGAGGGTTATTATCCAGCATTTGCCATCGGTGAAGAGATGATGGATATGGTTAACTTGATTCTTGTATCCATAGCCTTTCTGGCCGTAGGGCTGGGTGTGTTCGACGTAATCCTGATTTCCATGCTCGATCGCATGCGTGAATTCGGAATCCTTTTGGCCCTGGGAACCCCCTATTCAAAAATTCGGAATCTCATAGTCCTCGAAGGGCTGATCCTTGGTTTTGTGGGCTATGTAATTGGGGCAATAGGCGGCAGTATACTTCTATGGTATTTTCACATAAATCCTATGGATTTATCCGTCTTTGGCAACGGACCGAAGACCTTTGGTATGATTCCCTATATTCCAACCGCGATTCACCTTGAATATTATCTTCGCTGCTTTATCATTCTAACCTTTGCTATGCTGATCTCATGCTCTATACCGGTATACATCCTCAAAAAGCTCAATCCTGTCCAATCCCTACGTTTTGTTTGATATGTGTTTGTTAGAAACCTTGAACTTATGCAAAGTCTATGACGCGAAGGGTCTCATTCCTCTCACAGCGGTAGATAGTGTCAATCTTCGCGTAGAGAGGGGAAGTTTTTCGGTTCTGAGCGGCCCTAGCGGATCGGGTAAGACCACGCTGCTCAATCTCATTGGCGGACTGGACAGACCCAGTAGTGGGGCCATTACCCTTGCGGGGCAAGAGCTCTCTTCTCTACAAGAGAAGGAACTATCAAGTTTTCGTCTTCATTCTGTAGGCTTTGTTTTCCAGGCCTATAACCTGGTCCCAGTTCTTACCGCACGCGAAAACATCGAGTACGTGATGATTTTGCAGGGAGTATCAGAGTCTCTAAGAAATGAGAAGGTTCAAGATGTTTCTAAGCGCCTGGGAATCCATGAACTTCTAGATCGAATGCCTTCTGAGATGAGTGGCGGGCAGCAGCAACGGGTAGCTGTAGCCAGGGCACTTCTAGGAGATCCGGAGATTATTCTGGCTGACGAACCAACTGCTAATCTGGACTCGCACAATTCCAGGCTTCTCCTGGAAATGATGCGTGAACTAAATGAGACACAGGGAACTACCTTTCTAATTTCATCTCACGATCCTATGGTCTTGGAGATGTCAGGCGAAAAGATATTGCTCAGGGATGGCAAAGTCCTCGATGAAGCGCAAACATCTCATTAGCGCCCTTTTTTTTGCCTTTTTTAATTTGTGCCGGGGAGCCCCTGTGGATGTCTCCCTGGAGTCTTTTTTCATTAAAACCCGTGATCTGAGCAATCGAGAGCCAATGGAATTCGGCTTTCTAAGAACCAGGTTGGATACCCGCCTTGAGTTGGAAAACGACCAGAGCTTCTATTTTGAACTGCACCAGGAGACTTTCTTAGGATCGAGATTCTTAAATTCCTTGGAATTCCAGACTCTTGATTCCCTGAAACCAGATTTACCCGTGGATACGATCCTGTTGAGATCTTCCAATGGGATTGCTGAACATCGTCTCAAACTATTTCGTTCTTTTTACCAGGTTTCAGATCTTGATAGTACGTGGACTGTGGGTCTTCAGCGGATTGCCCTGGGTGTGGGTCGAATCTGGAATCCTCTCGATGTGCTTCACCCGAAAGATTCGGGAGGACTACAACCAGAACTGCAAAGTCCCATATTTGGTGTACATGGTGAAATTTACCCTTCGGCTCTCTCAAAGCTGCAGGTTTTCACAACACTTGGAGATAGCTTCCACACGAGAGTGAAGGGAATTCATTACCAGTGGTTTGCAGGAGGGTGGGACCGGGGATGGACTCTGTTACAGTCACCCATGAACAAAGTGCTTGGATTTCAGATGGAAGGCAACCTGGGGAATTCCGGACTTGAAGGCAGGATTGAAGGAGGACTCTTTGAAGATCGTTCTACTTCTAAGAGGGACGCTCAGGCCGTGGTTGGCATCGACTACGGATTTCCCAATGCGGCTTCCATTGCTGTTGAATACTTCTACAACCGCAAAGGCTCCAGGGATCTCCCCCAGAATAGTACCAGCTTATCCCTCGGAAGGCAGCTTCCTTACCAGGGATCTCATTACCTTGGAATTATGGCTGCCTATCCGCTTACGCCAACCCGGTCACTTTCGGGACTGACCATTGCCAATCTCAGCGATGAAAGTGTTCTTTTTTCAATGGGTTGGACACATTCCATAGGTCAGACCAGGGAATGGGGTTTAGGTTTTCAACTCTCAAGAGGTTCCAGTGGTTCCGAATTTGGGTTTCGAACTGATACCCTATATCTCCACTTCAGTACCTTTTTTTAATATTGACTTAGTTGGGAAAAACTCCATGAAGAAAATTCTAATCGCACTGTTCATCATCATCGGTCTTTTTGTCATACTGATACTAGGAATCTGGCTTTCTGTAGACTTTCAATCGGTGACACACGAAATCTTCCGCGGCATTTCGAAAAGGATAAACGGAAAACTTGAGATTGGCTCTATTGAACCTGGAGTACCTGGCAAAGTAATCCTGCGCAACCTCCTTCTGACCAAAGCCGGAAAAGAGATTCTTGAAATTCCAGAATTTGAGATTCATCTCTCCCTGGTAGATCTTTTTCAATTTAAAACCAGGCTGGAATCTCTCATAGTTCGAAATCCAAAACTACATTTGGAATGGAAAGACCAGCAATGGAATGTTGCCGATATTTTTGAGCCCAAACCCATTGTCCCAAATGCTAATAAAGACCTGTCACTTGTGACAATCGATCCAGGGGTTTCAGGTCTTAAGGGGCTGAAGGTGGACCGTTTGGAAGTCAGAAGTGCTGACATTGAAATCATAAAAGACAGCAAGAATATCAAACTTCGCGTGGGTCTCGAAGGTCAGCTTGAAAACGCTCTTCTCAAAATTGGCTCCTGGCTCATCATTATGGGAGAGGACTCTGAAATTCGCGGTGAGGCCAACCTCAATCTCATACAAAACAAGGGAAGGTTGGAAAATATTAAGGGAAGGCTGCAGCCGGCTTCTCTTCAGTCCTTGCTCAGCCTTATGGGACAGGAGTCACCAGTCACGATACAAGAAGCTATAGAAATCGAAGGCTCCGCCACTTTCGACCCTGGAAATATCGTACCCTCACTTGAGGTAAAGGCCCCTTCCCTCTCCCTGGCCGCTATCAATCCCACCCTAAAGCTCCATCAATCGTCCTGGAATATCCTGGGTGATACCATCCAGGGAGAATGGGAATTGGATACCGCGCTGGGCAATTTAAAGGGTAATGCCAAGGCAAATTGGAAAACAAAAATCGCGGTCACAGAGTTCTCTGGAGACCTGGTAAGTACCCTTGAGGAGACCAGGTTGGGCGCTCAATTCGCTACAAAGGTTTCTGTAAAGGTTCTTGAGTCCAAATCTTTGGAGTTCAATGGGATCACTACCCTCAAAGGCGGATCTTACGGTGAGAATTCACTAGTAGATATGGAATTAGCCTCACAAGTCCAGTTTGTTCCTGATTCTGGTCATCTGCAGATCCAAAGAGCCATACTGGATTTTCCAGGCAGTCCCGGCAGAGTGGAAATGCGCGGGCAGGTTCCCCTTGATTCCTTCGATTTGAACAACTTGAATCTTAATATAAGCGGGAGAAATTTGAACCTCAAAGCCCTGGTTCCCCTGGATTTACCCTCCCCTCCCACCGAAATTGAAAGAGTTAGCGCTCAACTGAAAAAGGGAATCCTGAAAATTGATACTGGAACCGGTAAAACTGGTTCCGGCCGATTCCATATAGCCGGTCAGATTCCCCTGGAAGCTAGGAAGGATGCCCTCAAGGATTTACGTGTTCACATCGAAAAAGTGGATCTTAGATTCCTGGACCCCCGGCTAAAGGCATTCAAACTGGATTATCTGGATTTGACCAGGGACGGCAGGATCAACGCTAGAATTAATGGTCCCGGTACATCCAAGTTAGTCCTTGGTGCTGAGGCTTCTCTCTCCAAGTCTCCCTTTAAGGATGTAATGCTTATGGGGCAAATGAACCTGAGCCATCTCAAACCCTTCCTCCCCGGATTCTCACAGAAACTTCCTTCCGGACTCATCAATTTTGGATTGAGCGGAAAAACGCATCGGATCCTGAAGGGAACTCTCGGATCTAAAAAACTCAGTATCCCGGTTACCGAGGGAATCGATAACCTGGATCTCAGGGACCTACTCCAGACTGTCAAAATCGACCTGGAAAAAGAGGAGTTCTCGATCTCAAAAGGATCCGCAAGAATTCTTGAAGGAAAGGCGAACTGGTCTGGAATTCTTGACCTAAAGAACTTAAGTCAAAGCCAGTTTAAAGCAGGGTACACCTCTGGTTCGCTGGATCGATCCCTCTCACACTTCGTTCCCCTGATGAAATCTCATAGCTCTGGGTCAGTGGATTTATCCATCACGGATATAAAAATTCTGGAAGACACCGAAGCTTACCCCATCTCGCTGAAGGGAAGCGCTACAATAAAGAATCCTCAATACTTTTACCATCAGACCCTCCATGACCTTTTAGACGGTGTAAGCACCGGATTAAGCCAGAATCTGCTCAAAGGACTGGTACAGGGTGAAATTGACCAACAAGCAGCCCGTTCCAGCGATGGTGTCGATCTCAAGGACATCAAGAATCTGAGCTTTCGCTTCGACGGTCTGAATCTATCCTTCTCCCCTTTCAAGCTTGAAGAAGCACGCGATGAGTTCCAATTCGATTTTAGCTCCCTAAACCTGAAGATTCCGTCCAAACCCGAGGAGGTTGGCTCTGTAGCTGGAACCCTGGGAGCAAGTCTATCAGCCCCCTTTCTCAAGAAGCACCTACCCTTAAAAGACAGCTTTAGCCAATCTTTTCGCCGTGATATTGTCCTTGAGGGTCCCATGTCCATGCCCCTTTCAGAAAGTACTATAAGCTCCCTGAAGAAAGATCTGATCGCCCTGGCGATCAGGCATACAGATTTCAAAGAAGTAGGGGAAGACCTGGAACTCAAGGCCAAAAGTATAAAAAAAGAAGCAAAACAAGCTTTGAGAGATATCAAATCCCTATTTAAGGGCTCGCCTGCCACACCTACCAAGACCGGCACAAAAACGGACAATCTAAACCTGAAAGTTCAGGAAATCAAGGACGCCAAGAAGGCCGTAAAAGGACTGCTCAAGGGACTATTTGGAAGATAGTGAGGAATCGACAGATTCCTGCCTTGACCAGAGGTCGGGGCAAACGAAATTCTCCAGGGCTTTATCCCTTTGTGATCTTTGAGTTCTTCCTTATACTTTATTTATGAGAACTTTGAGGATTGTCTTTGGATTTTTTTTCATCTCCTATTGCTTTGGGGGCAGCATAAACTTGCGTATGGGGGTTGAGGGCCAGGAAATTTCCCAGAAAGTCCATACTCCTCCGGCGGTGAAGGGCATTCGTTTTGGTACCTGGTTTGAACCTGGGCTTCCACGCGATCCTAATTTGATTCCGGTCTCTAATGCTCCCCGTCAACCCGGAGTGTTGGTTCCGGTCTCTGAACTCGTCCCCTCGGTAAAGGATCCGGCAGTAAGGGTAGATCCAACTTCTGGCGTGCCTGGCGGTTCCATACCGACTAGAAAGGGTCTGGATGAACTCTTTCTTACCGCTATCAATTCTACCAATCCAGGATCGTCGGGTCCCTCTACACCTTCCTCACCCACTACCCCACCGCAAACATCGCCTTCGGGGGCCAACCCACCTTCGGGCAACAATAATCCTCCAGTTGATCCTGTAACAGGTCTTCGGGCGGGGTATGAAAATCTCTCCTTTAATGATGCTTTTGCACAGGCATTCAAGGATTTAGGAAGAGGGAAGGCTTTTGCCTGGAGCGGAAGAAAATACGGAACCTGCTATTCAGGAGATCCTAAGCTATCGCAATGCGAAGCCCTTGTAACCGCCGATGCAAAAGCCCAAACCGGGAATTGACCGCAGAACTAAAAGGTGCCCTCCTAACCCACTCCTGATTTCAGTGTTGAGCAGGAAATCCAGAAAAGTTGAGCAGCCAGCAGGTGAAGGAGACTGGATTCTTTTTCATTTATTGATATAATTATAGTAATTATTCCATTTTTATATATACAAATACCTTTATTATGTTATTTAAATCTCCAGGTGAAGTTCTTAGAGAAATTGGTTTTCAGGTTCAGCGCAAACGTCTAGAGAGAAATTGGACCCAGGCAAAACTCGCTCATCACGCCAATCTAAGCCTTTCTGTTTTAAGAAAGTTTGAGCAAACCGGCAAAATCTCCCTGGAATCATTCGTTAAGCTCGCCTACGTTCTGGACTTCAGCGAGGAGCTTTTGGAATCCGTGAAACTTCCTACGGATACCCCTGATTCCATGGATGAATTACTTAGTGATCGGAAGACAAGAAAACGAATGAGGGCTTCTACAAAATAGGAACCTTCTATGCCTGATCCAATCCATCCTATTCAAAGCCTGAAAGTGTCCCTTAATCTGGAGGGCAATCTTCTCGAAGTAGGCAGACTTGCGCTACGCCAAAAGCACGTCTACTTTGAGTTTGACCCGCAAATCCTAGAAATGGGTATTGAAATTTCTCCACTCAAGTTGAAGCTAAGAGAAGGACTACTATCCTTTGATCCTCATTTATTTGAAGGACTTCCCGGGGTGTTTTACGACAGTTTACCCGACGGTTGGGGGCGGCTACTTCTTGATCGAAGTCTACGAAGCCGAGGTTTGGTACCGGAGCACCTCACGTCTCTTGACAGATTGGCCCTGGTTGGCAAATGCGGGGTCGGCGCCCTCGTTTATGAACCTGAAATAGAGCAAGAGAAATCGGTTCTGAATTTGGAACTAGATTTGCTCTTCCGCGAAACGAGTAAAATCCTAAATCAAGAAGATTCCGACTCTATAGACTTGCTTTTGTCACTCAATGGTTCCTCAGCCGGAGCAAGACCCAAGATCATGGTCAAGGTAAGTCAAAGCCGAGATGAACTCCGGGAGCCGCGATCCACACACACGGATGGATTTGAAGATTGGATGATCAAGTTTCCAAACACTACAGACGGCAGCGACGCCGGTGCCGTCGAATATGTCTATAGTCTCATGGCAGCAAGGTCAGGAGTAGAGATGGCTGAAACCCACCTCTTTCCATCAAAGAATACCCCTGGCTATTTTGGCACAAAGCGCTTTGATACTCTCCACGGGAGAAGGCGTCTGCATATGCACAGCGTTTGCGGATTGCTGCATGCTGATTTCAGGACCCCTGCCCTTGATTACGAAGATATCATCAAGGTCACAGGCTATCTCACTAAGAGCATCCCCCAGGCTCAGGAGATGTATAGAAGAGCAGTTATCAATGTACTGGCACATAACCGGGATGATCATGGAAAGAACTTTTCCTTTCTGATGGATTTCAGAGGTGAGTGGAGGCTGAGTCCAGCCTATGATTTAACCTTTTCCTCAGGCCCCGGCGGAGAACAGAGTACGATGATCAAAGGTGAAGCTAAGAACCCGGGAGAAAAGGACCTGCTCGCCCTGGCTCCCATAGCTGACCTGAGCGAAAAGGAAGCGAAGGAAATCATAGCTATCACCCGCGAAGCCCTCAATTCCTGGACAAGACTAGCCATAGATCACGGCGTATCTAAGGAACGCATTTCAAGGATTCAAAAACACATAAACCTCTGAAACCTCGGTTTGCTACGTGTCACGTGACATACCGTGGTTTTTTTTGACTTCAGACTGTGTATTCTGAACTTTTGGCTTTGCTTTTTCTTTCCTCTCTTCACGCTTCTTAGCTCTCTGAGCTTTACGAATGGGGTCATGTTTATCTATGGCGACTTCAAGCGCAAAATCCATCACCTCCAGCAGGGAGCAGTCGCGGAAAGACATTTTTCAAACTATTTCCGTGATCCGAGGACCGTCTGTGTGATGATGGATTGAGAACTCTGGGGTGGTGGCTGGAAGTGGTTTGTGAGGAAAAGGTAGTTGTTCTACCTTTGACGATCAAAGCGCTTTCAGGTGCCGCTCCAGGGCTCTCAAGCAATTGCCAAAACAGCGGTTCTCGGATCACCTATGCTTTTACTGAGAAACTTCCCCGTGGATTTTCCTGCAATTTTGATCCAAGAGATGACCTGAGTTTCATGGACTCAAATACCGCCGCTGGGCTTTTTAGTCTTTTTTCAAGTTCAAGGAATCTTCTTAACCCGGTTCCGTAAGGATAATCCTGTCTGTAAAAAAGTCTGTTTGCCTGAATTTTGTGCTCTATATCCTCAAGAAATCGAAACTCTACCCAGGTGGCATGGCCTTCGATTTCCTCCAGGTCCCGCATTTTTCCGAGGGTTACATTTTGCCAGAGATGAGTTAGTTCATGGATGAGAACACCCAGGCAGCTTTTCCAGGGTAGCCCCTCCTCCAGAAAGATCGTATGAGACTCCTCAATTACTCGTGATGCGGTTCTCTTAGACTTATAGAGGTAAACTCCATTGAGCCGTGTTTTTCGTCCTTTGTTGCGCAGGAGAGAAGACAACTTCGAGGTAGGTATGAGGCCCATCTGGACCGGTATCTCTCTGAGACCCATTTGTGGATAGAAAGCCTCCAGCCATTGAATCGCTTCCACTTTGATTGCCGGCAGAGCTTGCTCAGAAGTTACCGCCTGTGCAAAGCAACCCTGACAGGAGTAAAGTCCGTTAGCGTAATCATGTGTAGATCCCTCAATCTTTCGAAAACAAAAATCACAGGTGGGAGTCCTTTGATAACAACTACGACAGATTACTCTCTCTTCATCAAAAATCTTCTTATGCTCCAAATAATAGGGACCATCAATTAAGGATTTACACAGAACACACTTTAAGGCTCTGTTTAAACATTGGGGATGATGGGCTGTAGTCCCTTTTTGATTTCTCCTTCCATGTACTGGAATACCGCAGATCTCACAGGACTTCCAATCATCCAGACAGTTAGCACAAACCATCGTTTGATTGGAATACACTACATACTTACCTAAAAGTTTGGACTTACAGAGGGCACAGTTTTTGAGCTTCGTGTAGCAAGACTCATGAAAGACCCTACCTTGTTCCTTGCTTTGCATTCCGACTACCGGCAAACCGCACTTTGAGCAAACAGGGAGTCTCTGGCAAGAGGAGCACACATTCCAGCCAGACTTCTTATAATGGATGTAAGAACCTTCTATAGCCCGGCTACAGAGAGTACACTGCATGAAAAAAGAACCCTATTCAAATAAAATTGCACGTTATCCAACACTTGCCCATAATCAGGCGACCGAAATCCAACACTTTCCTAATGGGCCGAAAAGGGGGATCGACGTCAATTACGGCAAAAACCTAGCATACAACCCCTTTCTTGTGCGATTAGGAAAAAAATCTGTCCTAAAATAGACTTGGCACATTTCTTGATAGTAAGAGGGCGAGTAGACATTTGAATAGGTGGGGGATTCTGAGCGCGGTTATCTACTTTAACCACCGATCCCAATGGTGTTAAAGTGCTCCTTCTGCGTACGCTCTCGAGTTCACAGAATTCCCGGGTGAAAATCTTGTGCGCTCCCAACTGCGAGATTTTCCATCATAACCCGATTAGGATCCCCCTCTTTTTTAACCTTCGGAAACGGAGGTTATTTTTTTTCCAGACAAAATTTTAACGCTATTCGTAGTCTATCCGCTCCCTGCTAACTAGTATTCTCGGTAATCTTTCAACCCACTATGATGACGACTCCCAAATTCCCGTTATCGGTTCACTGGAGAGTTGCCGGGGGTAAAAAGATCTTCAGGGGCTTCCTCTTCCACCAGTTTCCTGTTTCGCTTCGTTCGCGAATGCTGGTGAATTCATATTCGTAAACTACAGCACGAATCCACTTTGGAGGTTTTCCTGGAAAAGGATTTGTTTCTACCAGTGCCAGGACGCTTTCAGAACCCTCCAAGAGACGCAGGGCAAATTTCTGGAACCAGGGCACATAGCGATAGTCCGGTCTAAGTGCGGCGAACCACATCTGCCAGTCCAGCCTGGGTTGATGGGGTGCTACCTGGGATGGCATTCTGGATAGGTCTCCTGGTTTATAAGTAAATCCATAATCCTTCCAGACTCTTCCGTCTTCACTGCCCTGCACCAGGATCTCCGGTCGTTTTGTGGTCATAGTTGCGAATAAACCATAGGAATTCACCAGACAAAAGGGGCGCATAGCCTGGTGAACTTCGTGCAGTCCCCTTGGAATGAAGGATCTCATCGGGGCAAATAGAAGCATAAAAAGGTAGAAATTATAGAGGATGAAAAAGGAGCATAAAGTACCCTTCAAGACCCTGGCCGGAGTGGAAGTCCCACAAGAAATTGGCTTTGGAGCCTTTGCAAAAACCCAGGACTGGGGCCAGTAATGATCGGTGATACATGGCGCGCAAAGAATGATGGAGAGGAGGTTAAAGTAAGCATAGTTACCCGAGACCAGAATAAGAATCTGTAATAGCGCTAACAGCGCTGCCCCGATAGCCCTGATCCTGGGTGTTGTGAATAGCAGAAAGGGTACCAGCAGTTCGATATGAAACATGAATAGGGTAGATAGTTCCTGAAGCCAGGATGGGAATTGGTGAAAGAACCAACTTAAAGGATTGGGAAGCGGTTGAGTGAAGTAGTGATACTGCATGGCTGAAAGATTCTTCCAGTTAGGATCCATGCTTGTCAGTTTCACCACTCCTGAAGAAAACATGAGCTTGAACAAAACGATCCACAATAGCCAATACATCAATGGTGAAGCCCTGGGAATTCTAGCCTTCCACGGAGAAGCAAGAATGGTCAGGAAACCGCATTCAAGCAAAAGTATGTCCCACTGAAAGGAAAGAAAACTCTGTGTAGAGGTAAATAGAGAAAGATAAAATCCCCAGCAAAAAAACGCCATCAAGCGAGGAGTAATCCACATGAACAATAGTAGGGAACTAAGGCACCCCAGGGCACATACCAGGTGTATCGATAGCTCTGAGCTATCAAGCCAGAGAAGGGTGGGAACTTTGCTAAATCGATCCCAGGGGCTCAATTTTGACAACTGGGACAGGTATTGATGAGTCGGAACAATCCCCTGCTCACCAATCAAGCCCTCCATTTGAACCCAAAAGGAAAGAAATGCTATGAGAAAAACAAGTCCTATCAGGCGGCAAAAGCACATGGTCCCAAAGCTGTAGGAAGATTTTTGTGACATAGAATGAGAATATTCTATTCAGGAGGGATAAATCGACCCCTCTGTATTTAATTCTGACTCTGAAGCATCTTGAGAACACTATAAAATACGAGATTTTAAGGCACTAAATATAGGGTCCGGCTTGAAAATTTAGCTCAAGTCACCTATACCGAAGAGCAAACGGTAAACCCGTTTGCAGGTTCATGACCAAGATAAGCTCATCGAAGATGAGTAAAGGAATCTGTAGATTCCTGGTTTGGCCGGGAATCCGGGCAAACCAAATGCGCTTGGGCATACATTGACCTCGATTATTTGATTCTGACCTATTGTTCAGTTATTTTCTGGAATCCTTTGCTCCTTTAGTAGTGCAAACATCCCTGATCAATGAATTGAAGGGACTTTGGAGATTCTGGAACAAATCGTGCAGTAGAAGAGTCAGGATGGGTATACTGACAGAGTCCATTGGAAGATATGGATTTCCCAGGGAAGATAGTCAGACGATTAGGAACAACGAGGTAAACCAGATGGCTGATATTCTTATTTCAGATGATGATGAAAATGTACGGATTCTTCTTCGCAGAACTCTCCAGGCGGAGGGCTACCATACTGAGGAAGCCAAGAATGGCTCAGAGGCTATAAAACTCTTTCGATCAGGGGCCTTCGATCTTGTTATTACGGATCTACATATGCCGGGAATGCATGGCATTGACCTCATCTACCAGATACGAGAACTCTTCCCCAAGCTTCCTATCATCGCTATCTCAGGGGGCAGCACCGGCGACGACTTCATAGCAGCCTCCGAAGATCTTAGGACCGCGGCTAGTGAAGGTGCTAATCTTATCATCCCAAAACCCTGTGACATGGATTATCTTCTCGAAAAGGTGGAACTGCTTCTGACCGGAACATCTCCAAGTTAGTTCATCGCCACCTCTTTTAGCGCTCCAGAATCGGGCAATTTCGAGAATTCATAAGGATTGGACTAGAATATTTCCAGAAGTATATAACTCGTCCGTATTTCCAGCCAAACCAGGAATCGGCCGATTTCCTTGCTCCTATGATGAGAGTATTTTGGTCATGAACCTACAACGGGCAAACCGTTGTTCTTCAGTATCAATTTAAACCTGATAAAGGTAGTCTGTCTTGGAATCTACAATCCGCAGTGGCTGCGTGGGTACAGTCGGTAATACCCCTCTTATCCGCCTCCCCTTTCTAAGTGAACTGACGGGATCTGAGATCCTCGCCAAGGCTGAATTTCTGAATCCCGGCGGATCTGTGAAAGATCGAGCCGCCCTGGGAATCATAGCAGCGGCCGAGAAAGCCGGACTGGTTCATGAAGGGGCAACAGTTGTAGAAGGAAGTGCCGGCAACACCGGTATCGGCCTTGCCCATCTCTGTCACACCAGGGGCTATAATTGCATCATAGTGATCCCAGAAACTCAATCACCTGAAAAATTCGCCATTCTGGAAGCCCTGGGGGCTGAGGTTGTGAAAGTACCGGCGGCACCCTACTCCAGCGATGACCACTTCACCAAGATCGCGAGCCGAATCGCGCATGATCGCGAAAACTGCCTGTGGGCTAACCAGTTCGATAACACAGCCAATCGCAGGATTCATTTTGAAACTACAGGACCTGAGATTTGGAATCAAACCGATGGCAATATAGATGCCTTTGTGACCTCGGTGGGAACCGGTGGCACTCTTGCTGGAGTAGCTCAGTATTTGAAATCACGTAATCCCAGGCTTCTGACCTTTGTTTCTGACCCCCTGGGAAGCGGGCTCTATAACTTCATTAAGTCTGGAGAAATGCGCGCGGAAGGAAACTCCATCACGGAGGGAATCGGTATTAGCCGTGTCACAGGAAACTTAAAGGATGCCCCCATTGATGACGCCGTCAGGGTAGAAGATCAGGAGTGCATCAATATGGTCTTTACTCTCCTGAAAAGAGAGGGGCTTTTTCTGGGAAGTTCATCTGGAATCAATGTAGCCGGTGCGGTACAAGTAGCAAAGAAACTGGGACCAGGTAAGAGAATAGTGACCATTCTCTGTGACGGCGGCGGAAGATATACCTCCCGACTCTTCAATCCTCAGTGGCTGATAGAAAAGGGGCTAAGCCCTCAATCCATTCCTGGTCCGGCATAGGCAATTTGAGCTCTGACTGCTAGAATATTCCTATGGAGCAAATCTTTTTCTCTACCGTAATCTTCTCTACCTGCTTCTTCTTCCTGAGCATTGGAGTGCTGATTTCCGGAAAGCCAATACAAGGTTCTTGCGGAAGGAGGAAAGGCGATTTGCTATCAGGAGATGGGCTGGATATCGAATGCTTGTGCGAAACATCCGGCGACGATTCAGCTTGCTCTGGGATTTCCGAGGGCGAACTCATAGACGCAATGCTTCGAGCCAAGGAAGATTTCAAAGATGTGGAACGTGTTTCAAAAGAGCTCAATAAGAATCTGCCCTAGAGTTCCTTAGATTCTACGTGCATTCCAACCCTCATTGCTAACCAATTCAAATCCCGAGGGAGTTCCCCTGATAAGTAGATAATCCACTTGCCGCCTGGAAAGATACTCTTTTGCACTTTGGGATCCCAGGAGAATCGCAATCGTGGCCAGGGCGTCGGCGGTTTCACAATCTTTAGCTATGACCGTCGCACTCAATAGATCAGATTTTCTGGGCATTCCGCTTTGAGGGTCAATGAAATGAGACCATCGTCCCTGCTGATCCTGATGGTAATTGCGATAATTTCCCGAGGTCGCCAGGGACTCGTCCTCAAGCTCAACTGCCTCCACCAAATCGTCAAGCGGGGCCTCAGGAACAGGACGGTTGATCCCAACCTTCCAAGGGTGTCCTGAAGGTGAATGTCCTTGAAGGCGAATCTCCCCTCCAATTTCGACGAGATAATTGTCCACTTGATGTCTTTGAAGGAATAAACCAACCTGGTCCACCCCGTAGCCCTTCGCGATTGAACTTAGATCGATTTGAACACCGGGTTTGCGCTTTCTCAAGGAAGATGGCTTGGATAGCTCCAGCATCTGATAGCCCGTAAGGGAGAGAGCTTCAAGAAGGGCTTCATTAGAAGGACGGAGGGCAGTCTCTAGCGGTCCGAAACCCCATAAATTCACCAGTGTACCCACGGTGATATCAAAGATCCCGGTTGTGGATTGAGAGAAAGCTACCGAGTTGCTAACCAAACGATAAAATTCCTTGCTAACCTCTTGAGGTAGAGTAGATTGAACAGAGTTCCAGCGCGAGATCTCGCTATCCTTGATATAGGTAGACATGGATTGATTGATGGACGCCAAAAGCAGATCAACTTCTTTTTTCCATTCCGGTTGTGAAACAGTATCCACAGGCAGAAATTTGACCCGGTACCAGGTACCCATAGTCTTACCCTGAAGAAAGACATAGGCTTCCTTTTTATCCGGAAAATAGGAAAAAAGTACGACTACCAGCAGACATAGAAACAAGACCTGCCGAAGTGGAATTTTTGGCTTTTCCATCTTCGATTCCTCCGGACTACGTACCGGGATTAAAATTCGTCGAACCGGATCATATCCGGCTCAACACCAAGGGAATCGAGCATATCCATCACACACTTGAGCATCATGGGAGGCCCGCAGAGGTAGTATTCAATCTCTTGGGGGTCTTTGTGCTTGAGTAAATATTCATCCTGTACAACCTGGTGAATAAAGCCTTTATACCCACTCCAATCATCGGCAGGCAAAGGATCGGAGAGAGCTACATGATATTTGAAATTAGGAAATTTCTCTTCGATATCCTTGAATTGGTCATCATAGAACATCTCCCTCTTTGATCTTGCTCCATACCAAAAAGTTGCTTTGCGCTTGGATTTCTCTGTATGGAAAAGATGAAAGAGATGGGAACGCATCGGGGCCATTCCCGCTCCGCCGCCAATGAAACACATTTCGCGCTCGGTCTCCTGTATAAAAAACTCTCCAAAAGGACCGGAGACACTCACGTCATCTCCCGGTTTGAGATTAAAAATATAGGACGAAGCAATTCCGGGAGGAATACCAACAGAACCGGGAGGGGCGGTAGCAATACGAACATTGAGCATGACCATCTGTCCCTCAGCAGGATGATTCGCCATAGAGTAAGCACGAAAACACTCTTCCGTATTCACGGCACGGGTATCCCAGAGCTTAAATTTGTCCCAGTCTTCGTGATACTCCTCAGCAACTTCAAAATCTTGAAAAGTGCAGTCATACTCGGGTATATCAATCTGGATATATCCACCATTTTCAAACACAAGGGTTTTACCCTCCTGAATGTCCAGAACTAATTCTTTGATGAAAGTGGCGACGTTGTCATTGGATCGTACCTTACAATTGAATTTTTTAATCCCAAATACTTCTTCAGGAACCACTACATCCATGTCATGTTTTACTTTTACCTGGCAGGAGAGTCGGACCTGCTCACGTTTTTCCTTGCGGCTGAGATGACCCTCCTCGGTGGGCAGTACATCTCCCCCGCCCGCGGTTACCTTACACTTACACAGAGCGCAGGAACCCCCGCCTCCACAGGCTGAAGGAAGTAGTATTTCCTGCCCCATCAAAGCGGTCAGCAAAGTCATCCCAGGCTGCACCTGCGCGACTTTCTCGCCTCCGTTGATTGAAATAGTCACCGCTTCGGAGGAAACAAGTTTTTTGTTGGCTATATTGAGTAAAGCCACGAGCCCGAGCACAATGAACAGAAAAATGATGATGCTGAAGATGACGGTTTCTACAAGCATGGAACTCTCCTATAGGTTGATCCCGGCGAAACCCATAAAGCCGATGGCCATCAGACCCGTGGTAATAAATGTAATCCCCAATCCCTTCAATCCGTCTGGAACGTGGGAATATCGAATTTTCATTCGAATGGAGGCAAGTCCTATAATTGCCAGAGCCCAGCCCAACCCTGAGCCAAATCCATAAACAACGGACTCTACGAAATTGTATTGACGCTCAACCATGAACAAAGAGCATCCCAAAATCGCGCAGTTCACAGTAATCAAGGGTAAAAATACTCCAAGAGCTGTATACAGCGCTCGAAAGAACCGATCTAGAATCATTTCCAGAAGCTGAATTTGGGCGGCGATCACAGCGATGAAGGTAATCAGGTTCAGGAAACTTAAATCCAGGCTGGCATAGGACTCGCTAATCCAGGAAAGAGCACCTTTCTTAAGAAAAAACTCATGGATCAGCCAATTTGCCGGAGTGGTGAGGGTTAGAACAAAAATTACTGCCACCCCCAGGCCCATGGCAGTTTCAATTTTCTTCGAACAGGCCAGGAATGTACACATCCCCAGGAAAAATGCCAGGAGGATATTTTCGATAAAGACGGAGGTAATAGCTATCCCAAGAAGTTCTGCTACCATGATTACTCACCCTGCCTTCCGCTGACCACGTTCACAGCCCAAATGTAGAGCCCTATGATGATAAAAGCCCCGGGGGGTAATACCATCAGACCCATGTTCTCGTAACCCAAATCATAGAGAGATTGGGACAATCCCATCCACTCTCCCATTTTTAAAATCAATGGGAATCCCCATATCGTACCGGATCCAAAGATTTCCCGTATGGTTCCAACCAGACAGAGCACCAAGGAATAACCCAGTCCGTTGCCCAGGCCATCAAGTATGGAAGCACCTGGTGAATTTCCCAGTGCGAACGCCTCTGCCCGCCCTAAAACAATGCAGTTGGTAATGATCAAACCAACGAACACAGACAACTGCTTACTCAGCTCAAAAAAATAGGCTCTGAGTACCTGGTCTACAAGAATCACCAGGGCCGCGATTACACACATCTCTACGATGATTCGAATCCTGTTGGGTAGTCCCTTTCTTAAGAGACTGAGGATGAAGTTCGATCCAATGAGCACGAATATCACGGCACAGGACATCACCACCGCTTGCTTGAGTTGTACGGTGACAGCCAGAGCCGAACAAATACCCAAAACCTGAATAGTGATGGGATTGTTTTCAACCAATGGATCAACAAGTGGCTTGGGAAGGCTTTTGAGCAACGCCATCATTCTTCCTTTCGAAACCTGGAAAGATAAGGATCATACATTTTTGTGCAGTGCTTGATTAGTCTGGTTACGCCGTTGGCGGTAATGGTGGCCCCACTAATTCCATCCACAGAATGCTTGAGTGGATGACCAGAATTCACGGCCTTAGCCTTGGCAACTACGACTCCATAGAGATTTCCATCCTCATCTAAGATCTTCTTATCCAGGAAATTCTTTTGGAACCACTTCTTTGATATTTCAGCACCCAGGCCGGGGGTTTCCCCATGTTTGTAAAACGTAATACCGCTCACTGTAGCTGCATCATTTTGTAAAGCCAAGTAACCATAGAGAGTTGACCAGAGTCCCTTTCCCTTAAGCGGGATTGCCAGCGCTTTCAAATTTCCATTTTCAACTCTCTGGAACAGGGATAGCTTACAGTCTGGGGTGTTCAATTCGGCACCCTTCTCTAAGAGTTCACATTGCTCCTTTTCGGGTACTTCTTTGAAAGCCTTGTAGTTCTTCTGAACTTCACCTGCACGATTGATGACTAGCTCTTCCACACGGTTTTTAAATACTTCTTCCACTTTTTCATCGCTCATCCCCTCTTCGAAGAGTCCCAATACGTCGAGAAGTTTGCGGTTTAAATCCAGTTGAGCGGCTCGCTCCTGAGCTGGTTTGAGCCCCATGGCGAATAAAGAGAGAAGGAAGCTGCACACAAAACAAATCACCGCGGCATAGAGCAGAGTGTAAAGATTGTCATTCATGGTGTGCCTTCCTTCGCTTCATGTGGGATTGCAGAACCCAATAATCGATAAACGGCGCGAATATATTCATAAACAGAATGGCTAGCATCATCCCTTCGGGATAAGCTGGATTTACCGTTCGAATCAAGATTGCCAGGGCTCCAATACAGAATCCGTAAATCCACTTTCCCATGGAAGTTCCAGCACTGGAGACTGGATCGGTAGCCATATAGACAGCTCCGAAAAGAAAGCCCCCCGCCAAAAGATGATAGTGAGGTGGAAGATGATAGATCCCAGGGAGAGTATCAGGAGCCAACAACCACATGAGAAGGCCGATGGTTGTGCCACCCAAAATACATCCGGTCATGGTTCGGTAACTACCCACTCCCACTGCAATCAGAATGATTCCACCCAATATACATGCCGCTGCAGAGGTTTCTCCTATGGAACCAGGAACGAATCCCATAAAAAGCTGCTTCATTGAAAAACCAGCCTCTGAAAGAATTCTTACAATATTTTCACCTCCAGGCGCTGCGGCTGCTTTGGCCAACGGAGTAGCGCCGGAAAAACCGTCCACAAGTGTTTCCGTCTTTTCTGGCAGCGTGATCCAGACATTATCACCTGACATTTTCCCCGGGTAGGTGAAGAAGCAGAAAGCTCGTGCTACCAGGGCTGGATTAAGGATGTTCATTCCCGTTCCACCGAATACTTCCTTGCCTATGACAACCCCGAAAGATACTCCGACTGCTGCTTGCCACCAGGGAAGTGTGGGAGGTAGAACCAGGGGAAATAGAAGCCCCGTCACAAGAAATCCTTCATTGATTGGATGCTTACGAACCACCGCGAAGATTGCCTCCCAGGTACCCCCTACCGCGTAAGAAATAATGATCAGAGGTACTACCTGGATCAATCCTTCACGAATACAGTCCCAGTGGGCAATGGAGGCGGAAATTGCCATTTGGCTCTGGTAACCCGCATTATAGATTCCTACTAGTAAGGGAGGTAAAAGGGCCAGGATCACCATAGACATATATCGCTTGGTATCCACAGCGTCGCGAACATGAGGACCATTCTTGGTTACATGAACCGGCGAGTACAAAAAGGAATCCGCGGCATCAAACGCTGGCTCAAAGGCCTCAAGCGGCTTCCCCTTATCGAACAGATTTTTGCGCTTCCACTCCAGAATCTTTAACAGAATGCTCATTTCAGGCCTCCTTCAAGATGGTATCAAGGCCGCCCTTAATGATCTGTTCGATCTCAATTTTTGAGGGACAAACATAAGTACACAAGCCACATTCAGCACAATCCTGAATTCCCAGGCCCTCCATCTGATCAAAATCTTCGGCCAGAACCGATTTGAACACAAACTGGGGTAAGAGATCGGTGGGGCATACATCCTCGCAGCTGGAGCATTGAATACAAGCTCGATCCTCCCCCTGGATGGAAGTGGTGAGTTCATATTCTGGACTAGGAAATACCGTTGAAAGAAACACACTGGAAAAGGAATACTTATCCATTCCCGGCCAGACAAAGCGTAGAAACTCCCTCTCTACCCCTTCTCTGACTACATGCAGTGATTTTCCGTAAAATCCAAGATAGCTCTCTTCTTCAATTTGGAGTCCCGAAAAGACCCCACCGGACAGAAATCTTTTCTCTCCATCAGCCAGATCCTTATCCACAAGAGACTTAACAGAACTTCCCAGATAGGTTTCCACATACCTGGGACGCAGGGATTGTGCTCCCGCGATGGTAAGAGTTCTGACAGGGTCCCATTTGCCCGTTTCCAAAAGGTGAACGATGGCTAATAAGTCCTGGGCATCTATATACCAGGCGCACTCATTCTTTTTTAGAGGAGAGACATGGTAGGACTGTACATGGGGATTTCCAGCAGGAAAGACAGCCTCTGTACGAATCACTGTCGCCTCTTCAATCGAGTCAAATCCAGATGGGTAAGGCTCATCCGTACGAGCTGCCGTTAAGAATACATTTCCCCTGGTCAGTTTCTTAAGGAGAATGATTCCTTTGCGTAGGTCTTCCTCTTTGCCCTTTAAAACATAATTCAGGTCCGGGCAATGAGGCTCTGTTTCCAGAGTTTTGACATATATGTCTTTGGGGCGGTCTTCCGGATCAGCCAATTGGTGGAACGGAATGGAGCGAAAAAAGGGCCACATCCCTGTTTTGAGCAGATGATCCACTAGCTCCTGTTCGGAGATCTTTTCGATAGAATAGGTTCCAAAGCTCCCAAAGTTTTGCCGGCGGCCGAGCTCTATGATGACTTCAATGAGAGCTCTCCGATGACCCCTGCGGATTTCTTTAACCGTCCCTGCCATAGGGGCAACTACGGAAATTCGGGGGTCTTTTTTGTGCGTGAATAATACATCTCCGCACTTGACCTTGGCCCCTTCTTCTACTGCAAGGAGGGGTTTGATCCCGGGAATATCTTGCGCTTTAACCGCTATGGTCTCGGGAATTTCCAGCAGGGATTCCAGTGTCTTTACCGGCTTTCCGGCAAGCCTGAGATTATATCCGCCGCGCATTCTCATTCGCTTCATATGGTCTCCTTGAAGAATCTGCGACTAGTGCTAAACGGCCTGGATTCGGCAGATTAGGCCCCCTCCAGAAACGCTCCAAGCATATATCTCACAAGGAGATTTATCAAGAGGAAAAGAAGGAGATGGAAGAGAAGTCAGAAGCCAAATGCCAGGGGATGACAAGTCGGAGGGATGAAGCCTCGTTCTACTTGTACCTGACAATCTTAAGAATCATTGAAATCCTTTAGAATCCGGGTGGTAGGTTTTCAAAGGTGTGAGAATATATCCTTCTGCCCTGAGAATGTTTTTGGTGGCAAAATCATCGAGTAACCCGCTGAGGACTTCCTTTTGGAGCTTCAAGGCAAGACTTTGAGAACTCCTCCAGAATCCAAGTAAAGGATCCCTTTTATTGGCGACTATAGAGGTTTCAAAAACCTCCTTTTTGGCTGAACCATAGATCTTTAAAATATACTCAGCGTGAGCCTTGCGCCCAGCAGCGGTAAGACTGGCCCTGGGAATCGACCTGGAGGTAATCAAACCGATGGGGTTAACTGTCTTACTATGCTGCAAATCTTGAATCTTGAGCAGGACCACATAGCGAGTCCGATACTTCTTAGAAAGCTCCTCAAAACTACCTTCATACGCCTGTTCTCCGATTTCCTGCTGTTTGAGATAGAGTCTTGTTTCCAAAAACGAGGGCACCAGGTAGTTATACCGGCGAAAAAAATCAACGATTTGCTCATAGGCCCTGGTTTCTATGGTTTTATCTTCAAGATCACTAACTACAGGTAAAACCAATACAGAGGGTCGATTCAGATTCCGTGGCACCATACGCTGTATAGGAACGAAAGAAAATTCTCCACGGTTTCTCGGTGGTTGCCGGGTTACTGCGTGAGTTGCCTCAAGAAAGAAGAGAAGAAAGAGAACCAGGCAAGAAATTTTGGGCATCATTGCCACCGTACTCATTTGTACTGTTCCACCACGTCTTTGTACTCCCCTATCTTATCTTTATATCGGTCTTGAAGCTTTTTCCCTTCGGACGTCTTTAAGAAACTCTCAAGTTGTTTGCGAGTAGAGGGGTCTTTAAATAAATGGCCGTACTTTGATTGCATTTCCTGCATAAGACGGTTCTTTTCTGACTCGGAAGAAGCGTTTTGTATCTTACGCTTGTAATTCTCGAATTCAGCTACAAATTTTTCCTTATCCATACCCAGCTTGGATTCGATTGAAGCCCCTTTGGATGAAGTGGATGAATTCGCCTCAGTCCGCTTCAGTTTGTTCGCCTTTATAGCGGCTTCCTGGAGCATTCTGTAGGCATCTTCTCCCCCGACACTAGAGACCAGATCAATGACCTTCGTTTCCTTTTTTGCCAGACGCTCGAGGTCAGCTAGAAGACTTTCCACAGTGGTATAAAGATAATCGTCAGGGGCCTCATCCAAAGCCTGCTGGTATGCCTCTCGGGCTTGATCAGCCTCGGAATTCTGGGAATTGAAGTAACCAAGCCGGTACTGGTAAACAAAGGGATCAAGGTCCTCAGCCTGGGTTTTTAGATGCTCAATCGCCCTTGAAGTAAATCCCCCTGCCCTCAGACGTGTATCAGAGAGATAGAGTTTCAGAGCAAAATAAAACCGATCATAGAACTTTTTCTCATCTTTGATGGAAGATTTATTTTGATTCACATAATCCAGGGCCTTGGAACCTAAGGCCCGCAAGCGCTGAGTTAATTTCCTTAATTCGGAACTCTCCGATATGGTGCGTTGAGCGATTCGGTATTGGTCCCAGGCGTAGTCATACTGCTTACGAATATGGTAAATCTTGCCAAGCAGAAGCCTGTAGTGAGGATTTTCAATTTCTATGGAAAGTAACTCCTCAAGCAAAGCCATGGATTCTTCATACTCTTTTTTAGAGAATAATTCCTGGGCCCTATAAAGAGTATAACTGTCAGGAAAATCCTTCTGCGACTTAGCCTTAAGATCGGCACATCGAGGTGAATTCTCTGCATCTTTCACCTGTGAACATACCTGTAAGGCCTCGGGTATTCTCTTCAGAGAATAATAAGCCCGACTCAGAGCGTAAAGAATGGACCCCTTACCCGGACGCTTTCGTCTCAGATGAAGCAGGTACTTCAGCGCTTCTTTTGGGCGATTTTTCTTAAGCAGAGCTGTACTGAGCTGATAGATCGATTTTAGATCGTCCGGATTCTTGCTCACATGAGCCTGAAGTTCCTCTATGTCAGAACCATATACCCGGAAAAAAGGGATAGAACAAAGTAGAAGCGACCCTAAGAGAATTTGAGAAAGATTCTTGATCATCTTTATTTCCCAACGGCGAGTACCTGACTCTATTGTACCCCTCCGGACCGAAAACTGTCAGGTAATCGTCTTTACCTAAACACTAGGACAGGCTCCCAGGGCCTAAATCACCAGGATATTTTCACCGATAACTTTAGAGAAGGCTAACTAGTCATTGTAGACTCAAAATGAAGTGTTTCGCCCGGATTCCTGGATAGAAGGGGATTCTAGGATTCCCTAGCTCAACTGCGATTGAGCCTTCTTGAGTAGGAACCTACAAGTGAATGAACCACTTGCTTTTCAGTATTGAGAGGGATTAGGCATGTATTTATCACACAATTCTCTTGTTAGAGATTTTGAATCCGATAAAATTTCGGCCCAGGATGTGTTTTTCTATGTGAATCGGCTTTCTCGGGGAGAACGAAAGAAATTCATTAACAAGGCCCGCGATCTACTGATTATTCGATAGGAATTAACGTCCTACGGGGGTACCAGTTCGGTTAGCCCAGATCGAACTAATAGAGCGTATCTCCTCAAGTCGTCTTTCGGCCACTACATCGGCAGCTAAATAAGAAGGGATATTCTTCTCTTTGGCTGTTTCCAGGATTGAAGTAATGGTGTAGAAGAGATGATCCACGCGCTTGAATGCACGCTCCTGGGAATATCCTGCTAATTCCTCGTAAACATTCATTAGTCCACCTGCGTTGATAACATAATCAGGGGCATAAATGATTCCCTTCTTGGTTAATTCATCTCCATGTCTATCCTCTTCGAGTTGGTTATTGGCAGCCCCAGCTACCACGGAACAGCGTAGAACCTCAAGTGTGCGATCATTAATTACAGCACCTAGAGCACAGGGAGCAAAAACATCACAATCTACCGAATAAATTTCATCGGGATCTACTGACCGGGCAGAGCATTCCGAAACAACCTCTTCCATGGGCCTTTCATTCACATCGGTTACGATTAGATTGGCCCCCTCCGCATGAAGCAGTCGGCAGAGATGCTGACCTACATGCCCCAATCCCTGCACGGCTACGGTGACTCCCCTGAGACTTGAAGTTCCCTCTTTATGATTCCAGCAAGCCTTAATACCGTTATAAACACCTCGAGCGGTAACCGGAGAAGGATCTCCGCTGCCTCCACGGGCTACTGTAATTCCGGTCACATGGTCGGTTTCCATATTGATGTAGGACATATCCTGGATTGAGGAACCTACATCTTCAGCCGTGATATAACGTCCATGAAGGGTTTCGATATAACGCCCGAAAGCACGAAAGAGGGCTTCGGTCTTATCCTGGGTAGGATCTCCAATAATTACAGCCTTACCTCCGCCAAGATTAAGTCCGGAAACAGCGGCCTTGTAGGTCATTCCGCGAGCCAGGCGGAGAACATCTACCACGGCGTCTTCCTCGCGCTCATAAGGATACATTCTAACCCCTCCGAGAGCGGGACCGAGGGTCGTGTCATGAATACAAATAATGGCTCTCAGTCCAGAGGTTCTGTCCTGGCAAAAAACCAATTGCTCATAGTCGAATTCTTTCATGCGGTTAAAGTAAGACATTTTGTCTCCTTCCTGATTTCAGGGAACCGGTTTACTGCTTTGAATCCAAGGCTAAATTCCGCTATAAGAGAGGGCTTCAGCGGAGCCATTTCTCACGGGTGTTATCGACACTTACAATACATGAAACCCTGGGGTTCTTTCAAGCAGTAGGCATTTGCCCACAGGGCCATCCTATTAAATTTCCTGTGAGAGGACGTCCCTTCTCAATCCATAGCGCTACGGTTCTCGGCTCAACATCAATCCAGGTAGGCGGTGGAAACCCCATGAACGGGGCAAATAGCCCGAGGCTCTTTATCCCGATCAAAGATCTCCTTGGTCGTATAGCGGCAAGATGGGGAAGCTAAGAGTCCAGATACCCGACAGATTCGTGATTCCAATAATTCGGGAGGTAAGTGATTTGCCTCGGGCTCCTCGTCTAGCATCTCAGGCATCTGCATTTTTAGGGTGCGAAAAAAGTCACCAATTACAGGAGCAGCTACCCTGGAGCTAGGGGCACGATTTTCCAAGCTTTTTCTGGAGTTATAACCAAAGGTAACCAGGGCGGCAATTCGACGAGTCATACCAATGAACCAGGTATCGATATAATCCTGATTGGTTCCCGTTTTTCCGGCAATTCTCAACCCCTTCACCCTGGTTGCCTTTCCGCTTCCATTCTGAACTACGGATTCCATCATTGAAAAGACCTTGAAGGCGGTGGTTACCGAAATTGCTTCCCTTTCTTCAGTTGGAGCCCTGTATAAGACTACTCCATTCGCATCTTCTATTTTGGTAATGAACCTGGGTGCGGCATAGACACCATAGTTCGCGATTGTGCTATAGGCTGAGACCAGCTCCACCGGGGTAACTTCTGTACTCCCCAGGGCGAGGGTTAAGTTTGGTTCGAGGTAGGACTCAATTCCCATTTTTCTGGCAATCTCGATGGTTGGCTGAATACCGGTTCTCTCCAAGAGCTTAATGGAGATCATATTGTAGGAATGCTCCAAAGCCGTTCGCAAAATGCAGGGACCATGGTAAATCCCTCCATAGTTCTCTGGAGTCCACTCCTTTTTCTCGCTAGCAATATAATAACTCAGGGGTTCATCGTTGAGGATCAGGTTTGCGGGGGTTCCCTTTTCAAATGCAGCCGCATAAATAAAGGGTTTGAAGCAGGATCCGGGCTGCCTTCTAGCCTGAACTGCCCGATTAAATTTAGATTTCTGAAAGTCTCTACCGCCGATGAGGCTAAGAATGTCACCTGTACTTACATCCCTTACCACGAAAGCTCCCTGGAGACCCACATCATTCTTGGCCTCATCGCTTTGAAAAAGCTTAGCCTGTCTAAAAGACTGTTCCGCCAGGCGATGTACTCCAAGATCAAGTGTCGTATAGATTCTCAACCCGTTTTCGAGAACCTTACGCCTGCCTAAAATACGAAAAGCGTCCTTCACAACCACCTGGGTGAAATAAGGAGCTTCCATGGTCTCCTTAACATTCTCAGAACCACTTCCTAAAACCAACTCCTGGCCGAAAGCCTGGTCATATTGGTAAATGGAAACAAATTTCATTTCCAGCATTTTGCCCAGGACAAGCTTTTGTCGGGACCTGGCACGCTCCATGTTCCGCAAGGGGGAATACTTGTTGGGTGCCTTTAGCAGGCCCGCAAGAAGAGCTGCCTCGGCGATAGTTAAGTCCTGGGAAGCCTTGTTAAAATATTCTCGACTGGCAGTTTCAATACCATAGAAATTCTCTCCAAAGAATACGGTATTTAAATACATTTCGAGAATTTCATCCTTGGTATAGAGATACTCCATTCTCAGGGCCAGAATGATTTCCTTGAGCTTTCTGGTGATCGATTTTTCAGGGGAAAGATACACATTGCGAATCAGTTGTTGTGTAATCGTAGAAGCCCCATGAGCAAATTTTCCAGTGCGAATATCGATAATGATCGCACCAACGATTCTTACGATATCAATACCGAAGTGGGAGCGAAATCGCTCATCCTCAACTGCGATAAACGCATTCTTGACATGATCGGGAAGTTCTTGAATTCTTATCAGCTTCATCCGGGAATCGGTCAATCCCAATGTCTGTAGTAACTGTGAATTTCGATCAAAAATTCTCGTTCTTACCGAGGGCTTGAGATCAGTTGCATGAATCTCAGGAAGCGCTTCCCACAGTCCCTGGAATATTCCGCCAACCATGCCGAATCCAACCGATGCAAAACCAATTAGTAGCAATAGACAAAAGGTCAGAACAGTTTTAATGATTTTCATGATGGGACTGCCGAAGATAATATTCGAATAGGTTTAAATCACTGGGAATGGTAATTTTCAGATTTTCAGACTCTCCCTCAACAAGTCTTACTTCCAATCCAAAATGCTCCGCATAAGTGGAATCATCAGAGCCCAGAATACCCCGGGCTAATCCTACTTCATAAGACTCAAGAATTTTACCATAGGGAAAAACTTGGGGGGTTTGAACCCTCACAAGAGAACAACGGTCAACAGTGTGTTTTACCACCATTTCTTCAACTTTTTTAAGCGTGTCATTTACGGGGATGCCGGGAACCACGCCGCATCCCTCTGATTGAACGATTTTCACCAGGGATTCAATCAGAGAAACAGATGGATTAGGCCTGGCTCCATCATGGATAAGTACAATTTGGGTGGAAGAGGGACAGGATCGCAGACCTGCCAAAACTGAATGTGCCCGCTCCGCTCCTCCCCTTACTACCGTGCAGGGTATGGAAAGGTCTCCCAAGGCTCTCTTGATTTTTTCCTCTTCACCCGCTCTGGACGTGATGATTAATCCATCAATGAAACCGCTGGACTGCAATCTCTCACAAGCATGGTAAAGGATACTTTTTCCATCTATCTCAAGGAATTGCTTTGGAATCTCTGAGCCAAATCTTTTTCCCGCCCCGGCTCCGAGCAATACCGCCATCACCATTGTGAATCACAACCTCAAGAAGTTCGAACCAGCAGATAGTCCATAAGGTTTTGAAGGAAACGTGCCTCTGGCGAACCAATTGATGAAAGCAAATCCTTACCCATGGTCACATGCTGCTTTGCCAGAATCCTGGATTTATCAATGCCCAAAACGGAAGGAACAGTGGACTTCTCCAACGCCAAATCTGAACCTTGAGGCTTCCCAAGGCTCTCGGTGGTACCAGTCAGATCAAGAATATCATCGGTAATCTGAAAGACCATGCCAAAGTGTTCTCCAAAGTCAGACAACAGTTTCAGTTCCATCTCAGAGGCACCAGCTAAAACTCCGCCAACCTGCAAAGATCCGACAAAGAGCTTTCCGGTTTTATACTCATGGATCTCACTTACCTCTTTCAAACTAGACTTCTTTTTTTCTGCCTGCAGGTCCAAAACCTGTCCGGCAATCATACCGTCGGCTCCGATGGCTCTGGACAAAATAGCAATAAGATCTACGATGACTTTATCAGAAAATCCTTGTTCTCTACTGCGAACAATGATGGTATCCCAGGCCAGGGTTAGGAGTGCATCACCAGCAAGGGTAGCGATATCTTCACCGAATTTCTTGTGACATGTTTCAATACCTCGGCGATAGTCGGTATCATCCATACAAGGAAGATCATCATGGATGAGGGAATAGGTATGCAAATGCTCAATAGCAACCACGATGTCGAGGATTTTTTCCTGCCGGGCACCAAATAGCTTTCCAGCCTGGAGAGCCAAAATAGGTCGAATCCTTTTTGCCCTGGCAAAGAGGGAATACTCCATGGCTTGCTTTAAAACTTGTGCATGGGATTGGTTAACTTCAGCCGTACGCCGTAGGCTGTTTTCGACAATGAGACGTAAGGATTCAAACTGAGGTTCGAAGGTAGAGTGGTCCATTGAAAAGTCGTTGACTGGGTGGGTCAATGGAGAAGCTGCCCTTCAAATCTCTCATCACTAAACAGACGATTGACCTCTCCTCTCAATACCGTAATATCCAGCAAAAAGGTTCGAAGTTCATCTTCGGAAGACGATTCGAGAAGACTCTCCAGTTCCTGTCCCAGCTTTATGAGGGACTTACGAGGGTCTTGATTCATAATAGTCCTCACTATACAGACCAGCCTGGAGGGATTCAACCGATGAACTGAGAGTGCGCATGATTACCAGTATTTTCCTGAAAAACTGACTCCATTTGGATGAGATCCTTGCCAATCTGGGTCTTCAGCGCGTTGGGTGAGGTAAATTGAAGAACAGGCCGAAGAAGTTTTAGGAAGTTTAACTGGAGCTTTTCTCCATACAGTTCACGCTGTAATCCAGGAATATGGGCTTCCATCTTGGGCTGATCATCACCGAAGGTTGGATTGGAACCATAGTTAACCAGTGCGGGAAACGAATTCCCATCCTCAAGTTTGGCCAAAGTCACGTAGACTCCAAACTTCAAAAGAGAGGAAAAGCCCTCGAGATTTGCCGTTGGAAACCCCAGGTGTCTCCCTCTTTTTTCACCCTCCACCACGGTTCCCTCTACCAGATAATATCTTCCAGTCAATTTTAAGTAGGTCTCCACCTTACCTCTGGAAACCTCTTCTCGAAGAAATGCTGAGGAAACTCTTACCCCATCCATCATAATTGTGGAAGCAATCTCACACTCCACTTCACGCGGTATCAGCAGTGATTTTAAGGTATTGGGATTCCCCTCGGCTCCTTTTCCAAACGCAAAATTAAAACCTACTGAAACTGAATCCAAAGTAATTTTTGAACATAACTTCTCTATAAATTTAGAAGGTGGTATTTGGGAAAAACTCGGAGTGAAATCTGCCACGATCACCCCATCTAGCCCAAGCGCAAGAAGTGCTTCATAGCGCCTTTGGAAGCTTTGCAGCAGAATTAAGTTCCTACGTGGAGAAATAATGGTTCGCGGATGAGGTTCAAAAGTCAGGGCATAAGATTTAGCCCCCGTGCTTCGAGCCTTCTCGAGCATCTTATTGATAAGCTGCTGATGAGCACAATGAACCCCGTCGAAGTTCCCAATAGCCAGACAGGTTTTGAGTGAGGTATGAAATTGATCAAACCGATGAATTCTCGGGTTCATAGAGCCATACACCAGGACCCGGAAAAGGGCTCGCCGACACATAGGGATTTAAAAAACTCATGGTGATTGACAGCATTTTCATATTCAAAGGGTCCCACCCTTGTACGGGTCAGTTTTTCCAGGGTTCCCGCAAACTCCGATCCCTCTAGAAAATCCTGTACCAATTGGCGAACGTAGGTACCTTTAGAGCAAGTCACGGAAAAGTTTACTCTATCCCTTTCTACGGGACCCAGGTCCAGGGAATAGATTGTGACTCTCTTTCCGGGAATCCCTTCAATGAGCTGATTCTTACGAGCTAACTCATAGAGTTTTTTACCTTGAACTTTTCTGGCTGAGTAATGAGGGGTCTTTTGTTCATACGTCCCCACGAGCGACTGCCGCTTTTCTTCAAATTCTTCCAGGGAAAACACCTTTTCAGATGATGAATAGATTTCCAGTTTGCCTTCCACGTCCAGGGTATCTGTTTTGTAACCCAGGCGAAAATATCCGGCATAGGTCTTATCACCCGAAATAAACTCTTGAAGGAGCCTTGTTCCTCTATTGATTCCGATCGGTAAAACTCCGTCCGCAAAGGGATCCAGTGTTCCTCCATGCCCAACTTTTTTGGCACCGGTTAGCCTCTTGATAAAACTCACACAATCTGCGGACGTAACTCCCGGAGGTTTGTGAAAATTTACGAGACCATGAAATTCAGGAAGCTCTCTCATGATGGTTCCTCCACCTCAGGATCATCTCCAGTAGGTTCGAGTTCTGGGGATGGAGTTGAATCATCATTGGATTCAGGTCCAAGAATAGCCTTGAGCTCTTCACCCTCTTTTCTCAAGACCTCGTCGACCAGGTTCATTTCTTCCTTCCAGCTATCATAATAAAAGTCAAGTCGTGGAACTGATCGTGCCTTTATGATTTTTGCCAGGCAGGAGCGAAAATATCCTGCGGACTTCTGAAGTATGCGCATGACTTCTTTCTTGTCATTTTCAGAGAGTTCTTCTCTGAGGAAGGATATATAGATCTTGGCCAGGGAGCCATCACGATTCAAGGCAACTTCTTGAAGAATTGGTGAGGCTTTTCTTACTCTTTCATCATTGATATCCCGGGAGATTAGTTCGCTCACTCCTCGATAAATATCACTCTGAATTCTTTCCCGTTTATGAGATACCTGCCTGCGCATTCTAAGCGTCCCTGGGAATTTCCTCCATCTCGTAGACTTCTACTACGTCGGAGATTTTGACATCATTATAGGCGAGGTTGATTCCGCATTCATAACCACTGAGTACTTCTGACACAGTCTCTTGAAAACGATTGAGATTATCGACCTTGCCATCAAATACCTCAACACCATCCCGAATCAATCGGGCTTGCTTTCCCCGAATGATTTTGCCTGATTCCACAAAGGATCCAGCAATTTTCCCAACCTTAGAAATTGAGAACACTTCGCGTATCGTGGCGCGGCCGAGAACTACTTCTTTGTACTTGGGAGTAAGCATTCCCGTGATAGCCTTTTCAATTTCCTCAATCGCCTGATAGATTATTTTGTAGGAACGAATCTCGACTTTTTCGTCCTCGGCCAGGCGCATTGTTTTTCCATCCGCTCGGACATGGAAACAGATTATGATCGCTTCGGCTGCCGACGCGAGCATGATATCTCCCTCACTCACCGCCCCAACACCGGAATGAATGACTCTTACCCGTACATCCTCTTTTTGGATTTTTTCGAGACTTTCTGCAATAGCAATCAAAGAACCGTGAACATCTGCTTTGACAACTAGCTTTAGCTCCTTGAGTTTACCTTTCTCGACCTTAGCAAAAAGCGACTCCAGGTTAACGACTCTATCCCCGCCCCTCGCTTTTTGATCCTTGATACGCTCTTCGCGCTGTTCTGCAAAAAATCTGGCATTACGCTCAGAGGGGACTATATGAAAACGGTCCGCATGCTGAGGAATTTCCGAGAACCCTGTTATTTCAACCGGTGTTGATGGTCCCGCGAACTCCAAGGGCTTACCGGACTCATCAGTCATGGAACGTACACGTCCCATGGCACTTCCGGCTACCATGGGATCACCAATCTTTAATTGACCTTTCTGCACCAGAACCGTCGCGACGGCACCACGGCCTTTCTGCATTCCAGCTTCCACAATAACGCCTACAGCGGCTCGATCAGGATTGGCCTTGAGCTCCATAAGCTGGGCCTGAAGATGGATCAATTCGAGCAGGTCATCAATACCTTCACCGGTAATACCTGATACAGGCTGGGAAGGTACATTTCCGCCCCATGCCTCCACAATCAATCCATTGGTACCTAGTTCCTCGTATACCTTCTCGAGAGCGACTCCGGTCTTATCGCATTTTGTAATTGCCACAATGATAGGAACATCAGCGTTCTTGGCATGGTTGATTGCTTCGATTGTTTGAGGCTTACAGCCGTCATCGGCAGCCACAACCAGAACCGCTATGTCCGTAATTTGGGATCCATGAGCACGCATAGCTGTAAATGCCTCGTGACCTGGAGTATCCAGAAAACAGACGGATCCGCCTGATTTAGTATCAACTCTGTAAGCCCCGATATGCTGTGTGATTCCACCAGCCTCAGTGTCCACAATTTTTGAACGGCGTATGGCGTCTAGCAGGGTGGTCTTTCCGTGATCCACATGTCCCATGATCGTAACGACGGGATCTCGAGGTTTCAGAGTCTCTTCAGGATCTTCCATATCGAGGTCAAAGACCTCATCATCAACTTTTTCCTCAATAACCTGGTAACCAAATTCTCCAGCAAGAATGGAGCAGGTCTCCACATCAAGTTTCTGGTTGATCGCGGCCATAATTCCCATTGAGAATAACTTGGAGATCAAATCACTAGGATTTTCACCCATCATATGCGCAAGTTCTCCAGGAGATACTGCCTCATTAAGCCTCAGGGTCTGAGCTTCTTCTTCTTCAACTCTCTCACGTTGCTCTAATTTTTCCTGACGTTGATGCTGTTTTTCCTTCTGCTTCTTTCGCTTTTGAATCTTAGCTTGCTGACGCTCAAATTCTGTCATTGCCACCTTTTTACGCGGCAAACGATTTAATGGATCCAAAGGCTTAGGGGCTTCCGTTCCGGTCGGAGGCTGTGGGCCTGTAACTACTGGAGCCTCCGGAGTGGGCGCAGTTTCCTGAGCCTGCTCCTTCTCCTGAGAAATTCGAACCTTTCCAGACTCTAAATCATCTGAACTGATCGAGGGGAGATCCCTCATGCTGCGGATCACACCATCAGTTTTATCAGACTTCTCCTGAAGCTTTTCCACAAGCGACCGAATTTCTGACTCCATGGGGTCATCCACGGAAGAAAGTGGACTTCGTACATTGAGTCCATGGTCCTTACACAGACTGACTAGCTTGTTCTTATCAAACTCCAGCTCAGCTGCTAATTGAAATACCCTGATTTTTGACATGTGAATCCCTTAATTTACGCCTTGAATCCTGCACTTAACAGGCCCTCCCCAGATTGAAGGCTCTTTATATAATCGCTCTCTTTAACTATATCTATCTTTACATGTGCCAGTTTAGCTGCCAGTCGGACATTCTGCCCTTCCCTCCCAATCGCAAGAGAAAGTTGGGAGTCAGGAACTACAACAAACATTCGATTTTCGTCTTCACTAAACTCCATATGGTTGGGGCGAGCGGGAGAAAGCGCGTTGGAAATATAGACCTGGGTGTCTTCATTCCACTTCACGATATCGATCTTTTCCCCAAAGAGTTCATTGACGATTCCCTGAATTCTCGATCCTCTCAGACCTACACAGGAACCCACGGCATCGATATGCTCTTCAGCAGAAAAGACCGCGATTTTTGAGCGCACCCCAGGTTCACGAGCGATACTCTTAATTTCCACAAGCTTATCGGGAATTTCAGGAATTTCCTGTTCAAACAAGCGTTCAAGAAAATCTGGATGGGTACGTGAAAGAACAATTTGGGGACCCTTCGCGGTTCTGCGAACCTCAATGATGACCGCTTTAACCCGGTCTCCCTGACGGAATCTCTGAGAGGGAATTTGCTCCTTGAGTGGTAAAATCGCTTCAATCCCATCATCAAGTTCTACCAGAATATCGCCTCGATCAAACCTCTGAATCTTACCTACCGTAAGAATTCCATATTTATTGGAATACTTGTCGTAAACTACCTTGCGATCCACTTCGTTCATTTTCTGTACGATGACCTGTTTGGCTGTCTGTGCGGCTACCCTGCCAAATTGCCTCGGGGTGATGTCTACCTTGACCTGGTCTCCCTCATCCACTTCATCCACTAATTTGCCGGCCTCGTTAACGGATATTTCCGTCTCAGACACTGGTTTACCATTTACTACTGTCTTATAAGTCATTACGGCTATATTGCCATCATCCTCAAACTCAATGAGCAGCTCACCGTCATAACTATATTTTTTACGGTAGGCTGAAATCAGAGCTGCTTCCACCGTCAAATAAAGCTCTTCTGCAGAAATATCACGTTCCTTTTGAAGTTCCTTTAACGCAGTCAGAATATTGAAGTTCATGTCTTGATCTCCTCAATGGCAATTTTGAAGCGAGCAACGCTTACATCCTTCCAGGAAATATTCACTGGTTCCGAATCTGTAGGAAGAACTTGAAGAGCCTCTGTTTTTTCATCCAGAATTTCTACTCTGCCGCAAAGTTCTCTGGAATCTTTTAACTGCAATTCAAACTCTCTATTCCCATGGAGCAGAAAATCTTGTGGATACACACAACTTCGATCAATCCCTGGAGTCGAGAAGGAAACCTGGTAGGTATCTATAATTGTTTCATCAGTTAATTTTGAAAATTTGCGATGAATTCCAGCACATTCCTTGAGGGATAAGCCACCGCTTCGATCGATTAAGATTTCGATTTCTCGGGAGGGTTCCTGGTGTCGTACGCGAATGCCGTATACTACAAAATCTGGTTCGAGTATAACCGCAAGGATTTCTTCAATCCTTTGTTTACTCACCTTTTCTTGTTTCATACAAAATTCCTTAAAAATAAAAAAGTGGCTTTTGGCCACTCCAAAATCAAACGACTGTACCTGGAACCGTGCCTCGCAGGTAGTGATGTTTTTACACCTTAATTACCTGATAGACCCTCGCTTGAACTAGCGCATTCCCCTCTTTCCTTTCTCATATTTTTGGGATTTAAGTGGATAAGCTTGGCACTTTAGCATAACCGGTCCATTATTCCAAGGAACTGGACACCGAATCTATGTTTGATCAGGTCATCATAATTTGCATGGATCAGGTCTACTACTATAAGATTCCCTAACGATTGAATCGATCTCGAATCATCATGACCCCATCCCAGCCTAATCCTTCTGAACCCCCTTCAGAACAGGGAAGTAAACTACTCTCCGTCTCCCACTGGTTCAAAGCTGTCAATCTAGCCTCGGTTTTTGGAATTATTGGCAAACTGCTCATCGGGCTTTCTTTTACCATGTGTATCCCCCTTGGATACTCAATAATATTTTCAGCCGGTGATTGGCAGGCTTTCACGGTGTCAGCCGTCGCAACTCTTCTGGTTGGACTACTTCTGACCCGTCTAATGGACCCCAGCCAGGAAATCTATCACAGGGAAGGTTTCGCGGTTGTAGCCTTGGTGTGGGTATTCTTCTCGATTTGCGGCTCCCTTCCCTACATGCTGGCTGAACCACATCACTCCTTCACGGATGCTATTTTTGAGACTATGAGTGGTTTTACCACCACCGGTGCGACCATCTTTACTGATATCGCATCCCATTCAAGACCTATTCTTCTGTGGCGAAGCATCACTCAGTGGCTTGGAGGGATGGGTATTATTGTATTGGGTATCGCCATTCTTCCGGCACTTGGGATTGGTGGGATGCAGCTCTTTCGAGCAGAAGTACCCGGTCCCACAAGTGATAAGCTTACTCCCAGAATCCGAGATACTGCCATGATTCTATGGAAGGCCTACCTTCTGTTGACCTTCATATGCTTCGCGTTATTGTGGGGATTTGGTATGGAGCCGTTCTATGCGGTGTGCCATGCTCTTTGTGCCCTTTCATCGGGTGGATTTTCTCCCCATAATGAAAGCATCGCCTATTATGAATCTTCCGTGATTCACTATATTCTAATTGGAGCTATGTTCATGGCGGGGATGAACTTTGCCCTTCACTACCAGATTTCACGCGGTAAACTAGGCAACTTATTCAAAGATACGGAACTCAGAATCTTTTTTCTCGTTGTGATTGTTTCGGCAGGTGTCATTTGCATCAAAACTTTGAGCCTCGGTGTCTACAGCGACATTCCTACCGCCATTCGAGATAGCCTTTTCACCACCGTAGCCATCGTAACCACGACGGGATTTGGCACAGTCGATTTTGAATCCTGGCCGGTAGTCAGCCAGTTTCTGATTCTGCTTTTAATGTTTACCGGAGGATGCGCCGGATCCACAGCCGGCGGGGTTAAAATTATTCGTCTTATCATCCTCTTTAAGCTGCTGTCTCAACAAATCCAAAAACTCTTTCACCCCAAAGCGATCATTCAATTACGAGTTGACCACCAGGTCTTGAGTTCAGAGGTCTTTCTTAGTGTGCTGGCCTTTCTTATCATTTATATAACCTCATTTGGAACCGGAACCCTTTTGATGACCTCTACCGGACTGGATATAGTCAGTGCTGCTTCAGCCACCGCTTCATGCCTGGGAAATATTGGACCGGGACTTGGCGCGGTAGGACCTACAGATAATTACTCGACAATCACGACCTTCGGCAAATGGCTTCTTTCCTTCCTTATGCTGCTGGGAAGGCTTGAGTTATTGACCGTTATTGTCCTGTTTTCACCGTCTTTTTGGAGGCGCTGATTCTCTTACGAAGCTCTCTTGCTGAGTGAAGAACTCCCTTTGCGTATTCTGTATTGGCATTGTAGCGCTTTAAGACCTTAACGAGTTCCAAGTCCGTACTCCCGGTTTGAAACCAGGTGGTGTGCTGCTGAGTCCATCCCCGCTTAAAAAGGAAGTTAGCCGCACCGGCAAGAGAATCTCCCAATTCCTGAACCTCTACCTTCCCATCCCCATCACCATCCTGCAAATAATGAAAATTATAGGGTAGGAACTGCATAGGACCACAGGCTCCAGCCCAGGAAGAGCGGACTTCTGAAGCGGCAACCCCGCTCTGCATCGTATAAAGAAACAAAGAGACCAGGTTGTGTCGAGCACTGCGGCGAAGTCTCGCAACCCGCTTTGAATCACCACCGGTTGTTCGTATCGCAAACGCATCTTTGAAATATACCAATTGTGTGGCGAAAACAGCGTAGGCTAAGTGGGGTAAACGAGCAGCGTTCAATCTTGTTTCTGTACAGCAAAGAGCCACGAGAACCTCAGCATTCACACCGAAGGTCTTTTCCAGGTTTTTCAGGAGTGTTCGATGGGTAAGAAAAAACTCCCTTTGCTTGGAAAGATTTTGATTGCTTCTAACAGCGACGGCATTTCCACGGTTTCTTTTATCAAAACCCTGCGAACTGCGTGGTCTTGCATAGTGACCTACCGCTTCCCACACCGGGGAAAATTCAGGCAGATGTCGAATCCACCCCAGAAATTGTGAGTCAAGATTGTGGGAGCCAGACCGTTCGTGCAGTACGGCAATCAAAGAGGACAGCTCCTCTTTATCTAATTGTTTTGAGAGTTTAAGGGGCGCCGTTACCTTGGATTTCATCCTTAAGAATTGACTTTCAAACTGAGCGACAGACCCAAAGGAGTCAATCCTGAACAGGAGTATTAAAACAAGGCTGATTTGAACTGAAATCCTACGTAATTCCATGACCTATCCTCTCAAGAGTCCTCCCGTTGGAGGACCCATCAAGGAATTTATCGGAACCTGCTGATTTGATTCCAAGGGATTCAGATCAATGAAAAGTCAGCGCTGAGAGATAGGGACATAGGGTAAGTCCTTTTCTCCCACGTAATGACACTTGGGTCTGTATAGACGATTATCCGACCAGAGCTCCAGTACATGCGCCGTCCAGCCGCTTACCCTGGACAGGGCAAAGATAGGCGTAAAATCGATCGTATCAATCCCCAGGAGTCTGTAAAGGCTGCCCGAATAGTAGTCCACATTAGGCCAGATCTGCTTGCCTGTTTCATCCATCTGCTTAGCCATAAGATCAGCCAGTTCCCCAAGAACCTCTAAATCTTTTTTCTCGCCCGTGGCCTGGGCAACACCATCGAGCATGGCTCGCAGGATCTTCGCGCGCGGATCAATAGTCTTGTAGACCCTATGTCCCATTCCCATTACCTTTTTCTTCGTCGCCATTGCATTCTCAAACCAGGAATTCACGTTGTCCAGTCCACCTATATTTTCGAGCATTTTTAATACTCGCTCATTGGCTCCACCATGGAGCGATCCAGAAAGGGCTCCCACAGCGGCGGCTACGGCTGAATGAAGATCTGCAAGCGTGGAACCTACTACCCGCCCCGTAAAGGTGGAGGCATTAAAAGTGTGCTCCGCATGTAAAACCAGGCATACATCAAACATTTTGGCAACATGCTCTTCAGGTTCTTTCCCTTGAAGCATATACAAGAAATTTGCGGCATGGGAAAGATCACTTCTTGGCTGGACAAAATCCCTTCCTTCCCTGTGGTTTGCGATACAAGCAATCAGGGTTGGGTAGGCTCCTATCAGACGGATAGCCAACTCCCTTTGATCATCCTGTGAGGCGTCTCCTGGGACGGAATCAAACATGCCAAGACAGGCAGTCGAGGCCTGTAAACCACGCATGGGATGCGCATCCCTGGGAAATCCGCGAATCAGATCTAACAACGCGCCTGGAACTTCCCTGGCAGCCCGAAGCTTTCTCTCAAGTCCCTCAAGTTCTGAAGAATTGGGCAAATGACCATACAGGAGAAGAAAGGTGATTTCAGAATAATTTGATTCCTTAGCCAGTGTTTGAATCGGGTAGCCGTAGTAATACAGCTCTCCCTTTTCTCCGTCAATTGTACAAATCTTGGACTCGTCTGCGATTACCCCTGCCAATCCCCTGGAATAACTTATTTCTGCCATTATCCATTTCCCTTCAACCCAAACTGGGCTGGTTTGATCCGTTGAGGCCCGCTGCCTCTGGCCTATTGCAGCAAATACGCGAGCCGTATTCTAGCGAAAGAATCCCAGTGTTTCAAGACTTACAATTGCTTTTAGGATAGTCAGGTCTTAAATGGAGGATTTAGGAACCAAGTATTCCCTTTCTTGCAACCCTCACCCGAGGTTGGTGTAATGGTGGCATTTCTTTTACACCCGTTGGAGACTTAAATGAACGTTGAAGACAATCTGATCCGTGACCTGGCTCAATATCGATCACAGTTCATCAGTGACCTGAACTACACCGTTGAACTCTCTTTCCACAAGGGAAGCACTTCTTATAAAGGCATTGCGGAAATCCACTTCAAACTAAGGGATGGGGCTGATGAAATCCCCATAGACTTTATAGGCTCAGAGATAGAAACTATTGAGATCAATGGCAGTCTTTTTGAGGACTATCGCTATGAATCATGGAAGATTCACATACCCACGGAGCAACTCGTTAAGGGAAATAACCTGATTCGAGTTTCTTATCAGAATCAGTTCGATACCAACGGCGTGGGACTCCACCGTTTTATGGAGAAAGAAACCCAGCTTGAATATATCTTCTCCGACCTGGAGCCATTTGAATGCCACAAGATATTCCCTTGTTTTGACCAGCCTGATCTAAAGGCTGAATTTCGTCTCAAGGTAAGAGCACCATGGGAATGGGAGGTCGCGTCCAATTCTCCCCTCTTAAGTCGTGAGGACCTCAAGGATAGAAGGCTCCATATTTTTCAGCCTACCAGAGCGATCAGTACTTATCTCTTTGGTCTTGTAGCCGGTGATTTCCTGGTCAGAGATCAGGAAGGCTTCCGCTACCCTATGCGAATTTTGTACAGGGCCGCTATGGAGGATTACATTCCATTTGAAAAAATATTTGAATGGACTACTGGTGCCATGGATCATTTCGAGTCCTACCTGAAGGTTCCCTATCCTTTTGAAAAATATGACCAGGTTTTCCTCCCCGAATATGATGGAGGGGCGATGGAGAATGCTGGACTGGTGACTTTTACCGAACGATATCTCAGTCGTTCCAAGCCTACGGCATCTGAAGTCTTTGAACTGGCTGGTACCGTGGTGCATGAACTGGCTCATATGTGGTTTGGCAACCTGGTTACCATGAAATGGTGGGACGGACTCTGGCTGAATGAGGCGTTTGCGACCTTCTTTGGATATGAAGTGCTTGGAAAGCTGGAATCTTTCCAGGAATGGGAATTGTATTTTACCCAGGATGTGAAGAACCGGGCTTTTCATCAGGATCAAGCCAGTACCACCCATCCCATTGTCGCTGACTGCGCGGATACCGATACAGCTTTTGCTAATTTTGACCCCATTACCTATGAAAAGGCAGCTGCTGTATTGAGACAGCTCATTTTTCGAATTGGTGAAGACTCCTTTAGAGCAGGTCTTCACGAATATCTGCTCAAGTATTCTTTTGGCGTCACTGAGCTCAGCGACTTTCTAAGCTCTATGCAGATCCATGCACCTATGGATCTTCATTCATGGTCCCGTGAGTGGCTTGAAACCGCTAATCTCAATACAGTCCGCCCTGAAGTTAGTGAGGTAAACGGACAGATCAGTTCCCTTGTATTACACCAGAGCGCACCGACAGAATTTCCCACATTACGAGAACACGGCACCAGGTTGGCCTTGTTTGAGGAAGTTCAAGTGAAAGACCGCAAAATCCTAAGAGCAACTCAGGTTTACGATGTTACCTACAGTGGCCCATCAACAAAGGTTGAAGGTCTGGAAGGTGTGAACTTCCCCCGCTTTTTGTTTTGCAACTATGGGGATCATGACTACGCAAAAAGTTATCTTGATCCCAAATCTCTTGAAGAACTTCACTCGATCTACCCGATGATAGAGGAGAGTCTCACTCGCCAATTGATCTGGAACAGTCTCACCAGCATGGTTCTCGATGCTCAATATTCTCCCTTAGAATGCATGAATCTTGGCTTAGAACTGGTCTCCGAGGAACCCGTAGACTCAATTGCCATCTATATTCTCAACACGGTTTCTAGATGCTTGTATCAGTTTCTACCCGATGAACTCTATCAGAAAGAATGCGCTAAGGTTTTTGAGCACTCCCAGGAGCAGCTAAAATCAACTGACCTTTCCTATGATCTCAAATGCAAGTGGTATTCAATCCTGCTTTCAAGCTGTGTGGAAATTAATCATTTCGAACTCCTGTCAAAAGATCTTCACCGCGGAATGGTTGGCACCCTGCACCTGGACAGGGACAGAAGATGGTCCGCGACCAAACTCCTTTCCTACGCACGCCATCCCGAGGCCAATCACTGGATCGAAGTTTGTTTTTCCAAAGATCCGGGAGACCTGGGTTTGAAATATGCCACTGAAGCAAGACTGGCCCTGGAACCTGATAAGGAGAGAGCTTTAGAGGAACTGCTGAAGAACAAGAACCTCTCAGCCGATCTATGCAGGGCGCATATGCGCGCGTTTTTTCACAGGCTGCAGAAGGCAGAATGTGAGAAGCTCGTACCAAAATATTTTGAGAATCTCAGCAGCGTATTTGGAAGCCGAGATCGAATTTTTTCAAGAGATTTTTCCGAGTACCTTTTCCCCTCTAGTTTTCCTAAGACTGCTGCGCGGCAGACCCATGAGATGCTGGATTCCAATCCAGGATTACCCTATTTGCTGCGAAGATCCCTAAGAGAGAATCTAGATGAAGTAGAGAGAGTGCTCAGGATTCAAAAACAGTTCTTTCTTAAGTTATGAACCATGGTTAACAGAGGAATCCATGCAATAATTTCTTTGACTCAGGCTCCCTTCTCATCTCAGTTCCTGCAGTCTGCATGTGCTAAACTGCTCCCTCATGAAAATCCCCAGACACGGTCTTTCCCTCAGGCTCCTTTTGATTGGTGCTGTCTGGATTCTTAGCGGTGGATGCTCTCTTTTTGAGGTAGAAAAGCCAGATAAGTATCTAGAGGGGGAGGTTCTCAGATTCTTTGGCTCTTTGAAAGAGAAGGTCATCCATGATACCTACTTGAGTACCCATCCTCAGTTTCGGGAAAAAACTTCCTTACGGGATTTCTCCTGGTTGAACAAAGTCTATGGTCTCAATCAGCACCAGGGCTTTACCACCGAATCCATTCGCTACCAGAAAAAACTCGCCGAGGTCAGCGGCATTCTCGATCTCTCTGATGGGTCCCCGCTGCCTGTCTCCCTTCGATTGATTCCGATCAAAGCGCCGGCTGAATGGAAAATCATTCATCTCTCTTTTGATTTACGAAAATATGTGGAATCACAAGGTATGGTGGAACCTGGACTCACCGAGATGAATTCTATTGCAAGACGTTCGTTGACCTTGTTTCAGGACTCTATTCGACGATACCAAATGGACTCCTTCTACCAACCTATCTCAAGAATATGGAAGGCCAGCATTACCCTGCAGGAAATGAATGACCACTATGCCCGATACATGCGTGATCCTTTTCTCTCTGAAGATTTCTCCGATGGAAACCTTGTTCTCCAAGCATCCTCCGGTGTCCGTGAAGATGGAATTCTCAATTTAAAGGGAAGAGTGGTTTCTAATCTCAATCTGATTTTTGATTCTGACTATTTTTTCGAAAATGGAAGGTGGAATCTGATACGATTCGAAATCGAGTTGGAATGATAAAAGAGCAAAACAATTCAGACACCAAATCACAGTTGGTAAATCTCGAAGAGGTCCTGGCAAATCTCCAGCACCCGGATTCAGATGTTCGTCTTCGCGCGGTCAGAGATCTGATTTCCATGCAGGATGGTTCTACCGTTGAGAGGTTGAATCAACTGCTTGAAACAGAAACCGATGTGCAGATTTGCTATGAAATCCGAAAAGGGATTGGAATTCTCAGGCAGGCTGCCTCTTCAGGTCAGAGTCCTTCGCCCCCTGATTTTTCCAAGAATCTAAAAAAGGTTCAAAGTGCTCTTGAGGGTGATGAGGAAGAGAGATGTAACAGGGCCTTTCGTTACATTGTTCAGTATCGATTGAAACAATTTCTTCCAACCCTCGAGGAACACTGCCAAAAAAAGCCATCCTCCTATCGAAAGGGACTCCTGATTCGACTTATGGTTTCCCTGGGAGGAGAGCTTTATTTTCAGTCCCTCGTCTCGTTTCTCAATGATGAGGACCCCCGTGTGATTTCCACTGCTATTGAGGCTCTGGAAGGAATTGGGAATACTAAAGCGCTAGGATTCATCGCGCAATTTGTGACCCATGCCAATAATCGAGTACAGGCCACAGCCATGAAGGCTCTTTATAACCTTGGGGACCAAAGTGCCTTAAAGCTGTTTAGAAAAATGGTTGCATCGCCGCATGTGGCATACCGCAATTCCGCAGCTTATGCCCTTAAGGAAATGAAGATACCCGATAGTATTCCCTTGCTTAAGCTCTTGTTTCAAGACGAGGATCAAAGTGTAAAGGATAAAGGACGGGAGGGGCTAACTCACCTCAGGGAAGTGGGGAATGAGGAAGCCAAGAAAATCCTGGAAGATGCTCCGGAATCCGAATTAGAAGACTCCCACGATTCTCCTGACTCCATGACTACTCCTGAACTGATGGACTGGATTCGAGACTGTCTTGATCCCAACGATCCCTCTATTGTTCAGAAACTGGTTCTAAAACTGGATTCGGAAACAGATGAAAGACTGGTCGCCTCCCTAATTATGGCACTGGCAAGGCTAGGGGACCCGGAACAGTACCAGAGACTTCTCCCTTTCCTGCAAAGCGATGTTGACCGCGTTCGGGCAAATGCTGTCGAGGGTCTGGGAATCCTGCTGAACAAGGTGGATAAAAAGACCCTGATTCCATCTCTTGAAGACGTAAATAACCGTGTTGTTGGAAATGCGATCATTGCCCTGATTCATGACTACCCCAAGCAGGCAGTTCAAGGATTAGAAGGATTATCACAAAGCTCTACTTTGAATGAACAACTGACCGCTGTTTATTGTATTGGCGCGATCGGCGAAGATGAACTCTTGAGATATAGTGAATTTCTGCTTGAGTCTCCCTTCACGGAAGTTCGCGAAAAAATGGTTAAGGTTCTCGAAGACCTCTCCCAGGACAGCGCGACTGCGCTAAGGATGGTCAAAGCCTGGCAGCTTCGAATCGCAAGTTTCGAGCCTGGTGATTCTGAGCGGGAGACCAGGTCATCTCCTGATGACACCCAATCTACTCAGAAGGAGCAGGAGCCTCAGGAGGTTGTTTCCGCAACATCCCATGAAAGCGTAGCCGTCGAGGCTCAACTTCCATCTGAAGAGGAAGTTCATGAATCCCCTGCACCAACTCAGCCTGAGGCGGTGGCCGAGGAGATCTCACCAGATGAGAAAGAAGCAAAACCTACTAAAAGACGATTATTCAGAGGCAGAAAGGCTAGTGTCGTTGAACCAGATGGGCAAAGGGAGAGTTCCGAGGATGAGTTGTCAGCCGATTTTTTCATTCCAGAGAGTCCCCTGGAGCGTTTCTCGGCGGCCGGCTTTTTCATAATCCTGGCATTTATGGGTCTAACAAACCTTTGTTCGGCGCTGATTCAAGATCGGTTCACCTTTCACAGAATTTTCAGCATGCCCCTGCATACTCTCCTGGTAAATGAGGTTTTTTATTCCGCTTTCTTTATCGTGATTATTCCAGCATTTGCCGCCTGGTTTTTGGCGGTGCACAAATTCCGTTACCTGAGGGAGCCCTTTCTTCTGAGTTTTCTCATCGGAGTTTTCCTGCATCAGTATGTGCAAATTGTGGACACGATGAATGTAGAAATCGCTCCCTTTCTTAGTTTCTTATCCCATTATAGCGCTACCTATTATATGGATGAATACTCAGGAAATTCCCGCTGGGCAATTCAAATCCTAAATCTGCCCTGGCTTCTATTTCCCGTCGCAATTGAGGGCCTGGTGCGCCTCAGTGGATTCAGGCGCGGCCTGGTTGGCATACTCTTCTTTTTTCTGATCCTATCTACGATCTGGCTCATCTTTTTGGATCGTTTTGCATCCGAGGAAATCACTCGCACAAAAGTACAAACACGACTCAATCATCTTCGCTATCAACGCGAAGAGGTAGAAGGACTTCTATCCCAGGGTCGTCTGGAAATTCTCTCGCTGCAAGCCAGAAGAATCAAAGCTCTCACCAAAGAACAGAGCCGCTATCTCTCGGGTAAATTACAACGGCTAAAATCAGTAACTTTGCGACATGAAAAGCTTCTGCTGAATTTGAAGCAGAGAATTCTACGTATTGAGGATCAACCCTGAAGCCTCGTAGGAGTGTTCATGTCCAAGAATCGATGGGAAGAACTGTTATGTAGCCAACGACTGGGACTCCGGATCGAAGATCTCGATTTTCGTACCGAGTTTCAAAGGGACTACGATCGTGTAATTTTCTCCTCCTCCTTTCGCCGTCTCCAGGATAAAACCCAGGTATTTCCCCTCGCGCGCAATGACTATGTGCGAACAAGATTGACCCATAGTTTAGAAGTCTCATGCGTGGGCAGGTCCATGGGGATGTTTATTGGACCTCATCTATGCGCGAAATGGAATTTGAATCCCATCACAACCTATTCAATAGCTGATATAATCGCCGCTGCCTGTGTAGCTCATGATATTGGTAATCCTCCCTTTGGACACTCCGGCGAGGATTCTATCCGCACCTGGTTTTCCAGATCTGAGAATTCTCAATATCTCCAGGGTCTGAGTACGATGCAGCAGGCTGAGTTCCTATCCTTTGAAGGGAACGCCCAGGGTTTTAGAATTCTTACCAAACTCCAGCGTCATCGTAAGAGTGATGAGGAAACCGGGGGTCTCCAGCTCACCATGGCCACCCTGGGGGCATCCTTGAAATATCCACGCCGAGCACTGCTTTCCAAACAGGATAAAAAAAGAGTGAGTCAGAAAAAATTTCAATTCTGTGAATCCGAAGAAAGTGCCTTTCTCCAGGTAGTTAAGACGCTGGGCCTGAAGGAAACCCTGAAAGGTGAAGCATGGTCAAGACATCCCCTGGTCTACCTTGTGGAAGCCGCTGATGATGTCAGTTATACCATTGCGGACTTCCAAGATGGTTTTAGACTGGGACATGTTAGCTGGGACGTCATATTCAGTTATTTTGAGCGTATCCTGGGAGTTGGTTCGAACTCCGCTCTTAAGGAAAGTCTTAGGATGCGCGAAGCCAAGGATCGTGTCGAATACCTGGGGGGAAAAGTGATCGGCCACCTGGTAAAGGAAATTTGTTCCACCTTTCTTGAAAATGAAGAGAAGATTTTAGAGGGCTCTTTTGATCAGCCTCTGATTTCACAGATCGATTCAAAGGGCGTCCTTCAGGAGATGATGGATTTCGCTCACCGTGAAATTTATTCCGCTCCGGAAGTTATCAATATTAAGGTAGCTGGATTTGAAGCCATACAAGGTCTTCTAGATGCTTTTGTACCCGCCATATGCTTAGACAAGAATGGATCCGAGCGGGAACGTTTCGCCCTCTTTAAACAGCTGATACCACGGCAGTTTCTGGAGGAGGAAGAACAGTCAGAGCCCCGTACCTACCAGCAACTGCAGCAGGTCACCGACTATATTTCAGGAATGACCGACTCTTACGCAATATCCCTATTTAGAAGATTGAAAGGCATTGAGATTTGAGCTTTGCTCAAATCTTGAAAAGTCAGCCATCCTAAACAGCTACTTTTTCCTGGCGGCTTTTTAGAAAAGTGTAGAGATTTACGTGACTGGCGAGAGAAGCGGCAACTTCTCGAATACTAGACATATCCCTATAGGTAAAACCGCCCTCCTTATTCAAGACTTGTAAAACGCCACTCACCCGATCACCCTTGAGAATAGGAGTCACTAGTACGGATTCGGTTTTATACCCGGTCTTATGATCAAGCCTGGGATCAAAGTGTTTCTCATTGTAAGGGTCATTCGAAAAGAAGGTTTTGCGAATGGAAAAACACCTTCCCGCAAGCCCATCCCCGGGTTTGAGAGTAACGTTTATTACTGATAAGCCCTCCCCATGAATGAGGTGAAGTTCCTGGGTTGATTCTCCGTACACCCACATACTAGTTCTCTCCGCATCAAGCAGCCTGGAAATGATCGGAAAACTCTTGACCAGGAAACCTTGCTCGTATTCTGGGTCCACATCTTGAAGCAGATTAAGTAAAGAACTCCGAGTCTCCATGAGATCGAGCCCTCCCCGCAAAATATCCACCTCTAACTGAAGTAATCTTGGAACCAATAACGAGTGAAGGGAATTGAGAATACGCTGATCCATCTTTGTGTCTGTACCCAAAAGAACGAAGCCCAGGTATCTTGAACAATGAACTACGCGTATTCCCACACATGATTTTGGTAGGGAAATCATGGGGTAACCGTAGGCGGAGAGCATCGCAAGAAGCCTGTCTGAATTAAGTGAGGATGAATTTTTTTCCTCCGCCAGAAGAGCTTCCAGATGTTCGCAGGGAATAGGGTCCGTGGCAAAATCGGCCGGGGATGCCTCGCCCCAGAAAAGATCCATGGGATAAAGCAGTCCTTCATGGAAGCGATAGATACCAAAAACAGAGACATCTAATATCGCTCTCAATGAGTAACAGAGATCCACAAAATCATCTTCGGAGGAATAGGACTCATCAGGCCTCATGGGAATGGCCATGAGATGATCCAGTAACTGAGCTAAAACCTCTTTACTCATAATTTTCCGCCCTCTTCCAAACCACAGTCTCCTTTAACGCCCGTCTGTATCTTCGCATTTTCTCCCCTTTTGTGCACTATGGGAAGAAAAATCTCGAATGTTGCTCCGGACCCGTATTCACTTCTGGCTATGATTTGACCTCCATGCGCACTAATAATTTGAAAGGATACGCTAAGTCCAAGACCAGTCCCAGTCTCTTTGGAAGTAAAGAACGGATCAAATATCTTCGGGAGGATCTCCCCTGGTATTCCCTGCCCCGTATCACTTATGGATACTTTCCAGCGTGAATCTCCATCTCTCTTAACCAACTCCATCTCAACACAAATGGTTCCTTTTTCCTTCATAGCTTCTTTGGAATTCAGAAAAAGATTCATCAACACCTGGCGAATCTGGATGGAGTCACCGAGGACCCAGAAGGGTTGTGCTGGAACCTCAAACTTGATTTTCACTCTTTTTGAAAAGGTACGTCGGCACAGATTTACGACACTTTCTACCGAAGAGCGCAGATCTATCTTCGCTACCTTGTCCGTTGAATTTCTGGAGAGATTGAGTAGACATTTCACCAGCTCATCCCCCTGAAAGATGCAGGATTTCATAAGCTCGATCTTCTTTTTAAGTTGATCTCTTGGCACTACGGAATTTTGTGAATAGATTTCCAACAAATCCGTAGCGGCTGACAGAATCCCAAGCAGATTTCCGAAATCGTGAGTAATTCCACCGGCCAGCATTCCTACTCCCTCCATTTTTTGAGCTTGGATCAGTTGATTTTGGGCCTCCCTGCGAAGTTCCTGCTCTTCAAGTAGATTTTGATAGGCACTCTCAACTTCTCTATGGCTCATCTGCAGAGATTCATAACGCTCTTTTGCCTCTTTTCGAAGCTTCCATTTCGTTGTCAGGGCCAGGGCGGCCTGCCGAACTTCAATGGACTCGAAAGGCTTTTTGAGGACGAGATATTGATCTGAAGCGCCAAGGGCGGCAAGAATTTCCTCCCAGTCATAATCTGAATATGCCGTGCAAATTACAGCCTCAAGCGCTGGTTCTAATTCCCAGATTCGGATCAGAGTCTCAATTCCATCCCAGCCCGGCGGCATTCTTACATCCATAAATACCAACCAGTAAGGCCTGTCAGCGGATCTCGCGGAGCGCACCTTTTCCAGACCTTCCTCTCCCTGAAAAGCAAAGTCAATCTCGTAATCCGTGTGCAGGAGTTTGTGACTCTTGATCTCTGATCTTTTGGTACCAAAAACCGCCCTGGAAAGGGTCTCAATTTTCCTGACAGAAGGAGATACCTGCGGTAAGAGGATTTCCTGAAAATCCTCGTGAATAGAGGCATTATCATCAACAACGAGAATGCGAGGCTTCAGACCTGACAACATTTTTTATTCCTCAAAGGAGGGCCCCGCTATTTTATACCGTAATGCAAGTGGTTAGACACTTGTAGGTTCATACTCAATAAGGCGCAATCGCGGTTGAGTTCAGGAATTGTGAGCTTCCATTTTCTTCGGGAATCCAAACACTATCCTTCCTTTAGAGTATACACCAGAAAGAATTTAGAGAGACTCGTCAGCTGCCTCCTTTTACCCTTCCACCAGTAAATGCTGCTTATCTCCCTCAGAACCTGGAGTACCTTCTGAAACTGTCTGAGTCGGGACCTCGACTTCGAAACATGCTCCATCTAAACAGTCCACAACGCGAATCGAAGCCCGTAACTGTCGGCAGGCCAGGGCGCAATCATGAAGCCCGACCCCAAATCCATCCTTCTTGGTGGAATATCCATAAGAAAAAAGCCTCTCCCTATCCTCTGGCTTAATGCCAGGACCACGATCCTGGATTCGAAACAGGACCATACCCTGTGTGGAGTCGCAAACGGTGATGTTGATCACCCGATGGGAAGGCCTGGTAACCTCCATTGCTTCAATTGCGTTCTTGACCAGGTTTACGAGCACTCCCAGAATTCTGGAATGGGAAAGAAAAAGAACTGAATCAGAATCTTTTTGACAAATTACTTTTACTTTTTTTACCCGCAGCAGGCCCTCCAGAACCTCGAGTGTCTGATCAATCAGACCCTGTGGATCAATTTCTTCCTCAAAGAGTGAAAGACGAGCGTATTTTTGCTGAGAATTTATCTCATTTGCCATGGTTTGTATTCTAGATTCCAGATCCGCTGCATCCGCATAGAGGCTCTTGGACTGCTCTTCATGATGCTGGGAAATAACCTCGATCAGTTCCAGAAGATCCTGTCCCCGCTTTTCGCGGAAAAAGGGTCCCAATCTTTCTTTTTCCTGGTGAAGTAATTTTGAGGTCTCGCGCAAAGTCTGGAAGTGAGTTGTTTTTAGTGTGTTTTTCAAAGACTCTATTTTTAGCTTGACGCCGTTTAAAATATTTCCCACATTATGCAGCGCACCGGAGGCTATCTCTGACATTCCAGCCAGGTGAGCGGACTCCAGAAGCTTGGACTGAACACGTTGGAATTCATCCTCAAGGTTCTTCAAGCTCATTAATTGGGTGAGTGTCTGTATGATATTCTCCACAAAAAGCTGTTCATACTGAGCGAGATCTTTGTTTGTGGAAATGTTTAACAGTGCCAGGGGAAATGACTCTTCTCCATAGATCAGAAAACTCCTGGAGTCCCCTGTTTTTAATCGTTTATCAAGTAATCCAATAATCCTTTGATTCAATGGCTCTTCGCTGGCGAGAAGTTGAAGCGCAGGCCCCTGGGTTTCTCCCAGGCGATGATCGCAGGGGAATTTCCAGGAAAGTTCCGGTGTCTTTGTTCTCGCTGCATCCGGCTCAACCTTGAGCGGAATTAATCGATCCGGGTGCTCAAAGAACCAAAAATGGATATCCCCGTCTGTAATCTCACCAAGATAGAGGTCGATGGTCTTACGAATCTTTTTCACTGCAGACTCTCGATTCATAAGTTGCTGCCTGAAGGAACTCATAGATGTTTCTAATCGAACGTGCTCCTGCAAAGAACTCGTTCGCTCCTGAACCTCTTCCTCCAGGTTGGAATAAAGCCCTTGCAGCTCTGACTGCGCATTTTTTAGTTGTTCTTCTCTTTTTTGAATTCCATCCAGCATCCCATTGAACTGATCCACCAGAATTCCAAGATCATCTTCCCCATATTTGATAGAGCGAATGGAGTAGTTTTGATCCCGATGGACCAACTCAGCTGTTTCAGCCAGGGAAATTATAGGTCTCGAGAAATATTCCTGAGCTTTTAAAGAAAGAAAGGAAACTAATCCAATAGAGATAATCAAAGCCAGTAAAAAGAATCCGGTATTTTTCAGAAGTAGAAGTTCGACATCCTTGAGATCATGAACCACATAGAGGGTACCCTGGAATACATTTTTTAAGAACAGGGGCCTGGAAATGTAGGGAAGTCCATTGTCCAGAAACCACTGCAAATCCTCTCGACCCGGAGGAGGATTCATATCGGCGCGATGAAATCCGGCAAAGAGAGAGCCGGTTGAATCATAAACTGCCGCGATCTGCAGAGATTTCTTATCCCTGAGAGAGTCTAATATCAAACCGGCTTCTACGGGATCTTTGAATGCCAGTGTAGGGATTAGTGAAGGTGCTATGGCCTTGCTCATGGTAAGCAAATCACTGCGAGTGAACTTTCCAAAAGTCTGGTATTCCTGGGTGAGAAAAAAGTACCCCAGTAAAAACAGCAGGATGGTGTTCGCTGTAAGAATCACCACCTGGAGCTTCAATAGAATCGGTTTAAGCGGAAGAATCCTGGTAAGGAATTGAATCACGGGGAGTAAATCCTGGCCAGTTTCAGTAGATCGGGACTGATTCGCAAGTCCTGCTTTTTCGCCTGTTCAAGATGAATTTCAAAGCGGAGACGGTTTCCTTCCTCAAAAAATCGTAAGATTCCTCCGTTCTGTAAAAAATCTTCGCCTGAGCCTACGGTCAATACCGGCAGATTTGAAAGAGAGCTTAATTCCTTTAAAGAATCCCCTGGTAAATATTCTCCGAAATAAGCAATGTGGCATGAGGTCAACTCAGCCACTGAGGACACTTTCAGGATTTTTACATTGCTCTTATTCCCATACAATTTATAAATGGAGTCTCTGAATTCTTCAGCAAGCTCAGAGCGCTTCTCCAGGAAGCAATATTGGGTAGTCTTACGCGATCCAAAAGGTGCGGGCCAGTTTACGAAAGAGCGGAAGTGATTCAAAAAAGCCGCTCTCAAGGGCAGAGATCGATCCAGCGAGTCGACGGGATCATCAGCCAGGACTGCTCCATAGCAAACCAGGAGAACCAGAAAAGCCCGGATCAGTCGCGCTGGGAAAGTACTTGAGAACACCTTTGTCTGATTCCTCATGTGTCTTTAAAAAGTCCTGCTCAATTGAAGAGTGAAAGTGCGTGAGAATATTGTAGGTGTGTAGGTGATTCTTTGACTGGCTATGGGATTAAATTCCAAATGCTCGGGTCCAAGGAGGTTTCTACCTATGAGGCTAAGATCCCAATCTGAAGATAGTTTGGCTCGATACTGCATATCCAGACCTAAGCAACTCTCTATATTCTGAGACTTCAAATCATCTGTATATCGAAGGATAACCGCTAGTTTTCTCTTCTCCGTGAGGTCTTTGGTGAGGGTCAGATGGAACTGGTTCTGAGGCGAGGCGCCATCAGCTAACGCCATGATTTCCGGTGTCACAGTGAATCCCGACTTTGCGCGCAGGTCCATATCGAGATAACTATAACCAAGGCGCAGCTTCAATCCTTTGCTAGGAAAAAACTCCAGGCTCAATTCACCACCCTGGGACTTACCTTCCAGAGCGTTTTGATGAATGGATGAAACCAGGAGTGATGGAAAGGGTATCGCCCCTGTGGGCGCTTGAGGCAGCGCACTGTTTGGCAGCACTGCCACGAGATCCTGGTAGTCAAAGCTAAACAGCGCGAGATCGATGCTCAGGTTCTCTCGAACCCGCCTCTTCATACCAGCCTCAAAGGCTATCATTTCCTCCTCCTTTACTGGCGGCCCTTTATCTAACTTGACCAGGCCCGGAAGAAGAGCTGGTGGGGCTGAAAAAGACTGTAGATTAAGGCTGCCGTCACGCTCAAATCGAGAGGGGGCGCGCACTGCTTTGGATAGGGAAGCCCAATAGGTTAAATCATCAGTTGGTGTGTAAAGAATTTTAGCACTGGGCTGTAAACTCAACCCGGAAAAATAATGATCTTCAAATTTTGAACTGATAATCAGTTCAAGCTCTCCCTCCCTCAGGCTAATTTCATCCTGGATGAAACCGCTGATGAGCTCTTCTTCCCTCTGTGACGGGTCTAAATCGAGTCCATTTACACCCCAGGGAATATGGTCTCGAATCAGGCGGTAGGAAGCACCGTAAATCCACGTGTGTCGACCCCGGGAGGAGAGGGATCTTTGAAACTCCAGATCAAGGGTGTCTTGCACAAGGGTAATGTAGTCTCCACCCAGGCGGTAACGGTCTAAATAGGCTCGCAGGTTGAATCCTGAACCATCTTTACGAGTCTTCGATCGATTCAAAAGTAGGTAGGAACCTCGATTTTCAGCTAGACGCGGTAAACGGGAAGTCAGTTTGAGGGTTCCCGGCGCGGGCACGAAGGGCAATTGGGCAGTATCGCTGATATCCAAATTATAAATTTCTCCATGAACACTAAGTAATTCTGTGTCAGAGATATCTCTATCCATGCGAAATCCAAATCGCTCCATGTCCCAGGAGTCTCTCCCCTTCCCCCCTGTTTCCTCGTCAAAGGGACGAGTATCGGCGGTTTTGCCGTAAAATCTAAAATCTCCCCACTCTTCCAGGTTTGAGGAAGTGCGAAAGGAGAATCCTGGTTTTTCAAATTGCCCGACCTGCATGGATACAAAGGCTGGTTCGGTGCTGGAAACCTTTTTGGTGATAATATTGAGAATGCCGTTGACGGCATTACTGCCGTAAAGAGCAGCGCCGGGTCCTCGAACCACTTCAACACGATCGATGTTCTCCAGCATCAAATCCTGTAAATGCCAGAAGGTCCCTGAGAAAAGGGGTAAATACACGCTTCTCCCATCCACGAGGACCTGTAATTTGTTTGAGAACTCATTATGAAACCCGCGCGAGGAAATGGCCCAGGTATGAGAGTTAATCCCCGCTACAGCCATTCCAGGAACGAGTCTAAAAATATCGGGAAGGTGAACAATCGCTGAATTTAGGATGTCTTCGGCGGAAAGTACATGTATTGCGGCAGGTGTATTTTGAAGCTTTGACTCCTTTCTTGAAGGCAGGGTCACAACCACCTCAAGGCTCATAAGCTCCTCAAGGCTCAACTTCAACAACTGATTGAGTTCTGGGGAAGAACTTTTCTCTCCCGATACACCAGCGCTAAAAAAGACGAACAAAACGATGAAGAAAAGGTACCTGTAACACATAGCAAATTTCATTTCACCTTGAAGAAGAAGGGCTTCGATCTCAGTCTATGAGAGTCTGTCTGGACCAGCAACTTTTTGTTTAGACCTGGGAGAAGTGTACAATCCAAGACCAGAAATATGGATTTGATATCTGGAAATTCATTGGAGTATGATAGGTCATTAAGCAGAGAAAATTACCCTTTTAAACTAAATTGGTTACATGAAAACCCCATTTTTCTCGCTATTCCTCTGGATAGTGATCATAAACCATCTATCTGCCGTATTTCAAAAGGATCCCTCTACCTTTTTTGATCTTAGTATGGAGGATTTACTCAATGTACCCGTACACATCACTACTCGCACAAAAATGGATCTGAAGAGGAGTCCTGGGGTAGTCCGTTCTTATTCAAGAGAAAATCTGCAATCCATGGGTCTTCGCTCTATCGCGGATTTACTGCGAATCATACCGGGCATACAGGTAGCACAATACCGCGCCGGGCATGAAGTTTTCTGGGTTCGTGGAGTGCAGTCACGATACAACAACAAGATCCTATTTCTTCTTGACGGTATTCCTATCCGAGATAATTATTACGGACACTTCACTGCCGCTGAAACCCTCCCTGTAGAGATCATAGACCGCGTGGAGATTCTTAACGGCCCCGGGTCGGTTGTCCATGGTGCCAATGCGTTCGCAGCGGTAATCTCAGTTACCACAAAATCAAAGGGTAAGACCATACATGCGGGTACTGGTTCTTTTGGAAGGCGTGAGGGGGCTATTGAATGGGGTAATGAGAACCTCTACGGTTTTTTCCACTCCAAAAGTGAGGACGGATTCCAACCTCAAAGAGACTTTGAGGGCGCAAACATGATCAAGAAAGGACTTAGCAAGAGTCAGAAGGGAAGCAGTCACTTTGGACTGTTTAAATCTGTTGTGGGAGAAATTGAAATCAGTGTGGGTATCAATTCCCATGATTACCCACAAAAATATCACGATTTTCAGAAAGCCTTTTCTTATATTCGAGATGATCACTTTCAGTCCGTGCGCTGGGAAAAGGCTCTGGGCCAGAACAAGTTTCTAGAGCTTTTTGCCCATTATCAAAACTTTCACTTTGCCAGAAATAAGACAAAACTAAAAAAGAAGGATTTAAGCCTTCTCAATAAAGTGAAATTTGAGACTCTAAACACCTCCCTTGGCGGATTCGACATGCTTCTTAGAGATATGCGGGGAGCCCATCAATGGATCTATGGTGTGTCTTATTTGCATGATCGCGGAGATGACATCGCCAAAGTACAGACCTTCAATGATGGCAATCCACTCGATAATGGAGGTTCTCCCGAGCCCAACCTCTTTCCCGCTACAGTCAATCGGAATTCACTTAGCTTCTTTCTTCAGGATTTGATCGAAATTGACCTCCATAACCTCTTGACCCTGGGGATTCGCATGGACCAGCTAGATGATTTTGAAGATGAATTCAACTACCGGATTGGCTGGTCCCGACAAGACGGCAATTTTTACTCCAAGCTCTTATTCGGCACCGCATTCAGGATCCCATCCTATCGTGAATCTTCAGATATCAAGTCCTTCAATCTCACCCTACAGCCAGAACATCTCAAGACGCTGGAACTACAGTTGGGTATTCTTAAGGAGGGTCGCTTTGATTCCAACCTAACCTTCTTTAGCAATTCCTATGAAGATTTCATCAAGGAATTGAACGTGGATATGGTGGGAGCGCGTGCGGTGGGTGATGAGTATTACATCAATGCAAAGTGTAGAAGAATCACAGGACTTGAATTTTCGTGGCGGCGCGAATATAGAGCGAGTAGCCTACGATTTGGCTTCACCCATTTTTTCAAGGCTGTGGAAGATCTCGGATTCGATCCGGCAACCAGGGGAATTACCTTCAAAGAACCCTCCCTGGAACCAACCGTGGGAGAACATTCTCTACCCTTTCTGGCCAAAAACCACTGGACCCTTTCCTATGACTGGCGTGGTACTAATCCCGCACAGCGTTCAGGAATCCGTCTGACTTCCCTCGGGAGTAGAACCAGGCCTGCCCAATACCACAGCGCCAAAGACCTTGGCGACAAATACCCCGCACTGGTGTCGAAGAATAACCTTGGAGGAGAGTTCCTGGTGGATATTCATACCACGTTACCCCTCTTCGAAGATGTTGAGCTTCGCATCGGTATTTCAAACCTTCTTGATCAAAAAGTCTTTAGCGGTCCCTATGGAAATGAAGATCAATATGATATCGAGTGGGCTGGCCGAACCTATTCGCTCATGGTCAGTTCAAAATTCTGATTTATGCCCTAACCTCCCAAAGTGTTGTACACTGAACGACACTACCAAATCCATACTCTTGTACAGGAGGTTTTGAAGTGTCGAAGCTGGGTCAGACCTATGAAATCTTTCAACCACGAATCCCACCCGGTACTGTCTTATATGGCTTTTTTACTCTCGTATTGACCATCTTAACCTACTCCTCTGCGGGCATACTCTCAGCCCTGTTTTTCTTGGGTGCTATTTTTCTTAGCGTCATCACTGCAAGACGCATCTCCAGAAAGTTCTGCGGAGTGTGGTTTCACCAGCAAGGGATTCGAGTCAAGACCCCGGGTTCTCTCGTGCCCGGAGGAGCGCTCAGTTTCTGGTTTCGGGAAGAAGAAATCCCCATAGGGACTCTCGATGATTTTCGGTGGGACGCACAGGATGTTGAGCAGGTCGAGAACGGTAGTATGGATAGATGGCAGGAAATTACTTTTTTAATCTCCTGGACAGACGAATCTGAACGCTTCCAGGAGATCCAATACACCGAGTCCTTCGAGCCCGGCTCTATCAGCAGGCTCCAAAGAGCCACTCCGCGACTGACTGAGATGGCTGAGGAAGCTGAAAGCCAGGACGATTATTACGACGAATAGTCTTGAACCTTCATCCCGGTTAGACCCTTATGGTGCGAATCCTTCTCCTTCTGTTCCTGATTAATTGCTGTATTCATTCTGCGGCAAAAGCAAAGTTTCCCTACCTGGTCTACTACGGTAGCGACCTCAAATTGGAGGAGTTCTCAAGATTCGAAACCGTCGTTATCGATCCCAAGCATTATCCTGATGTCAAAAAAGTTCAAAGTCGTACCCTGGGGTATATTAGCGTGGGTGAAATTGAAAACTTTCGCTCCCATTACAAAGAGGCTGAGCGCTTAGGTCTGTTGGGAGAGATCAATCCGAATTGGCCAGATAGCCGCTTTGTTTCCCTCCAGGGTAAAGTATGGGAAAAAATGGTCCTCGAAAAACTGGTTCCCAAGATTCTTTCAGGAGGATACAAAGGTCTCTTTCTTGATACTGTGGACTCCCTGCTATTTAGCGGTCAAAGCCAGGAGAGTATTCTGGAATTTCTAACTGCTTTGCGAAAGCGCTTTCCCGAGATTCACATTCAGATGAATCGAGGTCTGGAAATTGCCGCACGGGCGCCGGTGGACTCGCTTCTTCTTGAATCTACCATTGCTGATCATAATTTCAAAACCAAAGGATATGAACTCATTCAGAATGGTCCCACTTTTGACTTTCCAGCCAAAATAGAGCTTTTCAGTCTGGATTATTGGGATCCATCGGACCCTGCGGGTCAGCGCTACATTTATGACGAAGCGGTAAAAAAGGGATACCAACCGCTGGTTTCCGATCTTAGCCTTCAGTCTTTACCAATCTTACTCCGAGACAAGTCCGGTGAATATATCCTCAGTAATGGATGGAGACCGCTTCCTTCGACTTTGCAGCGCAGGATCGTGGCTCTCTATGACTCAAGAGCAGGAGAGACTAGCTTTGCCAACCAGGTACACGATTACCTGGAGGTGATCCTTAATTATTACGGTTATTTCTGTGACTACTACGACATGGCTAACCCGCCAACCATCCTGGATGGTTCTCCGATACTATTCTGGATTAAAAAAGGGGATGATTTCGAAAAGCCCATAGTCTTTCTTAAATGGCTCTATGAGCAAAAATTGAAGGGTTCCAGGATTCTTTGGTTTGGCTCGGTTCCGGGCATGGCTCCCTGGACGGATAAGAAATCCAGTGAGAAAATTTCCTCATTTGTTGAGGAGAAATTTCAATTTCAGCCTGCGGTTTACCATTCCGACAGCAAGTTGGGTATCAAGGTGAAAACCGGGCAAGAGTTACTGGGTTTTGAAGCTCCCATGAATATTTTTAGCATCGGAATATTCAAGGAATTTGTTCCCCTCCATGACGGTATGGTCACACTCCTTGGTCTTCAGAACTCGTCTGGTACTGACTCTTCCGCCGTGTTTCAAGCTCCCTGGGGACTCTTTGCCCAGGGAGACATGATCCTTCTAGACCGGTACGATAAACAACGTTGGCTAGTGAATCCCTATGTTTTGGTTCAAAAATCCTTACTTACCCACTATCCCATTCCAGAAACCACGACTATACGTGGAAAACGAATCTTCTATGCACATATAGATGGTGACGGGGCTCTCTCCAAGAGCACCTATTGCAAGGGGAAATTAAACCTTGAATGTATGCTCACTTTTCTCAACGAGTTTCCAGTGCGAACGGGAATCAGTCTCATAGGTGGAGAGATGGACAGGAAACTCAAGGGTAATGACAGGGCACGTCGAGCAGCACGTGAACTCATGGCACACCCCCTGGTAGAGCCAGCCACACATACCTATTCCCACCCCTTTGACTGGGAGAGCGGAGTGGTCGCTATGACCCTGGACCCGGGGGCTAAGGTTGCTCCATGGGGGGAATCTGGTTCCGCATACAAACTTCCCGCAGGGAAAGTTGATATGAGACTGGAAGCCACTGGCTCCATCGATTTGATATCCAAACTCATCCCCAAGTCCAAGAAAGTGAAGTCTCTATATTGGTCAGGTAGCTGTAACCCCACCGAAAAACAACTCGCTTACCTGAACAAACACAAGATCCCAAACCTCAACGGTGGAGACAGCTTCTTTGATGTCAAACATCCCAGTCTTGCTTACTTATTTCCGCTGACCCGAATGGTGGGGCGTCAGCGTCAAATTTATTCCAGTAATGCCAACGAAAACGTATACACCTATCTCTGGACCAGGCAGTTCTGGGGATTTTCCAAGGTTCTTGAAACCTTTGAAAAAACTGGAAAGCCTCTCAGAATCAAACCAATCAATGTTTATTACCATTTCTATTCCCTTGAGAAACATCCCTCTTACCGGGCACTTCAAAAGATCTACCGTACCCTACACCAGTGGAGAAAAGACCTGGTCAATGTCTACCCCTCTGAATTCATTCGAATCGCCCAGGGTTTTTTTGAGGTTCAAATTGAACGAAAAGGTCTGCATAAATTTCAGATCACTGGTGCTGAGAATCTTAAGGATTTTCGCTTCCCAGGCGATGTAAGGGTAAGGGGCCAGAACATAGAAGCAACTTTTTACGACCCGGGTCAGGATGTGACCTATATTCGCATTGGTCCAAAATCCAGTGCTCTTTTTGAAATTTCCGGCCCCGGAAGTTCATGAAGAAGATTCTTGTCGCACTTACAATTTGCAGCCTTTTATTCATCCTCCTGGCACTTTGGTTCTATCCCTCTTCATCTGAACTGATCCATGTATTTCGAGCCGAAAACCGATCTTCTGAATTTTTACGCGTTTATGAAAAACTGGATCTCTCCCCCTCACGGGCCTTAAAAATCAAACTCGCTCGCGATCTTATGGCTATGGGAGACCGCAGAGGACTCCTCTTTGCCGCGGATCTACTGCGTGAAGAATTTCATGAGAAGCTGCTGCAGGAATGTATTCTTTTTGCAAGTGGAAACAAGGAGAGGCAAACTCACCTTGATCTATTGGAGATCGCGTATAAAGCCACTCTAGATCTGGATTTCCTCAATCAAAAAGTCGCTCTTTATTCCTATTTTGGAATGCCGGAAAAGCACCAGGAAACACTGCGCAGAATTGCCCTCCTTAATCCAGACCCTGAGCTTTTGAAACAACTATACTTTGGGGGTAGTAAAAAATTCGTCAAAGAATTTTTGATGTCCCGGTTAGAAAAACTCTCCACCGAGGAGAAACTTCAGCTTTATCGCTATTACACCTGGGACAATGAACTGAAACAAGCGTATGAACTGGCCACAGATCATATCCCTCTTGAAGATCTGGAGCCCGGAATTCTTCGTGATCTCAAAGATCTGGCACTCTACTTTTCAGATCCGGACCAGGCACTTAGAATCATGGAATATAAGGTGAAGCTCAGTCCATCCCCTGATGATCTGGTGATTCTGGCCCAACTTTATGACTATATGGGCGACATCAGTCGGACTCTTCAAATCTATAGCAAACTCTATGAGAAGACTCTGGATGTCTCCTACCTGCGACTCATCGCGCAGAACCACTTTGATCATGGAGACCTTGTTGAGTATGCCACTGCCCTCAGGGAGATTCTTACCCTTGAATATGATCACCGCCTCTACCAGGAAATTTTTTACACCTTGATCGACGCTGCGGGACTCGAAGACACTCTTGAATTTCTTAATAAAGGAGATCGACTATCCAAACAGGCTGGCTGGTTTGTCTCACAGGAAGACAAAAGTGGATTTGGTCCTGAGCAAACCAATTTTAAGCTTCAAGTTCTCTGGGCCATGGAGCGCAAGGAAGAGGCTGTTAAGATCCTACTTACTGGGAATCCAGCTAATCTCAGTAACGATTGGCTGAGCCTGATTTATACTGTACAGCCCTCCGAAGAACAGCTTCCCTTTCTGCAGGAACACTTTAAGAAATCCCGCCAAATCGACGCGCTGGAGAGAATTTGGAGAATTGCCTTGATGGGGGGAAATCTCGAAGGAGGCCGCAAGAGGATTCGCTCCATGCTCGATCTGAGTAAGCCCAGGGACCTGACCGACTATCTCCTCACCCTTCCCGACGACCTGGTCGCAAAAGAGCTTGATGTCCTTGCTTCGCGCGAAGCAAACCGCGATGTCCTCTATAGGGTGATGACTGAGGCTATGGGAAGGAGTCTGCACAAACTGGCAAAGCGGGCGGCCGAAGAACTCCTCAGCCGTGAGCCCAAAAACGGAGAAGTACTGTTGCTGCTCTCCAAACTCCATCTGTGGAAAGATGAAACTCAAAAGGCTCGTCAATATTTCGCTCTTTATACGGAAATCGATCCCAACCATGGACTGGCAAGATTTCAGCTCGGCCTCGGTGCCCTTGAGAAACAAAAGGAAAAGGAAGCTCTCGAACACTTCAAGGTTGCCCTTAAAGGGCTCAATGAACCCGGCCAAGAATTCCACAAAGCCTATGCCACGTGGAAGGTTAAGGGTGCTGAGGAAGCGGTTCCCCTCTTTAAGAATCTATTCAAGACTATGAAGGATCCCTATATTCTCACTACCTACCTCTCAGTTCTCGATGAAGCGGGAAAGGATGAAGAGTTTCAATCTGTGCTGGATCAACTGGACTCGAAAACCCAAACCAACCCGGATGTACTAGCCCTGGTGGGTAATTTCCAGTCCCGTAGAAAGCGCTATGAAGAGGCCGCCGAGACCTTTGTTAAACTCTCCCAGACGATACCGCAGGATGACCTTGAGCGCCAGTTCGAGGCCCTCTCTCAAATCGGGTACCAGGAAGAACTTGCGGGAAATAACCAGGCAGCGGTGGAATCCTACTCTAAGGCTCTGGCAATCAGGGAGGACAAGATCATTCGATCCTCGGTGGAATGGCTGCAGACATTTATTCAAAGGCAGGCATCGATAAAAATAGCCAGTAAAGATGGAGTGTTGAGAACTGAGGCATACTGGATGCAGCCTAGAAGAAAATATCGAATCGGTGGTTATCTCAGGGATACCGGTGGAGTGAAAAAGGCTGAAGTTTTCCTCGAAGAACTGGAGCAGGCCAGGTATCGGGTTTCGCTTGGTAACGGTCTACATAGTATTAAATTCAACTCCAAAGTCGAAGCTGAATGGAGTAGAGAGCAATATATAGAAACCAAAGAAGCCGTTGATGAAAAAATTCACCGTTCCTACCTTGGAATTGCGAAGAACTTTCACCTGAAACCCAACCTGAACCTGAGAGCCCAACTTGCTAGAATAGGCTATAGAAGTCCTGCCGGTAAAATCGCCGGATATCAAAATACCCAGGTGGTGCTCAGGCTTGATCAGCCATCGAAGAATTCCTCCTATTCGGCTGAATTAACCAACTCAAGCCTTATCCAGTCCGAACCAAACCGCTCCAACGTCGGTTTTTCTGATTATCGTGCCCTATCTCTTTTACGAGAGTGGAATTCCGGTCGAAAGAAAGATCGTAGGGTGGAATATGCCACCGGCGTGGTTTGGGATTTCAAAAATATCGCCCCGGTTGTGAGATCCGCAGTAGAAACTAAATCAGGTTTTCGCCTTGGCGGCGGTTGGTCCTATGATCCCTTTCGCAAAGGCGGGGTCGCTGAATGGGACCTGCGCTATAAAAGAAAATATTAGAGAACTAAATCGATTCAAAAAATGTACTATCTTGGACAATTCACACTCTTACTCCTGGTAGGCTGGGTTTCAGCCAAGCTCAAATTTTCCAGGGCCGTAGTTTTCACCCTCCTTGTGCTCGCTGCCAGCCTTGTATTGAGTCACCTCCATCCCCCCATCTTTCGAGGGTATTACGAAGGGTTACTAATCGCCTATCTTCCGCCCTTTGTCGCCCTGGCAATTCTGGTAATCACAGGGCGGGAGAAATCCAAATTGGACGCTGGATTGGCGGAATTGCAGGCAAGTTTGGACATTGGCAGAAGTGAATTTGAGGAAGTCATGGATGAGCTTGTCCAAACTCGTGAAATCAAAGACCTGCTAGAAACAAAAATCTATAAGGGTGAAGATCATGTCTATCGTCTTCAGGAGGCTATTTCTGGCCTGGCCTCCCTTGATTTCATCGAGCTTAAACCCAGGTTATTGGAACTGGTGAGGGACTTCTGTAACGCAAAATCCGTCTCCTATTATACCTTCGAAAGCAGAAGCCTAAAACTTGAAGAAGCATTGAATCCACCTGAGGACCTTGTCCATTCCTATGGTGAAAGGGATTCGGTCTTTCAACTCCTTGCTGACCACCCGGAAGTCCTCAGCCCCCGGGAACTTGAGGCCGGGAGATTCCCAGGAATCCGAGTGGCATGTCGGCTTGCTACCGACTCCGGCAAGGTGCTGGGAGCCATGATCATTCATGAAATCGACTTTCTGGATCTTAATCTTCCAAACCTGAAACTCTTTGAGATGCTATGCAATTGGTCGGCTGTGGAAATTGAGAAAGTTTTGGGATTTGAAAGACAGCAATACCAGATGATCAAACTGCATAATTTTCGCTATTTCCTCCAATTGCTCTTCCGGGAAACTCTTAAGGTCCATCGTACTCAGGACTATTCTTGCATTCTTACTCTTATGATTCTTGATGTCAGGAATCTTCGGACCGGAAGATTGGAGGAGGTCTTAGGTCTGGTCTCGGGAATGATAAATGTCATTTTTCCTGGTGCCAGTTCGGTTTTTTTTAATGAGCTGGTTGGAGATCGTTTTCATGTCATCCTCGGTAATATGGATGAGAAGGAAGCCCTTTTAAAGAAAGACCAGTTCATCAATCTTGTGAGTGAAATGGAAATGAGACCATACTTTCAACCGGGAAAACCCATCGACATCAGCGGTGAGTTCTTCTTTCTCACTCAACAGACGGATGAGAATGAGCTTGACCGTTATATCCAGGAGCAAAGCACAGGAGTTGATGGCTCCTGAAGGATCAAGCCAGAACACTCGTCAATGGAGCTTGAATGCCTCTTCTCTTGAAGGATAAAGAGCCAGCTGATTCAGGAACCCGGCGCTGCGTAAAACACTCTCAAGTCCCGGGCTGGTCGAATAGAACTTCATCCCGCCTTTGAGAGATTTTGACTTTTTGGCCGTTCCAATCATCACTCCCAGGACCGATGAATAAAGAAACGGGACTTTTGACATATCTACAATGAATTTGGAAGTGCCATTGTGAAGTAACTCGTCAAAGAAATTCTTTAGATCTGTTATACGGTTCAAGTTGAGGTTTTCACTCAATTGGAGGACTGCCATTTTGGAATTAGGACATACTTCATGATGTGCGATTGTCTTAGCGATCTCCCGTTTCATGATTGCCTCCCAGACTACAGTGCTGTCTGTTTACCTATCTGCCAGATAAGGTATCGGCAATTTTTGCAGACAAATTTATCTAAATCGACCCCTGACTTGGTGGACTTAACGTTTTTATGACATTTTTTTTTAATGATTTGAATTTTTATTAAGCGTATTTATGCCCCTGGCTCATTTTTGTACTTTGCTGTTCATCTTTTCATTGGTTCTAGGTCCTGCTGTAGGAGTTCTGGGGAGTCTCTTTGTACTTCTTTGTGTACTGCCTGGCGGCAATCAAGATCACGCGGATTTACTCGATGAGGTTTCCCAGGTTTCAAAAACCCAGGTCCCCGACGAAAAGAGAAAAATTCGATTTAAACCCCTTGGAGAAGCCTTTGAAATACTGAGCTACCAACAAATCATTCGCGGAAAAGATCTTGATTTGAAACTCAAGCTGATGAGTTTGTTAGCCTTGAACCCATCAGAGCAGAGTGTAAGTCTGCTACGACTCGCTCTGGATGACTCTGATGAAACCATAAGGGTTCTGGCCGGTACCTGCCTGGAAAAGCTGGATGATCATTTCATGACCTCTGTAATGAAGATCGGATCAAAAACAGACGATGAAAAAGTAAGTTCCAGGGATGGCCTGATTGGAGCCTATTTAGAAACCGAGGATCGGAAAATTCCACCGGGACAGGCAGCAGGACATTTTAAAAAATTCATGCAGCAGCGCTTAGATTCCTTTACCCCCAGCAGGGACAAAACAAGTCTTGAACTTGCCAAAGCTTACCGGGATTATCTTCGATCAGGACTGGTACCTGAACAGTCCCGCAAACATTTTCGCGAATTATTGATTTGCCACTGTTTTGAAGGGCTTGAACAAAATCCAAGCAATACAGAACTATTTCGTGAAGTATCCGCCATGGCAATGGAGTTCAAAGAGTTATCTCTTCTCAGGCTAAGCCTTGATCTTTATCTCCAGGCCAATGGTGATCCTGCGGAAATCATATGGGAGGAAGCAAGGTATCTATATGAACAACAAGAATACAAGGGAGTAAAAAAAGTTTTAAAGCAGGAACTGAAAAATGAATCCAATCTCGGAATCCGGGAAATAAGAGCTTTAAATTGGTGGCGAGGATGAAAGATTCAGAAATCGGGCTCCTCTTGGAAGGAAGCTATCCCTATGTCTCGGGAGGCGTGGGTATGTGGGTCCACCAACTCATCGAAAACCTGCCCGAATTTCGTTTCGACCTCATTGTTCTGGTCGCCAAAAAAGATGATAAGTTGACCTGGAAATATCCCAGGCTGGAAAACATCCAGAGGATATACCAGATTCCGCTCCAGGAAGGATTTCAGCTACCCACATTTCTTCCAAGCTCTATTTCCATCAAGCCTCAATTTGATGATCTGATTAAGAACAAGATCACTCCTGAATCCTTCTTGAAGTTTGCTCAAAGCGTTCAAAACGCACCCAATCCAAGAACACTAAAACAACAGTTCCTCTATTCTCAGGAAATCCTAGAGACTATTGAAGGGCTCTACAATGAACTTGGTTTTCAAGGGCAGTCCTTCCTGGAATTCTTCTGGATGATGAGGACTCTTTTCCTGGGATACCTGAATGTTCTCCTTTCAAGAGTTCCCAAATGCGGCCTTTATCACACCGTATCCACCGGCTACGCCGGACTCCTTGGATCCATCATTAAGAGGCGTTATGCATCGTCACCCCTCGTCTTGACTGAGCACGGGATTTACACACGGGAAAGAAAGATGGAAATTGCCCTGCGCGAATGGCCAGACGCAAATCCAGACGATCCCGATCCCCTACATGCCACAGGTCGATACCGTGAAATCTGGTCGAAGTCATTCTCTTTCATGTCAGAAATGTGCTACAAGTCCTGTGATTCCATCATCTCCCTGTCTGAATCCAATAATTACGTACAGTTTCTGGAAGGAGCCGATCCTTCTAAAATCCAGACAATTCGAAATGGCATTGAACTGCATAAATTCTCCTTCAGGCATCGTAAGAAACCCTCCGAGAAACCCAGGATTGGCTTTCTTGGAAGGATCGTCAGAATTAAAGATGTAAAGACCTTGTTGAGGTCCGCTGCTGTGGTAGTCAAAAAGATTCCCGGCTGTCACTTTGATTTTGGCGGAGGTACGGAGGAAGATCCAGAATATTTTGAGGAGTGTGAAGAGCTTAACTACTTCCTTGGCCTCAGACCCTCAGTGACCTTCTGGGGAAAGGTGAATCCTAAATCCTTTCTTGAAAAAATCGACCTGATGGTACTGACATCGCTATCGGAGGGCCAGCCCCTGGTAATGCTGGAAGCTATGGCCAGGGGAATCCCAATCGTCTGTACCAACGTGGGAGGTTGCAAGGAAATAATCCAGGGACACCGCGATGACCCCCTGGGTGTTTGCGGTATTGTTACCCGTCAGGTCAATCCACAAGAAACTGCTGACGCTATTGTGAAGCTCTTGGGAAGCCCAGCCTTCTATTCCTCCTGTTCTCTCACCGGTAGAAAAAGAGTGGAACGTTATTACAATCAGGACGCTGTAATCACCAACTACCGGGATCTCTACCGGGAATTTCTCAAGCGCGGCATGGAACCCTCCCAGAATTCGCCGCAAGAGCGGAAGAGCGCCTGATGGCCGGTATTGGATTTGAACTCAAAAGACTCTTCGAAGTAGACCAGAACTTCCCGCCAATACTAACCGCCGTGAAGAGCATGGTGATCAGTTCGGGACCATGGATCCTTGCGGTGGTAACCGTGTTGTGCATTCAGATCATGGTCCGTCCGGTACTTGATGAGCGGGAGTACCAATCCCTTTTATGTATCATTGTCTATAGTTTTGTCTTCAGCATGATCCTTACTTCACCGCTGATCCAGATGGCAATCCGTTATACCTCAGATATCATCTATTCACGCCAGGAGGAAGATATCCTGGCTGTGTTTTTAGGTGCCGCGCTGGTCATCGGAGCCCCTTCACTGGCACTGAGCTATTGGTACGTCTCAACCTACACCGAGATCCCTGAAATGGCCTATTCGGCCTCTATTTTCTACGCCTCTCTCTCGCTGATGTGGCTGGCAATGGTCTTCGTTGGCGCAATGCGCTCCTACAATGTGGTTACATTTTCTTTTCTTGCCGGGATGATCATTGCCGTGACAGGAACCTACTTTTGGGGTAGAACCAGTGCTGAGGCCAGTATCCAGTCCTTCGCCTTAGGAATCCAGGTAACTCTTTTTTCCCTGGTCGCTATTCTCCTACGCGAAAAGCGCCCTCGGAAATTACTTGATTTCAACTGGTTGGGACGGCTTCAACTCGTGCCTTTGGCTGTTAGCGGGCTACTCTTCCAGCTCATGATCTGGTCAGATAAGATGATCTTTTGGTTTTTCTCCACCCACTCAACAGAGGTTCTCAAAGGATTCTTCTTCTTTCCCGAATATGATTACGCGGTATTTCTGGCAAGTCTTACCATCATTCCCACGACAGCCTACTTTTCCGTCTTTGTGGAAACTGAATTCGCCGTTGCGCAGAGAAAATTCCTGGATGCGGCTTCGTACGGCGAATCTCTTCAAAGTGTACAGGAGCATTCGGTACAAACATATAATGTATTTATGAAGGGTATCTTCCGGCTCTTCGTTTTCCAGTGCATGATTATGCTGGGGTTTCTGGTCATCTGCCCCTATCTCATTGAAAACCTGGGGGAAGGCTTAATCATCCTACCCATTCTTAAAATCACCACGCTAAACGTATGTATACAAACCCTCATCCAGGCAGGAACTGTTTTCTTATACTATTTCGACTTTCAGAAAGAAGTGATCTTGGTTACGCTTCTTGGCTTCACTCTCAATTGTATCTTTAGCTTTTGGATGTTGAATTCACCCTACGAAGCCACGGGTTATTCCTACTTCCTTACCCTGATAATTACGCTCAATGTAACCATCATCACAGCGGTCTATAAGATTTCAAGGATGCGCTTTTATACCTTTATGCAGGCTGAACTTACCTGATTCTCTAGTTTGAATGCAGGAACCTCGCTACCCAACGTACTCCTGCTGCCGCAAGCGCCTTGAACTTCATTCATCTACTCCTGGAAATTGATCTCTGGTCTTTTAGGCGGATCAATCAGCTTTATTGGCCCTGTCCGGTTTGTAAAGAATCTGGCGCCGTTGTACAATTAAGAGTGGAAGTGGGTAAAACCACATGGGTACATCTCTTCGAATCCTTCACCTGGAAGACGATCCTGTCTATGCGGATCTTGTAGCCCAACGGCTATCACATGAAGGCCTTCATGCGCACTTCATTCGAGTAGATTCACAGTCAGATTTTCAAGATGCCATCCAAGAATCGGTTCCTGACTTGATTCTGGCAGATTATGATTTGCCTGATTTCGATGGATTCGACGCACTGAGACACGCTATGCAGAGCTGTCCGAGCATTCCCTTCATTTTTCTTTCAGGTGTACTCGGGGAAGAAAGAGCTGTAGACGGAATGAAAATGGGAGCCAGGGACTATATCCCCAAATCAGGTATGGGCCGCCTTATTCCATCAATCAAGCAGGCCCTGAGGGAATCCAGGGAGCATAACAGACTCAAAAAGGTGGAAGAGGAAAGAGAAAGGTTGTATTTACAGACGAAACTGGATCGAAATCTTCTAAATTCAGTCTTAGAACAGACCCCCTCTGGTGTTCTTGTACTCGATAAAGATGGTAAGGATATCATTTTGAGTAACCGTGAATTCACCGAGCTTTTTGAATTTTTTCAACTTGGAGGATTGGAAAATCAAGTGGAGGGAGAGCTAGGCTTTAGAGAGGATGGGAAGGCTTATCATTGGACAGAGTGGCCCATTTTCAGATCGCTTGGCGATGGGGAGATCATTCGCAATGAAAGAGTTTCAGTTCAACTGCGTGAAGGAGCCCGTAGAAGCCTCAGTGTGAGCTCTTCTCCGATTCATTCCGAAGATGATTCCATTCAAGCGGCGGTTGCCATCTTCACCGATGTTACCGAGTTTGAGAGAACTCAAGATCAGCTTATCTCACTCAACGAGGGCTTGGAAGCACGAGTAAGGCAGAGAACCGCTGAACTTGAAACCGCTTATCAAGACATGGAATCCTTTAGTTTTTCAGTATCCCATGATCTCAGAGCACCCCTTCGCCATATTCAAAGCTTTCTTCAGCTTCTGCAAAAACGAATGGGTACGGGTCTCGACGACACTTCGCGGGAATATATTGATATCGTAGAGGATTCAGCTAAAAAGATGTCCAATCTCATCAATGATCTATTGCTCTTCAGTAAATTGGATCAGCGAAATGTTTCAAAGAAGTTCGTAGATACAAAAGAGCTTGTAAATGAAACAATTGAGGATCTGGACCAGGACTATCAAAAGATACAGTGGACCATAGGCAAACTTCCCAAGATCTTCGGTGACCCAAGTCTCCTCAAACTAGTATTCTCCAATCTCATGGACAATGCCGCCAAGTTTAGTTCAGGAAGGGCGGAACCAAAAATTGAAATTCAAGGCAGCGTTTCTGAGGGGAATGTAGTGATCATGACCATCAAGGATAATGGAGTTGGTTTTGATATGCAGCACTCTACTGGGTTGTTTCAGGTGTTCAAGAGACTCCATGCTGAATCGGAATTTGAAGGGACAGGAATTGGTCTGGCAACCGTACAGCGGATTCTAGAAAAACATGGTGGAAAGATCTGGACTAAAGCGATTCTTGGTGAGGGGGCTGAATTTTTCTTTTCCATTCCCACCAAAGAAGATTAAATCATGAATTTAGTACAGTTTATTTTGACTACCTGGCCGATAAGGAAGGCGAGTAGAAACTAACTTGGAGAAATCTATATGCCAGGGAATACACCCGATCTACCGGCAGAACTCACGGCCATGCGTACGGCAAAAGATGCGCAAAAAAAGGCCGCCTTTCTCCAAGCCTATACTCGCTCTCCACAGATCGATCATGATCTTCTGGTTAAAGCTCTTCGAATCGAAACTGCCGAAACTGATTCGGCCCAATGGAAAGAGTACTGCAATAAATTCATCCAATGGGCAGGCTATCAGAAGATGGTCAAAAATTTTTCCTTCAATCCCAAGGAAATTCTTGGCTTTCTATCAGAAAATCGTCCCCTCGATCAGAAATTTGGGATCATTCAACTTGCCCTGCCTCATCTCACCCAGGACCACCAGAAAATCATAGTCTGGTTTGAAAAAAATCTGCATAGCGAAGACCCTAATATCCGCAATTCTTGTAAGCGCGTACTTGAATATCTCACGAAAAAGGGTGTTTGGAAGCAAAAACAGGGTCTTACTCCTGAGGATTCCAACCGATTGAGTTTTCAACAGTTCATGGCCCTTGGGAGGGAAGAAGCGCTCATTTGGCTACAGGAAACAGAAGAAAATCCCCAGGGTAGACCCACATTTTTGGAATGGGGTCCCTCCGCGCTCCTTCTGAGTACCAATGTTTTTATTGTCTCCAAATTGTTAAAGGTAACTTCAACCTATTTTCTTCAATACCAGATGGACCCAGCCCGCATTCTGGGTCTAATCAGTGGATATCTTCGACATGAAGATGACCGTGTAAGGGCAAATTCCATCGAGGCAATTGCGGGCCTGAGCAAGTACAAGCTCCTTATGATTTCCATCATGAAGACCCTCCAGGAAGGACTCGAGGATACCAGCCCAAGGGTTAAGGCCATGTCTGCTATCCTTCTTCATCCCATGGAGCCAGATGAGACATCCAGACGGGTGGGACTTGTTATCGCGGATGTTAAAGACGAGGATGAACTCGAAGGGGTTGAATGGGCTCTGTCTGGAAGTAACTTTCTTGAGCTGCACTCAGACCAGATTAAGAGGGTTAAAATCCGCCTTGAGAAAATGAAGGAAAAGGACTGGGTTGCTGGAGGGTGGCAGGGGTAATGCGAGGTAATGCGAGGGGCCGAATTGGGGGATTCTCGCTACTCACAGGTTCCCATAATCAGCATCTAGCTCCCGATGCTTCGTCTAAGGTAGAGTGACTACCTTCTCCTCTCCATCAGAACCTATATCCCGATTCTGAAAACCTGCTCCTGACGCGATAATCCCCCAATTCGACCCCCCGCATTACTACTAG
>CAZIKF010000017.1:0-95838 GCA_964539825.1 uncultured bacterium
GCGAGACGAGCTTCCCAATATCCAAGCCCAAGGGCTATGTACTGGCCTGCCTTGTATTCGGGAAAAGGAATATCTCGCTCAACCCTGAAAATCATCAGATCTTCATGGGCCTTTCGAATTTGAGTTACAGTGCCGTTATAGTGTTTTTCTCGAAGGGATTTGATATCGAGTTCAGCAGATTCCATATTGCTCATATTTCAACCTCTACATTTGCAGGAAAAGGAAAATAGATCCTTGGCTCAGTTTTAAGGGAAACAGTATAGAGCAGAGAACGGGAATTCCTCAAACCCCTTGAACAATTCCCATCCTCTTTAAAATCCGGTATCTTGACCATATGAGATCTTTCTACATTCGACTCACTTTGAGAGCACTCCTATGCCTTGTACCCATAGTCTCGTGCTGGGGCTGGGCGAATCACCACATCATCACGCGTACATCCCTCATGGCTGTTCCCGATCTCCAAACTAAGACAGTTGTTTTTGAAAGGCTGGATGTCAAAAAAGTTCTCAAGGGACTCAATCTCAATTCAATCCAGGAATTATGCGAAAAACTGCAAATCAAAAAACAATACCGTTTCGAAACCAGGATTGGAGAAACTCCCGGGCAGCCTGTTTTGCTCTTGGAAGTATTAGCTAAGTACTCAGATGAACCGGATTGGGGAATGGATAGAGAGCTTTTTGAAGAGGACCAATATCCAGAACTATACGGCATTGATATCGCCCTGATGGGGGGTAAGAAGGGTACAGCCTCCCAATTCTTCCGCCATGCTTACCTTCCCTTTGATTTACTCAGTCCAGTGCTCTCCCTTAAAGCTCCCTATATTTTTTCGAGCATGGGAGCCGCGCCGAGTCGTGGAGCGCTCTTCGTGAAGCTTTCACAATTGGCAAAGCAGAATAATTCCCCATATTGGGCAGCGAGATTTCTGGGCTGTTCCCTTCATTATGTAGCCGATGTCTCCCAACCATTTCATACCACCCAAACCCCCACCAAACAGTATCTTTGGAAGTCACTGCCCGCACTACTGGGAGGAAACATCGTCCATACCATTACCAAAGTCATCTCCTATTATCATTGGGCATATGAAAGAGCTATCGGCGCCATACTCGATGGGAGAATCGGGACATCTGAGCAGCAAGTCCGCTTCCTAAATGCCTTGAAAAATCCAAGTAAAGATGGAGATTTCAATTATAAGGGCATGAATGCGGCTGTGAAAAAAACTGCTCAGTATGCCCTCAGAAACTCGGGTGTAAGTGGAAAGGAAAGCATTCTCTTTTTTCCTGAGATCCCTGGTTCTATCGTCGATTTCAATCCTATTAAATTCATGGATGAGAATTGGTGGAGAGACGTAGATAAGCGATTTAAGAAACAAAGTCCGGTTCTAGATCATTATCTCAATACCGTCGAAGCGCAATTCCAATACCTTGGAGCCGTCATCCGAACTGTGACGCGAGAAGAACTCTGAGTGAATAAATTCGCTACGTTCCAGAAATCTTGATTGGATGATTGCTACCTTGAATTGAGGCTTCCTGCATAGAGACTTCAAGACACTCAAATACTATACTGGGCTACTTCCCAATTATATTTGTACTTTCTGCTCGGTTCTTTTTGCGTTGATTCGATTTAGTTTTGGAGATAGACCATGATGGATAGTTGGATTCCCATGATCATTGGACCTGTGGCAGCGCTCCTTGGCGGCGGCCTTGGATTCTGGTTTGCAAGACACCAGGCTTCCAGAGAAATTACTCGATTGGAGGAGACTTTTTCCCTCGAAAGAAAGAATCTGGAAGAGAAGCTCGTTGGCTTTGAGAAGAATCTAAGGGAAAACGAAGTAGAACTGGAGCAGCAGCGTAACGAAAATTCAAATTTCAGAGAAGCAAATGCCAGGCTCACGGGCTTATCTGATCACGTGAATTCTGAATTGATCCCTGGGCTTAAGCAAGAAAGGGAAAAGCTCACGACGGATCTTGAGGAAAAACAAGAAGAATTAACTCAGCTTAAAGTAACCGTCTCCTCACTCAAGACCACCCTGGACGAAGAGCGCGAACAAAACCAGGACAAGTTAAAGCTCCTGGAAGAAGCAAAAGAGCAGCTCAAGGATCAATTTAAGAATCTTGCCAATGAAATCTTTGAGAAGAATTCAGAAAAATTCAAAATTCAGAGTAAGGATAGCCTCGATAGCATCATTGGTCCTTTCAAGGAAAAGCTCGCCGAGTTTCATAACACCGTTCAGGTAACACATAAAGAAGGCTCCAAAGAGCGTCATACCCTCGAACTTCAATTAAAGAATCTCAAGACACTTAATGAGCGGCTTAGCGAAGACGCCAACAATCTTACCAGTGCTCTCAAGGGGGAGAGTAAGACCCGGGGAATCTGGGGTGAGATGATTTTGGAAAAAGTCCTGGAAAACAGTGGTCTACATAAGGGCAGGGAATATGAGACCCAGGTAAGTGTTAGGGACGAAGAGGGCTCCCGACATCTTCCTGACGTCATCATTCATTTACCCGAAGAAAAAGACCTGGTAGTTGATTCTAAGGTCTCGCTCAATGCCTGGGAGCGGTTATGTTCAGCAGAGGATGAGCCTGAGCGCGAGAAGGCTCTTAAAGAGCATATTCTTTCTCTGCGTACTCATATCAAGCAGCTTAGTGTGAAAAGCTACGAAGAGTTAGAGGCAATTCGAACCCTTGACTATGTCTTGATGTTCATCCCCATCGAGACCGCATTCCTGACAGCCATGGAGCATGAACCGGGGCTCTTTGATGAAGCCTTTAAAAAGAGAATTGTGATTGTGACTCCTTCAACGCTCATGGTGACCCTCAGAACCATCGAGAATATCTGGCGATATGAACAGCAGAACCAAAACGCGAAGGAAATTGCCCGACAGGCTGGTGGACTCTATGACAAGCTTGAAGGATTTGTGCAGTCCATGCAGGACGTGGGGAAATCCATAGGAAAAGCTGATAGTGCATGGCAAAAGGCTTTTTCACAGCTAAATACCGGTAAAGGGAGCCTGATAAGCAGAGCTCAAAAACTAAAAGAGCTGGGAGTCAAGACAAAGAAGGATCTTCCGCCTGAGCTAGTGGAGCAAGCAGAGGCCTCCGATGAGATGAGTCAACCAGTCCAGGAAATACAACTCGCCATCCCAACAGATCAAGAGCCAGATTCAACCCCAATGCTAGAACAAAGCTCCGAACAACAACTTCAGGACCCAGGATAAAGAGAAAAGAAAAACGAGGCGCAAAGCGACAAGAAGTCAGAAAGTGAATCGAGGTCTGGAAATTTCGGAGCTGTGGGGTGGTCAGAGACGAGCATGGTGGTGATTCGTGACGAAGAGCGTAGCATCGGCTACGTTCGAGGAGGGAACCTCCAGCAGGCGAAGTCTATGGCCACCCCACAGCTCCGAAATTTCCAGACCTCGGTTCACCCCCTTAACAGTTTTTTAGGTCGCAGGGTTCCCCGGCTCTTTCCACTTCCAGGGTCACGTGCTGAACATCGCGTTCCATGAGAATCTGCTTGGCTTGAATTTTTAGCCTGGGTATCTCTGACTCCAAACATTGTTTTGCGACCACGAGATGTAAAGTGAAAACATGATAGGAACCGTCAAGAGACCAGACATGGAGGTCATGGAGATCTTCTACACCTTCCAGTGCCCGAAGTTCTATTTCTATGGCCTTTAAATCAAGACTGTCAGGTATGGACTGAAGAAATACGGATAAGGTGGTTTTCAGATTGCGAATGACATTCACAAGAATCACAAGGGAGAAAAAAACGGAAAATAAGGGATCGAGAACGGGCAATTCCCAAAAGAACATGATGACGCACATGAGCAAGATCGCAATCCATCCAAAAAGATCTTCCAGCAGGTGCCACATGACCACCTTTTCATTGAGAGTCTTTCCTTGCTTCAAGCGTAGAGCCGCGATCCCGTTAAAAAAAATACCCAACAGAGCAAGTCCGAATACTCCTGGAATATAGATTGCTTCAGGAGCAAAGATTCTTGGAACCGATTCTATTAAGATGAAGATAGAACCGGTTATGAGTACAACGCAGTTGATCAAAGCTGATAGTAGTGAGAACCTTTTGTACCCGTAAGAAAAGCTCTGATCTCTCTTTTTGTGAGACACTCCTTCCATATACCAGGACATACCCAGGGCAATGGTATCTCCCAGGTCATGTATGGCATCTGCCAGAACAGCCATGCTGTTACAAAGAAGTCCCCCGGCAAACTCAATGATCGTGAAAGCAAAATTTAAAAGAAAAGCTATCTTTACATTGTGGGAGGAAGCAGATTTAGGACAATGAGAATGATCGTGGCCCATGATCAACTCAGAAGAATTTCAAATCCTTGGAGTTCCCGAATAAGACCGATACATTATCGCTCGATGATTGGGGTCTTCGTAGAATTCCTTGCGATTCATCTTTTTAGGAACATCCAGTACTGACTGGCCGATGGCAACCCTGACTCCAGGAAAAATCGTGCCCTTCACCCTTACAAAATGTACTGTAAAGCGGGATTTCATTTCATTGAGCCTTTGGATTTCCTTGTTAATTTCCTCCAGGTCTCGGTGAAAACTCTGCTGACTCTCCACTAATTCAACCAGTATTTTCTTATGCACCGCTTCGTTGAGGGTCAGGGAATCCTCCTGGAGTTTAAGTCGGCGCATGGCTCGCTGAATTAGATCAATCTGTTTTTCTCTTTCACGCTTCTTGGCGAAGACTTTCTTAAGTCGCCGATGTACCAACTCTTTTTGGCCCATATGGATCGAAGTGTTCACTCCAAAATTAGAGCCCATATTATGAACTTCGAGGTGCTTTCCTACAAAGATCTGGCCTCCAATGAGAGCGCCCTTGCCCTTTACCTTTAGATCTCCAGAGGTGTAGACCGTAGCGTTGAGAAGTTCCTTGTCGATGTTAAGATCCCCCATGACCTCAAGCATTCCTGTATTACAGTGACCCAAGAAACAATCCCCTCCCGCTTTAATCAAGCCCTTCTTTCCCCCGGTAAAGCCTCCTCGAACATTGATATTTCCCTTGGAAAATATACGGGCTCCCTCTACCGCACCTTTAACATTTACATCTCCGTCGGCTTCGATAATGAATCCGGGCATTACGTTTCCAAAGATTTCCACATCACCGGAAAACTTGATGTCACCGACGCTCAGATCCACATCTCCATCAACAGCGAAGATAGGTATAACGGTAATAACCCCTGATACATCAAGGTTGGGTCTACCATCAACCATGGAATAAAGTCTTCCCTGGTCATCCATGGTGGTATTTTTCCCCGGCACCAGGGCATTATCCTCAACTCGTTTACAATTAATTGCCCTCGCTTTTAAGTCAAGACCATTGACCCCTGTAACCAGGGGAATCTTTTCAGCGATCATTCGTCCTCTACGGACATAATGAGCAATTTTCGATCTCTTCTTGGGGACAGATTGATCATTGCTTCTCGGGGATTTTTTCTGTTCGAAGTAATAATGAACCAGGGCGTCCTGTCCTTCGATGGGCGCAGTTCCCTTCGCAATCAAATGGCCCGTCACGACCATTCCCGCATTTGCCCTTGTTATTGCTGCTTCCACTGCTTCCCATGATATCCCGGAACGGATTCCGCGGCGGGTAAGCATTGCTTCTACGGTCTCACGATCAATACTAAAACCAGCATGAGGAATGATGGTCATGTGGGCCTCAAGATGATCAGGAGAAATGGTCAGAAATACCTGGTGTTCCTTAAGATGATCAGGAGAAATGGTCAGAAATACCTGGTGTTCCTTAAGATGTTCCTTTGGCCTGGATTCCCTTTCGGGGGTCTTTGCCTCACCGTCCGAAGACTCCTTTTCCGGCTCTTTCTCCTTTTCAGCTTCCTCCTCCTCTTCTAAAAACTCAGCGCCCTGATCGCCCCGATCCTGGGCAACCTCCGCATCCTTTCGAATTTCATTGATGAGATGTCGATCTTCGGTGGAGAGAAGTCCGGTTTTATCAAGAAGTTGCTCTAATTTATCAAAATAAGTTGAATCTTCTGACATGACCACTAAAGATACACTATTGGGGACCTGGATCATAAGCATGATCAAAGAGATGCATTCAACCTCAATAAGTCTTAAAATGGAATTACCGATAGTCTATTGAGAAACAAAGCATCTTCAAGGAGATGAAGTTAACTCCAAAACATGAAAAAGAAAAATCTCCATAATGAGGCTTTAAAACCCGGTATGGTCCTGGGGTCCCCCGTGTATGCAGATAACGGGAATTTTGAGCTCTCATTGGGAACTGTCCTTACAAGTGAATTCATTGTCAGGCTGCAGGGCTTTGGAATTTCTCCTATTCGAGTATTTGACGATCCTGAAGTGACTGCAATCATCAAGGATGCAGACCTTGGAGATGACTCTAAGCTGGTTCGAAAATTTATCCCTTCAGGGAAGTATCTCTATCTTCATGGAGATATTGGTGAAAAAGTGTATTTGTTGCTCAGTGGTGAACTCGACATGATTTATGTCCACCCCGATAAACTTCCCACAAAGTTGTACACCTGGGAAAAGCTGAGAATAATCATGGCAAAGGGACGACGAATCTCTTCGATTATCAAGCCCAACTCAGTTTTTGGTGAGCTTGGGCCCTTACTTTCAAAGCCCAGGTTAGTCAGTGTAAAGGCGACTGAAAACTGCTTAGTAGCCCTGATTCCAGCAGATACCACGGAACTCCATCAGACTATGCTGCTCTACCCCGGATTTGGCCTGAGCGTGGCCATTGGTTTAGCCAGGCAAATGCAGGACCGCATTCGAAAAATCAGCAAATACAACACCCTCATTCAAAGACTGGAACCGGTGGTCAAAGAATTCCCGCTCATCTACCTGACCATCGCTGAAAAGCTAAAAAATCGAGTGATTCAGACCAAGAGCGAAAACCTTGAACTGCTCCATGAACAGATGAAGCACTCTTCTCTTTATTCCAGAACTTCACGCTTTCAAAAGGAAGGTACGGTTCTCAGGGATTTTTTCCCCCACTCAGCTCCTTCTTTTAAGAGATTTAACCATGAAATTTTCAAGGGATTTGAAATCAAGGATGTTCCCGAAGGGTCGGTGATTTGTGAACCAGGCAGCCCGGCGAATAAAATCTACGTGCTCAGGTCAGGCGCTGTTGGGATATACCAGGATCGAAAAGCACTAATCAAGTACCGCCGCAAGGGCGATACCCTCGGGACGGTAAGCGCGCTTCTTGGATACGGCTCTAAGAATAAAACCTTTGAAAAGCGTAAGCTGAAGATTAAAACGATCACTCGATGTCGGTACATTGAAATTGATGCCCGATATATGAAAGACAGCGCTTCGGAAAATCCTGATCTAATTCTTCATATTTCCCGTGGTCTGGCAGATAGACTGGCCAATACCAATTCTGAGCTTCTCGAATCACTGACCAATATTGAGAAATTTGTAGGCCGGCTCCGGTATGGTGATTCTTCAATGCTTGGGGAAATTGGCACCACCTTAGATCTATGCCATGGTGATCCCTTGACCCAGGAGTTTTGCAAGGATGAAATCGAAACCCTGGAAAGAATGAGAGAGACCCTTGAGACTATAGAAGTCAATATTGAGGAGATCCTCTCATCCACACATATGGGTGCTACCTATTATCCTCATTAGGAAACTATCCAGTGGCCCTAGTCTCAAGCGATACACTTGAACCCGGTATGGTATTGAAATCTACCCTGAAAACCAGGGGAGAATTTCAACTTTGTTCCGGGACAATTCTTACCGAGGAATTGATCCGTAAGGTCCGAAATTTCGCCGTAAATAAGGTCGATATATTCACCGAGCCGGCCATGAGGGAGTTGGGACTCAGGGCAATTGCCAGAGGACCGGCATCACTTCCCCGCAGAGTTTTTCCAAAAGGTGAGTTTTTATTTTTGCAAGGCGACCCGGCCCAGGAAATCTTTCTCCTCCTCGAAGGGCAATTAGAGGTGCTCTATATCTTTGAGGAACAGATCTCCAAAGTTGAAAACGTGAGTGAAAGAAAATCCATTATTCGGTCACAGGGGAGAAAGGTTACCACTCTTCAGAGGAAAAATTCTGTTTTTGGAGAGATGGGCCCCCTCCTAAAGCAGCCTCGAACGGCAAGCATGAAGGCTTTGGAACATTCGGTGGTCGCCGTGATTCCTGCAGGGGGGGAGGGGCTCTATAACACCATTCTTGAAAATCCAAACCTGGGGCTTAGTATGGCCCTTGGTCTGGCAACTCGTATGGAAGACACCATCCAGAACATCCAGAAATACAATGGGATTGTTCAGCAACTGGAACCGATAGTGGAGGAATTTCCAGTACTCTTCACGAATATTGCTGAAAAGCTTAAGGAAAGAGTGATCGCCACGAGGAGTGAAAACCTTGAACAGCTTCATGAACAAATCAAGCAGTCCACACTCTATCTTCGAACCGCCAGGTTTCAGAAACAGAGTGCTGTTCTCAAGGATATAATGCCCCCGGAATCTATAACCCGACATTCCTGTGATGAAAGAGTATTTTTTAGTGGAAAGCTAAAGTCGGTCCACAGAGGTGAAATCATCTCGGCACCGGGCTCCAAAGCTGACCGCATCTATGTTCTTTATTCTGGAGCTATAGGTATCTTTCTGGGAAAGAACAAGCTCATTGAATACCGCAGGGTGGGAGATGCCCTGGGTACAGTTCGCGCACTCCTGGGCTTCTCGGACCCAAATGGTAAGTTTGAAGACCGAAACATGACTCTCAAGGCGACAGGACCTACGAAATATTTGGAAATCGACGCATCAAAGCTAGGCCAATTGACCCGCACAAATCCTGCCCTGATATTGCATTTGTCTCGCGGTCTCGCTGAGCGTTTAGCCTACACCAATGATGAACTGCTGAACTCGTTAAGCAATATAGAAACTTATATCAGACGGCTCACTCGATCCAAAGACTCAATTCTCGATGAAATTGAAACTTCCCTGGCACACTGCCTTAGAAAAGCCGAAACTGCCCAGTTATGTGTTCCCGAAATTCGAGCTCTGAACAAAATGAGAGGAACTCTGGAGAAGGTGGAAGATAACTTTGATCGAATGATGCGTTCTTCCAGATCAGGAAATCTCTGAGAAATTTAACGGTATTGGGACCGGGATCTAACAAATTCGAAACGAAATACCTTGGCTGCTCCCATTTTTTCTTCGAAAAAGAACCGGATACAATCACTGCCCAGGTTGTACTTGATCTCTTCCCTCAGGGGATCCATCTGAAAATTCGCCAAAAACCGATCTCTCTCCTGCTCATCTAAAGATCCCACCTGCACTAAAGCCTCAAATACAGCATCCTTCAAGATCATAACAGGAGCTTCTTTGAAGCATTTGCAGAGGATGTCACCAATAATAGGAATCTGTACTACCGGATCTCGGAAACTGATTTGCTCAGGTACCTTCATATGACGTGGAAGTGCGTTTCGGCACATATCCACCGTGTGTCGATTTGATCCCAGGCTGATGAAGCGCATCGATCGATAAATATCTGACTGGGACATCACTTTCTGCTCTTCGCTGAAGGTCAATATCCTGGTTTTTGAGAGTTCGGGAAGATAGGGAGTGATCTTTCGAGCAAGGGTCATTAAACCTTCGACCCGTATACCTACTTCAGCTTCTACTTCCGGCCAGTTGCTTCCTGTGATACTACCAAAGCGTATTATTGACAAAATAACTCCCCTAAAAGTTTCGCGGACTGATTTTACGTAGACTGGGCCAGGATTTCAAGCAGGATTTATTTTAAAACTCCCTCATTTTTACTACGCCCCGAATCCATGACCAGGAACAAGGATTATGTTAGTATCTTGGCCGAATCAAATCCACCTGGACCATTCTTACCTGACACGGAGCGACAGCCATGTTTTCTGAGGTTCTTAAAATGCGTAAAGGATTCTTAAACCCAATCTTGTTTCTTCTGGGACTCACCATCAATTGTTTTGGAGCTGACATTGTCTGGTGGCACGCCATGGGAGGAACCCTCGGAGAAAAGGTAAACGAGATCGCATCACGGTTCAATAAGTCCCAATCAGAACATTCCATCAAACCCATCTATAAAGGTAACTACACCGAGACCATGACCGGAGCAGTGGCAGCCTTTAGAGCCAAAAAACATCCCCACATGGTACAGGTCTTTGAGGTGGGGACAGCCACTATGATGGCAGCCAAAGGAGCTATTTATCCCGCTTACCAGGTCATGAAGGATGCTGGAATCCCCCTGAATCCTTCCGCCTATCTACAGGCTGTAACCGCCTATTACACCGATGCCAAGGGGAATTTGCTCTCCATGCCCTTCAACAGTTCCACCCCGGTTCTCTATTACAATAAGGAAGCCTTTAGACTTGCAGGTCTGGATCCAGACCGCGGTCCTCGTACCTGGAATGAATTTGAAGACTATGCCAAGAAAATTCAAAAGGTCGGTTATCCTTGTGGATTTACCACCGGTTGGCAATCCTGGACCCAGCTTGAAAATTACTCCGCCTGGCACGATCTGGCCTTCGCTTCCCTGGGAAATGGATTTAACGGTCTGAATTCCAGCCTGCTGATCAACAGCCCTGAGCATATCAAGCATGTGGAAACCCTGGCCCGGTGGCAGAAAAGCCGCATTTTTGACTATGGCGGCAGACGGTCAGACGCTGCTCCCAAGTTTTATAACGGAGAATGCGCCATGTATATCAATTCTTCCGCCTCCTATTCTCCAATCCGTGAGAATGTGCGCACCTTCCAGTTTGGAGTATCCATGCTTCCTTACTGGGAAGGAGCCAAGGGTGCTCCTCAAAATTCCATCATTGGAGGAGCTTCCCTGTGGGTCCTGAGAGGACATAAACCCGAAGATTATAAGGCGGTCGCCAGCTTCTTTAGCTTTCTTACCAGTGCTGAGGTCCAGGCGGATTGGCACCAGTTCACCGGATATCTCCCCATCACACACACAGCCTATGAATTGAGTAGAGAACAGGGATTTTATAAGAAGAATCCCGGAACCGAAACCGCCATCCTACAACTCACTCACAAGAAGCCTACAGTACGCTCAAAGGGCATCAGACTGGGAAATTTTGTGCAAGTTAGAGATGTGATTAATGAAGAGCTGGAAGCCGTCTGGGGCGGACAGAAATCAGCGAGTAAGGGTCTGAATTCGGCTGTGAAGAGATCAGAGATTCTGCTTCGTAAATTCGAGAGGGCAAACAGCCGCTAAACGCTCATTCGAGAACTCCATGGTTAAGGATTCCGCCGCATTTCGACATAGGTTCCTTCCCTACCTACTCGTGGCCCCGCAGGTCACGATTACCCTGGTTTTTTTCATCTGGCCCGCTGCCCAGGCTCTCTACCAGTCTTTTCTGATAGAAGATGCTTTTGGACTATCAACGGAATTCGTCTGGTTCGAAAACTTCCAGTTTTTACTCAGTGATCCCGGCTACCTGCATTCCTTCAAAGTCACCATGGTTTTCGCTTCCTGTACCACATTTTTGTCCATGGGCGCGTCTTTGCTGCTTGCTGTAATGGCGGATCGAGTTATTCGCGGAGCAATGATCTACAAGACCTTTCTCATCTGGCCCTATGCGGTAGCTCCTGCAATCGCGGGTGTTTTGTGGTACTTTCTTTTCAATCCATCCATAGGGATACTGGCCTATGTTATCCAATCAGCAGGTTACGATTGGAATCACTATCTACAGGGATCAGATGCGATGATTCTGGTCATAATGGCGGCTGCCTGGAAGCAAATCAGCTATAACTTTCTCTTTTTTCTTGCTGGTTTGCAGTCGATACCCCGCTCTCTACTGGAAGCTGCTGCCATTGATGGTGCCAGTCCCTTTAAGAGATTCTGGACCGTAGTATTCCCGCTATTGTCACCCACTACTTTTTTCCTCCTGGTTGTCAATGTGGTTTATGCCTTTTTTGATACCTTTGGAATCATCCATGCCACAACTTCCGGCGGTCCCGCCGGGGCAACGGAAATTCTGGTCTATAAGGTTTTTAATGATGGTTTTATCGGGCTGGATCTCGGTGGTTCGGCGGCTCAATCCGTCCTTTTAATGTTCATGGTAGGGATTTTTACCATTCTCCAATTTCGCTATGTGGAAAAGAAGGTCGAATACTGATGGTAGAAAACCGGCCAATCTTACGTTTTCTATCCCACCTGATTTTGATCCTTGGGGTTCTATGCGTGTTTTTACCCATCTGGATTGCATTTGTAGCCTCTACCCACGCCCCTCATGAACTCTTAAGTGCGCCAATACCCTGGCTGCCGGGTGATCAGTTTATCCAGAATTACTCGGAAGTACTTCAAGAAGGTGTTAGCGGTTCCGACTCCATTTCTGTTGCGAAGATGCTGTTTAACAGCATGATCATGGCCCTTTCCATCGCCATCGGAAAAATCTCCATTTCCATCCTGGCGGCCTATGCCATCGTATATTTTCAATTTCCCTTTCGAATGACGGTATTTTGGATTGTTTTCATGACTTTGATGCTCCCGGTTGAAGTCCGTATCGTACCTACCTTCTCCGTGATCGCAAGCCTGGGACTGTTAAACTCCTACGCTGGCTTAAGCATCCCTCTCATTGCCAGTGCTACAGCTACTTTTCTATTCCGTCAATTCTTTATGACTATACCCAAAGAGCTCGTAGAAGCCGCAAAAATGGATCGTGCCGGTCCACTCAAGTTTTTCCGCGATATTCTTCTACCTCTATCCCGTACCAACCTGGCCGCGCTTTTCGTGATTCTCTTCACCTATGGGTGGAACCAGTACCTGTGGCCCCTGCTAGTGACTTCTGATGAATCCTACGCGACCATTGTGGTCAGCATTCAAAAAATGATGACGGCAGCGGAGTCAGAGCCCCAATGGCACCTCATCATGGCCACTTCGGTTCTGGCAATGATACCTCCCGTTCTGGTGGTTATTTTTATGCAGAAAGCGTTCGTCAAGGGACTCGTGGATACGGAGAAATAGCAGAAAGGAATCCAATGGCTACCGTACAGTTTGAACATGTTCGCAAGGTCTACCCAGGGGATGTAGAAGCCATCAAGGGTGTAGACGTCGAGATCAAAGATGGTGAGTTTATCGTCATCGTGGGTCCATCGGGATGTGGAAAATCAACTCTGTTGAGAATGGTCGCCGGTCTGGAAACCATCAGCAGTGGAAATATTCGGATTGATACCAAAGTGGTAAATCATCTTGAGCCTGGGGAACGTGACATCGCTATGGTGTTTCAGAATTACGCGCTCTATCCCCACATGAGTGTCTTTGAGAATATGGCCTACGGACTCAGAAACCAGGGAGTCCCCAGACCTGAAATCAAACAGAGAGTCTTTGAGGTCAGCCAGATCCTGGAGCTAACAGATCTACTCTATAGAAGGCCGAGGGCTCTGTCTGGGGGACAAAGGCAGCGGGTAGCGATGGGCAGGGCAATTGTACGCGAACCAAAGGCCTTTCTCTTTGACGAACCCCTCTCCAACCTGGATGCTAAGCTCAGAGTTCAAATGCGCCTGGAAATCAAACAGCTGCAAAGAAGATTGGGAACCACCTCCATTTATGTCACCCACGATCAGGTTGAAGCCATGACGCTTGCCGACAGACTCATTGTGATGAACCAGGGAGTCGCTGAACATATAGGTACGCCCATGGATGTATATGAGCGCCCATCCACCATGTTTGTAGCTAGCTTCATAGGCTCTCCCTCCATGAATTTTCTGCGGGCAACCGTTTCGGACGATCTGAGCTCTATACACCTGGACGGCGGACATACACTCAGGCTTCCCGAAAAGCCAACCCGCCTGGGTCAGCAGAGATCTGTAACCCTGGGGATAAGGCCGGAGCACATTGAGATCAGCGAGTATGAAGCTGAATCCATTCCCTTTGAAGTTGGGATGGTAGAAACGCTTGGGTCCGACAGCCTGCTATACGGCAAGATCCAGGGTGAAGATGAACTGCTCACGATCCGAGTTCCGGGAAGATATGAATTCAAGCCCGATGAAACCCTAAATCTGAAGTTAAATGCAGAAAATTTCCATCTATTCGACGGAAATTCCCAAAAAAGAATTCAGTGAATTCCCTGGGTAGTCTGAGTTTTTTGGACAAGCATGATCAACAACCTCCACAGTTCACGCCACGATTTGATCTCGGTATCTAGAATTGTATTTTAGAAGCCGCGTTGCCCCCGGGTCCTGACGCCTCCGAAGTAAAGCTCTATGCACGGGGGCCCCATCTACGGCCCCACCCGGCTCTAAGCCTCGAAGGGGTGTTGTATTAGATGAACTGTCCTATCCAACCAAAACATGAGCTCTCAATGTGAAATATCGAACAAGGCATACGCCAATCCCTCTGCAGTCTGCCATGCTATATTAAGGTGTTTAGGTACGAAGTAGATCCATCTAAAACCTTCGATATCCAATAGAATTGGTTTCTCAAAGAGCAGAATCGGTATACAAATGGGCAATTGTATTTTCAATTCTGATTTTTGCTTCAATGCTCGTTGAACCAGACTGGTATAAAAGCACCTTTTCAATTTCTTCCCATAGCCTTTTCGAACATGACATCGTTCGAATACACTCATTGTCGATTGCTTCTTTTAGGTCTGCGTATCAGTGGATAAACGGGCTTGAAGGGGGTGCTTGGGTCATTCTTGGTTTTTTAGTGCTACGGCGTGGCAAATGGTTGAATATTACAGCCATTGAGGGATACTATTTTTCCGCGTTTCTCTTATTCGGGATTAGCGACTTTATTGAAATGAATTCCTATCCAATCTGGCTAGGTGTCTGGAAAGTCGTAAACGTCTTCGTGTTACTCTTACTCCGTAGCTGGGTAATTCGGACAAAATACCCAGACTCAAAGGTCTACTGAGGAAATAGAAATTGAGGCTATTCAAGGATAGCACTTCAGCAAGAAGGCTACCGCGAAACTCGTAGCGGATATACTCCGTTTGCTCTTCCTCTAGGATGAAGATCTTTGACAGGGAAGGGTCATACTAAGAATTTATCACCACCGAGGATCAGATCCGGGTGGGGCCGTAGATGGGGTCCCCGTGCATAGAGCGTTGCTTCGGATACAAGTTGTGTTACAGGGCAAATACACAGCAAACCACTTAACCGGCCGCAGGCGTAGACTGCGCCCGGGTTGTTCATGATGCCCCTTCCTTGATAGTCCGAACTCAGCGGCAGGAACGGGGTGTTCGGAGGCGTCAGGACCCGGAGGCAACGCGGTTTATCCTATTACAAGATACATGCGTAACGTGCTCTCAAGGTTGGTATAAGATTAGTTCCCGCTATGAAAGCGGGCCCCTTGGATACCGCGATCAAGTCGCGGTATGACCTGTGGATGACCTCGGAGTCTGAATTCCCTGGTCGAGGTGGGTACGCTTATCCCATGAGGGGTAATTCGTAGATTCTCTTGTTGATTACCCTTGAGACCGCGTTTACCAGGGCGGGTACTACTGCTGGTACCCCTGGTTCTCCACATCCTGCGGGGGGGTGCGCATTATCTATGATCTCGACTTCGATTTGGGGCATTTCGTGGGCTCGAACCATCTGGTAATCATGGAAATTATTTTGCACGACCGCACCCTCGTGAAGATCAATTTTTCCATAATAGACCGCTGACATTGCAAATACTGCTGCACCCTCCATCTGAGCTTTGACCGTGTCAGGATTCACATACTGACCAAGGTCAATCGTCAGCTGAATCTTCTTGATTTTCAAATCCTCAAGTTTAGTACCCTCAGCCTCTACCACAGCGGCTACATAAGAACCGAAGCTATGGTGGCAGGCAAAGCCGAGTTTCTGTGTTGAAACGCGCTCATTCCATTCGCTGAAATCCCTCACTTTTTTGATTACCGTTTTCATTCGGTCAACGGAATATCCACCAACCTCATCTCCGGATTTCAATAATGATAGATGATACTCAATTGGGTCTTGTCGAAGGGATTGAGCTATCTCATCCACGAAGCAATTTATCGCGAAGGCATGAAAAACATTACAAACCGCTCTTAACCAGCCTATTCTCACGGGACTCTTCACGACCCCGGTTAAAACTTGCTTATTAGGAACGCTATAAAGGTTATTGGTGGCACCCATCCCAAGTTCCCAGGAGGCTGGGGTAGTGGAAGCCGGATTGAAAACTGTCATGATCGTTGGAAAGACACTTCTGTGTACCCAGGTTTGAATTTTAGTATCGATAAGGCTGGCGGTAAGTTGCTGGGCACAGGCGGCATGGTAAAACCCATGTTTTACCTCGTCCTCTCTTTGCCAGACCAGTTTTACAGGACGCTGAACTTTTTTGGCCGCCTGAACTGCCTCAAGAACAAAATCAGGCTGACTCTTGCGGCCAAATCCACCACCCAAAAAGGTCACATTGATCGTGACCTTTTCTTCTTCGATATTCAAAAAAGATGCTACCGCTTTTCTAATTCTCTGGGGGTCCTGGACGGGAGCCCACACTTCACAGCCTTTAGAGCTGACCCTGGCTGTTGCTACCAATGGTTCCATAGGCGAATGGGCTAAAAAGGGAGTAAAGTACTTCTTTGAAATGAAATCTTTCGTTTTAAACTTGGATACACTTCCCTTTGAACTTACAACCTGATCCGCAGCTTCAAGAGCTGAATCCAATTGAGCTCTAAATCCCTTAGAATCCGTACTGTGAAATTGGGCGTCCTCCCATTCAATCTTCACTCTTTTTAACGCTTCAAAACATACATGGGTAGATTCCCCTACCACGCAAACCGCCGCATTGGAATTGATAGAATAGGCAACAGCTTCGAAGCTAAAAACATCCAGGACTCCTGGTATTTTTCTGACTTCTTTTGAGTCAAAACTCTTTAGACTGCCAAAGGGGTTTGGAGAGCGCTTGAGAGCCGCGTAAACCATTCCCTCCAACCTTACATCCATTCCATAAATAGATTTACCGGAAATCATATCCGGTACATCTAAAAGGAGCTGCTTTTTGCCCAGAATTTTGAAATCAGAAGGATTCTTAAGCTCGGCATTGGCTGGTGAAGAGACTTTGGAAGCCAAGTCTAATAGCTGGCCATACTCAATCTTTGATTTTTGGTAAAAGACCGTGCCATTAGAAGTCTTAAGCTCGGAAGGTTTACATTTAAAATGTAAGGCCGCTGCCTTGACGAAAATACTTCGGACGTTGGCCCCCACCTGACGCAGCCTGGTCCAATTGGCTCGAATGCTCTTAGAACCATCCGTATTTTGATCCCCAAACTTTTGGTCTCCCTGGGCCTGGACAATTTGAATTTGATCAAGGTCTACATCCAGCTCCTCAGCAATCAGGCTTACTATGGCTGTGCGAGTTCCCTGCCCCATCTCAGAGCGATGACATACAATCTTGATGGGTCCTTTTTCAGAAAAACTCAGAAATAAGTGAGGACTGAAGTTTGAAGCTGTAACAGCTTTTGACTCGATGAAATTCACACCAAATATCAACCCTGTAGAGACAATACCGGTAAGCCTGAGAAAATCACGACGAGAAACAAGGTTTAGATCACTCATGATTTCCCTCTTTGTTTTTTACGGTTTCTATCGCATCTAAAATTCTTTGGTAGGTACCGCACCGACAAATATTTCCACTCATACCAAATCTTACGGCTTCCTTGTCTAAGTCAGGACTGGCGGTTAAAAGGGCAGTAGCATTCATCAGTTGTCCCGGTTGGCAATACCCGCACTGGGGAACATTTCCCTCTATCCAGGCACGTTTCAATTCTTGAAATTTTGGATGGTTTCCAATTCCTTCAATCGTGGTAATTTTCTGATCTTTGATAGAACCGAGGGCGACAGAGCAAGAGCGAATGGCAACACCATTGAGATGAACTGTGCAGGCACCGCATAGTCCCTTCCCACACCCGAACTTAGTGCCTGTCAAACCCAAATGATCCCGCAGAACCCACAAGAGAGGAGTGGTTTTATCTACACTCAGCTCAAGTTGTTCGCGATTTAAGGTAAAGGAAGTTTTTTCCATTCATTTCTCCCTACACTCAAGAAAAATTCAGAGCATGCTGGTCTTGAACTTAACCGATAGCCCTTCATGGACTCCTGACTACTTTGATTTCACTAGCCCGACTTTAGCCATCCAAGGGCCCCTTTGAGAAGCTTAGGGATAGCCTTGACCTTCTGGCTTGATCTCGGATTTCTCCAAGAGATTAGCCCCCTGAGGAGATTAAACTTCCAATCTGTATAAGGAAACCACCATATGGGCTTTAGTAGCGGAAATCCTATCAAATCGTAGTGAATGTGGCGCATTTGCACAAGGGAAAGCAGACCTTCCTCACCATGTACCGGTGCTCCATATCCAGATGTCTTTACCCCGAACCACGGCGTTTCGGGTACGGCATGGGTATAGATGCAATCGTTGATCAGGATGGTACCTGCCTCAAGCCTCAAAGAAAGATCGCGGGCACGACTCTCATCCTTACTCCAAACAGAACTAAGTAGTCCATAGGCTGAATCATTGGCCATTTGCACAGCCTCATCCTCACTCTGAAAAGTCCTTAAACCTACAATAGGACCAAAACTCTCTTCCTTCCATACCCTTTCTGAGCCATCACAGAGAACGAGCGTAGGTTGAAGACTGGTACCTTCCTCAGATAACTCTCCACCTGTGAGAATCTTCTCCCGGTTTTCCTGTAATTCAGCTAACTGGTCTTCATATACCAATCTCTGTCTCTCAGCAATGATTCTTCCCAGGTCTGTAGCTTCAGAAGTCAGGCTTGTATTCTTCTGCCTCAAATTTTGCAGACCTTGCTTGAAACGAGTCAAGAACTCATCTGAAATTGACTCATGAACCAGGATTCTCTCTACACTTGCGCAGGCCTGTCCTGAGTTCATCATGCTACCCCAGCAGGCTCCGGCAACCGCAAAGTCAAGGTCAGCATCTGCACAAATGATCATCGCGTCCTTACCTCCCAATTCGAGAGAACAAGGCTTGAGGACTTGTGCACAAGCAGCACCAATCTTGCGTCCAGTCTCGACAGATCCTGTGAACAAAATCTTATCCACCGAAGAAGAAACCAATGCTCTTCCTGTATCCACAGCACCTTCAAAAACTTGAACCAGATTTTCTGGAAGTGGGCTCTTTGCAAAAAACTCCTTTATCCAGTGAGAGATCTTAGGAGTGCATTCAGATGGTTTCAATATGACGCTATTTCCTGCAAATAGAGCCGTCAGAGTTTCTCCCATGGGAATTGAAAATGGAAAATTCCAGGGAGATATGATCCCTACAACGCCAAGGGGCAGAAAGACTTTTTTGGAAACTTTATGCGGAACCATGGTACTGATGCCGATTCTTCGCGGTTTTAGGATTCTGGCGCTGTTTTTGGAGTAATAGCGCAGTAATTCAATGACAGAGAGCAGTTCTGAAGAAAGGGCTTCCAGACGAGGTTTACCAGTGTCTTCCAGAATCACAACCATCAGATCATCCGCACGATCTTCGAGTTGCCTTCCCAATTCTAAGAGGGTTCTGCCTCGCTCTTTGTGAGTAAGAGTTCCCCAGTGTCTTTGGGAATCTCTACCCAGTTGTATCGCTTTTTCAATCTCGGTACTAGTGACTTCCTGATCTCTCATCAGTCTGTTAGACCCGGAATCAACCCCAGAGCTCTTGGCTCTTTGGCTGATTCGCTTCCCAGTTTTTCCGCAGAGTATCAGCCATCTGTTCAATGGTCGGGAATAGTTGCTTAACTTGCCCCCAATCCCCGCTAATGGCAGACTCACGGATAGTATCCAATAACTCTATGGCTGATTCTTCGCCAAAAATTTTGAAGTTATACCTTAAAGAGTACAGTCCTCTTCGTAATTCGGTGAGATTTCCTGAACCTATGGATCTCTGGACCAGGTTCATGTATTTGGGGATAGATTCCTGCAGATAAACCCGCTGAATGCGGTCAACCACATTGGGTTCCAGCCCCAAGAACATCTTTTGTTTTTCCATTCGCACCTGGGGAGACATCCCTACTGTTAAATCCACCTTTTTGGAGACTTTCTCCGAGGCTATAAGGGTACCAGAACCACAGGGATAATCGCGAATCCAACGTTTTAAAGCCTTCTCAAGGCGTACTCATTCTGATTGGTTTTGTGAGGAAATCATCCATTCCTGCGGAAAGACATTTTTCTCTCTCCCCTTTCATGGCATGCGCCGTTAATGCAACTATGGGAGTACTCTTACCCTGGGTTTTTTGGAAACTTCGGACATCGCGTGTGACTTCAAGTCCATCCTTCTCCGGTAATAAACAATCCATCAAAATTAAATCGTAGTCTGATTCTTCAAGACGAGCCAGGGCTTCTCTTCCATCTCCTGCCTGATCCGCTATACAGCCGAGGTTCAAAAGCATGGCTTCCCCTACTTCCTGATTGGCGGGATCATCTTCCACCAGTAAAACCCGGGGTGTTTTTGGCCATTTTGGCGGTGCATCATCAAGAGTGGTCAAATCAAGAAGTTCGGGCACAGCATTTGTGTCTTCGTCCACCGGAAGGGAAAGTTCAAACCAGAAACAAGAGCCTGTGGGAAGCATTCGCTCATAGTTCATAACCCCTTCCATACGACCGATCAGCTGACCACATATTGCCAAACCTAATCCAGTTCCTCCCAGGTTTCGTGACACGGAACCATGTGCTTGTGTAAAAGCCTTGAATACCTCCTTGCGCTTTGATTCGGGAATTCCTATCCCCGTATCTGTCACTGAAACACGAAATCTCTGGTTGTTTTTGCGGCACTCCTTGAGACTTAATTTTAAAGACACTGATCCTTGTTCTGTGAACTTGATCGAGTTACTTAAGAGGTTAGTGACAACCTGCTGTATTCGACTGGCATCTCCGCACAGCCATGAGCTATTCTTGTCGAGCCCTTCGGCGTAGAGTTCAATTCCCTTTTCTGATGCTTTATCTCTGAAAAGGTCTACGGCATCCATCAGGATAGTTTGCAACCTAAATGAGCTGGATTCAATATCCAGATGCCCGGCTTCAATTCTTGAAAAATCAAGAATATCATTGATGACAGTGAGCAGGGTGTTTCCTGATTTCATCACGGTTTCCAGGCGGCCTCGCTGCTTAGAATCCAGACTTGAATGAAGTAAAATCTCGGTGAGTCCAATGATGGAATTTAGTGGAGTGCGGACTTCATGACTCATAGCGGCCAGAAATTCACTTTTCATACGGTCGGATCGCTCGGCCACTTCCTTAGCCATCTCCAATTTTTCCACCCGTGCCCGGTCCGTAATATCATGGTAGGAAGAACGACAATAGAGAAGCTTCTTATCCCGATCATATACCGCGTTGGCATCTAAACTCACATCAATCGGTTGACCGTCTCTTCGGCAAAGCCGCAGGACCACACCATGAAGCTCCTCTTTTTCCAAAAATTCCTCCAAAACCTCTCTGGCTTTCTTCAGACAAGAGGGATCATAGAAATCAAAGACCGGTCTTCCGAGAACCTCATTGCGGGTACGCTGTAAGTTCTTTAGATAAGTGTTATTACATTCCAGGATAGAGCCCGTATAGGGATCCACTGACACCTTCATGTCAGGGGAATTATCGTAAAGGTCCAAATATTTGGATTCAGCCCGTTTTCGTTGGTCCACCTCCCGCTGAAGCCTTTCATTAAGTTCACTGAGCTCAACAGTTCTTTCCTGTACCATTCCCTCCAGGTTCGATTGATGGCTGGCAAGTTCCTCAGCCATTTTTCTTAAATCAGAAACATCTTCGTGTACAGCAATCCAAACAGGACCCAATTCAGGATGATCACAATGGGAGGTGTGGACCCGACACCAGAAGGCCGATCCATTTTTTCTTTGCCCCCTGACCTCTCCCTTCCATTGCCCCTTGAGACGAATTTCACGGCCAACCTCTTCGCGTAGCTCTTCAGGGTTCGCTGAATCGGAAACCATAAGAACATCCACGGACTTACCCAGTAGTTCATCGCGACTAAATCCAAACATTCTCTCGAAGGCCTGGTTGGTATAAGCGATTCTTCTATCACCCAATCGGATGATACAAACACCGGCAGCGAGATACTCGACAATCTGTGATTGAAAGCGGAGGGAATCAGCCGTCTGGATGTCCGAATCCGATTTTTGGATCATGACCAGGTAATGAATCTTTGCGTCCGCGCCTACGGATAAGTAACTGGTTCTCAGCTTTACCTGGCACAGCGTGGAGTGCGCACTGAGCATCTTCACATTCCAATTCCTGGGCCTTCCGTATCGCTGTACTTCCTCGAAGTGCTGTTGAAGAGACTCAGGATCTTCCGAATCCAGGAATTGAAGAAGCGATTGTCCCACCAATTCACCTCGGGGAAGACCAATCATCGCACCGGCCCGATAATTTGCCTCAAGAATTTTTCCGGTTTTTTCCAAAACCAGAAACCCTAGCGGCGCAAAATCGTAGTAGTGTTGAAAGCGATCCAATGCACCTAGATGCAAAGGTGTGGTGCCACTTTCGCTAGTACCCAAAAACTCAGTTTGAGGGGTCATATTAGAATCTAATATATACATAAATCCTGAATATCAAAAGGAAAATGTACTATAATGAAGGGAAGTTGAAGAGCTGTCCAATTGGAAAGTTATGGAATCTGATCCAGAAGATGAGGATATAACGGGGGAGGAAGCTCCTATTCGAATCCTGGTCACCGAAGATGATCCTGGCGACTCTTTATTTCTCAGGGAAGTGCTGAGCGCTTCTTTCGATCAAGGTCAGTTCCCCTCTTTTGACATGATCATCAAGGACACCATGAAGAATTCTTTGGAGTTCCTTAAATTTCAGAGACCGGACCTGATCATTCTTGATCTAACCCTTCCTGACTGCAGAGGATTTGAAACTTTTCAAAGCGTCCACTATATGGTTCCCAACTCTCCCATTGTGGTGATGACTTCAGACGAGAGAGAGGAATTGGGTCTCCGTTCCGTCAGGGCTGGAGCTCAGGATTACCTGATCAAAGGACAGATCGACCCTAAGGCACTTCCCAGAACCCTTCGATTCGCAGTAGAACGGCAAAAGATTCGCAACAAAACAATCAAGTATGAATTATAGGACCCCAGGCCACAAACTGAGAAATCCTGCCCCTACGTGCTCAACAATGACATCTTAGCCAAGACCTTCACCAGGCTAGCGCCCAGGGTTTGAGCAGAATTATGATCCCAATTTGAATCCTGGGATGGATTTCCTTTATTTTCCTTGAAGGGCATTTCCAGGGTAAGGGATGAACAGCCAAAAGTCTCACAGATATAGTTTGCCGCGATCCTGAGATCTGCATTACCAGGCTCGTCGGGGACATAGCCGATTTTTTGCTGAAAATCAGGATTTTCATTCTCGTAAAGACTACGAAACTCCGCTTCCATTCCTGCTATGCGGGAGGAATAGTGGGGAACTCCTTCACAACCGGCGGCAAAGCAATATGGAAGATCTTCATCACCGTGAATATCCAGGAAAAAATCAACTCCCGTGGCATGAATTCTATTACGAACCCAGTAAACTTCGGGACTGCGAGCAAGAGTTGGATTCATCCATTCACGATTGAGATTTGCTCCCCTTGCATTCGTTCGAAGATTCCCTAAAATCGCCCCGTCTGGATTCATGTTGGGAACCACATAGATCACCGCCCTTTGCCTGAGTTCCTCAGCAATCCCGCCTTCTTCCAAAAGTCTATCCAAAACTCCCTTGGCGAACCATTCTCCCATGGTCTCACCAGGATGCTGGCGACAGATGATCCATACTTTTTTCATTACAGGTGACGGGGTTCCAATCATTAAAAGGCTAAGGGTCCTTCCCTCAGCGCTGAGACCCAGTTCTTCCTGACGGCAGTGAGTTGAGATCTGGGAACGAGCCAGAAGTTGCTGGTGGCGATCATAGGAAAAAGGAGGGAAATAAGAAAAATACATGACATCATGATCAGGGCGATGCTGTATGGAAAGGACCTGCCCATCAAACAGCGTCCTGACCCGAAACCATTTTTGAAGATCGTAGGATGCAAAGGCCTCGTATCCCTTCCAACCGTCAGGGTAGGAGGATTTCACCGCATTCATGATTTTCAGATTTAGACTCAAACTCTTACAATTAGAAACCTGAAAAGAGAACCATTGGAACAGGGAGGCTCTGATATCGTCACGAATTTCCAGACGTACATCCCCCGGATCCTGAGAATCCAGTACTTTAATATTTCCACCGTCAAACCGGTCCGTAATTATCAAGGCCATAATTGATTGAGGAAGATGCCTGAATAGTGAATAATATTCCTCAGATTATTATCTCATACCGAAAAGCAGTCGGTTTGCCCGGAGAGCCGAACAAACCAGAATCCTTTGGATTCCGTATGAATTAAAGATTCATTAAATTTTCGGTGAATCCTGCAAAATAACAATCAGACATTTTGTTATTGTTTAGCATATCAGCCAAACCATCAATCATGTGATAGAGATGACAGAAAAAAAGGTAATCCTAATCACTGGGACTAGTTCAGGGCTGGGGCTTGCCTTGACCCAGAGATTGAAAGCATCCCAACACCAGATCATCGCTACTGCTCGCCCCGCCTCTATTGAAAGGCTGGCGGAAACAGGGATACAGCCTTGAGGCATATCTTCGCAGAAGACCTTTGGAAAACATCCATTGAGCAACAAGGAATCCGCTGTTGTCCTAATAAAAGCGCAAAATGTAAATTCATCCCTTTGCATTTAGAAACTGATCCTTATAATAGTGATCTCAAATCAATTCCCATAGGTTCCAAAGCGGGCTTTCAGTCCGTCTCTGAGTTGGAGGAAAAATGAAAAATCTAGGCATTGGAATACTCTTCGCACTCGTTGCACCGCTTGCGTTTAGCGCGGACTCTATCGTTGAAGTCCCTAATAGTGCGGTCAATCAAAGAATCTTAAAACAACTGGATCTCGACTATGACTGTATGGGCAGCGATGAAAAAAATCTTCGCTTCCTTCTTAACGAAGATGCCAGAGAGAAATTTTCCAAAAGAAAGTTTTTCAAGACCCAGCTCTTCCAGCACAGCATCACGGTCGTTGAAGATGTTCAAACCCTTACTGAGGACATCACCAAGAAAAAAGACCTCGGGATCTATCACACTTTTGAGGAGATGGAGCAGGAACTACAAGTGGTTGCGCAGACTCAATCAGGACTCGCTTCACTAAAGGTTGGGGCTCAGTCCCATGAAGGCCGCCCCATCTATGTTTTGGAAATCACTGCCAAGGCATCCGAGCGGGAAAAGGTTAACTTCCTGGTAACCGGAACCCACCACGCCAGGGAATGGATCAGCACGGAAGTACCGCTGGCCTTCATCAAGCACCTTACCGAGGGTTATGGGCAAGATCCTGTAGTCACGGAACTTCTCGACACAAGTGTGATCGTAGTCGTTCCTATGTTAAACCCTGACGGTGGTGTTCATTCCCGTACCAAGAGCACCATGTGGCGCAAGAATAGGCGCAAGCCCGAAGGAAATTGGAGAACAGGTGTAGATAATAATCGAAACTACCCTTATCACTTTGGGGGAGCAGGAGCATCTGGCTATAGCGGTTCCCAGACCTACCACGGACCTGAAGCGCTTTCTGAAATTGAAAATCAACTCGTTGTACAGCTCACCGAAGAATATGGATTCAAGGCTGGAGTCTCCTTTCACTCCTATTCTGAACTCGTTCTGTGGCCCTGGGGCTATACATCAAAAATCCAATCCAAGGATCATGAGATCTTCGCACGGTTTGGAAATGAAATGGGCAAAATCATGAAGTATAAGCCCATGCAGGCTTCCAAACTATACCCCGCATCAGGAGTTTTTGATGACACCATGTATGCCAATTATGGGGTCCTGGCTTATACCATTGAGCTGGGTACCCAATTTGTCCCCCGGGAAGACGATGTCGCCGGGATTCAGGCTAAGAGCATCGAAGCCCTTAGATACCTGTTTACCAACGCGAGAAATCCATTTGGGAATACACAGAACACACCGGTCAGAAAGGCGCAAAGGATTCTGGAGCGTCTGGTCTACCACCTGGAAGATCCTAATAACAAAGTGGAGATCTCCAGGGATCATGAAGAACTCTCGAAGTTTGATTCTGAGCTTCTTGGTAAAGCGATGAACGGATTAAAGATGCATCCTGCTCTTCAGGATACAGTTGTACAAGGAATGACTCGTCATCGTCGTCACCAAAAACTGCATTCAGCCAATTGATTCATAGAACAAACTTAATCAACACTACTTGAATGAAAAGAGTCCAAATGAAAAATAAAGTATATGCTGCGCTACTAACGCTCCTGATCCTCCCGCTTGGCTGGGCTGAATCGGTAATTGAAATTCCTAATAATGCCGTGAACCAACGAATCCTAAAAGAATTGGATCTGGATCATGACTGTATGGGAAATAACCGGGATTCTCTTCACTTTCTTCTTGATGAAGATGCCCAGGAAAAACTCTCTAAAAGAAAGTTTTTCAAGACTCAGCTCTTCAAGCACAGTACAACCGCGGTGGAAAATGTTCTCTCCCAGTTTGATCAATTTCCTCTCGATCAGGACCTTGGTATTTATCACACTTTTGAGGAGATGGAAGCAGAGCTTCAAGTTACCGCCGAGAGTCACCCCAGCCTGGTAACCCTTACCGTAGGGGCTATTTCTCACGAAGGACGACCCATTTATGTCCTCGATATCACGGGCAGCGGCTGCGGTACCGACAAGGTAAATTTCCTGATCACGGGAACCCATCACGCCAGAGAATGGATCTCAACAGAGGTACCTCTGGCTTTTATTGAACACCTTGTGGCTGGTTATGGAAACGATGAACTCATCACCAACCTTCTGGACACAAGTCATATCGTAATTGTCCCAATGCTCAACCCTGACGGGGGTGTGTATTCACGAACCCAGGAACGAATGTGGAGAAAGAACCGCCGCAAACCAGAAGGACAATATTCCACGGGTATAGACAACAACCGTAACTACCCTTACCAATGGGGAGGCTCTGGTTCATCCTCCTGGGGCGGTTCCCAAACTTATCGTGGTCCTGAGCCAACTTCTGAAATTGAGACTCAACTTGTTATCAGCCTCCAAGAGCAATATGGTTTCAAAACCGCCGTCTCTTTTCATTCTTACTCTGAATTGGTCCTCTGGCCCTGGGGTTATACCTCTTCTATCCAGGCAGCGGATCATGACATCTTTGCCCTGTATGGAAATGAAATGGGCGAAATCATGGATTACCAACCCATGCAGGCATCCAATCTCTATCCTGCGGCTGGAATTTTCGACGACACCCTCTATGCAACTTATGGTGTACTGGCCTACACCATTGAGCTAGGTACACAATTCGTTCCTCACGAACAACAGGTCCCAATTATCGAGCAGAAATCCATCAACGCGCTGCGCTATTTATTCACTACCGCCCGCGATCCCTTTGGCGGGAATCAGAACACACCCGTGAGAAAAACCATGCGTTTTCTTGAACAACTTGTTTATCACATAGAAAACCATAAGCAGAGTCAGGAAACAGCTCCGGTCTATGACAAACTCATGAACTTCGATGAAGATTTGCGCCTGCAGGCGATGGACAAGCTGAAAATGCATCCCGCTATGCGTGAAAAAATCAATGATGGGATCAGCTACCACTTACGTTACAAGAAACTTCATCAATGATGGAGGGTCCTCCAGGACCTAGAAGTGAGGATTCAGAGGGCAGTAGTCCTTTTTAGCGAGGTTCTGGACTGCATTTGAGAGCCAGTGCAGGGTAGCAGTTGCTAGGAAGGTGGATGCTCTCCGAAGATCCCGCCTTTTTCCAACTCATTGAGTTCGGTCTGGCTAAATCCACATCTGGTTAAAGCTTCTTTAGCTCCCCTACCCTTGGCAGGCCCTATATTGCGATAAGACGCCGGGGTTTTGGAATAGCGTACTGGATGAGCTACCTGCTTCTGAAGCTTTTCTTCACCTGGCACCTCCACTAGTGTGCCGCGTGCCTTAAGGTGGGGTTGCTGCAGTGATTCTGAGATCTTTAACACCGGCTCAACACAAGCATCCGAATCCTTAAAAATCTCTATCCATTCCCCTAGTGTCTTCTCAGCGATCCTACGGGTCAGCAGGATTTGTCGCCCCCTGTCATTCAAGCTTAAGAGGGTGGGTTCACCCAGTCCCTCTGCCAGTGCCTCCAGGAAGACAGGTTCTAAAGATCCCACACTCAGAAATCGCTGGTCACGGGTAGCATAGATGCCATAGTGACTGCCTCCATTGAGAAGATCTTCCTGGGGTAGCGGCTCTTCTCCAGTTTGCAGGTATTGAGCTACCTGGAAAAGAGAAGCGAATAAAGCTCCATCCAGCATGGACACGTCCAGGTACTGGCCTTCCCCGGTTCGAGTTCGATGATGAATGGCACTTAAAATCGAACTGAGAATAAATAGAGTTCCACCCATCAGGTCAGCCCAGGGTACTCCGTCAATAGGGGGTCCATGTTCCTTCGTGCCCCCAAAAGAAAGGATACCTGCTAAAGCTTGAAGATTGATGTCATGGGTTCCTCTGTCGCTACGGGGACTTGTCTGCCCAAAGCCAGTGCAAGAGCAATAGACCAGGGCTGGATTCAACTGACTCAACGTTTCATAGTCCAATCCCAACCGCTTCATCACCCCGGGTCGAAAACCCTCTAGAATTACATCATATTCCCTGACAAGCCGATGAATCACCGTTTTTGAACTTGAATTCCTGAGATCCAGGCAAAGGCTTTGCTTGTTGCGAAACAAAGTTTGAAATCCATGCGGTTTCAGTTCCCGAATCAAATCCCTGCGTTTTGGAGATTCCACCCATAAAACCTCAGCGCCAAGGTCCGCCAGGATCAGTGTGGCGCAGGGACCCGGCAAAAGAGTCGAGAAATCCAAGATCTTCAGATCCTGAAGAGGTCCTACACCCATTTTCAAGAGTTGAGGGGAAAAACCGATCTATCTTGGAGTATCTCCGGAGGAGAAAACCGGGATCCATAACGGGTACTTAGCTCCCGGGCACGAGCTATAAACTTCTCAACCCCGTAGCTGTGCACATATCTAAAAACCCCTCCCTGAAATGGAGCAAAGCCCCAGCCGAGGATGCTTCCGATATTCCCGTCCGCCTGGGTTAAAAGAATTCCTTCTTCCAGGCAGCGCAGGGCTTCGATGCTTTGAACAAAAAGGAAACGCTCTTGCATCTCAATTCTGGATTGAGCAGACTCCGCCTTAACAAAATGTTCTTCAATGCCGCTCCATAGAGATTTGGTTCGGGATTCTCCATATTCATAGAAACCTTTGGAATTCTTCTTCCCAAGGCGCCCCCACTCGTGAACCATCTTACCAACCACTGCCCTGCCGGGATGTTCCGGCATCGTTTTACCTTCTGCTTCCAGATCTTTTTGAGTTTGCGTGATGATTCGATCCATGAGCTCTAAGCTGACTTCATCCGATAGAGCAAGCGGGCCTACCGGCATACCGGCATCAAGAGCGAAGGACTCCACTCGTGCCGGATCCTCCCCTTCCGCAATCATGGAGATTCCTTCCAAAACATAGGTTTGGAAAACCCTTGAGGTATAGAAACCTCTTCCATCCCTGACCACAATAGGTACCTTGGAAATCTGTAAAACCAGGTCAAATGCGGCCGCAAGAGTTGAATCAGAAGTATTCTTTCCCAGGATGATTTCTACAAGCTGCATCTTCTCAACAGGAGAGAAAAAATGAAGCCCGATAAAGCTCTCTTCCCTGCCTGTATACGAAGCCAATCCTGAAATAGGAAGGGTTGAAGTATTGGAGGCGATGACAGCTTCTGGCGGAAGGATCTCATCGACTTCTTTAAGTATCTTTTCTTTAAGGGCACGGTCCTCAAACACCGCTTCCACCACCATTTCACATTCGCTTAGAGCAACGATCTCCTCCACGGGATGAATCAGTCCCAGCAGAGCTTCAGCCTGTGAAGACTCCATCCTTCCCTGCTTGACCCTTTTCTCAACCTGCTTGCGGGAAAAATCCTTTCCCTTTTGTGCTGATTCAAGATCCCGGTCCTTAAGATAAACGGTAATGCCTCTCAAGGCTGCTGCGTAGGCAATTCCAGCTCCCATCATTCCGGCACCCAGAACTCCTATTTTCGAGAACCTGCGGACAGGAACATCCGAAGGCCGCCTCTGACCTTTCTTAATCTGGTTCATCTCTATCCAGAAGGTCTGAATCATATTTTTGGCCTGGGTGGAAATAATACAGCTCACCAAATGCCTGGTTTCCAGCCGGGTAGCGGTATCAAAATCAACCAGGGAACCCTCGTGAACCGCCGCCATAACCTTTTTCAGGGCTTCATAGTTTCCCCGAGATTTCAGGTTTACATATGAAGGCGCTACAGCCCAGTACTGCTGCATCTCTGTAGATCGGGGGTCAGCCTCCAGAAAGCTTGAAGATGGAGAATCCCATACCTGGGCGCTCTCGGGATTCGACTCAATAAAATGCATGGCAAGTTTTTCCATCTCTTCACCAGAAGATGCCACCTCATCAATCAGCCCTGCTTTTAGAGCATCCGAGGGGCGGAAGGTCTTGCCTTCAACGAGTATGGGCAGAGCTGCCTGAATACCAATGATGCGCGGGAGTCTTTGAGTACCTCCGGCACCCGGGATCAGCCCAAAGTTTACTTCAGGACACCCGATACGAATCGAGGAAGAGTCCAGAGAAATGCGGTGATGGCAGGTAAGGGCAACTTCGTATCCCCCACCAAGGGCACTGCCTTCGATAAGGGCCACAACGGGCTTGCCCAGGGTCTCAAGTTTTCGAAGACCATCCTTAAATTCAGTGAGCCATTCCATAACTTCATCAGGCTTCTGTGCCTCAAGCATCATGGTAAGGTCCGCACCAGCCAGAAAATCCTTCTTTGCGGATCGTACCAGTATTCCCTTAAATGACTTTTCCTTATCGATTTCCCCAAGAACTTCACTGAAACGACTGGTAAATTCACGATCCAGCAGGTTGGCAGACTTTCCGGGAGCGTCTAAAACCAGATTTAAAATGTCTCCATCTCTTTGAAGATTGATGCACATACTTCCCCCTCACACCCTCTCGATGATCGTTGCTACACCCATTCCGCCGCCAACACAAAGGGTACAAAGTCCCAATGTCTGATCTCTTCTCTCCAGCTCATCGAGAAGGGTAGATAAGATCATGGCCCCGGTAGCACCCAGGGGATGACCCATGGCAATGGCTCCGCCGTTCACATTGATTTTCTCAGGATTGATTCCCATGGCTCTTTGAAATTTGAGGACCACCGCCGCAAAAGCTTCATTTACTTCCACCAGGTCGAGATCACCGGGAGTTAAACCGGCAAACTTCAGCGCCTTTTTGGCAGCCGGTGCCGGACCTTCAAGCATGATGGTCGGTTCGGTACAGACCCAGGACATCGCCCTGACTTTGGCACGGGGTTTCCAGCCATATTTTTGACCTATATCTTCAGAGCCGATTAACACACCGGCAGCTCCGTCCACAATCCCTGAGGAGTTGCCCGGGTGATGAACATGGTTAATCCCCCGGGCCTGGGGATAAACACGCAGCGCAGTGGCATCAAACCCCATCGCCCCCATTTTAATAAAGGAAGGACGAAGGGCAGAGAGTGTTTCAAGATTTGCGTCAGCACGCACAAGTTCATCGTGGGAGAGGATTTCCACTCCGTTTTGATCTAGGACTGGGACAATGGTTTTCTCGAAAGCGCTTTCTTTCCAGGCTTTCGCAGCAAGCTGGTGAGAACGCACCGCAAACTGATCTAGAACCTCCCGGGGAAATCCTTCCAGGGTAGCGATTAAATCAGCTGATACACCCTGGGGGATATAACCAGTGGCTTCATTCACCAGGGGATTCTGAAACCAGTCGCCGCCGTCAGAACCCATAGTCACCCGTGACATGGACTCAACCCCACCGGCAACTAGCAACTCCTCTACACCACACTGAATCTTCATAAAAGCCTGGTTACAGGCCTCAAGACCAGACGCGCAAAATCGGTTAAGAGTCACCCCGGAAACAGAATCGGACCAACCCGCGTAAAGAGAAGCTGTTTTGGCAATATTGGAACCCTGGTCACCCACAGCAGTTACACAGCCAAGGATCACATCTCCCACCTCAGCAGTATTTAAATCGTTTCGCGACTCAAGAGCCCGTAAAACCGTAGCCACCAGCTCAATGGGCTTAACCTCATACAAAGCCCCCGTAGATTTACCTCTCCCCCGCGGAGTCCTCACAGCATCAAAAATAAAAGCATCTCTCACAACGCACCTCCCATGTCTGCATTCTACTCCTTGAATAGAGGAGAAGAAAGGACCGCAAAGAGATAGGGGCTAGTTGAAATAAAACATCTAAGGGCTTGTAATTCAGGGTCGTGCTCTCCAGTTCCCCAATATTCTAGGCTATAATTCCTAAAATTCGATTCATACCTTCAGCACTTAGATGTCTACATTTGATCCTCTATCTCATCCAGCCCCTGGCCGCCTTCCCCGTTTTGTTCCCTTTGGCGCGAATCTTCAAGCCCTGGTTGGCGGATTTTTGAGCCAGTTTGGCTGGGCTTTCTTTACCCTGGGAATGATTTTCTTTTGGATCTTTGAGGGGATTCCCGCTTTTCACTCCCTTGCCTTTTTTACTAATAATTTGAAAACCGGCCCCGGGATCATCACAGGCTGCCAGGAAACCTTCTCCAGGGAAAATAATGCCAGGATTTCACGTTTTGATTATTCTTTCACTCAAGATAATCAAGAGTGGCAGGGGTCTTCCTATTCCACGAAACTCTGTTTGGACAAGATGATTAAGCAGGAGGTGATCATTGAGACTATCGACGGAAATCCTGCCCAATCTCGTATTCAGGATATGCGTACCTCACCCTCTTCACTCTGGGTGGTATTTATGATAGCCCTTTTTCCATTAATTGGTCTGATTTGCATTATTCGCTCGATTCGCTCCGGTCTTAAGAGCATCCGGCTGATGAAATTTGGAATGGCGGCCAGGGGTTGCCTTATCAGTTCCACCCCTACCCTGTCCAAGAGGAATGGCAGAGTTGTCATGGCTCTGACATTTGAATTCTTAACTCAGCGAGGGGACAAAACCGAAACTGTAATCAAGAATCTAGAGAATTTAGAAGTTGGGGAGGAAAGAGTCCTATTTTATGACACACTAAACCCAGGGAGATCCTGTCTGCTGGACGATTGGCCCATGAAAGGAAATATGAACAATCGGGGTGATTTCATGGCACCGCCAATCTCTCAAAATTTTAAATACCTGCTCCTCCCCTTCGGCGCTATCATTTCCAATTCAATAGGGTATTATTTTGCCTTTCTGCACTAAAGCAATTTAAATCTATACGTGGCCATTGCATACCAAATGACCAAATACTGATGCGGTCCCGACTCGAAATGGATTTTCTACCCATCCGGGATATGAGACCGGGCCGTGATCTACCTTGACATAAAATAGGAGCGCTTTTCAGGGTCAAAGCGCTCAATTGAATATCGGAGCATAGTGCGAGGCATTCTACCCGCGTTCTTCTCGAGGAATTTCTCAAGCGGTTCGATCTTGATTTTACCCATTTCTCTGAGCATCCATCCTACTACCTTGTGCATCAGATCGTGTTTGTCATCCAAGAGCTGTTTTGACAGTTGCAAAATGTCCTTGAAATCACCGGCCCTGATGAATGGGAAAGTACTCAAAACAGCAATCCTACGCTCCCAGATGGTTTGAGATTTAGCCATCCGATAGATGATATCTCGTTCTGTGGGGCGATCTAGCAGATGCTGACCAAGGATCTTTGGTGCTGATAGATCGACTAAATCCCAGTTGTTTACCCCGTCCAGATGTGAAAGATAAAAATCTACGATTTCCTTACGATCATTTTCATCCTTGCTCTTGGAAAATTGATTTACAAGAATCAATAGTCCGGTGAGACGGCATTCATGAAGAGGGCTCGTGACCAGCTGTGCTACCTCCACAGGAGCAAGTTTGGAAAACTTCCGTGCAATGAGCCTTTGTTCAGGAACTCTCACCCCTATGAATTGATCACCCTCGCCATATTGACCAGGACCGGTTTTAAAAAATCGAGATAAATGAGCCGCTTTCTCAGCACTGCCAAGAGCAGTTAGAGCCTTTACCACATTCTGTGCATTCACAAAACCTCACAGATTGAAGATTTTCTAAAGGCGTATAAAGAAGAATCCACCCCCAGGCTACGGAGCCTGGGGGTGGATTTCCTTAAACTACCATTTACCTGCGTCTGAATTACCGCTGTCTGAATCGTCGTAGAATCGATTTGATTTCGATCCTGGGCAAGCAGAATCATCAATTCCGACTTTCTCACGAATCAACATGGATTTAACGCTATCGGTAGGACCGCATTTCCCATCCCTGGGAGTGAATCTCCAAATAACCTGTCGTACTCCATTACGAGTATTTCGAATGACTAACCCGTCCTTGCGAATCTGGTTTTCTATGGAGGAACTCTTACTCACTCTCCCGGATTTCGCATCAATGGCAACACCCTTACGAACGCTGTCATACTTGCGAGTTCCCAGGGAAGTTTTCACGCTATTACCACTGGTACCGGAGGAACTGTCGCCCCAATCACCTGCTGAGTTACTAGAAGATCCGGGTTTGTCGTCCCAGTTTCCAGAAGGGTTCGAGGGCTTATCGTCCCAGTTTCCAGAGGGATTGGATGGCTTATCATCCCAGTCACCAGAGGGGTTGGAACCTCCGGGCCTGTCACCCCAATCACCAGCAGGATCTTCAACACCACCGTACCCTGGCTTCAGATCGGTCTGTGGAGCCGGGTAGTAATAACCCTTATTGGCTAATTCTTGAATCATTGCCTTGGCATAGCTCAAAGCAATATTGGAGTTCCGTGCACTTCTTGATTCGGTATAGTCCAAAATCTCATCGATTCTTCGATTAAACTTACGAGATCCACCCACTCGCTTCAGTTTATACAACATATCCGTAACACCTTCTGCTGAGCGCATAGATGCTGCTGTACGTGCCAAACTCTTAGCCTCGTCAGCCAGTTTGTCTGTCTGGAAAAAAGGCTCCTGATATCCAAAACTTGCTTTGTGTGGCGGAATTTCATAGGAAGGTACACCGAAATTTGCCAGATCCTGTCTCTTTGGAGATTTTGCAATTTTCAGCCATTTGGCGTCAGGATTTGCAGCATCATCCAACTGTGTCGCATAAATCACCTTGATATCAAAGTTGGGATCCGGGTTCAGTCCCAGGGACCTCCAGCTTCGCTTTGTTCCAGGGTGAGAAACTTTAGCGCTGATCGTCAGGCTCTGTGCAACGTGCGGCAGATCTACAAAAAAGGACTCCTGTGGCTTCAGGACGACTGAATTACCAAGATTTTCCTCCAGGGTGATGGGTTCATCTATACCTCTACCTGATGGCACAGGAGTGTATCTGATTTTATAGGATTTGAGCGTAAAGGTGGTGTTGTCAATGGAGCCTCCACGATTCTTAGGGACAATGAATCCGACCCTATAGATGTGCTTGGCTGTAGCACCCTTCTTATAGTTAACACTGTAGGTTCCCCTTTTAGTACTCAGATTTGAATCTGAAAGACTACTTCGAGTCCCCTGCTTTTCCCAACGGAAATATTCGTAGCTGCCGTCTTTGCGAAGACCACGAAGTTTGTCCTTCATAGAATTCAGCGCCGCACAGGAGCCAGCGTATGGATTTAAACAATCTTGAATGGCATTGGCGAACGCTTCTTCATCGATTGCGAATGAAGTAAGTGTCATGACCCCACTGAGTGCCAGCAGGCCTACACCTCGTAGAAAAGATTTAATAGTCATTTTGATTCCTCAATACAGGTAAAGAATTTAATACCGGAATTCTTAGTAACGCCCGTTTTCTCGCTGCCAGGCTGCTAAAACATCGTCATGGGCCGAATATGTCGTGGTGGCTGAAGCAAGCTTGCGAGCGTCCCATCGACTTAGTTCACGTGCCCTGATGATGGTATAGCGAACCAGAATTTCGTTATGCATACTATTTTGGGTAGTTGCTTTGGCGACTCGAATGACTTCAAACACCATCAAGCGGCTCATATTGGCCTTCACATAACGCTTAAGAATCTGGTTGTGCGTTTCATGCTGACTGGATGATCCAGCGATGCGAATAATTTCGGAGACTGTCAGGCGACGAAAATTTGGCTTACAAAATTCAATGATGCACTGATTGTGAGCCGAGTGCTTTGTGGTGGCCTTGGCCAGCCTGATTACATCTGAAGTTGTTAAATGCCTGTGGTTTTCTTTGACGTAGTTAATGAGGATATAGTTGTGTTCCTCGTGATCATATTGTCTCTTGGCATAGCGAATCACTTCTCTGACAGTCATGCCATAGGTGTCATCATGGTAGGAGTCTGTTGGCATTTGGCCGTCTCCACCAGGCTTAACCTTGAGCTGGTCTGCTACCTTGCCCTCCATCTTGAGCATATCTTTCTTAATGATGGGAAGCTTGTCTGGTTTACTTGCCAAAATAGTTTTTTCTTCCTGGGTATCAAGGATGGCTTCCGCAGCAAAAGCGCTAAAAACCAGAGCTGATGCACCCATGACCATAAATAAAAGGATTTTTTTCATGTCTTTCTTCTCCTGAATCAGAAACAAAACAAAAGTATCTTCAATCCTGAAGGTACGCCATGTAACCCTACGGGGCTACTAAAAAATTGTTTCCGATATTGGACTCGTAAATAGGGGCTTATGTGAAAAAAAGTTCTGCAGCCAGGATCGGCAAGGGATTCTAGCTGTTAAAAATATAATTGATCGCCATGTCATGGCCTGCTTTTAGTTGTCTTGATGCTATGCCCGTCTCTCCAACTTTTTCCAGCAGGGGAAAAAGTTGGGAAGGAAGCCACTCCCAGGCTCCACTTTCTAATTTGGTCAGGGTTTCTCGTTCATCGAATGAGATTCTTTCGTTGACGATCGAGTCATCACGAAGCTTCTGCCTTAAGAGATGGCAGCCCTTTTCAATGACTTCCTTAGACTCATTACTGTGTCTACGTTTCTGCCAATTCACCAGGTAAATGAGACCCCTCAGAAAATCATATTCATAAAACCGTGGAGAACAGAGTCTCAGAAAGGACTCATCCATCAAATCATCACTGGAGGATTTATAGATCAGTCGATGCTTGATGAGATAATGCGCACCCTTATCAACAAATCCTTCCTCCTCTGGTGTGAGCCCATTGGGGGAAAAGTATAAAATTGCCTCCAAAGGAGGAAGACTGGATACAATGGAACTCTTCTTAGACTTTGTATAGGCCTGCTCATCACAGTTCAGCCCGCCATCTGGTAGCTGATATTCCAAAAACCAGGGGCGTAGCCATGGCAGCCTTTTATCTACCGCAATTCCATAGGCAGATAATGCCTGATAAAGAGTCCCTAAAGCACAGTGACAGGGGATCTGACGATAGGGATCTACTCCGCTGGGAATGTCTTTCTCAACTAAAGGGAATGTCTTGATGTAGTGGGAATCAACTTTTTCAACAAGATGATTAAGTATCCTCTCTGGTACAAGATGAACCATCCCCATCTCATACAGAGTCATAATCCTCCACCATGGCGTATCCCATTTTGGCCAGTAGGGATCGTTGTCTATCGCTCTAAACGCCTCATCTGACGCCAGATAGCCAAGAGTCTCATTTAGTTCATTTTGATAATCCATAAGACTCTCCTTGTTATCCATTCAACGTACCTGGAGATCCCTGCTGGCGATTGGGAGGTTTCTTCTCCAAACTCAAAAAATAGGGAACCGGCTAAGTAATTTCTTATAACCAGCAGCGTTGGCGCCTCCTTTAAATGTATAGGTATGGTAATTGATTTTGAAAGATGGGACTATAAGTAAATGTCTGCTAAGGCGAACTTATCTTGGGAGCAAATTTGGCAAGGTGCCGCGCCTCGCTTTGACCAATCAGAACCCAATCTACTCTTGTTGGAATACCTGAAAGACATTGAGCCTTCCAGTACAGACGAAACCTGGTTTCTACCTCTTTGTGGACGCAGTATTGATATTGATTTCCTACTGCGGACCGGACGGAAAGTTGTGATGAATGATTTCTGTCAGGACCCGGTGATTTCGGTATTCCAGAGGTGCAAAATTGAATACAGTCTTCGAAAAGAACAGGGATTTCTATGTCTGGATTCAGAGAAATTATTCGGTTACGTGGGTGACTTTTTCAGGATTAGCAAGTACTGGGTTTCCAGGTGCAATCACTCCTATGACAGGGCTGGAATGGTTATCTTTGATAAGCCCCAAAGAGAAGAGTATGCCAGGACACTGGCAAACCTACATAACTCAGGACATCAATACCTTTTGGTGGGTTTTGATTATCAATCTGAAGAAATAGACTCGAAGGCCAACTATCCTTTACCTCTGCCGTTTAAAGAAGTAGTGGATCTCTTTTCCAAAGACTATTTGATAGAAGCTAAATCTTCCTACACATCAGAGCAGCCTTTCTTGCACACCCTTTATTTAATGACCAAAAAGTAGGCCAGGGGAACCTGGGGACTCGCCAGAACCCTTTTTTTGCTAAAACAATTCCGCTCCGTGGCGCATTGTGGGGTACTTGAGATCTTTGATCAGATCTTCTTTCATTCTTTGAGTGTCTCCGTAATATGAGACTCTTCCAATATCTATGAAGTCACTTGTGAGTGGACTCTTTGTCCTAAATATACGGGACACCAGTTCACACATGGATGCGGCAAAATAGAAAATCCAAAGAGGCATTCTGAAAGGACGGGAACAATGCCATTGCTCGGATGCGAAATCAAGAAACTCCTGTAGAGTCTGAACACCGTCGTCTCCTATATTATAGATACCGCATACACCCGAATTCTTAGTGGCCATTTTTAGCGCTTCAAGAAAATCATCTTTGGAGATCAGGTGAATGTGGGTAGGCTGTCGCCAAACCCATAACAACCTTCGTTTGGCGAGCCATCGGGCGGCGTCAGGCATCAAGATTCCCCTTCCATATACCATGCCAACCCTTAGCACCACGCTGTCGGGAAACATCGACAGCAACAGACGTTCTTCTTCCAGCCTTGTGGAAGCATGGACAGAAACAGGGGTTCGATCGAGCCTGTCGGTTGATGGACTTTGAGGGGACGTATAACCTTCCACATGCGGAAAGCTAATTAGAATTATTTTGTTTACGCCTGATTTCTGGGCGACTTCCAGCAGGTTTTTGAAAAACCCCAGGTTTGTTTGCGGTAGGAATTGTTCAGGATTGGCCTGGAACAAAACTCCGGCATAATGGATGATTTCATCCACTCCTTCAAGGATTTCTCCCAGGGTTTCTTTCTTTCCGAGGTCACATTGAAATTCACGAACTCTATGGGATTGCTCCAATTCCCGGTGAAGTGAATTTTTGTGGGTCATCAGGTTCAATTCATAGTCAGTATTTTCAAGGACATAATGAGCACTAAGTCCCCCCAGGTTTCCCGCAGCACCGGTGATACACACTCGCTTTGACTTAGTACTCATGATTGACGACCTACTTTAGCCTCTTTAGAAAACAAACCTTACGTTCAACTTCTTCGAAGCCTAATGCCGTGTGGGCAGCTATGCTACCAGTATTTTCCAATTCAGCATCGCTAGCCAATTCGTTAAATCCATTCTCTTTTGCCCATTCTTCAGCAGCTTCCATCAATAATTTTCCAAAACCCTGGCTTCTCAGGTCTTCATCCACGTACCAGCCTTCGATATACGGCACTGTGGAATTCTTACTCCCTTCAGCGTAGTTCCTGATGTTTAGTTCAAGAAATCCAGCCAGGATTCCAGCACTTCTTTCAAGCACGAGAACTTCGACGACATCAATGGCTTTTCCACAGAAAAAGCTGGTGACATCAAAAAGATGAACCTGAAGTGAGTCAGGCCACAGAGAATTTCTCAACCGGACCCATTCCTTCTCATCACCAGTATGTATTTTTCGAACCCTCATAGATGGAATTCCCAAACCATACGAAACCAGTGTAAAAGGATAGCACCTGGCAAATGTCCAGGATAATTTGGCGTAGAAATTTCTAAGGAATTAGAGATTGGGCTCGAAAAATTTTGTTCATTCCTTTCATGAAATTTACCTTCCCACCCCTTGATGGGTGCCTTACATAATGAACTTCCTGCTTTGAAATAGTCTCCCTGAGAGAAGTTTCTCCCAATCTTCCGACTCCAATGAAGACACCTGGTTTGAATATTTCCACGATCAATTTCAAAAATCTCTGCCCCTCCTTTAACTCTTTGCCTAAAGGTTTTCTATTTGAATCTGGATTTCCTTTTTGATGGGGATGAAAGGGAAAGGCATTCCACAAAACAGCACCGAGTCTTTGGTTGATCAGGTAATCGTAAACCACCCTCGCCGATTGCTCGCTCTCAGTAGTTCTGAGTATTACCTCAGATCTCAAACTCTGCATGACGGGATGTGCAGAAGTCTGGATGAGATGAGGGCTCGTGAATGGGATTCCCGTAAGTTTACAGCCCCGGTGCCCTGGAGCCTCTCCGACTAGTAAGATAGGAGGGTTTTGAACTCTAAGTAGATCAAGATACTTCTTGAGATTTTCCAGTTTGTATAAGTCCAGGTAGGGATTACATACCAGTGAATCTGATTTTCTGTTGGCCAGTAGCCGAAGTAGCTCTTGTTGAATTGGGCATGCAGCACAATCCAAGGGATCTGAGATAAACTTAGCGGATCTCGGCAGCATTTCAAAAAACGCCTTTGGACTGTAAATATGGCAAAAACTGACTTTGTTTTGAAGTCCAGCTTAACTCAGATCTTTTTACGTTCATTTGCCCTGGCTGTTCTGTTGCCGGTTTTTTTCGTGATCAATAGTGGCCATGATGCCTATCTTCAAACAAAAGAACTACTCCCTCGAGAGGTATTTGCAAAGCAAAACCAAAGGGTTCGAAACCTGGAGCGAGTTTACTCCAAGTATCTAAGTCAGCTTCAAAGGCTAGGTATCGAATTTTACAAGAAATTGGGCACCAGGAAGTATCGGTTCAAAGGATCCAAAAATTCCAATCTCTGGTTCAATGAAACTCAGGATTTTTTCCACAAATTGGCTTCTCATCCCCACGCCCTACAATATCGATTGTCTTATCACAAACATGCCAACCTGTACCGCAGCTTCGTCCATGAAAAGTTCGTCGTAGATTCTAAAATTCCCAACGAGTGGAGCCATCCTTTTAAAGCTCAGGTTTTCGTGATGGAAAAATCCTTCTTTCCCCCGGGCCATTTCACTTTTTCGGACTTGTTTCCGGACGCAAAAACAATGGGTTTCAGTAACGACCAGCAGCGTATGCAATATCTACAGAAACGGGGACTATGGAATATTTTCAGAGCCTTACCTCTGCATCCAGTCTTCCAGTCCACCCAGAATCCCCTGATTAATCTCCTCTGGAAGGACGCGACTTTCTTCTCTCAGCAATTCATGCGCCTGGTGGTATTCGGCCATGACTTTATTGGTCAGGAAGTTGACTCCTCAAAATTGCTGGAATTTCTGCACAAGATGCGCGGACGTTACTTCCCGATGAAGATCGGGACCAACTATGACACCTGTTTCGATTTCTATCCGACTGATTTTGAGTATTCAAAATATCGAAATCTGACTGAGGGACTGGTCCAGCCTACTGAAGCACCGACTGCGGTGTACATCGGCGTTGTTGATAAACCGGCCGCAACGAAAATGTTCCTAGAATTTTTTCGTGAAAAAAAGGTCCACAGCTACTTTGCAGAGATCGTAGAAGAGCTGCGCCAATTCAAACGGAAACTGCGCTCAAGTCAGACTTCCCTGGAATTTGTGAAATACACACTTAAAGATGACTTCAATCCAGTCACCAAATTCCTCCTGCCAGTCAGTTTTTTTCCTGACAGAGGAACCCAGAATTGGGAGAACCAACCCTATAGCGGTGATTTCAAAGGGAAAGATCATCATCTTGAGATTTTTCAGCTGATGAGAATCTACAACCGAAAAACTGGGGAATACCAATTTGAAAAAGAAGAGCTTCTAAATCTATTGAATCAAACTCTGTCCGAATCAGGGTCAATCATCACTCCCGGCATCAACCATTTGATCCAGGCGATGGACAAACTAAAGAAACCCTTTCACTTCACTTACATCTCGCCAGAGACTTCAAAAAAAATGCTGGGAACCATTTATCCCTCCAGAGTATTTGATAATTTCTGCTACTTCTTGTCTCAACCAGAAGAGTTTTTACTGGCACCGGAAAGAAGAAAGAATCAGGCATTGATCCTCGGCCCAATTGCCCTGATTCTTTGTATTCTCTGGTTTATCGGCAGAAAGATGTCGCAGCGAATTGTGAACCCCATAACCAGGTTAACTACGAATATCGCTCATTTGGTTCGTGGTGAATATTATCGAAAAGTGGAGGTGTCTCTGCACAATGAAATTGGGGCTCTTGGATTTCATTTCAACGAGATGGCTGCCAACATTCAAAACAGGTTGTTTCAGATCAAAACAGTTCACGGCCTGAATTTGCGAATGAACCTGGGATTCTCTCGTCACCAGCTACTTTCCCATATTCTTGAAGAACTGGGGAACTACTACCAGGCAGAGGCGGGAATCCTGGGTTTTTTTGAACAGGAATACCCTCGCTCGATCTCTGAGTATTCAGTTTACAGTCCGCCTGGGAATTCCTGGAATCCTCCATCCAACCTGTTGGAAGCCCTTATTGAAAATCTAATTCCCACAACTGCTGTGGATACAGTGGTTTTTCTCAATGAACACCAGCTTAAGGAGATGTGTCTCCCCTTTCGTAATGCTGTGATCTACAGGGTCTTTGAGAAGGTAGAGGAGCATAAGCTGGTGAGCGTCCGAGGGTTGCTGCTTCTGGCCAACGTCAATGAATGGATTCAAAGAGAGGGATTGGAGGTCCTGGGAGGACAGGCTAAGACCGTAGTATTGAAGACCTACCTGGATGAATTGAATCAAGATGTTCAACAGGGACAGGAAATCCAGAGAGGTTTAATCCCTCGAACAGTCCCAGCCGCCCAGGGTCTTCTAGATCTTGGAACCTCTTACTCTGCGGCGAGGGGACTTGCCGGAGACTATTTTGACTTCTTACCTTTTTCTGACCAAAGATACCTGGGATTCACGATTGCCGATGTGGCTGGAAAAGGAGTCGGACCAGCTCTTTTTGGTGCCAGCGCCAAGGCATCCATGAAACTGCTCAGCCAAAATCCCGATCAAACAGGCCCAACTCTGGAAAGACTCAATGCCCTGCTATATAGGGATGAGCAGTCGCACTTATTTCTCACGATGTTTTATTGCGTAATCGATTTTAAAAATCTCAAACTGTACTATTCCTCCGCCGGCCATAACAAAATGTTGTTGTTAAAGGAGAACGGACTACTTCAACATCTCAATGCCCGGGGAATTCCCATTGGAATCTTTTCCGAATCCAGCTATGAGACCAGGTGTCAGGATCTAGAACCCGGTGACTCCCTTATTTTTTATACAGACGGTGTCACAGAACTGGAGGATATCCATAGACACCTCTTTGGTTTGAATCGACTTGAAGATTTTTGTAGGGAAAACCGAAAGGTTCCAGCCAAAAAATGGGTAGAACTCCTCGACTCAAAATTGGAGGAACATAGGAACGGTTTATACCCATCCGATGACATCACCTTTGTTTTGATGCAGATCATCAACCCCCTTTCACCCGACGTACAGCGTAACCAGGAGTGTTGAATTGGGAAACCATGATAGAGACATAGAACCACGGAACTTTCCCGGGAGGCTTTCTACCCAGTTTAAGAGCTGGTTCTCCATGGCCCTGGTCCTGCCCCTCATCCTGCTGCTCTATTTTGGGGTTACCGACTACCGTAATCGTGAAAGACTCCAAATTCATAAGGCCTCTGAAAACATGGTCTTCCAAAGTCTGGAATTGGAGAATTTTTTCCTGGATCGTTTCATCCCTGTCTACCAGCAAAGTTTATTGGATGTCGTCAATGCGCTTCCTAACGATTTTTTAAGAGATCAGGACCACTCCTACTGGAAAAAACTTTATCCCATTCTGGGGCTACCCCCCCCCCGCCAGTATTAGAGAAGAGCGTATCAACAGTGTAGTTCACATGCCCTTTGTGGTCCTGGATAGAAATCTCGGGTATGTGGAAAGAGATTTATTTGATGTTTTGGCGGGCAGCGAACTTATAGATAGCACTAACAACCTTGAGATTCAGAAGCTGAAAAAGGACCTCACTGAAAAGGCCACACTAAGACGCAGTTTATTCTCCAGGCTGAATTCCAGTGCAAGGATTACTCGGGAGGAATTTGAACAATTGAGGACTCTATTCAAGCCAGTTGAAATCCTTAATTCTCTTCAAAAAGAAATATCAAAATCCACAATTCTCTCCCCATTTCTTACCCTGGAAGAAAAGTCCCTGGTGCGCAATGCCATCCAGGAAGTTCTCAAGGAAAGGATGAGGCTCTACAACCTGGTGTTGCTCTTAAGAGGCATGGATAAGAGTCCTAATTCCTTCGCTGCGGATGCCGTAAAGGAGCTTAAGGAGGGCTTAATCCGCTTTTATCCAGGTAAAAAAATGCCCTCGCACTGTTGGAGAGCTCTGGGGGCAATCCAGGCAGGTCAAAGTCTCACCCACAAGGATTGGGAGAGTCTCATAGAGGCGGTTGATTTCTATAACTTTCCCCTGTCCAAGATTCAAGCTGTCAGGGAAGAAGTCTGGAGAAACCAGGGAAAGGACTTTGTTTTCAAAGATGCGAATTTAGAAGGTTCGTTTGTACAAAACCCTACCCAGGGTCTCTTTATGAGAGATGAGGAAGAGCTTCCAAAACCCTATGTCAGGTATGGCAAGAAAGCAGTATTACTGAGCGACCTGGGGGTGGATGCCCTCACCCTGGAGCGCAGAAAATTCCTCCCGCATGAAGACATCATGCAATTTTTTGGTACTCGATGGAGAAAGCTAAATGTCATTGGCCAGGATGTCAGCTGTCATTTTAGCACCCGTCCAGTAGGGCACTCCCTGGAGGATTACCATCGGGGTTTCGACACCCCCCCCTCCGCCGTAATTACCGTTTTCTTAAAGGAAATGTTGCTAGCAAACCTGTTCGAGGAACTCTTCTCACGAGACCTATCCGCCATAGAGCGCGATAACATCGATAGCTATGTGGAACGAAACTTTCCAGGGGTATTACCGCCCATCAAATCCCTGTACCGTGAATTGTTTGAAATCAAGTATCACTCCAAACAACAAGTGCAAGAAGCCAGTCAAATGTTTACTTCTTCTCAAACATGGCTGGAAGAATTTAAGAACTACTTCTGGTTCCTACCAAGAAATACCGAATATAACACCGCCAAAATGAGTCACTGGCAGCTAAGCTCTACCAGCAGAATGCTTCCCAGGACTGCCGGCCTTAAAATACTGGTTGAGGAAGGTGTCGTCAAAGCATCCAGCACTACTCTGGCGGAGATAAAACAGTGGGCGATTGGGGATACCTCAGAACCATTCCTATTCTCTTATACTCATGATTCTCAGGAGTACCTGGGTTCCCTGATCGGCTCCAGAGTCATGTATAACCACGTTTTTTTCATTTCCCTGGATCGTAGCCTGGTGTTTGCTTATAGCAGGATTTTATTGGTCATACTTCCGTTAATACTTTCTCTCACTTTGATTCTAACCCTATTTCTGAGTCGAAGGCTCGTTACCAGGGTGGTCAAACCTATACAGGAACTGACCATAGATGTTCAACGTTTTTCAGACGGCAGTCTCCTGGATTATCGCCGAGCTATCACACGGGATGATGAAATCGGACAGATGTTCTTTTTTTTCAAGTCAATGGTGCAGAACATCAATGCAAAAGTCAGGGAAGAGTCCTTTATCAACCGCCTCAATGACCTGGTTGTCCAGGGGCATCCCATCGAAGCACAGGTTCAGTTTTCCATCCACAAGCTAGCGGAGAGCTGCGAGGCGGATTTTGGGTACATAGGTTTCTATGAAAATACTTCAAAAGAAAAGCTGATCGTCTCCGCATCCCACTGTAGTGTTTACCGGCCTGCCCAGGAACTTGCCGAGTTAAAATCTGAACTTCGCAAGAGAATACTGACTTCAAGCGGACAGGATTTCTTAGCATTTGATCCGTCAGAGGCCAGGGGTCTGGGCTTCCAAAACTTGATCGTACATTCTATCAAAACTTTACCGCTTGATCTCTCGGAGTCTTTAAAGAAAGAGGAGGAATTCCAATTCCCTTCTCAGATCCCAGGGACCGACATTGAGGGCTTTTTCATACTTGGAAACTTTCCTGAAGAGGCGTTGGATGATGAAAAACGCGAATTCCTAAGAAGTTTCTGCTCTCAAATGGTAACGGTAGTTTCCAAGTCTCACCTCGATGAAATGAACATGGATAACATTGAAGGACAGGCGATTCAGGTGGGCCTAATGCCAACCCAGGTACCCAAAGGCAAAGGCCCTTTGGAAATCGCATTCTCCTTCGAGGCAGCCAAGTACCTGGGAGGAGACTTTTTTGATTTTATTCCCTTTGATGATCTTCCAAAATTAGGCCTGGCGATAGCTGACGTTTCAGGAAAAGGTATTGGCCCATCCTTGTTTGGAATCACCTGCAAATCCATGCTGCAGATCCTGGCTCAGAAATCAAAAGAGACCAATGTCACCATGATAGAACTCAATGATATTCTTTATCGTGAAAAGCCCCATCAGGAACTCTTCTCAACAATGTTCTACTGTATTTATGATTGGGATCGAATGACTCTGACTTATACCTCTGCTGGTCACAACAACATGTTATTGCTGCGACACGACGCTGTTAAGGTCGAGTACCTTGGGGCCAAGGACCCACCGCTGGCGATGATCTCCCCATTTTCCTACCAAAAGAGAGAAATCAGCATGAGTATCGGTGATTGGTTATTACTCTACACCGACGGTATTACCGAATTGAGAAATCCCCTGGGGAGCTTTTTTGAACTGAAGGGCTTGGAAGAGTTTCTGGTGCGGAATCGAAGAAAAGGGATTACAGAATTCAAGTCTGATTTGATGCTGGAATTGGATCATTTTCGAAAGGGAAGATTACCCGAAGACGACATAACCTTTATTGCTATCAAGGTCGGCTCTGAGAGGCACCCCTTAGAGCCCTTGAAGTCGGTATTTACTTGAACCGGGAAGATAACATGAAAGAAGACAACTCATACGCAATTGAAAGTATGGTTGATCGGGCAGAGCATCAACCCGACTCCGGGATCCTTTGTGTTACCTTTAGTGATCAGCTCAGTAGTGCCAGACTCAGGGACTTTCGGGATTTTTTTCGGGAAGAATTTGAAAGAGGGCATTATAAACTGGTTTTGAACCTGGAAAAAGTTGATATAATTCTTTCGGCTCACATCGGTATTTTGTGGTCACAGCGGCAAATCGCGCAGCAGCATGGGGGAGATCTTAAGTTCGTCGGTCTTTCAAAGATGATTTATGCAGCATTTGACGCTATCAGTCTGATCACATTTATCGATGTATTTGATACGGTGGAAGAAGCCATCGAGGCTTTTGGGAGAAATGGTGGAAGAGAATAAACTGTTGGAGATAGAGGATCTCATCGCGTATCGCAAAGTCCTCGAAGAGGAGCAAGTGGTCTGCATTCGATTCAACTCTTCCTTGAAACAGGGAAATCTTCCTGGATTACGAGGATTATTCCTGAGAGAATTTCAGGAAGAGCATTACCGTATTGTCCTTGATATGAAGCTGGTAGAACTATTGACCTCAGCTCACCTGGGTTTGATCTGGTCCCAAAAGCGCGAAGCCGTGAAACATGGTGGAGACATCTACTTCGCGGCTCCGGGGAAATTGGTCATGGAGGCCTTCGAAGCGATTAGCTTAACCTCCATGATGAAAATCTTTGATTCCGTGGAAGACGCACTGGCGGCGTTTGCTCAGGAATCTGAAGACAGCCCTTCCTGAGTCCAAATTTGTTCAAAGTTTTCAGGGATTAAACTCCTTTCCAGCAACCTGCCCTCCTTAAGGCGAAGCTGCTTACCAGGATAACTAAGAATGGGAGGCTCTTTGCGGGGAGTAATCTTAATCGCACCTGCGTAGACTCTAATCGTACTAATGTTCTTATTCTTAACGCTAAGAGCACCCGCTCGGGAATTAAGAATTCCCCACCCTAGCTCCACAGTCAATAAGGCCAGGGATTGACGGAAGTCAAAGTGCATTTCCCCTTCGCTGCATTGGAATCGCACCGAATCTGTCATTCCCGAGGTATCGGTCTCGAATTGGAAATTGTCTATTTCGGTCTCCCTTCCCAGTTTGATCCTCCACCCGGACTCTTTGCTTCCCACCACTACGAAGCTATCCCTTCCCGTTCTCAAACTACTCCCCTGCGGGAGTACGGCCCCAGGTGTGACTGGCTGCCACGGGTCCAAAACATGCTTCTTCCAGAAAACATCACCTTGCAAATGCTGAATCTTGACGCTGGCCTTAGTCAGTGTGGCTACTTGATTCAACACCTTCGTTTCAGCTTCATTAAAACTTCCTTGATAAATATTAAAACCAAGAGTTAGCACAACAAGGCTCAGGAATCCTGCCAGAAAACGAGAGAGAGACGGTGATAAGGTGAGATTAGAAAAGGTGCCCGTTTCTTCGGCTTGAGAAGGAGCCTCTCTTGATTCCTCGTGATCCACAACACTAGCCTGTGACAAACCCGCTTCTTCCTCCCCTGGCCTTGGACGAAAACCAACATCTGCCTTCAATTCCGGCAGGTAAATTTTATCTTGTTTTGAATCCTCTTGAAATTGCTTTGTCGCGGCCGGTTCTCCTGGCAGAGGCTGTGCAAAATCTTCACGAGCCCGAATGGTTTCAGCAACATCTCGTGGATCTTTGTTGGGAAACTTACACCATTCCTCATAATGGGCCGGTCCATCAAAGACTCTTTGCGAGTCGAAAAATCGCTCTGCCAACTGCTCTGTTGTCCAAAACCCACCCTCATTCCGACTGGTAAAGCACTGAATAGCAATTGTGCGCAATTCAACTGGCAGGTTTGAGGCAGAAAGATCTGGTGGTAAGCTGAGATCAGATCTAAAACATATACAGAGTATAGCTCCGAGGGCATAGAGATCGATTTCAACTCCGAAGGAGCCTTTTTCAATGTGATCAGATGAGCAATAGCCGGGATAGCTGGGTAGACCCCCGGCTGGGAGATGGGCGATTGTGAGGGGATCAGGAAATAAAGCAAGCTGTAGAATTTTCAGTCGCCCTGATTCCTCCACCCAGACACACCGGGGATTGAGCATACCGTGCAGAAATCCAAGTTCGTGGATTTTCTGAATTGCAGATACGAGTTGGAGAAAGACATGGACTTTAACACCGTCAGCCCTGGGTTGATCAAAGTACTGATCCAGACTCTTACCCCGGAAAAAACGAAATACCAGAAACAGCGCTTTTCGATCTGAAAAGAAGTCTGTCATCGTTGGTAAATTCTCATGACAAACTGTGGAAATTAACTGCGTGGATTGTTTTAGATCCAGCAGAACTTCCGGGCTGGGATACCTTAGCTCCTGAATGAGAACTTTCCGGGTACTGGTCCGATCTATTCCTTCATGGAGCAACAAATGAGAATCGCGCAGAATTATCTTTTCGAATTTATATCTGCGGTGTGTGTTAACAGCCATTGAACAACAACGTATTCCTATGCAAAGTTTACATTCATTCCAAACCTAATGAGGCATGCTGGTATCGTTCAAAATCCATTCCGGATATCGTTCTCCCACAGCCTTATACGGCAACGAAAAGCTTCCTACGAGGGTCATTCGGTCACGACTCAATGGGTTAGATTCTGCTCCTGACTGCACGGTTGCACGGGTGTGATCACCGATCAAAGTCAACTTGAAACTCAACAGGTCCGTTCCCCGAAGATTCCCCATGCTGAGGGATTCAAGTTTGACCGGTTCAAACAGAAAATGAACATCTATCAATCGTCTCTGGGATACCATGATATTGTTGCGTTTCAGGGCAAATTCCTCAGGATGAAATGTGTATATCACCTGGAAGGTTTTGATAACTTCGTCTGTGCTAGACTCAGGAGAATACCGATAAAAGGAGAGCTCCTTGCCTCCATTTCCTATTAACAATGGATGCTGATCATCATAGATAAGTGTTTTGAGATCATCCATGAGCCTTTGATAACAAATATAGCTGGTTTGCAAAGATTCTGACTTGTTGGAGGTTCTTCTGCTCAAGGCCAATCCCGAACTCTGAAGCATATAGAGGCTTATCAAAAAGACCAGAAGTATAAGAACCAGTACCAGTATCTCAACCAGGGTAACTCCCGAAATACTTCGAAGATTTTTCTTTACGTACATCACTTCTCTCAAAGATTGTATTGCTGAACAAGGGATAGATTACGCCTCATAACGATTCTTTCGAGTTGATATTCACGCCAGGGCTGTTGGGGTCCTGGAAATTTCCAGCGAATCAAGACTCTGAGTTTTCCAAGCCCATCGGTGCCTAAAACTGAGAATACACACTTTTCTTCCCACCCATCTGGGTCTAATCTGCGTTTGTACTCCTCGGGAAGAGGTGACATGCTGTTGGCAACCTCTACGATATTGGAGGAGGGGGTAGGAGATAGGCTTAGAGTCGTCAGTTCCTCAAAAGCATAACCTGCGTAAGCATCTAAAATGCTGACAGCTCGGATATGCGCGAAAACATAATACTCGTTAAATGAGGATTTGGTGCTGCTGGACTGGAGCATCTGCATCACCGGAAACAAGCAAAGTACCAGGATAGTAATCGCTAATAGAATTTCAGCGAGCGTGAAGCCCCGTGGACCCATTGCACGTTTATACATAGTACCTACATCCATCACTTTCAGGCGTATTCCCACACCTCGAAAGGAATCTTGAATCAATCTCCCACTCGATGAAAGCTCTTAGCTATGGCCCTGGGTCCAAATCCAACATAGTAATAACTCTTCTTGGCATTGGAGTCGCTATCGGGTGAGGTCGTGCCGGAAGCGATACGGGGATCGTAGCTCAATACACCCTTCAAGTCTTCGGGATTTATCACCCTGTCCAAAACCAGATTTCCATCTATTCGCAGATCCGTCCCCGCGATTTCCATCTCAGACATAGGGCCTAGTGAAGCCTGTATGGAGCCGCCTAACTTCATTTTTCCGTAACTGATAAAGGTCAAAAGGTCCTGAGGGGGAGATTTGACCGAGATATTTTGAAGAACCACTTTACCGCTCGTGACAACCACAAGCTTACCTTCAAATTGAGGAATCGAATGCACTCTTAGAGTCTTGGTTGGATTCTTTACGAAAACCACTCCATTGGTGGGAGTGTAGCGTGTGATTAGCTCTTCAAATGCTTTGCTCAGATCCAGCTGTTTTTCTTCGTCCAAAACATAAAAAGCTTTTTTTTCCCAAAAGGACTTTTCCCTGGATTTGTATTTGTAAAAGTACTTTACGATTTTTGATTTTTGATCACCGGTCGCGATTTGAAAGGTGTCCTGAAAGCCCCGATAGACATTGAGTCTTTCTGTATGCTTCTTTGAGAGCTCCACCATTGAAAGTGTCATGGGTTTGATCAAAATGATGCACTTTTGCAGATTCTTTTTAATATCTTTCTTCAGTGATAGTAGCAAACAGGCATCGAGAGCAAGATTAGCTACTTTAGCATTTACAAGAGCCTGTTGAATTCCAGCACTGATTAGTCGAACCCTCTTTTGTAAATGGAGTTGATCCAGGTCAAGAGCCTCAGCCTGAGAATAGAGCACCATATCCCTGGGAAACAGGAAAGGGACGGTGGAAGGCAGGGCTTCCAGAGGAGGTTGTGTAAAGAGCTGTTCTAATTGGTCGTAGGGAATGTTTTCAGCTGTCTCAGGAGGCCATTCCTTTTTCATGGATTCCAAAATGTCCACATAGGCTTGCCTAATTCCCGGCAGGCGGGTGGATAAATCATCAATGGAAGACTGAATTTTGTTGTTGTCGCTTTGATCTCCTTCGGATGGATTTAGAATCCCACGATAATCGTGAAGATAGAAACTAAGCTGATCGAAAGGTCTTGGCGGACCAATTAAAACCGTCTTAAATTCATGCCGCGAATCTAGTCGTCGATGAACTCTTCGGCCGAAACCTGCACGGGCAGTCACTATAGCTGAGAGTTTAAGGGTACCGAATTTCTCATAGGGAAGTTTACCGTAGGATTTCTGAAACAAGACTTCTGCCTGCACAGACTCATTGTGCAGAAGATAGTCCATGAAACTATAATTCTCGATGATTTCCCTGGTTCGCGGAACTGGTATGGTAAACCCAAATCCTTCGCTGGAAGTAGCCTGATCGCGAAAAAGCGAAAAAAGCTCGTCTCCTGGCTGATTGACTCGTTGTGAAATATAGGCCAAACTTTCATCAATGGCAGATTGTGCGGTAAAGGAGGCGTTGTCCCCTAATGTTGAAGCTCCAACATCCAGAGTCACTCTCTCCACAAGACGGTAATTGTATATCCCCAGGATGGCTAAAGAAGCCAGAACGATAACCAATAATGTAAGGAATATCCCACCTCTTGAATTTAGTCGAACTCTGCTGTGTCCAGTCATTGCAGGTTCATCCAGTTGGCACTACGGAGCACACTCCCCAGGGGAAATCCTAAGAGATAATCCCAAAATTCGGGACCCTGGTCTTCAAAAGAGGACTTCATCGGTATTTTCGAGGGGTACATTCTGAGCGCTGCCGGGGAGAATCAGAGGGGGACCAATGGGAGGTACACGGCTTTGATTTAATCCAATGACCAAAGGGGTAACTTTGATTAGAAATTGGATTGTGATGGCTCCTACCGATTTAACCATTCCACCGCCGTGCACAAAACAGAAGTTTAAGGTAAAAACCAGGAGTAGACAGATGATAATCTTCTTCATGGAAACCATCTTGAACTAGAATCGAGGTCCTTCTCCGCCGCTGCAAAATGAAGGGACTACATTTGAAAAACAATTGTTTTCCAGGTTATCCTCAGAGCTGAGCCTGTAGTCTGAGCTCGGCTGTAATCGTACCTTAAACCATATTGTAGCATACAATTTAGAGTTCCTAGCTCTAAGACTCATAGATCCGAAATCAAAAAAATGTCGAGCCCGACTTTCATTCTTGAGGACTTGAAAAGTGAAGATCCTACCGTACGACGAATCTCAATTCTAGATCTTGCTCTGGATGTCGAAAGCGACAGATCCTGGACTCTTGAAATTCTAAATTCTACCTTCCATCAGGAAAGTGATCTCCAGTTAAAAATACTGATAAGAAAAATCCAGAATTCCCTGAACTGGAATCCCGCCCATATCCACTCAACTCTAAGTGATCAGAAGCGCCTAAGAATACAAAAGGCACTGGATAGTAAGGAATATGAAGTCCTAAAGCGTGCTTCGTTCTATATCCTGCACCACACTTTGGATGAGTTCATTCCTTCTCTTCAGAGGATAGCAAAGCAGCAGGCAAACCCTTACTTTAAGGTCTGCTTGATACATTTGTATTCCCGCTGTTTCATTCGCTACCTTTCTAAACTTCTGCCATTCTTGGAATCTGAAAAACCTGTATTGGTCCACTCTACGGTGGACTGCCTGAGTAAGATTGGCCTGGTAGGAAGCCGCAGACTTTATCCCACGATTCTGGAGTTGGCACATCATCCTGACCCGCGCTTATCGAAATTGTCTCTTCGGGTTCTAGAGAGCCTGGGTGCCGCGCAAAATGCCTTTTTGTTCAAGGCTGCAATCCAGAGCAGACCAGAAGCGTCGAATTCCTATCACCTTACTCTCCAGCAACTGGAACAGGAGATTAAGGAAGCTATTTTGCACCATCTTCAGAAAGACACAAGTGAACCCTCTCCGAAGAACCTGCCGACACAGGATCCAATCCAAAGCGGGGGCAATACCCATCTATCTTCGCTATTTTTACAGTCAAATTCCATTGAGATTCAAAACATTATTCTCGCCCATGAAGAGCTGGACCAGCAGTCCTCTCTACTGACACTTTTACATACTGATGTAGTCCCAGAAATCATGGGATCCGTTTTCAAATTCTTCATCAATTCCCCTCAGCCTTCGGTACGCGCATGTGCCCTCTCGTCTCTGGCTGCTATCAGCCCTACCGGGGACCGCAGTTTTTTTCTACCCTATCTCAAGGATGAAGATCCAGCATGTGTAGGCCACGCCGTAATTGCCCTGAGCGATGATGACGATTACCGCTCCTTGTATTTCGATGAGGTTTCGACAGTATTACACTCTAAAGCTATTAGCGATGATGAGTTGGAAAACCGCTCTGCTTTGCATCTAATTACCCTCTTGCAAGATGATCATCTCCTCGAATTACTGGAATTCCTTTTGTATAGCAAACAAAAAGAGTTCCGAGAAGAGATGCTTTCTCAACTCAATAGCTGGGCTCTCGTTTCTGAGGAAGTGAGAGCTATGGTAGAGAGCGTCAGGCTGGAGCAGGACAAATTTGACCTATGGGACCTACCGGAACAGGGTTTGGCAGGATTGGAACTGAAAGCGGCAGACTCGGAAAATGCTTCCCAAACCCATTCAAAGTTAGAAATGGAGCTACCGAAGGAACGCTTCAAACGTGTAATCGCTGTAAATACTATATTGCTAACTCAGGATTCATCTTACCAAAGCCGAATCAATGATCTATTGCACGATGAGACCGATGTAAATATCAGATATCGGCTCCAGCGGGCAGCTACAGAGCTCGAAACAAGGACAAGCGAGCCTGATTCCTCCCATAACTCTGATAACGCTCAGATTACAAAGGCGTTGGATAGCAAGAGTGTCAATACCCTCAAAAAAGCGTTTAAATTCATCGCTCAACATAGAATTGAGACCTTTTTTCCTCGGATGCTAGAGGTATCCAGGCAACAGGAAAATCCCTTCTTCAAACAAACTCTGATTTATTGTATTTCTAATTTTGGAACCAGGTATTACCGCACTTTGCTGGATTTCCTGAGAGATCCTGACCATGAGGTAGTCCTTGATTCTATTCAAGCTACGGTAGCAACAACAGGGATTGACAACTGGGAAGTCTTTCCGGAGTTTGTTCGTCTCACCTATCATCCCCATATACCCATCTCAAGTCTTGCAAAGGAGTACGTCTCTACCCTGGATAAAGAAATCCTTGTGCACTTAATGGAATCCCTAATCCGGTCTGAAAACAGCGATCAACGCTATAGCGCGATCTATGCCATACAGGCATTATTAATCCCGTTTCTTGAACCTCTGTTGAAAGAAGTCACACAAGATCGGGATCCGTATGTGGCGGATTGTGCCCGAGTTCACTTTAAGAATTTTTGTGAATCTTTGGAGATCATTGATAAACCAGGGGATAAACCTTCAAAGCAAAAAGGAGATCAATCTGGGGAGTCGTTTAAAGAAATCCTCAATAATCTTGAGAAAAAGACAGAGACTTTCGAACTCCTCGAAGGGCTAAAGAAACTTGAAGAAGCTGGAGTAATCGTTCATAGAAGGATAGAAGCATTACAGTCATACTGTACCAATCAGTGTGAGGAGGTTCGCTGTGCAGCTCTGAAAGCCCTGGGCCGAATCTGGCCCAATGAGGACCGTTCCTGGTTTGGGAATTATTTGGAAGATGAAAGCGCGAAGGTGGCTGGATGCGCTTTGTTGAACCTGTACCGCGATCAGAAGTCCTATTCACAGAGTAGTGATCTGGTGACCAAAACACTAAAGCGGCTTATCACATCTCCCCTTCCTCTAGATAATATTCTCGGAATCCAGTGCATAGCAGTTCTAAAAGATAATCAATTCTTGGAGTTGTTAATCTTCAGCCTCTACAACCTGGTAGATCGTTCGGAACAACTGCGAAATCTGGCAATCGATGTCATAGAGGAATTCTGTTCCATTTCCAAAGATGCTGAGCGGGTGATGGAACAATACAGAAGCGATCAAGGTTCTTTTGATCAGTGGCAGGAGGAGATGGGAACCGAGGATCTAAACTCTAAACATTTTGAGGATGAATTGCTCCGTACTTTCAGGAGTCCACAAGATTCAAAAAAGATTGAAATGATTCGCCACATTCTGAAAGGAGAAATCTCTTTTCGGCCTGAAATCCTTCTCCCGCTGCTCTATGAAGAACTTGAAAAGAACCCTGAACCAGAAATACTAGTAGATCTGATCAAGGTGATAGAGCTTATCCCTGAGAAAGAACATTGGGAAGCTCTGTCTCCTTTCCTGACACATGAAAACCCCTGTGTCGTAGCTCAAACGGTAGAAAGTTTGTGCCAGCTTGAGGATGAGCGGGTTCTTGACCCCGTCGAAGATCTGATCAATGGAGATTTATGCCAGGATGACCAATATCTCAAAGTAGTAGGTGCCATGAAGTTTTTGAGAAAGAAAAACCCCTTACTGGCTTATGAGTTTTTAGAAAAGCTTGGACTGGGAAATGAGAGTACCAGGGAGTACTTTGTTGAGTTTCTGCCTTCCTTTTCCTCGAGTCAAGATCGCTTAATCCACTACTTGTTGGAACTTCTAGCGCAAGACATGACATTAAATGTAACCAGGGCAGTCGTAGCTCATTTAGAGAAGGCTCCTCCCCGAAAGATAGTGCCCAGAGTGCTGAAGGTATTTCTGGGAAGTCAAAATGAACATGCGACACTGGAAATATACAAATACTTGAGCATGTACGCATCCCGATGGAACCTGGATGCGGTTAAGACACTGGCCAGAGATGCTGAGAATCCGGAGAAGCGAGAACTCTTATACGCGTTGCTGGAATCCATTCAAACAAGGTGTTCAGGGAAACAACCTGGGCTCGTCGATGAACAATGATTCAACCAAAACTATCCTGAGTATCCATCAGCATCCATTAGCGGTACCTTTCCCCTCACAAAAATCCCGCTTCCCCGCCCTATTTCTTTGCCTTCTGAGTTGTAGACGATTGACTCCGCAATAAACTGAAGGTTGTTTCTACTCACGACTTTGCCTATTGAACGTAGCCTTCCGGTTGAGACAGGTCTTGTAAGATATGTCGTAAAGGAGGTTGTAAGTACGAAGACCTCAGTCTCCAGAGAATTGACCGCAAAAAAGGCCGCGTCATCAAGCATTTTGAAATACACGGAACCGTGTACTCCCCCTGCAGAATGGTGGTGCTTGGTTGATACATCAATTTCTATGGTTGCCTCGGCCTCCCGCACTTTCATTTTTGGCCTATAGAACTCATTGATGGGTGCCGCTGCATACATTCTTTCTAAAGCTTGAAAATGTTCTTCTTGATTCATGGATTCAAATCCGATCAAACCGAAAATTCATAACCGGTGTTTAGCAGCACTCTACGACCCACTGATGATGGTCAAGGCAAGAAAGGGAATGAGATGAAAGATCAAAAACCCTATCTTGAACAATCCTAGAAATGAGTAAATCACCATATCCCAGGTTTCTCGTGGGAAAGGAAACCACATTCTCTGGGTTCGATAGACCAAATCAGGAATGAGTACAACGACTACACTCCAAAACAGCAATAAGCTGCCACTCAATATCGTACACCACATGAAAAACTTGGTTAGAGTCTGTATATCCATGCTCTCTCCCTTTTGTCTTTATCTTTACAAGTGCGTATCCTACACAGTAGTTAGCCTGCGCTCTACCTTGAATTTCATCCTCGAATTCACACCTGGCAGGCAATGCAAGCGATGACTCAAGGGAAAGAGTTCCTGTGTCCCTTATGGCTTGATCATTTACCCCCGAGCAGCTCTAGAATGTTTCCGGCCGGGTCTTGAAACTGGAACCAGAATACATTGTCTTGCATTTCAACAGGGCTTTCCTGGTACAACTTGACTCCATCTGCTTTCATAGCCTCAAATAAACGAGACGCTGAATCGATTTCCATCATGGTACAGGACCGGGTATGATCGGCAGATTGCTCTGTGCGCTTGAACCCTCCCCCTATCCACATCTCGGTATCGCCAGTCGTTCCATAAATTTGGTCTCCACTCATATCGAATTTCTTTTTGAATCCAAAGAACTTTGTGTAGAACTCTACGGCGGGTTGTAGTTCCTCTACATAGATCAGCTGAAAACTTAGAGATTTAATTTTTGCGACAGACATGACTTCCTTTCCTTTCCAAATTATTCACCTTCCATACCAGCGGGACTCAATTGTGCAATCCAAGCAGCCATTTTCATCTTCTTGACGAGACATCGGGAACAACTGGCCTACCTCACGCGATAATCGCTAATAAAAAGACTGGAATTTAGCTTAGTCAAAACCGGCCTTAGTGTCTATTCGCCCCTCCTATTGTGGGACTACTGGTAAGGCACATTGATCTAATTCTCATGGCAGCAATCTGATTTTTAGCCGATTCATAGGTTGTCTCCGTAGGAGACTCAACCAGAAAAAAAGTGGAAATATCGGAAACAATCGAATGAATTCTTTTATCCATTTGCTATTTGCTCTGTGTCTAGCGCACACAATCTCAGCCTCCACAAACTATGATTGGATTCCCTTTTTGCGTACCTTCGGAAAGAGCTTTGGAGATATTCCTGGAAAGGGACAGGCAAGCTCGGTTTTACCCCTTTCTGATGGAGGTGCGGTGGTGGCGGGATATGTTTGGAATCCCGACCAGAAAAGAGGAACCCGAGCCTTGATCATTCGGGTAGATAAATCTGGAAAGGTCCTGTGGGAAAGATACCTGGGTGATCAATCCACATCCTATGCGGCAGTTTCCATCGAAGGAGATCTACAACGAGGGTTTTTCATTGGTGGTGAGACATCCTCTCCAGGACAGTATTCCTCTGACTTTTGGGCAATACATTTGGACGCTGACGGCATCACTAAGTTTGAGGGCAGTTTCGGAGGAGCGGGTGAAGATACCCTTCGAGACATCGTACTCTCAGATTCGGGAGACTGGTACCTGGTTGGCACTACCGTTCCGATTTCTACAGGATCATCTTCTTCCCATGGCTGGGTGATAAAGCTCAGTAGAGAGGGTCGGAAGATCTGGTCCAAGGTCCTCGGAGACAATGAAGGGGTTGAACTAATAGCCGCTACAGCCACCAGTGACAAGGGTATTATCCTTAGTGGACTGAGCAGAGAAAGTTTTATCCAAAGAAAGACGGATGGTTACCTTGCCAAACTTAACTCCGCTGGAGAGATTCTCTGGGAGAAAACAACAGGCGCTAAGCTTCAAGATCGAATACTCTCCGTGATGGAAGACGAAGGCGGGGCAGTCTTGTTTGCTGGGGTCAAGGACTCCTCAAGTGAATTTCCTGGTCTTGGGTGGGTCCAAAAACTTGATGGGAATGGGGACCTCATTTTTGAGAGAACCTTTGGATTTCGACAAATTCTCTCCATTAAACCCGTTAAAGGGAAAGGCTACGTAGTCTCAGGGATCACTTATAAAACAGCACGCGGTGATGAGGATGTTCATAGTGCGTGGATGGCATTTCTCGATCCAGACGGATGGATGAAATGGGAGAGAATCCTGGGTGGGCGCGGATCTGATCAGGCTTATGAAGTTCGAGCGGTGGATGATATTGGCTATTTTCTATGCGGAGCTACGTCTTCCTTTGGATTGAGTTCTCAGCAACTTCTCCTCATCAAACTGGACCCCCTGGGAAGATCAAGCCTGGAAGAAATTTGGGCAGAGGATTACGCCCTCGCAAAGAGTCGGGGCACAATAGATGATTTTGAGACCTTTCTCTCTATTCATCCCGGTTCCCCCCAGGCCGACATTGCCCACTCCCAGATTTTTGAACTGGAAGAAGCTCAATTGATTCTTCTACGTCAAGATCCGAATCAGGAGTCTCTGCAGAAATTTCTATCAAATCGACCGGATACGAAACACGCCAGAAAAGTACACTTTCGAATTCAAGAACTGGACCACCTTGATAAAGCCATGGGTAAAGATCGAATCTCGGCGTATCAAGGGTTTCTCAATAACTACCCTGAATCCGAATTTGTCACTAAGATTAAGCGCAGAATTCTGAATCTACGGTTAGATCAAGCTATAAGAAATGGTTCTCTTCCTGATCTGGAGACTCTCCTTTCAGAGGCAAAAGAAGAGAAGTTCAAACGACGGTGCAAAAAGGCAGTGTATCAATACTATAAGAAGCTTGATCGAATTGAGGGTTTTGAAGTTTTTCTAGCTCGCTACCCTGCTAATCCAAATGTTTATCTGGCAAGAGAACGACTCTATTATCTCCTCTATCTCGAGGCCTTGGAAGGCAGTGTTGAAAAACAGGAAGAATTCCTGGTGCGGGTCAAGGAGGACAGATATTTGGACTCCATCTTGAAATTGATTTTCGCAAGGGTCAGGCGTGCCAAAGCACTGGCAGGATATCTTAGTTTTGCAAGAAAATATCCCGATTCCATCATTGGAAGACGAGCCCTGGAACTTGTTAAATCCGAGATATATGACAGAGCGAGAAACAAGGGACAGTTGCTTTACCTGGAAATCTACCAAAACTTATTCCCACATTCAGAGCAATTTTCTGAGGCTCAGCGACAGGCGTTCCTCGTCGAGCAACGAGAATTGGACCTCAGGGCTCAAAAAATCTCCATTCCTAATTCACCCCACTATGAGGAAATAGCCAGAAACCTGAGAAAGAGTGCTAATGAGGCTTTGGCCAGATCTGATCCTTGGGTTGCAGTAAGAAAATGGACTCTATTAAGGGACACCCCTCCTTACTCTCATACAAGATCAGCACTTAGCCTTGATTCTGAAGCTTTTTTTGAATTTAAAAAACCTAAAACCGACCTGCCTACTCATCTACAGCTCAAGGCTTTTGATGAAGGACTGATGAAGGAATTCAATAGACCGGGGAAAGTGCGAAATTCACTAGTTGAACTCTTCAATATGAAAGAAGAGAGAAAAATCTGTACTGAAACCGGAGCCTGGCTTTGTAAGACAGAACGATTTTGGCTCATGATGCAAAAAATGGATCCCGGTGTATCTTCCATTCTTGCAAAAACACAGCAAGACAAAGTGCCTACATATGAATGGCCCGGGAATCGACAGCCAGAGCCGCCTCTCGAAATGCCTCGCTAAGCGTGGGGTGGGCATGACAGGTCCGGGCAATATCCTCAGCAGAAGCTCTATATTCCATAGCTAACACAGCTTCCGCGATGAGTTCGCTTACTCTTGGGCCGATCATGTGGACACCCAGAATTTCATCCTTCTTTTTTTCCGCGATCACTTTAACAAAGCCCCTGGTTTCACCCAGGGCTCTTGCTCTTCCTGTAGCCTGAAAAGGAAACTTGGCTGTTTTTATTTCAAACCCTTTCTCCAGAGCTTCTTCTTCGGTCAATCCAACTCCGGCTACTTCAGGATGGGTATAAACAACGGAGGGAACTCGTGAATAATCGTGATGTACAGCCATTCCAGCCATACCCTCGACACAAGCCACTCCATCCTCTTCTGCCTTATGAGCCAGCATGGGGCCTTCGATAAGATCTCCTATCGCATAAATCCCATTTACATTGGTTTGAAAATGGGAATCGACTTTGACGAAGCCCCGCTCATCCTTTTCTATTCCCGCTTCCTGAAGACCCAAACCTTCACTAAAAGGACGCCTGCCAACCGCGACCAGAACTGTGTCACAATCGATTTCCAGATTTGTGGATTTACCCGTTGCCTGAACTTTAAGGGAACAATCGTCTACATAGGACACTGACTCTACCTTGGTCTGCAGATGTATCTCGATTCCCTCCTTCTTTAGGATCTGGAGCATTAGCTTGGAGCAGTCTCGATCCATACCTGGCAGCAGCCTGTCAAGAAACTCGATCACGGTCACCTTCGCACCGAGCCGATGCCAGACCGAACCCAACTCCAATCCGATTACCCCTCCCCCTATTACAACCAAATGTCCCGGAACTTCGGGAAAACTAAGAGCGCCTGTAGAAGAAACTATGCGCTTTTCATCGATTGGAAAGGCAGGAATACTCACTGGAACCGAGCCGGTTGCCAGAAGAATCTTCTTAGTTTTTAAAAGAGTCTCCTTGCCCTGGGAGTCAATGATTGAGACGGTATCCGCTGATTTGACACTACCCAGACCCATAAAGGACGAGACCTTATTCTTTTTGAACAGACCCTGGATTCCCATAGTCAGGCTCTTCACAATCTCGACTTTGCGTTTCATCATTCGATCTAAGTCCAACATTGCATTAACCTTGATGCCATGAGACTCAAACTCCTGTTGTGACATCTGGAAAAGTTCGGAGGAATCCAAAAGAGCCTTACTAGGAATACAGCCCACATTGAGACAGGTGCCGCCCAGACTCTTTTCCTTTTCAACACAGGCTACTTTCATCCCGAGTTGAGCAGCTCGAATCGCTGCTACATAGCCTCCCGGACCAGCGCCAATTACTACGAGATCAAATTCTTCAGTCATGATTTTTCCTTAGTGAAAAATTCAGGAATCCTCTTACTTCCATTAGTTCCTTTGCTTTCTATACTTCCAACATTACTCTAACTGGATTCTCAATGCAGTCCTTGATGGTGACTAGAAATTGTACAGCCTCTTTTCCGTCAATCACACGATGGTCGTAGGACAGGGCAACATACATCATCGGTCTAATCACGATTTCATTTCCCACTACGACTGCCCGTTTTTCAGTCTTGTGCATCCCTAATATTGCTGTCTGGGGTGGATTTAGAATGGGTGTTGAGAGAAGAGAACCAAAAACTCCTCCATTGGTTATGGTGAAGGTACCTCCACTCATATCATCGATCCCCAGGGCTCCATCCCGGCCCTTTTTAGCAAGCCGGCCAATTTCCTTTTCAACCTCCGCCAAACTAAGGCTTCCCGCTTCTCTTATCACGGGAACAACAAGCCCCTTTCCCGTGCTTACGGCAACTCCAATATCCTGGTAGGATTTATATACGAGAGTGTCTTCGCGCCATTCCGCATTGACATCTGGCACTCGGCGCAGAGCCTCAACCGCCGCCTTCACAAAAAAACCCATGAAGCCCAGCTTGATTCCATGCCTCTTTTCAAAGGTCTCCTTGTATTCTTGCCTCAATCTCAAAATCTCACTCATGTCCACTTCATTAAAAGTGGTCAGAATAGCAGCCGTGTTCTGAACTTCCTTGAGGCGTTGCGCAATCTTCCGTCGTATCCTGGGAATAGGAACCGGATTTTCCTTTCGTTGTCCAAAGGCTAAAGAACTCGGCTCTCTTGTTTCGGGTTCAGCCGGAACAGCGGCGGGCTGGGGAGTCCTGGGTAATGCCGCCGCTTTGGTCGGCTCTGGCTCCGCTAAAGTTTGGGTTTGGGGAGTAGATGTCCCCAGGCCGTCCAAAACATCACCTTTGGTAATTCTTCCATCTTTACCGGTCCCTTCCAAAGAGGAAGGATCTAACTTGGATTCCTCTAACATTTTACGGGCCGCGGGACTTGCTATCCTGGTCTCCTCTACTTCGGTCTTAGCAGGGGCTGATTCTTCAATAGCCTGGACGGAAACCTCCTGGGGCTTTACGCCAGAAACCTCAACTCCCGCGACTTCCATAATTTTTCCAAGAAGCGCTCCAACTTTAACGACCTGGTTCTCTCCCACAAGGATCTTTAGCTGGCCGGTGAATTCGGCAGAAATCTCCAGGGTGGCTTTATCGGTTTCTACTTCAAGCAGGACATCATCCTTGGATACAATTTCGCCCTCTTTCTTGTGCCACACCGCTATTTCAGCTTCGGTAACAGACTCACCGGGGCTGGGTAGCAAGATTTCGTGTTCCATCTAAATTCCTCCACCAGGCAACAACACCTGTAACAATGGTTTAGCCTGAACTCGGTCCAAAGGCTCGAGTTACCAGGTCTTTCTGTTCCTCTTTATGGATAACCGGACTTCCCGTACAGGGACTGGAGCCTTCACCTCGACCGATGTAGACGGGCTCCTTTTGCAATTCCTGTAAAACGGCCTGCAATCGCGGCTGTAGAAAGTGCCAGGCACCCATATTCTGCCGTTCTTCCTGGACAAAATACACCTCTTCAAGATTCGGATAACTGCCCAAAACGTTCCTCAAGGTCTTGAAAGGAAAGGGGTAGATTTGTTCCAGGCGAACCAGTTCGATATCATCGATTTTGTTTTCATCCCGGTATGCTAACAGGTCGTAATAGACTCTCCCTGAACAAAGCAAAGCCCGCCGAACCTTTTGGGTAGACAACGACCCAGAGTCTGACCCAACTATCACTTTAAGAAAGACTTTGTCACTGAAAAAATCCGATCTTACTGAGTTGCAGGTTCGCAGTCTCAATAATGATTTTGGCGTCATCAGAATCAAGGGCTTTCTATCTTTTTTCAGAACTTGTCTGCGCAGAACATGGAAGTAATTAGCTGGAGTGGTCGTGTTGCAAACTCTCAGGTTATAGTCTGAGCAAAGTCCCAGGTAACGCTCTATTCGGGCACTGGAATGCTCGGGCCCCTGCCCCTCGTATCCATGGGGCAACAGCAGTACCAATCCATTCTTGGATTGCCACTTTGACTCCCCGCTTACAATGAAAACGTCAAACAAGCTCTGTGCTCCATTTGCAAAATCACCAAATTGAGCTTCCCACATTACCAGGGTCTCTGGACTTGCAAGGGCAAAACCGTATTCGAATCCCAGAACCGCTATTTCCGAGAGCATGGAATTAAAAACACAGATCTGTCTCTGACCTCTTTGGATGTGGTTCAAGGGAATGTATTCATCCCCTGTTTTTTGATCAAAGGCGACCATATTTCTCTGCGAAAAAGTCCCTCGCCTCGAGTCCTGGCCGCTGAGACGAACCCTGTATTCCTCAAGGAGCAGAGTTCCAAAACACAAGGATTCGGCAAGTGACCAATCAATTCGATCATTCTGCCAATTTTCACTCCTCTGAGAGATGAATTTTCGTATTTTCGGATGAGCATTGAATTCTTCTGGAATTTTGGAGATCCCTTGAATCACCCTGGTTAGAAGCTCTTCAGGTACGCCAGTCTTACGCTTCTCATGATCTTCTGCCCACACCTTATGCCAACCCGGTTCGACGGTCTCAGAGGTACAGGCGATCTTCCCGGCTGTTACCAGTTCATATTTTTTTTCTAGTTCTTCATTAAATTCCCTTTCCAGGGTATCAATGCTCGATGGATCTACTTTCCCTTCTGTGAGCAACTGGGAACGGTACATTTCATGAGACGATGGATGGGAACGAATCCGCTCATACATGAGGGGTTGGGTAAAGGCGGGTTCATCTCCTTCATTGTGGCCATAACGACGATAGCCAACCAGGTTGATCGCCACATCCTTCTTGAATTTCTGCCTATACTGAACCGCCAGTCGAACAGCTCGAATGGAAGCCTCGGGATCATCTGCATTCACATGAAAGACAGGTACATTGATCATTCGAAAGAGATCGGTCGCATAGCGTGTAGACCTCGATTCATGGGGCCAGGCTGTAAAGCCTATTTGATTATCCGCAACGATATGAACTGTACCGCCCACCGAATACCCTCGTAACATGGATAGCTGCAAAACCTCCATGTTGATACCCTGGCCGGCAAATGCTGCGTCACCATGAATTAAGACCGGAATTACTTGTTCCTTATGATCATCTTCAAGGACTTTCTGACGGTGGTAGACCTTTCCAATGATAATGGGATTCACCAATTCAAGATGGGAAGGATTAGGATTGAGAAGGACGGAAACCTTATGACCACGAAAGGTCACCAGGTCGTTATAATACCCGAGGTGATATTTCACATCTCCATCGCCCCGGACCTGGTTCATTTCTCCTCTGAATTCCGAGAAAATCATCTCCACTGGTTTTCCCAAAAGGTTTGTCAGCACATTGAGCCGTCCCCTGTGAGCCATTCCCAACATGATTTCCTTGGCACCTGTCTCACCAAGTTCATCAACCAGAGAATGAAGAAGCGGATTTAACGCGTCTAAACCCTCAAGAGAAAATCTCTTTTGGCCCACAAATTTTCGGTGCAGGAATTGCTCAAATCCTGCCGCCGCGTGAAGGTTTTCATAAATCCAGATCTTTTCTTCTGCGGAGATCTCTTTTTGAGGCTCTTCAGTATGCTGTTGCAGCCAATGAAACTCGTCAGCGTCCTGAACAATTCCGACATATTCCACAGCCATGGTTCCACAATAAATAGGTTCCAACCGATCAATAATCTCCTGAAGTGTACTCCGATCAGGACCAGGGAGATTCCCTGAATAGAAAACCTGGGATAATGCCGACTCTGGAAGACCATGCTCAGACAATTGTAGAAACTGGTTTGAATCGGGGTCCTGGATAGGGTTAATTCCAGCGCTAAGATGACCATATTTTCGGTAAGCACTGATAAGTTCAAATACTCTTTCCTGCTGATCCTCCAGGTTCTTTCCTTGAATATTGGCTGAACGATACTCAAAATCCTGAAGAAACTCCGTGGGAAGCACTTCCTTTTTTACTTCTCCACTACGGGGGTCGATACTGATTTCCGTACGAGCCGCGTCAAATCCACTGAAGAAATATCGCAAACTAGGCTCTACTGACTGAGGGTCCTTCTGGTACCTGAGGTACATACTCTCCAGGTATTCAAGATTCGAAGGATTTAAAAAATCTGGCTGACTCACGGAAAACCTCCCTGTGAGGTACCGATTGGAAATTCGATGCTAACGAGAATGCCCGGTACCTGTCCTGCCCTAGTATAGCCCGGCCATTCTTTTAGGGCCAGAGCTCTAAGCCTGGAGTCTCTTTGGGCAGTCGGGGTGAAAGTGGATTCTCTCCAGAAAGCATAGTGTGTGCAAAATCGTCTTCATTCACTGAGAAAGCCTTCTTCGCCTGGGGAACCCCTTTGAAGAATAAAACAAAGTCCAGCGGTCTATCTTCTTCCTTTCGAGACTTAATGAATGAATTCGCTATATTGACTGGCGGGAGGGTCATCCTTCCCATAATCTTGGTTAACTGTAGATTTAGATGGGATCCGTAAGCACGATAAATGACTTCACTGCAGATAATCTTATCAGCACTAAATAGATCGAATTCAAAATCATAAGGTTTTCCCAGGTAATTGAGTGCTCTCCAGATCGCTTGCTTCTTCACCGAAAGCGGTACTCTCGGTCTCAGTACGGCAATTGAGTCCAAATTGAGGCGCTTTTCCTGGGTAGTCATGGAAACTCCTTTTGTCAGCGCATCGACGAAATAATGAGTCGGGGTATCTCCAAACTTCCCCTCTGTTTCTGCCATAATCTTCTGAAATTTGGGATTCCCCAATAGTCCCAGTTCGTGAATCTGCTTTCGGGTGCCTACATACATCACGACGTGAGGCCAGTAACCAGGTAAGACTATGTTTGTCAGGTAAAAATGTCTCCTCTCCAGGACCAGGTCTCCCGGCTGCAATTGGAAGAGGAGCTCATCCACGAGTTCTGGAGTTATCAACGGAGCGGATTTTCTATATTGAAATTCACTGATCCAGGTCGAGATGGTAGCCGCGAGATAATAATAGGGTTTGTAGAAGAAATCCTTGATCGGTTTCAGGAACACTTCAAACCTGTTTTTCCACAAAATGGAAGAATTCTCTCGAAAAAAGAAAAAACCATCCTGGATGATCTGGTGCACCCAGAGCAGCTCCTTGTACCGACGAAGCCTTGGATAAAGCTGCCTATAATCCACCAGGGCATTTTGCAGGATTTCCTGGGTCCCCTTCTTACCTATATGATTCATCATTGAATATAAGAGGTCGTATTTGAGTCCCCAGGCAGGGTCACCTTCATTGAATTTTCGCCAGGCAAGAGTATGATTTCTGGAGAGAACAATGACTCTTCCTACCATGTGATGAAGAAGTATGGAGGAACTGAATGAAAGCAAGAGGGAGCGTTCCCGATCGGCCTCTTTTTCGACTCCCAGAGGACTTTCATAACGAGCCATTAGCCGAAGGAGAATGGAACGGTAATTGAGAAATTCCAGCCAGGCACCTCGCAATCGATCCTCCTCTTCTGGCGAATATAGATTGTCAGGCTGTTTGAACCCAATCAGCTCAGGCAATGAATCAACCAGAATTTTCATATCATTATTGATATCGCGAACCAGCTGTATATCGCTTTTGAGCCTTTCCTTTGAAAATCGCGGTAGTACTTTATCAATAACAGGTAATTCTGGAGGATTCGTGTCCCCACCATATAGCTGTGAAAAAATCCTCATCTGATCATATTGGGAAGAATCCGCATGGATAGGCGGAATTGAAAAGATGAAAAGAGAGAATATGAGAAGCCGCTTCATAGTCAAAGGAAAGGAGTAGTTCTATCAATTATACGAATTTATAGAGGAGAGGTTGCAAAGGAAGCCCCTGAAGCCAGGAGACAGAAGGGACTCAGTTCAATTCATATACCAGGTGCAGGGTCCCCTGGTCGTTGAGCTTTTTACAACTCTTTAGCCGGAAATTCTCAAGAGCCTTCCAGGGCTCTCCTTCTCCAAGAAAAGAGATTCCGCCTCCCAGGATCAGGGGCTCAACCGTTAAGGAGATCTCTTTGACGAGGTTATTTAGAAGGGCATATCGATATACCTGGGCACCGCCAAATAGGGCGATATTAGTGGCTTCACATTCCTTGAGAACCTGCTCTATATCACTGGTATCCGGGTTAAAATAGATCAGGTTGTCATTCTCACTCCTTAAATTGGACTTTGTAAATACCAGACACCTTTTGTCCGACATCATTTCTTTTGATACCTCGTACGTGACCCTTCCAAGGACGAAGAGGTCGTGGGTATCCAAAGCCTTTTTAAGAAGTTTCTTGTCTTCTTCACTAGACCATCTGACGGAATCAGATTGGTTTATAGCGATGCGGCCATCCAGGCTGACTACGGCATAAAGTCTTAGAAGCGGCTTCATAGCAATCTCGAGGTTTCTAATCAAGGAATGAGAAAGGTACCTTGTGTGCTTGCAAAGGTAATTCTGCGCATTATATGTTGGTTAGGTTCATTTCTTCCCTATGGTTCCAAGGAGGTTCCCATGGCTCGTGAAGTCGTAGGCGGTCTCATCCAGATGAGCAATCCCATCAACGATGAAAACGTACCCGTAACTGAAGTAGCACAAGCAATGCTTGAAAAACATATTCCCATGATTGAAGATGCCGGAAAAAAAGGGGTCCAAGTCCTCTGTCTTCAGGAAGTCTTCAATGGGCCTTATTTCTGTCCAGGACAGGATAAGCGCTGGTATGGTCTGGCAGAGTCCTGCCCAGGTCCCACCACAGAAGAATTATCCCGATACGCGAAAAAATATGAAATGGTTATCGTTGTACCCATCTACGAAAGAGAGATGGCGGGGGTCTATTACAACACAGCAGCGGTGATTGACGCGGATGGTACCTACCTTGGTAAATATCGCAAAAATCATATTCCGCAAACCTCCGGATTTTGGGAAAAATTCTTTTTCAAACCAGGCAACCTTGGATATCCAGTTTTCCAGACGCAGTATTGTAAAGTGGGTGTCTATATTTGTTATGACCGCCATTTTCCGGAAGGTGCCCGTCTATTGGGTCTCAATGGAGCGGAAATCGTTTTCAATCCCTCCGCCACAGTAGCAGGTCTTTCCCAGTATCTGTGGAAAATTGAACAACCCGCACATGCGGTTGCCAATGGATATTTCATGGGCTGCATTAACCGTGTTGGTACGGAAGCGCCCTGGAATATTGGAAAATTCTACGGTACCAGTTACTTTGTGGACCCCCGGGGAAATTTCCTTTCCGAGGGAAGCGAAGATGAAGATGAATTGATCACTGCTGTGATGGATCTTGATATGATCGAAGAAGTTCGCCAGGTCTGGCAGTTCTATCGTGATCGGCGTCCCGATAGTTACTCGGACATGACAGAGCAACTTCCTTGATTGAAGCTTGATACTCATAGGAAACCACACATGAAGCCAACTGGAGGTCCAGAATGAATTCGAATGAAGTGATTTCCAAGCACAAGGAATTTTTATTTCCCTGTGTAGCGAATTACTATGAGGAACCGATCGTCATCACTCGTGCCAAAGGAACCCAGGTAGAAGATCTTGATGGAAATCAATACCTGGATTTTTTCGGCGGTATTCTTACTGTTTCGCTGGAACATTGCCAGGAGGAAGTGGTAAGAGCCGTGCAGGATCAGATGGAAACGCTGGGACATACCTCAGCCCTTTATCCGACTGAGAACCAGGTGGATGTGGCAGAAACGCTGGCCAGAATTTCACCTGGATCCCTGAAGAAGTCCTTTTTCACTTCGTCAGGAACCGAGGCCGATGAAACAGCGATTCTTCTGGCCAAGATTCATACTGGGCAGAGTGAAATTATCGCTCTGCGACACTGTTACTCCGGCAGGTCCCTCCTGGCTATCAACCTGACGGCCCATTCCAATTGGAGGCTCCAGGGTTCCCAGGTACCAGGTATCAAGCATTCCCTATCACCCTATTGTTACCGCTGTCCTATGGGGTTGGAATACCCTTCCTGCGGAGTTCGCTGTGCCAAGGATCTGGAAGAATTAATTCAAACTGAGACCAATGGAAGCCCAGCAGCATTCATCGCTGAACCCATCCAGGGAGTAGGAGGCTTTATTACCCCCCCGAAAGAGTATTTTGAAATTGCGGTGGGGATCGTCAGAAAATACGGCGGCTTATTTATTTGTGACGAAGTACAAACAGGATTCGGCCGAACCGGTGATAAATGGTTCGGCATCGAGCATTATGGAGTGGAGCCCGATATCATGTCCATGGCCAAGGGAATTGCCAATGGAATGCCGGTGGGAGCCACCATCGCAAAAGAAGAAATCGCCAATAGTTTTACCGGTTTATCGCTAGCGACCTATGGAGGAAACCCAGTATCCATGGCGGCTACCAAGGCCACGATTGGAGTCATGGAACGCGAAGACATCCCTGGTAGAGCAGCTCACCTGGGCAAAATTCTTCGGGAGCACCTGGAAACCATGAAAGAAAAGTACTCCTCCATCGGCGATGTCCGGGGAATGGGTCTTATGCAGGCACTCGAGTTTGTCAAGGATCGAGACAGCAGGGAACCCGATCCCGCAATCACCAATGCCTTTCTGGAAGCGGCAAAGAAGAATAAACTCCTTCTTGGAAAAGGTGGCCGATATGGGAATACCATTAGGATCGCGCCACCGATGCTAATTTCGGAATCAGACCTAAGAGAAGGCTGTCGCCTGATAGATCAGGCTCTTTCGGAAATCAGTTAGTTTTAGGAACTCAAGAATTCCTTGTAGATTATGTCTGATAATAATTTGATCAATGATGATCTTGCCCCGGTTCGTGAAGAGGACAAGACCTGGTCCCTTTGGCACATAGCCGCCCTGTGGGTCGGGATGGCGGTCTGTATTCCAACCTATACCCTGGCTAGCGGCATGGTAGACCAGGGCTGGTCCTGGAAAGCAGCCGTTGCCGCTGTAACCCTGGGCAATGTAGTGGTCCTCATTCCAATGCTTCTTAATGCCCATGCCGGCACTCGCTACGGCATTCCCTTTCCTGTCCTCTTACGGTCTTCCTTTGGAGTGATCGGTGCCAATATTCCCGCCATGATGCGGGCATTTGTCGCCTGTGGATGGTTTGGTATCCAGACTTGGATAGGAGGTAGCGCGATCTACCTGATGCTAAATGCCATTAGCGGCGACAGCATGGCTCACTTTCTTCCGAATCTCATGCCTGGTTTTGTTGGAATCAATACAGGTCAATTTTTCTGTTTTATGATTTTCTGGACAATCAATGTTGTGATCATCTATAGGGGCATGGAATCCATAAAATTCATGGAGTCCTGGGGAGCACCCTTGTTAATCCTCATGGGTTTGGCTTTATTGGGATGGGCCTGGTACAACCTTGGCTCACTGGCATCTCTGCTCGCTGAACATACAGTGGTTACGCGTACAGCATCGGAAGCTATCCTGGGTTCCGGCATTACGGTTGGGGTCGCATTTTGGGGAACTCTTGCTCTCAATATTCCTGATTTTTCGCGCTATGCCAAGTCACAGAGAGACCAGGTAATTGGACAGACCATCGGCCTGGTCCCAACCATGGCCGCATTTTGTTTTATCGGGGCAGTGGTGACCAATGCCTCGGCTATTATCCTGGGGGAACGAATCGCGGATCCAGTAAAGCTCATTGCCAATATGGGCGGCGGAGCGTTTATCACATTCATAACCATGCTTGGGCTTGCTATTGCCACCTTAACCACCAACCTGGCCGCGAATGTTGTGGGTCCCGCTAATGATTTTTCCAATCTCTCTCCCAAAAATATTTCCTTTCGCAAAGGAGCTATGATCACCGCGGCAGTGGGAATTCTGATCATGCCTTGGAAACTCATGACAAACTTTGGTGATTATCTCTTCACCTGGCTCATTGGATATGGAGCCATGCTGGGTTCGGTCGGAGGGATCATGATCGCGGATTATTTTTTCATTCGTAAAATGCGCCTGAACCTTGAGGCCCTTTATAAACGAAATGACATCTACGAATATTCATCAGGGTTCAATGTAGTCGCAATCATCGCTTTGGTAGTAGGAATCGCACCAAATGTCCCTGGTTTTTTAATGCAGTTGGATATAATTCAGGACAGTAGTTTCTGGGGCGGAATTTATGACCGGGCCTGGTTTGTGGCTTTTCTGCTGTCAGCAGTAACCTATTACTTTGGTATGAAACTCAGCGGGTCTAAAACTTCCCAACAGGAAGTACCGAGTTAAACAGGAGGAACAACAATGGCGCTCAAAGAGACCGCTCCCAAGTTAACTGAAGAACAGTATGAAGATAACTTCAAGGATATGTACCCCGCGTTGACAAAGGCCGAGGCTTATCTCGAGTCCAGCCGATGCCTGTACTGCTATGAGGCTCCCTGTACCGTTGCCTGCCCTGCAGACATCGATGTACCGGCTTTCATTAAGAAAATTGCCACGGGTAACGTCAAAGGCTCGGCAAGAGAAATCCTGGTTGCCAATCCCATGGGACACTCTTGTGCCCGCACCTGTCCGGTAGAGGTGTTGTGTGAAGGTGCCTGTGTTATGAATGATCTTCAGCGGCAACCCATTGATATTGATCGGCTTCAGCGTTTTGCTACCGACTACGCTCTGGAAAAAAAGCTAAAACTTTTCGAGCCTGGTGCAGATACCGGCAAGAGAGTCGCCATTATAGGAGGAGGACCTGCCGGGCTTTCCTGTGCTCAATACCTTCGATTTCAGGGTCATGCTGTTACAGTGTTCGAGGCTAAACCTCTTCCAGGGGGACTCAACACTTATGGAATGGCTGACTACAAAATGAAAGTCCAGCTTTCCCTGGATGAAGTTCAAATGATCCTGGATCTCGGCGTGGACCTCAAGGTCAACACCCGCTTCGGTGATGACATTAGTTTTGAAGAATTGGATCAGGAATTCGATGCTGTTTTCTTTGGAATTGGACTGGGATCAACAAGAAAGATGGCAATTCCTGGTGAGAACCTCAAGGGAGTAGTAGAAGCCCTGGACTTCATAGAAGCTCTTAAGATTGGATCCTATCAAGATGTTGAAATGGGTCGCAACGTCATCGTTGTGGGGGCGGGTAACACCGCTATCGACTGTGTCACCCAGGCCAAGCGACTGGGGGCCGAAAGCTCAACAATTGTCTACCGCAGATCCCGCGAAGAAATGCCGGCCTATGACTACGAATATGAAATTGGGAAAAAGGATGCCTGTGAATTTCGCTGGTTGACCTCACCCGTTCGAGTTGTCGGGACAGATTACGTAGAGGGATTGGAGTGCGTGAAAATGGAGTTGGGAGACCCTGACAGCTCCGGACGCAGGGTCCCACAACCCATAGAGGGTAGCGAACATATCCTGGAAGCTGACATGATCATCTATGCCACCGGTCAGGAAGCCTGGAAAGATGCCATTGGTAAAATTCCAGGTGTTGTGATGGATGGGAAGAGAATCCAGATCGACAAGGAAACAGCGCAAACTGGTAATCCCAAGGTCTTTGCTGGCGGTGACTGCACCAACGGTGGACATGACCTCGTTAACGCAGCCGCAGCGGGAAAACTAGCTGCACAGGGAATTAATGACTTTTTAGCATCCCACTAACACAATACTTTCTCAGGAATTTGGGAAGGGAGATAACATGGCGGATTTAACAGCAAACCTCGGTGGCATTATAAGCCCAAACCCCTTTTGGCTTGGGTCCGGTCCCCCCGCAAACACTTATAGTCAGGTTGCTCGAGCTTTTGATATTGGCTGGGGTGGGGCTGTGTGGAAGACTATCGGCGAACCCATTGTCAATGTATACAGCCGTTACGGTGCCGTCGATATTGGCCCCAATAAGATCATGGGGCTCAATAATATTGAACTCATCAGTGATCGACCCATTGAGGACAATCTCAAAGAGCTGGCTTTGGTTAAGAAACGCTATCCTAAGCACTCGGTAATTGCTTCCTTAATGGTGGAGTCCAAGCGCGAAGTCTGGCATGACATTGTTAAGCGATCTGAGGACACCGGGGTGGATGGTCTGGAATTGAATTTTGGCTGTCCCCATGGGATGAGCGAACGAGGAATGGGTAGCGCAGTAGGTCAGGTTCCTGAATATTGCGCCCAGATTGTAGAGTGGGTCAAGGAAGTTGCCAGAACTCCCGTTATCGTAAAACTCACCCCTAATATTGGTGACATTACCTATCCTGCTCGCGCGGCAAAGAAAGGAGGGGGTGACGCGGTGAGTCTGATCAATACAATTAACTCCCTCATGGGGGTTAATCTAGACGATCTGACGCCAATCCCAAATGTGGGTGGGCAAGGCAGTCACGGGGGATATTGTGGACCCGCAGTCAAACCCATTGCATTGAACATGATCAGCTCCATCGCTTGCGATCCTGAAACTAAGGATTTCCCAATTTCAGGAATCGGAGGAATCTCCAATTGGAGGGACGCTGCTGAATTTATTCTTTTAGGCTGCAATAACGTACAGGTTTGTACAGCTGTCATGCATTACGGCTTTCGTATCGTGGAAGATATGATCGAAGGATTATCCAACTGGATGGATGAAAAGGGCTTTAAAACCCTTGAAGACTTCAGGGGACAGATGAGTCCAACGATTTCAAGATGGGAAAACTTGAACCTGAATTACCACTCTGTTGCTAAAATTGATTATGACAAGTGCATTGATTGCCACCTCTGCTACGTAGCCTGTGAAGATGGAGCCCACCAATCCATTGAGCTTGTTAATCGGCAGGTGAATGGTTCCACCAAACTCAGAGCGGAAATCATTGATGATGCCTGCGTTGGATGCAATTTGTGTTCCCTGGTTTGCCCGGTTCCGGAATGCATAGAAATGGTTGAAGTTCGCAAGGGTCAGACTCCAGTCACCTGGAGCCAGCACTCAAGAGGAGAAGGAACCATAGCTCCTAGACCGGATCATTATGAAGTGGTAGATGAGTGAACCGAGATATTTTGGATAGATTTTTAGATAAAAGGCTCCGCCTATGATACTCGTCATCCCGCGACTTGATCGCGGGATCCATCTTTATCATTCTTTAACTTGACCCGGCGATCCTCTTTCTTCGTTTTGGTCTCTGGAAGCATTCATATAATCTCTTAAGACCTGATTGATCCTGGTTTGATAATGGCCTCCTGCGGATTTGAGCCAGGCCAAAATATCTGCATCCACTCTAAGACTAATAGCTTTCTTTACGGGCTTGTAAAATTTCCCTTGAACGGCATCATCCCAGGCGGGAATTTCAGGCATTTCCGAAAGATCAAGTTCCTCCTCCGTAAGCGACTTAAGAGCATCTAGATCTGATCTACGATTGTCTTCTGCGCTCTTCATAAGCCTCAACCTCCTTTTTAGTAGCCTTACGAGCCGATATGATTCTGATGATTTCAGTGTCTGGTGCCATATGGAATGTATGAACTACAAGAATCAGCACTGCCTCATGAGCGAGACCCAATGTATGGTATCTTTGCTCCCCCTTAATGGTTCTATCTTGCAGAGTCAAATGATAAGGATCTTCAAAAACTAAAACTGCAGTCTCGAACCCAATCTTATGCTTTTTACGATTTCGAACACTCTTACCAAGATCCCATTCAAAGTTCATAGCCTGTATATACATAATTGTATTTACAAAGTCCAGGACGTCAATGAGCGAAGCTGATCGCATCAAATGGAATGAGAAGTTTGGATCTCGGGGGCTTGTTCCCGGTTTGCCCGAACCCTTTCTTGTTGAAAATCATGAACTCCTTGATAGTGGGCTCGTTCTTGATCTCGCCTGTGGTGATGGGCGTAACTCCTTGTTTTTAGCCCAGGGTGGACACCCTGTTTTAGGGGTGGATCTCTCCGATACTGCCCTTGAAAGACTCCGTTCTCTTTCTGTGGAGCTTGCGCTCAGTATTAAGCTCTTCCAGATGGATCTTGAGGAGGCACCAGACCTGACTCCCCTACCCCCTTTCGAGCATGTTGTAATTATGCATTACAAACCCGTAGAGGGTCTCTGGGAACAGCTTGTTAAGAGAATCTCTACAGGGGGCAAAATCCTGGCTTGTACCTTTAACCACGGACAGCATGAATGCAGCGGATTTCCAAAACGATTCTGCTTACAAGAAAGGGAGTACTTCGACCTTCATCCAGAGCTGAAGGTCGAAAAGTACCAGTCCAGAGAAGATCAGGGAAAATTCACGGACGGATATGTATTAAGGAAGCTCTAGGAGTCTGTTGGAGAAATGCCTTTTACTGCGACAGACTCCTAGGAACTCCTCTTTACTGCTGTCGGTTCTCTACGCTTAGTTGCCTTTTTGATGGCTTCATAGACCGGAGTAAATGCGGGGCGCTTGATATATCTTCCAGCACCTCGCTCCACATTTAGATTTCCATTTTCAAAGACCACTTTTCCCTGGCTGATGGTTGTGGCCGCTACCCCTTTTATCTGCATTCCTTCAAATATATTGAAATCGATATTCTGGTGATGAGTTTTAGCGGAGATCGTTTTAGTTCCTTCCGGGTCCCAGATAACCAGGTCCGCATCCGCGCCTTCGGTAACTGAACCCTTTCTTGGGAAGATATTAAAAATTTTAGCGGCGTTGGTTGAGGTTATATTCACAAACTCATTCATGGTCAATCTGCCTGTATTGACCCCGTGAGTCCACAGAACCGCGAGACGATCTTCTACCCCGGCAGTCCCATTGGGAATTTTTGTGAAGTCATCTTTACCAGCCGCCTTTTGCTGTGCAACGAAACAGCAATGGTCAGTCGCTGTGGTCTGAAGATTACCGGACTGAAGTCCTTTCCACAGTGCTCTCAGGTTATCCTTGGGTCGAAAGGGAGGGCTCATGACATGGGCTGCCGCGAATTCAAAATTCTCATTTCTATAAACGCTGTCATCTACCAGTAGGTGCCCTGCAAGTGCCTCACCATAAACTCTTTGGCCTTCATTTCTGGCCCTCGTAATCGCCTCCAGGGCTTCTTTGCAGGATACATGAACGATATAAATTGGAGCTCCTAATGCCTGGGCGATTCGAATAGCTCGATTGGCCGCCTCACCTTCCACCTCAGGTGGTCTAGAGAGAGGATGTCCTTCAGGACCGGTGATCCCCTTGGCCAGGATCTTCTGCTGAAGATGGAAGACTAGTTCCCCATTTTCAGCGTGAACTGTTGGCATCGCCCCCAATTCCACGCAGCGGTTGAAGCTGTTCACAAGGGTTTCATCATCACACATGATGGCATTCTTGTAAGCCATGAAGTGCTTGAAGGAATTAACCCCATGTTCCTGAACTAGAGATGCCATATCTTTATGAACGGAGTCATCCCACCAGGTGATCGCCACATGAAATGTATAATCAGCCACCGCTTTTTGTGCCCATTCTCTCCAGGTGTTATAGGCTTCCATGATGTTTTGCTGTGGATTTGGGATTACAAAATCAATGATCGAGGTAGTACCGCCGGAAAGACCCGCCGCCGTACCTGTATAGAAGTCTTCTGAAGCGACAGTTCCCATGAAAGGTAACTGCATGTGCGTATGGGGGTCTATGCCGCCCGGCATTACATAACAGCCGCCGGCATCTACAGTTTGCGCCCCTGCAGGGACTTCCAGATCTGAGCCAACCGCCTTGATGAGGCCGTCTTCACAATACACATCCGCGCGAAATGATCTCTCTGAGGTAACTACTGTACCTCCCCTGATGAATGTGGACATCTCAATTCCCTCCTACAGAACACATAATCAATGCCAGATAAGTACTTTATACTGAAAAGCAATTAGTTTTCCAGGCCCCTGACAAACTTTGAATCCAGGAATCCAGAGTGTATCACCATGGAAATTCACTTTAAAGCAGGGATACCGCAAATGGGTTTTGGTTGTAAAAGGGCTATGGAGGTATAATCGGGCCATGCGAGCCATATGCTCTAAGCGTATTCTAACGCCCGAAGGCTGGCGCGAAGGCGTACTTCTCATTGAGAGAGGAGTTATAACCGAAATCCTTCCTTCTATTCCCTCTTATTTTGTGGGATCCATTGATAATGCTGATGATTTGGCAGTACTCCCCGGGGTCGTTGATACCCATGTCCATGTAAATGAACCGGGCCGTACCGAGTGGGAAGGATACGAAAGCGCCACTCATGGCGCTGCCAGGGGAGGGACCACTACCCTTGTGGACATGCCCTTGAATTGTTCTCCCGTAACCACTACTTCCAGGGCGTTGAAGGAGAAACTGTCCGCATTAAAGAACAAACTCTTTGTTGACTGTGGTTTCTGGGGCGGCGTTGTCCCGGGCAGTATCGATGATCTTTCGGAGCTGACCCGCGCGGGGGTTCTGGGGGTTAAATCCTTTCTAATTGATTCAGGCATTGATGAATTTCCAGAAATGAAGATTCCAGACCTGGAAAGAGCCATGAAAATCCTTAAGGATTCACGTCTCCCATACCTCCTTCATGCTGAGCTCGATAACGGTGAAGCTGAAAATGTGGAGATTTCTTCTCAATACGCGAGCTTCCTTGCCTCCCGACCGCGCAGTTTTGAAAATCAAGCCATTGAGGCGATTCTTGAAACGTGTGAACGAACTGGATGTAGAACTCACATCGTACATCTAAGCTCTTCAGACGCACTCTCTATTCTCAAAAATGCTCGTTCGAGAAATCTCCCGGTCAGTGTGGAGACCTGTCCCCATTATCTCGTACTGAGCTCTGAAGAAATTGAAGATGGACAGACTCTCTATAAATGTTGTCCACCCATACGGGAGGCGGAAAATCGCGAAAGTCTCTGGTCAGGACTCAAACAGGGTATTATCGATTTTGTCGTTTCGGACCATTCTCCCTGTACACCCTCCCTCAAACTGATGGAAAGCGGTGATTTGGAAGGGGCATGGGGTGGAATATCCTCCCTTCAATTCTCTTTTTCTCTGGTTTGGACCGAAGCGAGCCGACGAGGAATTGATCTGAGCACAATCAGCAGGCTCATGTCTCTTGAACCAGCCCGGTTTGCAGGACTTGCTGAGCGTAAAGGATCTCTTGAACCGGGTAAAGACGCCGATCTTTTCTTTTTTGATCCAGAAGAGTCCTATGCCCTGGAGCGTGAGGGTATTTTACATAGACATTCAGACACACCCTACCTGGGTAGACGCCTCAAAGGAAGCGTCAAACGAACCTATTTACGGGGGGAAATCATCTACGACAATGGAAACTTCCCCGGTATTCCTGGAGGAAGACCCCTGCTCAAGGAGTTAAAATGAATGATTCAAATTCCTCTGAAGACACCCGTTTTTCTTCGCAATGGGTAAATCTTTCGCTGGAACAACTAGGAGCAAGAGTACTATTTGCTAGCGATGATTTCTTTGCGGAAAAGGAAAATCTACTCAAGCCGGGCCGTGGTGTCTTTATTCCTGATAAATACACCGAACGAGGCAAATGGATGGACGGATGGGAATCCAGAAGAAAGCGTGTCGCTGGACATGATCATTGCATAGTCAGGTTGGGACTGGCGGGGGTTTTGAAGGGGCTGGACATTGACACCAATCACTTCCTTGGAAACCATCCCCCTTTTGCATCAGTGGAAGCGTGCTATAGCGAGAAAGACGCAACTGACTCCTCAGACTGGGTTGAGATCTTACCCAAATCATTTCTAGGTCCGGGGATGCAGAACCTTTTTCAAATTCATGACCAGAGACCCTTCAACCACTTGAGACTGCATATCTATCCAGACGGAGGTGTGGCTCGACTCAAGGCCTATGGAGAGGTCCATGTAGACCCTGATCATTTCTCGAAGGGGGGGGAATTTGATCTTGCAGCTATGGTCAATGGCGGAAGGGTTCTGGCTTGTAACGACATGTTTTTCAGCTCCAGAGATAATCTCATTATACCCGGCAGAGGTATCAATATGGGGGATGGCTGGGAAACAAGACGCAGGCGAATCCCCGGTAATGACTGGTTGATTCTCAAATTAGGCAAAGAAGGAGTGGTGCAGCGAGCTGTCGTAGATACCTTGCACTTTAAAGGTAACTTTCCCGATGGCTGCAGCCTGGAGGCGGCCAGAGTAAATCCTGATGAGGAAGAAGGTTTGATCCTTGAAAATTTAGACTGGACTCCCCTGCTCAGCCGGGTTCCCTTACAGGCGGACCGAGAGCATGAATTCTCTGGTGAGCTGCTCGACATTGGTCCGGTAACCCATATCCGACTGAGTATCTATCCTGATGGTGGTATAGGACGTTTAAGACTCTTTGGTATGCCTTCATGATCCAGCTCAGTCAGATTAACGAATTTCAACAGGATGAGGCACATAATCGCTTCTTCCAGTGCTGCGCCTCATCGAGATGGGCCGAGGAAATGGTAAAAGCCCGACCCTTTGAAAACACCACCGATCTTTTGAACAAGGCTGAGACGTTGTGGAATTCCCTTCAAGAAGAGGACTGGCTGGAGGCCTTCGAGGGTCACCCGCAAATCGGGGACATGAGCAGCCTGCGAAAAAAATACGCCAATACCTCGGGTTGGAGTTCCCAGGAACAATCGGGAGTGGATGGCAGCTCCGAGGAAAACTTACTGGATTTGTCCGAATACAATCGGAAGTATAAGGAAAAGTATGGATTTATCTTCATTGTCTGCGCTACCGGAAAATCCGCGTCCCAAATGCTGGAAATTCTAAAAGGAAGAATGAACCATAGCCGCAGCCAGGAAATTTCCATTGCTGCTCAGGAACAATCTAAAATTACCGCGATTCGATTGGAGAAAATGCTATGAGCCCTATAACCACTCATATTCTAGATACTGGAGCAGGAAAACCCGCAGAGGGAGTCGACACTACCCTGGAGCTTCTTAGGGATGACGGGACATGGGAGGAATTCGCTCATGCTGTTACCAACAGCGACGGTAGGATACCAGACCTGGTATCCAAGTCTGAAAAATTTGGTCCTGGAGTATACAGGCTGAATTTTGATACCGGCGCTTATTTTCGTTCCAGGGAAGAAGAGACTTTTTACCCTTATGTCACAATTGTGTTCCGCGTCTCAGATGCAGCTCAGCACTATCATGTACCCTTATTGCTCAATCGCTACGGGTACTCTACCTACCGGGGGAGCTAGATCATGACAACCACTCTCATCCAGGATGCTATCACCGATATACTGACCAATTTAGACCGCGCCAACGATGACTTTGGCTCCCGCTACCCGGGAGAGTCCTCTCGACGCCAACCCGTCCACACCATCTATGGAGGAGCTCATCTTTTTAAGTATGACACGGCTGTAAAAATGGGGCACCTTGCACTTCAGAGCCTGAAAAACTATGCCCCCAATTTCGTGATCCTGGCACAGTGCCTTCAAATTCCGGGCTATGAATCACTCCCTACAGATGAAGGTGAAATCAGGGAACTTGTTAGTAGAGTTGAAGGTTCTAGTGAAGAACCCATTCATCGATCAATCTGGCTTGCTCATACCGTCTACCAGAGAATTCTTAAGAAACTGGAGCAGGAGCCTGTGGAGGATTTCCGTCTTGATTTTGAGGATGGTTTCGGGAGTCGTCCAGACGCGGAGGAGGATGAAGTCGCGATCAATTCAGCAAAGGCCGTGGCCATGGGTATGCGTGAGCGCACCCTTCCGCCTTATATCGGAATTCGCATCAAGCCCTTCAACAAAGAATGCTCCCGAAGAGGAATTCGCACCCTGGATTTGTTCCTGAACTCTCTCCTGGCGGAAGCTGATGGCAAACTCCCTGAAAACTTCGTGGTTACTCTACCCAAGGTAGAGATTCCCGAACAAGTCACCGCCCTGGTCAACCTCTTTGAGAGAATCGAAGCAAAAAGCTCCCTTTCCAGGGGTGCACTTGAAATGGAAATCATGATCGAGACAACCCAGTCTATTTTTGATTCACAGGGAAGAGCCACGGTCAGACTTCTGACCGAAGCCTCCAAGGGCCGCTGTATCGGGGCTCATTTCGGCACCTATGACTACACTGCTTCGTGCAATGTGACCGCACAGTACCAACTAATGGACAACCCCGTGTGCGACTTCGCTCGCCACGTGATGAAGGTAGCTCTTGGCGGAACCGGTATCTTTCTTTCTGACGGTGCTACAAATGTCATGCCTGTGGGACCCCATCGAGCAGGAGATTCTGGTCTGAGTCCAAGGCAAACCCAGGAGAATATCGATATCATCCAGAGAGCCTGGAAACTTGACTACGACCATATTCGCCATTCCCTGGCCCATGCATACTACCAGGGGTGGGACCTTCACCCAGCGCAAATCCCCATACGCTATGCTGCTTGCTACACCTTTTTCCTCGAGGGTTTTCAAGCTTCGGCTTCGAGGCTTAAGAACTTCATGGAAAAGGCAGCCCAGGCAACTCTGACTGACGATGTATTTGATGATGCGGCAACAGGTCAGGGACTCCTGAACTACTTTTTGAGAGCACTAAATTGCGGAGCTATCTCCGAGACTGAGATCCCCCAGACTGGGCTGACCCTCGAAGAAATCCAAAGCCGCTCCTTTCTAAAGATTCTACAGGGTCGACGTTCCCAGGGAGAAGGTTAAGCCGTGGAGATTATCAGAGAGCTGCCCGAGTTGTTGTTTCGCTGGCTTCACCTCCTCTTTGCCATCATGTGGGTTGGCAACTCCATCTTCTTCAACTGGCTCGATGCCCATCTTTTACCTCCGGAAGAGGAGAAAGAAGATGTTGAAGGAGAGCTGTGGATGCTGCATGGCGGGGGATTCTTTCACGTGGAAAAGCGTCCCGTGATTCCTGGGAACTTACCGGAAACGATCCATTGGTTCAAATGGGAATCTTATATGACCTGGATCACCGGGTTTGTACTCCTTAGCATCGTCTATTATTTCACCGGTGGAGTTTTTCTTGTCGATCCAGCCTCAGAGTTAAGCGCTCAAAAGGCCTCCTATCTTGGCCTTGCCATACTCACGGGAGGCTGGCTTGTTTATGATGGACTCTGGAGATCACCCCTAGGACGAATGGGATGGCTACCTATCCTGATTTCTCTCGCCCTGCTTTTCACACTTGCCTACTTTTTAGAATCCGTCTTCCTCGGGCGTGGAATGTATATCCATATAGGCGCACTCCTTGGAACCTTGATGGCCGGGAACGTGTTCTTTCATATCATACCTTCCCAGAAACTGATGATGTCTGCTGCTGAGCGAGGTGAGGTTCCTGATCCAAACTTTTCTCGCCACGCAAAACAACGTTCCAGGCAGAACAATTACATGACCTTTCCGGTAATTTTTCTGATGATCAGCGCTCACTTTCCCAGTACTTACGGGCATCCGCATTCGTGGGTTGTACTGGCAGTTCTGATCCTGGGCAGTGCGATCGTTAAGCATTTTATGAACATGCAGAATCGCTATAAAAACTGGATCTCTGCAGCTGTCTGGACCGCTATCATAACGGTGGTTGTGCTGCTCTTTCTAGTGATGAGTGCTCAAGGACAACAGTCAGGTGGTTTGGAAGGCCGGATTGTGGCTATTGTGACAGAACTTCTAAACCTTTTTGCACGTTGGGCACATGTTATTTTCGGGTTCATGTGGATTGGGAACTCTCTATTTTTCAACTGGATGGATTTGAGCCTGGAACAGCCCAAGAAACCCAGGAAAAATGTAACTGGAGAATTATGGATGCTTCATGGAGGAGTGTTCCTTTTCGTTGAAAAACGATCTCTTTCTCCGAAATTCATTCCACAGCCGCTTCATTGGTTCAAATGGGAGGCCTATTGGACCTGGATCACCGGATTTTTCTTGTTAGGAGTTGTCTATTACCTGAGCGGCGGATCTTACCTGGTTGACCCGGAGATCTATGCAATGGACGTTGATTTCGCAATTGCCCTTGGCATCGGAGTACTTATCGGAGGTTGGCTTCTCTATGACTCGCTGTGGAAGAGCAACCTGGCGAAAGAACCGAAAATTTGCACCATAGTCTCTTTCCTGCTATTGATCATTATAGCGTTTGCTCTAACCCACCTACTCGGGGGAAGAGCAGCCTTCATTCATATAGGAGCTTTGCTGGGAACTCTCATGGCTGCAAATGTTTTCTTTCACATCATTCCCTTCCAGGAGAGAATGATGGCAGCGGTAGCGAATAACCAGGTACCTAACCCAGACTGGGGATCCCATGCCAAAGGTCGCTCCAAGCACAACAACTACATGACATTCCCCCTGCTTTTCACCATGATAAGCAACCATTTCCCTGCCACATATGGCCATGAAGCCAACTGGTTACTCCTCATAGGATTATTCTTTGTGAGCGGATTCATCAAACACTTACTCAACGTCCCCCACCAGCTATTCAATTTTATGGAGGGGCTCTACACCAGAATGCGTGACCTTCGAGATCAAGAAGATAAATTTGGAGGAGTAACCCTGGGTGACATTTTCGGTATAATGATAGTCGCGTCTTTCTTTGTCGGATTCCTGTTCTTTAGCTTAAAGCCTCAGAGTGCCCCGCATCGCATTGCAGTATCCCATTCTCCCTCCATGGTGGATTTTCAAAAAGTGCGCGCCATCATCGATCAGCGATGCACCACCTGTCACTCAGCTAACCCGAGCGATCCTACCGTTCCAGTACCGGCAGGTGTCTTCTTCGATGAGCCGGAAATCATCGCAAAATTCGCTTCGCGTATAAAGGCCCGGAGCGTAGATTCAAAAACCATGCCACTGGGCAACAAGACTGGAATGACTGATAGCGAGCGAAAAACTCTCGGGGAGTGGATTCAGGCAGGCTCTCCTATACAATAAAGGTAAAACATAACTATGTCCCTAAAAGACGCAATTTTTAAGCTTAAAACCTTTTTTCAAGATTATCCCTATGCTTTTCATTTAATTGAAATCCTGGTTATTCTAGTTACCGCATGGCTAGCACATTCCCTATTACGCCGTTATCTCATTACCATCTTGTCGGGTTTCGTGAAGCGGGTTAGGCCGGAATGGGCTGAACCCATGCAAAAATATAAACCTCTAGAAAAACTTGCCTACCTGGCTCCCTTTTTCATTATCTACCAGTCCTCTCACCTGGTTCATGAAAGTCTAAACCTCCTGTTCCAAACCTTAGGTCTGGTTGGAATGCTCTGGTCTGTTGTGACCATGATCGATGATTCCCTGGATACAGTTCACGCTGTCTATGCTTCCCATGAAGTATCCAAACATCATCCAGTTAAGGGATTCATTCAGATCTTCAAGATCATTCTCTACGTGATCACCATCCTGGTCACCCTTGCAATCCTGCTCAACAAATCACCGTGGTATTTCTTGAGTGGTATCGGTGCTTTGACGGCTGTTCTATTGTTGGTCTTCAAAGATACCCTTCTTTCTTTGGTGGCCAGTATTCAGCTTGCATTCAGTGACATGATCCACATCGGTGACTGGGTATCAATGCCGCAGTATGGTGCCGATGGAGACGTCATCGATATTGCCCTTCATACCGTCTCTATCCAAAATTGGGACAAGACGATCAGCACCATCCCAACCTATAAATTCATCACCGAGTCCTTCAAAAACTGGAAAGGAATGTCCCAATCGGGAGGGCGAAGGATCTGTAGATCTATCTTTCTTGATGCTAATTCAGTGAAATTCATCGACGAGAGTCTATTTAAAAAACTAAAGAAAATTCAGATTCTAAAGTCTTATCTCGAACAAAAAGAAATAGAGATTGAAAGATTTAATGAAGAAACCGGGGTCAATCCAGGCTCACCCGTAAACGGCAGAAAACAGACCAACCTGGGAGCGTTTAGAGCCTACATGGAGCAGTATTTAAGATCTCATCCGCGAATTCGCAAGGATATGACTTTGCTGGTACGCCAACAAGCCTCCTCAGAGCAAGGCATACCCATCCAGATCTATACCTTTACGAACACTACGGTCTGGGCTTCCTATGAATCCATCCAGGCGGACATATTTGATCACTTTTTCGCGATCCTTCAGGAATTCGAACTCAAGGTTTTCCAAAACCCAACCGGAGCAGATTTTTCCCAGGTCCAACCTTCTTCCATCCCGCAAACCGCATGAATTCTCGAGTCAAAGTCGAAAATGAGGAGTTAGCTCGGACAATATATTTACTTCTTCGCGAAATCATTTACGTCCATAACTTCTCCATCTAAGAGGATCGTTCCTTCACTATCTTCGATCTTTAGACCATCAAGGGAGGCGTTTGAGAAGTCAGTTTTTTCAAAATGTATCTCCCGAAACTGAACTGAATTTAGATCCGCATTTTGGAAAGATGCGCCGGCAAGTTCAGCGTCTTGAAATACGCTTGACCCAAGATCCGAATCAGAAAAGTCCGCACCGCTGAGATCCACGTCGGAAAAGGAGGAACCAAAAAGATCGCAATCCTTGTACGAAGTACTTTTCAGTGCAGCGTCATGAAACTTAACTCCGCTCAAATCTGCTCCATCAAAACAGGCATCTTGTAAATCAGCGTCATCGATTTTCAATCCCTTGCAGGCACTTCCCGAAAATTGAGCTCCTTTGAGAGCCGCATCGGTAATGATCACGGAGCTGAGTTCTGAATCACGAAAAGACAACCCGGGAATTTCTACCTCCTTCAGCTCTATTGAAGATAGAGACACAGATTCAAATTGAACGTTTCCACTTTGAAGTGAGTCCATGAACTCAGCTTGACCCAGACTTTGTGTTTCGGAGGTCTCAGTCTCATCCCCTTCGCGATTGGATGAAAGTTCTGGACTGGGTTGAAGAGGAGTTGACGAGGTGCTGCCCTTCTTGCCAAACCCGCCTGATTTCTTTGAAAAGCCGCCACTAACCATGTTGTATCCTCCTGTGATAGATGACTATCATAAACCCCAGGGGTAAAAAAGGGAAAATGAATGGAACAGTTGGATCTCTCAAAAGTTCGTCATGATCTTGGGTCAACGCTGAAATACAGATCAGGTCCGGGACTGGGGGCAAAGGTTGCTCGCACCTGGAGAAAAAGACTTGAGGGCATGATGAAGCAGGTTCGTACAAAGCTTGTCGGTCAGGACCTGATGCTGGAAACTTTGATTTTGGGAATTCTTGCCGATGGACATGTACTTTTGGAAGGACCTCCAGGAGTTGGAAAATCCACTGCGGTCCAGGCCATCTCAGAAACCCTGAATATGGAAATGCGAAAGGTAAGAAGGTCCGCAGATTTCATTGGTGCCAACCTTCTTGTTCTTGAGGAATTCCACCATGTTGATCCCGAATTTAGGGCTAATCTTCTCTTTGCCATGCAGGAAGGAAGAGTACTGTTTCAAAATGATGAAATCTATTTGGATAAGCCATTCCTTGTTTTTGCCACACTAAATCCTGATTCAGGAGGGTCCTACTCCCTGAGTATGGCCCAGCTTGATCGATTCGTCCTTTATCATCAAGTTCCCTTCAATTCGCCTGCGGAAGAGCTTCAAATACTTCACCTATATGGCGACACAGTTCAGCAGCGTGCCCTGAGGAAAGTATTCAATGCATCTGAAATTCTGGAAATGCAAAGACTTGTGGAAAAAATCAAAATCCCTGATTCTTTAGCCACCTTGATTGTGGATCTGGTAGTGAGTACCAGGGCACCTCTTTCAACAAGAGAAGTTGGTCTTGGGTCAGAATTCCAGGGTCTCGCTACGCGCAGCGTTCTCGATCTTGCCCGCGTCTCTCAGGCCAGAGCCTTTCTCAATGGCAGGTGTGAAATAGAGAGAGATGATATCAAGGTTCTACTGAGAAGAACTCTGAAACACAAAATGACAGGGGTAGATGAAGCTTACAGGGAAGGAATATTGAACCAGATGGAAGAAAACCTTGAAAGCTAAGGGCCTAAACTCCCGTTTCATCAAAGGGTCGATAATTGTCACGATGATCACTTGTGTCGATTTCCCGCCCATACTTCTGGTATAGATCCCAGTACCAACTCACCATGGAGTAAATTTCGGGCTGGGAAGGCATAAAGTAATTTCCTTCGGTGATGGTATATTCTTTCAGAAAACCAGTTGGGTCGTTCTTGGGTAGATAAAAGTCTTTCACGAGATGTTTGTAGGCCTGCTGGTACCACTCTCGAATCCGCGAATAAGCTTCTTCTGATGTATCAACAAGTAGTTTTTTGGCACTCTCGTCAAAGCTGAGAACCTTTGTTTCGAAAAGCCCTGCGAGGTGAATCAGTCCTTCACAATAATATGCCTCAACTTCTGGTGCCTCTCTCCAGGCCATCAAGCCAACACCCCGACCGATCACATCCTTAAGAATATGGTTGCGCAGTTCAGGTCCCCCGCTCCTCTCTTCATCACCCAGAAAGAATGCTAGCAATCCTCCGGTAGTGGCTTTCCATTCCTCCACATTCTTATAGTTACCACCAAGATTCATCCTGGCCTCGGTGTCATCATCCACCCACAGAATGTGTCCATACTCATGACCAATAGTAGAAATATCATAAAGCTGGAACCACAGAAGCCTGTTCTGGAAGAGCAAGGTTCGATTTTCCCTTAAGTATTCCTGCTCAAATACTTCACTTGCCAGTCTCAAAAATGGCCGACTGCGCTGATTCTGAAGCACATGGTCAGGAAAGGCGAAGATTTTTTTTCCGTATTCCTTGGAGATAACTTCATCATTAGGAACTACCTGTGCAGAAGGCAATCCTGTGAAGAGGGCGCCATAGTACATAGCACTTCTACCAATATGTAGCTGAGTTAGGTCCAGCTTTTTATCAGAGTAACTGATGACCTCTGAATATTTTTCATGAGAAATGTCCAGGGATTGAAAAATGTTGGCTGCCATATCTTGAACCCGTTCCCGTCGTCTACCACGGGTACTATGCTCAGGATTGGCAATTCTCAGGTCCCATTCCAAAGCCACACACTGGCGAAAATGATCTTCGTAATACTCCAGTGGATGACATGGCTGAATGGGACCGGTAATCTTCATCCAAACCAAATCAACCTTAGACCATCTCTCGATGAGAAGATCTACATCACGTTCTTCCAAAGCATTCCTTAATGATTGTATATAATTTAGCCAGGCATCCTTTTCATGAAATACCTTGTCCTCTAGTTTGGTGAGCTCCTCTTTCCAAGTACCTAGCTCTATGAGAACTTTTTCCACAGCGGCGGGAAATCCATCACGATAGCTGTGGGAACTCCATTGATCTTCAATCTTTTTAAGGATTGAATAGCATCGATCGCCCAAATTCCCGTCATGGCCCTTATCAAGAAGTCGGTTCTTTTCTATGAAGTGGTGGACTTCCTCCTTGTTATCGTTATGCTCTTGTAAAATCGATCGATTGACGCCTTGCAAAATCGTTTCAATCCATTGGGGGTGCCAATCACTAAAGGCCAATCCTACCCTGTGCGAGCCCCTTAGAACGGCGCGATAGAAATGGGTTAAAAGTCCCTGCTTCTCAATTTTATGAAGGAACTCTTCATGTATAGCATGGTAGTGATCTCTGACCCACCTGTAGGAGATCGCTATAGCCCGATCAATGCCATCCTGGGAGCGCCCAGATTTTTTTAATACCTGTACCAGGGAATCCTCGCGAAGAGAAAGGAGTCTACTTGCCGCTGCCAGACGGTTTTGTGGAGAAATCTCAAGCTCAATACTGCGCAGGAATTCATCGAGAACAGAAAGGGAATTGGAATCTCCTTCCTCCCCAGCCTCAATGGCACGATAATAGATCTCTTCGTTCTGCTCTCCCTCACGGAGAATTTGCTGAACTTCGGAGAGTTCTCTTAAGAAATCGACAGAAGTTTTCATGGTTCAATCCTAATTGTCAGTAGACTTTATAGCGCAAACACAAGATATATACCATTACTGGTAAAGTAAGAGGCATATTTCTACCCTATACCGAAAAGCAAACCTAAGTCCGTTGTAGGTTCTTGACCAACAAAAAGCTCATCCCAGATGAGCGAGGGAATCGGGAGTTTCCTGGTTTGACAGGGAATCCTGGTAAACCAGATGCGTTTGGATATATAAATTCAATGTTACGTTCTATTCTCATCCCTGAATTCGGCAAATACTTTCTAGTTTGTATTCTTTGCTTCGGCCTGGATTTCTCCCTATTGGTAGCTCTCAGAGAGTATGCCGGGATGCACTACCTGGTTGCTGGACTCATCAGTATCCTGGCTGGCAATATCCTCAACTATACACTCTCTACAAAGTGGGTATTTCACTCCAGAAAGCTTGAAGATAAATCCAAAGAACTGACAGTCTTTCTAACCATAGGACTTGGAGCCATACCATTTCATCACCTGGTATTCTGGCTATGTACAGACTTTGGCGATCTGCACTATCAAATTTCAAAGTTAATCGCTGTGGGAACAACCTTCATTTTGATTTTTATCCTAAGAAAGGTGATGCTTTTTTAGGAGCCTGTCTGCGGCTAAATCCTCTCTTTTTCTACCTGGGCTCCCAGTCTCACCAGTAGAGAAAGCACCATAAGAATCAGTACAAAGGTAAAGGGAAATGCAAAAGTAAGTGCTGCTGCCTTGATTGCTTCGATACCTCCTCCCAGGGCAAGAATCAGAGTCACGACTGCCATTGTCACTCCCCATACAAGCTTGATACGAAAGGAAGGGTCCAGGTCCCCTTCTGTAGTCATCATCGCGATGACATAAGTGGCGGAATCCGCCGAGGTAACAAGAAAGGTAAGAAGTAGCGCCAGGGAGATCGTTCCTGTGATCTTGAAGAAGGGAAACTGCTTCAGCAACAAGAATAGAGCCGTCGTTACATCTGTGTTAACTGCGGCAGCGAGATCATGAAAGCCGCGCATGTCCAGATCAAGTGCTGCGCCCCCGAAAATTGAGAACCATAGTATGGTAAAAATGGTCGGAAGAAGTAGCGAGCCGACAATCAATTCACGAATGGTTCTACCCCGTGAAATTCGAGCGAGAAAAATTCCGACAAAGGGTGTCCACGCTATCCACCAGGTGAAATAAGTGATGGTCCAATCGCCCATCCACTTTTCATAGCTAGCTACCATGGGATTGGTTTGAAAGCTTAAAACAAAAAGTTCATTCAAATACTTTCCAATGGTGTCTACGAAAATCTTGAGAGCAAAGAGTTTGGGTCCGGCAAAGAAGACGAACAGCAGAAGAAGAAGGGCTACAATCACGTTCACATTGGAAAGAATCTTTATCCCTTTTTCCAGACCGGTCCCAGCAGAGATGAGATACAAAGCTGTAATCGAAACGAGAATGATTGTGAGTCCCCAATTCGTGTTTGCCGGTATTCCATAAACCTCATTCAGACCGGTTGCAAACTGCATGATCCCGATTCCAAGGGAGGCCGCCAGTCCAAATACCACCGCCAGAGTCGAGGTTATGTCAGCGAAGGCCTTTACAAAATATTGGGCCTTGGGATTATCAAATAGTTCAATGATGCAGGAGGAAATCAGGTACTTCTTGCGTTTCCTGAATCCAAAATAAGCGACCGCTACGGCACAAATCGTATAAATGCCCCAGCCATGAAAACCCCAATGCAGTGTCGTGTAGACCATGGCCATGGAGCCAGCTTCAGGACTTCTAGGCACACCTCCAGGAGGATTCGTATAATGAATGAGGGGTTCGGCACCTCCCCAAAACAAGAGCCCTACTCCCATACCTGCTGAAAACAGCATGGCTATCCAGCTCAAATTGGAAAACTCCGGTTGCTCGTTGGGATCCCCTAAAACGACAGACCCAAATCTTGAAAAGGCAAGGTAAGCCAGAACAAAGAGAAAACCTGAACTTGCTAAGAGGTAAAACCAACTCAGGTTCTTCACACAGAAATCTTTGACCTGACCAGCCAGGGTCGCGATGCTGTCAGCGTTCCATAAAGCCAGGACAACGAAGACTGCCAGGAAACCAAGGGAACAAACCAGGGTCGTGTTGATAAGAAGATGCTCTTCTTCTCGAATCGCTTCCAAAGATTGGTCTTCTTTTCGCAGTTCACGCCAGAGCAGTCGCTGTCGGAAATTTACTTTTTGCTGGGAAATAACCGCGTGATCGTCTTCTCGCCGAAAAGTCTTGCGGATGTCATTCTCAAACTGGGCGACTTCATCTTCGATTCTTTCCTTCGCACCGAGCTTTAAATCCGATTTCTTATCCTCCCAATCTGAAGAGGTGGAATGAGCAGCTTTTTTAGCTTTCTCTTTTCCCTGGTTTTTTTTCTTTTTTTCCCTACGTTCGTCAGTTCTTGGTTTTTTACCAGATTCCGGCATGTGCCTCCCCGATTGGCTGGATTCTGAGCCAGTCTAACAACTGTGAGAGGAATGTACAAATCTCTGAGTTCTCATCACAGACCCTCATTTACTACACGGTAACACTCCCATCGGGGACAAAAGACACCCTCTTGAATAGCTATTTGTAGACGGCTGATGAGAATACAATTTTTTAGGGTAACTGAACCCTCAAGATCACCAGATGATGGTTCGAGGATCTTATGGATATGCATCTTTCTCTTCTGCAAGTCTGTCTTAGATATTTCTCCAATACTGAGTCGAGTCGAGTGGATTCTGAGAGGCCCTTGAGGTTAAGTTCAGAGTTCCCAAGAAATTTCTGTATTTCTGTAGTCCTGGTTCTGTTTCTGTTGGTTCTATTTTGCCTGGCTGGCGAAATCACATACCTTTTATTCCAGTCGATCATGCAGTCAGGGCCGACCTTTAGCTTCTCCTCATTTCTCTACTTTCTGGCCTATGTATTGGCAAACATCCTGTTCCTGACTCACCTGAGCCTGTACTTCGGATATAGAGAGGAAATTAGTCTGGGATCAGAGTCATTTGACGTGAGTCATGCTTTCTTTGGAGTTCGAAGATACCGCTGCATCCCCATAGAAAAAATTCTATATTTCCAGATGAAACAGAATTTGCTGGGAAACTACCATGTTGAACTTTTCTACTTCGCAGATGATGGGAAGACTAAGAAAATATACATCGGCACCTACCTGGGGGATGAACATATATCCCTACTCTCAGCCCACCTGAGAAGATTTGAAATTTAGCACGAGCCAGACAGTTCAGGAATCAGGAGTATTCTTAAACTCTAATGAACTAGCATTGATTCAAATTCATCCTGGTTCTCGGAGAACAATCTTGGAATCGTAATCTGTAAGGTCCCATCGTAAAAGTCAGCCTCGATGTTTTGATCATCCAAATCTGCATTGAGCTGGAAAGATTCACGAAAGTTCTGTGTACAAGGACGCAGGCTATTGCTATTGAGGTCTACACCCAGACCTCCAACCAGACCTTGAACAATCAACTCCCCCGCATCGCTCTGAAGGGAAATGGAATTGGGATCCAAACCTGGTATATCTAATAATATACGCAGTGCGTCTTCTGAATCGAATGTCTCCATCGAAGGTACAAATATCCTCAAATTCTGCTCCGTTGCCGGTATGGTTTTCGTTTCAACGATTTGTATTTCTAGAGTCATATCAATCTCCCTGACACAATACCCAAATCCCGCGCCATCTAATATGAATATACAAAAACCGTGCCAATATTGAGAATTATGGAGAACCCTTTTAATCAGGTGATTTTATTAAATTTCACTCCATTCTTTGAAAATTAACTCACCTATTGGTCAGTTAATCTTCCTCTTTCGTCAGGTCGTTGCTGAAATCCTTACAGGTCCATCTAACAAACACTCTGGACTCTTATTGCTGAATCCGTTATTCTAAAAGGGTAGTTGGGGATTATTCATACAATTATATGAGAATTTGGCATATTTTTGTCTTTACTATGTGCCTGGGGGCCTGCTTTCCGCTGAGTCGTGATCTCCACGAAGGATGGAATCTAGTCTCGTTGACCCTTCACACCCCTGTATCTGTAGACCAGTACCTCGATGAAAATCTGCGCGGTGGAGATGTAGTCAAAATTTGGACCTTTGACACTAGATGGAAAAAATACGAATACGGACTCATTGAACCTAATCCTGACCAATACTTCACCAAGTTCATACCTACGAGAGGATATTGGTTTTTCATGAACGCCCCTGGGAAATTAATGCTTGATGAGGGGGTCCGATCCCATGGAATCCTGGTTCCGCATAACGGATGGTTCCTCGGCAGTTTTAACCAGGGTCACAGCCTGAGCATCTCCCTGGATGTACTCACAGCCACCAACCTGGGGAAAGACCATGTGCCACAAAATATTGGAAAAATCTGGGAATTCACATCCCAATGGAAATCCTACAGCTACGATCAGCCAGGACTAACACTTTTCAAACCCGGGTACGCCTACTGGTTTCTGGCTCAAGACTATGGAAAGTACACCATACCTCCATTTCTCTCCCTAACCCCAGAGGGGGCCCTTTCCCCAAAAGCAGTTGCAGCTGTCGCTCCACCAATCGAGGTCTTCCAGGCTCCGCTCACCAGTACTAACTTCAGTTTACGAGGATTAAGAAATCAACGCGTGACCCTCAGACTGAAACAGTAGACCATGAAGTTACGAATTCTTTTCCTTGTCCTTTTGCTTCGATCTGCTGGATTTACCTCAGAAGAAGGTTATTTTTACTATAGTGGAATCCTGACCAAGGCTAATGGAAATCCCCTGAGCAGCGAAACCGCTGATATCCAGATCAGTCTTTTCAATGTTTTAACAGGGGGATCAGCGGGTTATATCCAGACATTTGATGACGTAGACCTGGATGAAGGATACTTTACGTTAAAGATCGGCCCATCTCTTCCGGACCTCACTGAATATTGCTATATGGAATTCGAGGTAGACTCGGAGACGATGGCTCCTCGGGATATTCTCCAGGTAAAAGCGCTAACCCATACCTCCTATGATTCAAAAAAGTTTTCGGGTTTGACCACTTCAGAATTCTTGGCACTGGTACCCCCAACTCTCGGCACCCTTGCACTTCAGGATGCAGATCAAATCGATGTAACAGGGGGCTCAATCAACTCCACCGAAATCGGTAATTTGAGTCCGGCTTCAGCCAACTTTACCGAGGTATCCGTTTCAAGTCAGGTCATTGCCAGTGCGTTTCATGGGGATGGTTCCAATCTGATTAATGTAATTCCAGCAGATGGCACGGTTACCAGTAGTAAAGTAGCCATCAACGCCATTAACAGCACACATATATCAACAGGTGCAGTGATTACTGAGAAGATTCAAGATGGGGCAGTTACCGTTGTAAAGTTAGCAACGAACTCTGTCAGCACAGAAAAGGTCCAAGACTCCGCGATTACATCCACAAAGATTGCCTCTGACTCCATCAGCACCGCGAAGATCCAGGACTCCGCGATCACATCCCTTAAAGTCGCCTCTGACGCCATCAGTACCGCGAAGATTCAGGACTCCGCGGTCACATCCACTAAAATCGCCTCTGACTCCATCAGCACCCATAAAATCCAGGACTCCGCGATTACTTCCGCTAAAGTCGCTTCTGACTCCATTGGCACCGCGAAGATTCAGGACTCCGCGATCACATCCTCTAAAGTTGCCTCTGACTCTATTAGTACCGCGAAGATTCAGGACTCCGCCATAACCTCGTCCAAAATCTCCTCTGACTCTATTAGTACCGCGAAGATCCAGGACTCCGCCATAACCTCGTCCAAAATCTCCTCTGACTCTATTAGTACCGCGA
>CAZIKF010000017.1:95938-111698 GCA_964539825.1 uncultured bacterium
AGATCCAGGACTCCGCCATAACCTCGTCCAAAATCTCCTCTGACTCTATCAGTACCGCGAAGATCCAGGACTCCTCTATCACATCCACGAAGATCGCCTCTGACTCCATCAGCACCCATAAAATCCAAGATGCATCCATCACTTCAGTAAAGATCGCGACAGGTGCTATTACTTCTGAAAAAATTCAAGACTACGCTGTAACTGGTAATAATATTTCTGATGGTGCCATCTCAACACAGCACATCCTTACGGCCGCGGTCACCAGTACTCATTTAGCCAGTGGAATCATCACGGAGCAGCATTTCTCGCATGGCTCAATCACGACCGAGTTCATTGCGACCGGAGCGGTTCAATCCGGATCTGTAAATCCCTCAGCGATTCAGAGCATTCATCTGGCAGACGGATCGGCCACAGGCGTCAAACTCGGTGCAGATGTAGTCAAAACTACCGGGAGCCAGAGCATTGGAGGGTCCAAGGAATTTGTTGATCCAGTGAGTTTTTTAGCCGGAATAAATGCTACTCTGGCAACAACTAACCAACCTCTAATTCAAACCCTGGGGACACTATTGTCCCTGAATATATCAGGCAATGTTACCGCTTCCTCGTTCTACGGAGATGGGTCCAAACTTACCAACATTCAGGTCCAGGGAGTTGGACAGCCTATTGGAACTACCGGCCTCCTCCTGGATGGAGTTTACCTTTCTCGGCACTCAGAAAATACGCTAATCGGCAACCTGGCCAACACTCATGTGAACCTTGGTTTTTTCTCCGTAACGGGTCAGGCTGGAGAGAGTAATGAATTTGATACGATCGGCGGAGGTCTGGATAACATAGCCAGCAAAGACTTTGCGACCGTGGGAGGCGGACATACAAATATTTCCTCGGGTTATGGAGCACTCATTGGAGGAGGCATCGAGAATACTGCTGCTGGACCTTATGCAACCATTGCCGGAGGAGAGAACAACTATTCCACCGAATACGCATCCAGTATTCTGGGGGGATCTGATAACGAAGCAATCGGAGAATTTTCTTCTATTGGTGGAGGAGAAACAAATTACGCGACCTCCTATGCCGCAACAATAGCTGGAGGCAGTGAAAACGAGGCAAGTGGAGAGCTTTCGACAATTGGAGGAGGTATTTTCAATCTGGCCTTAAGTTATGGAACAACCGTTAGCGGGGGAGATAAAAATACAGCAGAGGAACCTTATGCCAGCATTGGAGGAGGATTCATCAATACAGCTTCCGGATTCTACGCAACTGTCAGCGGGGGCTATGCCAATAATGCCGGAGAGAACAGTTCCAGCGTGGGTGGAGGAGATCACAATGAAGCCATTGAAGTCGGCTCCACAGTCAGTGGCGGAACCGATAATGAAGCTAGCGGACTCTACAGCACCGTGGGAGGTGGGATGAACAACAGCGCTAGTGGATATGGTACGACCATATCCGGCGGACAGGATAACGAAGTCGGTGGTATGAATAGCGCGATTGCAGGAGGGAGGGGGTTGGCTCTCACTGGCGATGGCAGTCTGGGATTCCGTGGCGGTGATAGTTCTACCCAGATCAGCCGCTCGGAATCCAATTCGGTCTATCTCATGGAAGTAGCACTGTGTATTGGGGCAGAGAGCACAGACTGTACAATGACCATGACCCCCGGACAAACCTACGCCGACGCCCATAATACATCCAATGGAGATTATGCGGAGTACTTTTTCACGGAGGAAAACCTCTCTTCTGGAGATATTGTTGGATTGAACTCGAAGAGCAGAAAGGTACGAAAATTCCGCCCGGGTGATCTACTGGTAGGCATCATTTCTAAAAATCCAGGTATTGCCGGAAACCACGAGATTAGAGAACAGGGAAAAAGTGCTCTGGTTGGACTCATGGGACAACTCCCCTTCAATCGAGAACAAGTCCGTATAAATGGCCCCGAAGTTACCACTACAGATGGTCAATTCCTGGGTTACTTGTTAAGCGACGGAAGAGTCTTTATCAATATATCTCCAGGACATCAGGCATTAAACTCCTCAATTCGAAGCCTGAAAAAGCAAAACGAGGAATTGAACAAAAAACTTAGAACGCTTGAGAAGAATATGCGTTTATTGCTACAGAGCTTGAACTAGTAAGTTTTCGCTACCGGACTGGGTAGAGTCAATTACAACATTGGAGAGTAGTACAGGGTGCAGTAGAATAGGAAAACTGGAGAATTTCCCTATGACTAATCTCTGTCCCTTTGGAACCCATCGTGTCCTTGAACCTTGTGGATCACTACCCCAAAATGCCTGGAAGTTAGATCCTTCTCTTCCTATAAGAGAAAATGAACTTCTGATCTCAGTTGATACTTTAAACATTGATTCCGCTTCCTTTCATCAAATGCTCGAAGAGTCCGGGGGAAACCCAAAAGGAGTCGGAGAGAAGGTACTTGAAACAGTCCTAACTCGCGGTAAGCAGCATAATCCAGTCACTGGCTCAGGCGGCATGCTTTTAGGAACCGTCGCTGAAATCGGACCGAAATATCACTCCCCTACTTCTGTTAAGAAAGGACAGAGGCTGGCAACACTGGTTTCCTTGAGTCTTACCCCCCTCCAGATTGAGGAGGTACTAGCTGTCCACCCAACCATGGATCAAATTGATGTAAGGGGAACTGCAATTTTGTTTCCAACCGGTAATTTTGCTGTTTTGCCCGATGATCTACCCGAAACTCTTTGCCTGGCTGCCCTTGATGTGTGTGGAGCACCTGCCCAGATGCCCCGGATTGCCAGGCAAGGCATGACGGTAGTTGTACTCGGTGCCGGGGGAAAGTCAGGCTTGCTTTGCTGTGCGGCTTTAAGGGAAATTCTGGGAAGCAGCGGGAAATTGATAGGAATTGAGCGCTCTGAGAACGAGCCTACACGACGTCTTCGATCCCTGAACTTCTGCGATGAATTGATTCTTGCAGATGCAACCTCGCCACTTGAAGTTCATGAATTGGTTTCTAAATCGACCCAGGGAAAACTCGCCGATCTTGTGGTGAATCTCACTAATGTTGCCCAGGTAGAGATGAGCTGTATTCTATGTTCCAAACCAGGAGGAATTGTATATTTTTTCTCCATGGCGACCTCCTTTTCCCAGGCAGCCCTCGGAGCGGAAGGTATAAGCTCTGATTCCCACCTCGTCATCGGCAATGGCTTTGTACCTGGCGCTGCCGATTACACGCTCAATTTGATTCGCCGACAGGATAGACTGCGCCAGCATCTTGTAAATTTCTACTCCCACCAAACTGGGTAGGGAAAGGACTAGTCCCATTTCACTACAGACTTACGGCTTTCTTGGTTCGGACAAAAATGCCGGAAAAACTACGGCGATGGGATTCGTGTCCAAAAAGTTCAGAGACCAGGGAAAAAGGATTCTTTTCTCTTCGGTGGGAATCAATGGGGAGTGCGTTGATACCTATGAAGGAATACCAAAACCATCTATAAAGTTATCTCCCGGTGATTTCTTTGTTACTGCTTCAGCCCATCTTTCAGGAAACTCGGGAAAATTTCGTATGATTCAGTGTTTTGGCCCCCCTGAGTTTTCCCGTAATTATTGCCTCTGCCAGGCTTTGATAAGTCAATCATGGATCTTGGAAGGTCCTAACGATCTTGCTTCCCTGGTGAACCTGAAAGAGGGCTTAAAAGAGTGGGAGACCAACTTGATAGTTTTGCTGGATGGATCCATTGACCGCCAGTTCCTGGGACATCCTAAAATCTGTGATTACTTCTATTTTTCCTTGCTGATTACAGATCGAAAGGAGCAAATAGAAAAAGCATCCCAACTTCTTGAACCCATCCATTTTAAAGCCTGCTCGAATGAGCAAAGAGAATGGATCCAGAAAATCGTCAGGACTCAAACACGCAGCTTGCTGTTCGACGAGTCTGGGATGCTGGTCTATGAAGGATTCCAGCCACCCTTTCTAGACTCAGAATTGAAGTCGAAAATCCGCCCATTGGCATCCAATTCCTGTACTTTGTACCTCAATGGGGCCTTAACCCATTCCCTGTGCAATTTCCTATCTCCTTACCAGAATTGGAGGATTATTCTTGATAATTTTACACTCTACCAGAGAATCTCAGTGACTAAGGAGAAGCGCAGTTTTCGCCCCGAAATCTGCCTTTTCCACCCCTTGAGACTCAAGGGAATCTTTCTTCGAGAGGTCTCGTTTCAAAGCTTGGACCTCCCAGAAAAGATTCCAATTCATAATATTTATCGCGAGGACTCTGATGCCATTAGTATTTCCTGAGAATGCTCATACACACCTGATTGATGAGCTAGGACTGGTTGATTTCCTCAATAAGTTTCAAGCCCCGGTCCCCATCCTGGGAAAGACACTCCTCAAACCACTAAAGGAATCTGATGCCAGAGATCACTTCGAGAGCCTGAAGAACCTGGATCAGAAGATCCATCAATCGAATCTCAATGCATTGAAGATGCTTCAATTTACCCAAAAACTTCCGTGTCTTGACGCTGTTTTTACGGCCTTTCAAAATCAAAATCTGGAACAGTATGAACTGCGTATTCTGGCTGAATTTCTCAGTATTGAACTTCATCTTCTTAAGTTGGAGTCCAGCTTCTCAGCAATCGATGATGAAGAGAGTCTGCTGAGCACGATGCTAACCATTTTGGATAAGACTCTGGAAAACGGTTATGAATTCATAAGAGGAAATGAGAATCTAAAATTGCTCCAAATCCGCCTGGAAAATATAGATAACGAGTTCGATTCCAAGATTTCTATGATTGAAAAGCGAATTTTCTCTGAGACTGGACTCAAAATTGCCTATCCCAATCCCAGGGAAAGGATCGATATTGATGATTCAGTATTGGAAAGCCTGAAAGATTGTTCGCTTGTCTCTGTTACTGAAGAATCACAACGTATCATTATTGAAGTAAAGCTCCCTTTGGATTTGGAGCGACTTGAGCAGGATCGAAAGCAAGCCTTGCTTGAGTTTGAAGGGGAAGTTCAACAGATTCTAAGAAGTGTTAACTCTAAGTTTTCCCCCCTCGTCGAGCGCTTTGAAGAACACTACTCTAAACGAAAGGCTCGTGCATTTGAGTACCTGCTGCTAGCTACCGCCCAGGAATCTGACCTGGTGTTGCCGCAGTTAACCCATGACCCAATTCTCGAAATCAGCCACGGAAAATTACCCATTCTCTCTGATCGAAAGGAAGATTATCTTCCCCTGGATCTCAGCCTGGAGCAAAATGTCCAAGTTTTGGTGGGACCCAATATGACCGGGAAAACCACTATTTTAAAAACCCTGTATTTCCTCCTCTTTCTCACCAGGCATGGTCTACCGGTTCCCGCCCGAAAGATGCGTTTAAAACTTCCATCGGAGCTCTTTCTCCACCTCCCCAATCCCGGTGATTTACAAAAGAACCTCTCAGCTCTTGGGGACGAACTTGAGTTCTGGGCCAGAGAGTTTCCAAAGAACTCCCTCGTGCTTGTAGACGAACTCTTTCAATCCACTGATCCGGTAAGCGGGGCTCAGTTGAGCAAAATCTTCCTGGAGGAATTTCGGAATTCCGGGATCTTCTTACTAGTCACCAGTCACTATTCACAAGTATTGAAGGTATCAGGCCTTCGTTTCCTGCGCATGAAAAACTATGGTGGACCTGTTCCTTTTCAACCGGAGACGGAGCCCCTGTCAGGTATTGAGTCGGAGGTATTGAAATCCACGCTTGATTTTCAGCTTCCCGACCGAGTGATCGATCGTATCAAAAAGAGAATTCAGAGATTACAAAAGACTGAGAAATAAGCTCGAATTCTGGTTTCAGGACCCCTTAGCTCTAATGTACAATGCAATCCAAAGGATCGCATCTATGCCTCGAATTCCATTGAATCAAGACCAGGTCTTGCGAGTGAAGGGACTCGCCAAAGAAATCGCGGATCGAATTCAGAACTTTATCGATTCTCATTCTTCCGTTTCTACCGAACGGACCATCCTAAGGCTCTTTGGTATTGATGGAACCAATGACCAGGAGATTCCTCTACCTAACCGCATTGTGGACCTCCTCCGGGAACAAAACCTCCTTGAACAGGGAATCTCCTTTCCCTTTAGCGCAGCTTGCCTCAAGTCCCGTAGAGACACCCAAACCACCGCTGAAATGATTGATCGGGGGGAAATAATTCTAGGAGATTACGATGGGATTTCAATTTCCAAGATCCGCGAACAGGTGTCTGTGTTTGCAGCAGGCGCGATTGAACTTCTCGATAGTACCAGGCAGAGAAAACAGAGGAAGCGGGAACAATTCCCTATGGGAGCCCAGCCCTGGAAGTATCTGATCGTAGCCACGGGAAATATTTTTGAAGATCGAACCCAGGCAATTTCTGCAGTTCACTGCGGGGCTGATGTGATCGCCGTGATCCGTACCACAGCGCAATCCCTTCTTGACCATGTCCCTTACGGCGCGACCACCGAAGGGTGGGGGGGGACAATGGCTACCCAGGAGAACTTCCGAATCATGCGCAAGTCCCTGGATGAAGCCTCAGAACAGGCCGGAAGATACGTAATGTTAACCAATTACTCCTCTGGCCTGTGTATGGCTGAGATTGCCGCGTGTGCCGCCATAGAAGATCTTGATATGCTCCTCAATGACTCTATGTACGGAATCCTTTTTCGCGACATCAATATGCAGCGCACTTTCATCGATCAATACTTCTCCAGGATGATCTGCGCAAGGGCCAAGATTGTTATCAACACAGGCGAAGATAACTACCTGACTACCTCTGACGCCATAGAACAGGCTCATACCGTAACCGCTTCCCAATTGATTAACGAGGCTATGGCCCGTAATGCCCTCATCACTGATGAAATTATGGGTCTCGGACATGCCTTTGAAATCAGCCCCAATGTTCCCAATGCATTCCTTTACGAATTAGCCCATGCCCAACTTGCCAGGGAGCTTTTTCCAAATGCTCCCTTAAAGTATATGCCGCCTACCAAACACAAAAGTACGGACATCTTTTTCTCTCACAGCATGGACACACTCTTTAACCTGGCCTCTGTCACAACTGGCCAGGGAATTCACCTGGCGGGAATCCTCTCCGAGGCAATCCATACACCCCTCATGCAGGAAAGATTCAAAGCCCTCCAGTCCATTAACTACGTTTTTGGAGTCGCTCGAGAGCTTGGAGACGAGATAGAGTGGAAGGAAGATGGTTTCATCGTAAATAGAGCTAAAACCGTCCTTGGAGAAACGGAGAAAATGCTTGAGGAGATTTTAGAGTTAGGAGGACTCCGCAAAGCGATAGAAGCCGGAAAGTTTGCTAACATCATTCGTACTTTTGAGGGAGGAAAGGGATTCGACGGAGTATTTTTAAAGGCCGAAAACTACTCAAACCCGGTAATGGAGATTCTTTCGAAGGAGGGGGTCATTGTCTGAGCCTGAGTTTATAAAACCCTACGGAGACACACTAGGGGACGGTAGAATCCAGATTAGTTTTACCCTGCCAGTGGAACTTAGCGCACGCGCAAAAAAGGCAGCCGAGATTTATGCCACCTCCTTGAATTGTGAAAATGTAAGTGTAGTTTACGCTGCCAAAATCAGTGAGGGATATACCTATTTCGTAATCTTCGCTGATGCGAAACATGAGTTGGATTTCTCTAAAATTCAGGCTGTAGAAGCCCCTAAAGGCAATCGAGACTTTTACGAAATCAATGCTTTTGTTAAGGAAAAGATCGGAAGAAAAGTAGTGATTGTAGGAGCCACTATCGGAACCGATGCCCATACGGTCGGAATCGATGCCATTTTGAATATGAAGGGCTACGATCACGATTACGGTCTGGAAAGATATCCAGAGTTCCGTGTCTATAACCTGGGGGCGCAAGTGTCCTCTGAAGACCTTTTGGCCCAGGCCCTGGAAGTGAATGCAGATGGAATCCTGATCTCCCAGACTGTCACGCAGAAAGATTCTCATATTCGGAATTTCACTGAATTCATGGAAATCTTGGAGGCTGAACAAATGCGGGATAGATTCGTTACACTTATTGGAGGAGCCCGCATTACACAGGAACTTGCTATCGAGCTTGGATATGACGCTGGATTTGGACCTGGTACGAAACCTTCAAGCGTTGCTGATTTTTTGGTGAGTCGCATGGTCGAACACCAATCATAGGCTTGAGAGCCTGTGTACTGTTAAAAGGAGTGAAAATGACTGAGCCGCTTAATCTTAGTAGATCCCAGGAGCTGTTTGAGGAAGGACTAGATCTCATCCCCGGAGCGATCCTGGGCATTCGACGACCCTATAATTTTGTTCCGGGGGAGTATCCTATTTTTTTTGATTCTGCCACTGGAGGAAGAGTCACAGATGTAGACGGGAACAACTATATAGACATGCTTTGCGCCTATGGACCCATCATCCTGGGACATCGGGAGGCCGAGGTGGATGACGCGGTCATTGATCAGATTCGCAACCGCGGATTCTGCATGTCTTTAACTCAGCCCGTTCAAAATCAGCTTGCAAGGAAACTTAGAGAACTCATCCCCTCTTGTGATCAGGCGGTTTTTACAAAGACCGGGTCTGATGCTACTACCGCCTCCATACGTGTTGCCCGAGCCTATACCGAGAGAACAAAAATTCTGCGCTGCGGATATCACGGCTGGCATGACTGGTGTGTGGAAGTCAAAGGCGGTGTCCCCAAAAAGCTTTATGAGGATATTCATGAATTTACTTATAACCGCATCGACCAGGTACGTTCCCTCTTCGAAGAACATCGCTCGCAGGTTGCGGCTGTAATTCTCACTCCGCTTGGACATCCCCTGGCTCAGCCTTTGGAATATCCAAAGCCTGGTTTCCTTGAAGAAGTGCGAGACTTGTGTACCTCCAACGGTGCCGTATTGATTTTTGATGAGGTAAGAACCGGCTTTCGAGTCCATCTTGGCGGTGCGCAATCTCTATTTGATGTGATTCCTGATCTCTCTGTATTTGGGAAGGCAATGGCCAATGGCTACCCCATCGGTGCCGTTGTAGGAAAACGTGAAATTATGGAAGTTCTTGCCTCAGGTGCTTTCCTGAGTTCCACCTTTTTTCCCAATAGCGAATCTCAAGTCGCTGCCTTAAAGACAATCGAGATACTACAAAGAGATAAAGTTCTAGATCAGATCGCTGAAAAAGGATCTCTATTTTGCGAAAGAATACAGGGGTTTATCGACTCCGGTGAGGTTCCCTGCGAACTCAGTGGAGGCCCCTGGATGCCCTTCATTACTTTTAACAAAGATAGTTCGGGTCTCTATAAGAAGCTGAGAACGGAATTTTACACCCAATTGATCCGTAAAAAGGTTTTCCTACAGCCCTTCCATCACGGGTACATCGCCTATAGGCACACGGATGAGGACCTCAATTATGCCTCGGAAATGATCGCCGAGTCCCTTCATTCACTGAAGAAGTTCTTATGATACAATCCCCCCATGTCCAATCCGGTGATACTCACCTGCCCCATCATCGGGGCTGAATTAACACGCGAAGTTTATCCCGAACTTCCCCTGAGCCCCGAAGAATTAGCTGAGGCTGCTCGGGGAGCCTGTGAAGCGGGGGCTACGATTATCCACCTTCATGTGCGTGATGAAGATGGAAAGCCCACCCAGAGAGTCGATGTCTTTGAAGAGACTAGCCGAAGAATTAGGGAAAGATGCGATTGCATTCTTCAATACTCTACCGGTGGCGCCGTAGGCACACCGCTTGAGGATCGATTAGCTCCGCTTGATCTACACCCAGACATGGCAACCCTCTCTATGGGATCCATGAACTTTGGAGATGACATCTTTGAAAATAAGGAACACACGATTCGGGCACTATCCTCCAAAATGAAAGAGCTCTCTATCATGCCTGAATTAGAAATTTTTGATTACGGTATGATGGATACTGTTGATCGGTTCCTTAAAAAGGGCTACCTGTCAGCCCCCTTCCATGTGGACTTTGTCCTGGGAGTTCCAGGAGGAATGAATGGACAGGTTGGAAGTCTGAATATGCTCGTTGAACGTCTCCCAAAGGGACAATCCTGGACCGTTTCAGGAGTGGGCCGCTTTCAGCTTAGCCTTGCCGCACATGCACTGGTCATGGGCGGTCATGTACGTGTAGGCCTGGAAGACAACATCTACTATCGCAAGGGAGAACTTGCTCAGTCCAATACCCAATTAGTAGCAAGAGTGGCCAGAATCGCGAGGGAACTCGATCGCGACGTCGCGACACTTGAGGATACAAGAAAGATACTAAATCTCCCTCCGAGGAGCTAAAATGCCAGGAGAGACTGGGAAAGGGGCACCGCTCCAAGCATTGGAATCCCTGATAAGGAAATACCCGGAATGGCAGATTGCACAACAAATATTAGAAGAGAACAAAAACGTGGGAGCTCTAATATTAGCGATTTCAACGCCCGAGAGAAGACAGGCGATAGTATCCAGGCTAAACAAGGCCAAGAGAGCGGAGGTGCTGGATGCTCTATCCAATCTCAAGCGTCCTCCGGACTTCGTCATCAGCACGATAGTCGATTCCCTGAAAAAGACTCTGGGACCCAGCCCAAACCAGGCTTAGAGAACCTTCCCGGATTTTTAGGAACACAGATTCTGGCTGAGTATTACGCTTGTGACCCCACTGTCTTGAGTGATAGTTCCCTGGTGGAAAAGATCATGGTAGAAGCCGCACGCGATGCCGGTGCTACGGTCGTAGGCACATCTTTTCACCAGTTCTCCCCCCACGGCGTTTCAGGCGTTGTGATCATCGAAGAAAGCCACCTGGGTATCCATACCTGGCCGGAATTTGGATTCGCGGCTGTAGATTTATTCACCTGTGGAGACTCAGTGAATCCCTGGAAGGCCTATGAATCATTGAAATCATCCCTAAAAGCTAACCAGGGTACTTTCATGGAACTGCGCCGGGGACATCGCGGCCTGATTGAAAATAGCTGAATTCCTTATCGATGGTCTTCAGTGAACCCATGCGATCCTCCTGTTTTCATGTTAAAATTTGTGCTTTGAGGGAATTGGAGAAACTATGGCCGAAATCCTGCAATCTTCAGAAGAAGCAACCCGCATAATCAAGGACGGCATGAGTGTCATGGTGGGAGGCTTTGGGGTCTGTGGACTTCCAGAAAACCTTTTACACTCGCTTGCCAGCCAGGGAACAAAGCAACTCACCTTAATTTCAAATAATGGAAGTGTGGACGGCTGGGGCAATGGAAGACTAATTGCCAATGGCCAGGTTAAAAAACTCTATGGGTCCTATATAGGCGAAAACAAGAGGCTAGGCGAACTTTTCCTTTCCAATGAACTTGATGTCGAACTAGTACCACAGGGCACTCTGGCGGAGAGAATTCGTGCGGCAGGTGCCGGTATTGCGGCTTTTTTTACTCCAACGGGCTATGGCACATTAGTAGCCGAGGGTAAAGAAACTCGTATCATCGACGGCAAGGGGTTTGTACTTGAACAGGCTCTTCATGCGGATGTTGCCTTGATAAAGGCTTACAAGGCAGATCGTAAGGGAAACCTGTGTTTTCGTATGACCGCCCGTAACTTCAATCCTATTATGGTCACTGCCGCAAAGACCACCATCGTTGAAGTAGAAGAGATTGTAGAACGTGGGGAACTCAAGCCAGATCAAATTCATACCCCCGCCATTTATGTAGACTACCTGGTGAAGGGAGAGGAATATGCCCGCAGAATCGAAAAAAGAACGAATCGCTCGTAGAATTGCTAAGGAACTGCAACCGGGTTATTTCGTAAATCTTGGTATTGGGATTCCCACTCTCGTTGCCAATTATATCCCTGAAGAATACGACATCTTCCTGCAATCAGAAAACGGGCTTCTTGGAATTGGACCCTATCCTTTCGAAGGTGAGGAAGACTGTGACTTGATCAATGCCGGAAAGGAAACGGTAACCACCATCCCCGGCTCTTCCTTCTTTTCATCGGCTGATTCTTTCGCCATGATTCGTGGAGGTCATGTTGACGCTACAATCCTCGGCGCTATGGAAGTCTCCCAGGATGGAAATATTGCCAACTATATGATTCCTGGGAAGCTTGTAAAGGGTATGGGTGGAGCGATGGACCTGGTGGCGGGTTCTAAAAATGTGATCGTGGCCATGATGCATTGCTCCAAGGATGGAGTCTCGAAGATTTTGAAGGAATGCTCCCTACCGCTGACAGGTATCAAATGCGTAAACATGGTTGTGACTGATCTTGGCGTATTAGAAGTTCACGGAGATGGTTTCATCCTGAGGGAAACTGCCGAAGGAGTAAGTGTCGAGGACATAAAAGAAAGCACCGAAGCCAATTTGATTATTTCTCCCAATTGCCAGGAAGGGACATACTAGGTAGTTGAACCCATCCATCGCACTGTATGCCAAGAGCCTCTTTTTAACGTGGTTCTGGCTTGAACTTAGTACCTTCATTAGCCAGCGTTGGACCCTCCCTGCCCCCCTGGAACGCCTTCATAAACAAGGTACACTCGATTGCCTGTGTCTCTATTTAATTCTCTACTATTTTTTAGTTGGTTCAGGAATCGAGACATACCTCCATTTGATATTCCCGGTTTTTCTAATTGCGGACTACCTGATTACCAGTGAAAGAGTCAGACTCCAGCTTTTCTTCTGGCTGGAAGTGGTAGTTCTGGTTGCCCTCGTCTTCTACGGTCTTAAAATCTCCTTCGTGTCAAATCCCAGCGGCGGTATGTTTTTTCTGGGTAAATCCGCATTCTATGTGAGTTTTTTCTGGCTGATCTTCATCGTGTCTCTGATCAACCTTTTCAATATGGTCGAAGGGCTGCTCTGCGGTATAGGGGCGGTACTTTCCTACGCCTTTTTGTTCACCATTTTCATACAGCCTTCGATAGATCCGAATGCCGTTCGATTGGCGATGATACTGGGCGCTTTCTGCACTCTGCAGTGGTTCTTTATCACCTTACGCGAAAAACGAGGCTCCCAGGCCGCAATCCTTTCTTCGACCCTATCCATCCTGGTCGGCGCTCTCTCCATTATTTCCACTTCAAAGGGAATCGCCCTGCTTAGCGTGGGAATGATCCTGGGGCTCTTTGCCATTCCCGTAGTTGTGTTTGCGTTTATCATTTTTTTTACTCATCTTCAGTACAAATTTCGAGCCGGAAGTCTGGCGGATAAACATCATCTTCTCTGGAGATTTTCCACGAGTTCAGTAAATGCTTTTGTAGTGCTCGCAAGCTTTACGATGGTTTTTATTCTCTTTGTCGGGCTCAAGTTTCCTGACAAATTCTGGTCCTTTGGCCTGTCACTTTTCGCTGTGATCATGTTCGCCCGTCTGGCAAGGCAGATATTTATTAAACGAGTGATTCGATACAAAGACATTTTCTTTCCCCATGAAGATCACATCATGCTCTTTCAAACTCGAATTTTCAGAGGTACAAAGGACCGTGCCATGGAAATAGTCGCTAAGATTCTTTCTTCAGACGATTGTACTCCCCAACATGTTGTAACCCCGGACGCACTATGCCTGTATCGAACAACCTGGGAACCCGAGTTTGCTGAAATCCTTCATCGAGCTCACATGGCCATACCCGATGGAGCAGGAGTCTTGTGGGCTTCCATCTTCCTAAAAGAAAGACCTATTCTTGAACGAATCCCTGGAATTGAGTTCTCTATGAGCCTTTGTGAGCTTTGTCAAAAAGAGGGTTATCCAGTTTATTTTCTTGGAGCTCGTGAAGAGGCTTTACAAACATCATTGGATGTCATTCTTAAGAAATTCCCACAACTAAAGATCGCTGGTTCCCATGACGGATATTTTGAGGAAGAACACGAAGAAGCCCTGGTAAACGAGATTAATGAGTCTGGGGCCAGGCTTCTTTTCATTGCTCTTGGAGTTCCGAGACAGGAATATTGGATAGAACGCAACCGGGACAAACTAAAAGTGCAGCTCATGATGGGCATTGGCGGTTCCCTGGATGTAATTTCCGGAAATATCCCCAGGTGCCCCAAGTTTTTCCAGGACTATGGTCTCGAATGGTTTTACCGCACCCTTCGCGAACCCTGGAGAATTTCAAGAATCTATTCCCTTCCTCTCTACATTCTTCACGTAGTTCGTGAAAAACTTGAAGACGGAGACAAGGAACACGAGCGAAGCCTAGCCCCTTAAGCTCGGTCCTGCCGATGGGAAGAATATGAGACTCCTGCTTGTTGGATTTCTTTTTCAATTATCCTTTACCAACCTGACCGGCTCGAGCCCTTTACTCTATCCTGATTTAGTCCTTAAAAACCGCTATCAAGAGTCCATTAATAAATCCCTTGAGTTCTTCATGAACCGACAAAAGCGAGATGGATCCTTCATTTACGACCATTTTCCTTTCCAGGGTCGGACTCTTTACAAGGGCAATTGGGTTCGACAGGCCGGAGCTCTTCTTTCGATGGCATTCGCCTACCAGGGAAAAAATAAGAAGCTGAAGTCATCCATCGATCGTGCCCTTTCCTTTTTTCAACAAAACACTATTGCTTTTGAACGTGATGGGATCAAAATGCGGATTATTTCTGAGAACCATGAAGGTCTGACCGGAACCATCTGTTTATTTCTTAGCGCATACTTTCATCTGCACCATAACTTTCCAACCAGGTATCCCATAGATTCCCCTATATACCAGGAGCTGATGGACACCCTCGCCTACTACCATCATGTTGATGAAGGGCTCACCAGCTACATCAATACCAAAGAGGCCTATATTGAGAAACATCGCCGAGACTCGGAAATCTACGCATCGGCACAGCATTTCCTTCTCTTAGCTATGTATCATCGAGTTTTCAAAAGGCCCTTCCTCCATCCATCCTTACTTTCCTACCTGGACCTATACGATCGGGAGTGGACCTATGGAGAATTGGCTCCCAGCTACCATTGGGTGATGCTGGCCCTAAGCCTGGTAAATGAACTCAACAACCCGGAATTAGAACCAGAGGTGGCAAAAATCGCTGGCCAACTGCAGTTGGCAATTGACAGAGAATTACCTCTTGAATTCCAGAACAATAATTACTGTGCCCGAGTTGAAGGGCTCGGTTCTTATCTGGTTCTTAAACAGGAAAGAGGCAAACTAGACCGTCGAGAACTCTATGAACTTTCACGCCACTTGCGCCACCTGAAGAATTTTCAGTTAGAAGTATCCACCAAAAAGAAGGCACCGCTTCCATCAAGCTCCAAGAAAAAGTCCACACAGAACAAAGTTCTGGTCGCACAGAAGACCCCTGCCTATTCAGTAGGTGGATTCTGGCATCGCGAAGAAGACGGCTACCACACCCGCATCGACATGACCCAACACTGCATGATGGCCTACCTTCATCACGAATCTATCATGGAAAGAATTCCCCTTAAACCGCATACTTCAGAGTCAACCTGGGAACCCATTCCCAGACCGGAAGCAATATCGAGAAAAAAACTCCATCCGATCATTCTCAGGACCATCTGGAAATAACCCCCCTATATATCTGAAACAAGGTTCTTGTACTCAAAAACCTGGAGTGGTAGAGTTGACGCTGCCTTAAGACTATTGGGGGTTTTATCTACCAAAAAAAAAAATTATGAGGGAGCAAACTTTTCTTAAGAAGAGCCTACCAAACCCTTACCATCGAGAGCACTTTTGTACGCAAAACGGGTATTCGGGACCCGTTTCAGGCGGTAGTCGCGTGTCGCCAAAATCCCCGAATTCATACCTTTCCTATGGAGGAAATCATGCTTAAATTTATCCGGTTTTTCTATTCTTTTGTCTTTTTATTCGGCCTGTTTATGACGACTAGCTTTGCCG
>CAZIKF010000018.1:0-44345 GCA_964539825.1 uncultured bacterium
TCTGGAATAGAGGAGAGAGAAGAGGGAAGAGAGAATAGGGTTTGCTGAGATCCCTCGAATACTCTCGGGATAGTTGGAGGGGGCCTTTGGCCCTGGTGTCCATTTGTCATGCCCCTACTTGATCGCGGGATCCATGCTTCCGCCTTTATGGCGGGCTCATACTTTATTCTCTCTTCTCTCTTCTCAAATCTTAAGCTATTCTACCTTCATGGATTACCTTATTCGTTGTAGGAATTATTTCTGGGATGATCACCCGGTTATTCGTCTTTATTTCCTGGCCTATGCTCTCAATGGCTTCAACCTGGCCACATTTTTTATCTATGTTCCTCTTGTTCTGCCGATGCTGGGATACGAATCCATCCACGGTGTTGCCCTGCTGATTGGAATTCCTGCCCTGACTTCCCTTGTGGGTCACAATGTTTTCGGAGCCCTTTGCCTGAGAAGAGATCGATTCAGATCCCTATTGCTAATCGGATCCTCAACTTTTATCCCGCTTTTTTTTATTCTCGCCTTTATCCAGGATGTAAAAGTCCTGTTTGTATACCTCGCAATTCATGGATTCTTACTGGGAGCCCTTTACCCTTCTTCCCAAACCCTGGTCACCCTTCTAAGAAGTTCTCAAAAAGCTGAGATCCTCTCCAAACTCTTTGCTTACGATTGCGTTGGCTGGGGTCTGGCATGCCTCATGATGGGATTGATCACGGGTATTCTGGGAACCGAGTTAAACGTATATGTACGAGTCTTTATTTTTTACATCATGATAAATAGCCTCGTATTTGTAGTTCTTTTCAGGACCTTTCCCAAGACAATTAGAGATCTTGATTGGAGTAAAATTCAATCTTCAAACCTGGGCGCTTATAGAAGAATCCTGACTTCACCGCCCATCCTTTGCCTCTTTGTTTATATTTTCACGGTAGAAACAGGAAGTACCTTATTCTTCTTTTTCTTCAGCAGGTATTTCACAGAAGTACTTAGCGGAGCACAACATATCCTGGGCTATGCAATGTTTGGAGCAACCGTCATGGGGATTCTTACCTTTCCCCTGGTAGGAAAAATCGTAGATAGGAGAGGATACTTTCCGGTTCTGGTTTTCAGTGCCGTCACCTACTTATTTCTTTTTATGACCCTTGGATTTATAAAGGATCCCCTCATTGCAATAATTCTCTATACCTTACCAATTTTTCCCCTGATTACCGTGAGCGTGAACGCAGGAATTGCGATTTTGACAACAGATTCAGACCGAGGCATAGGGTTTGGAGTTCTGGAAAGCGTCTTTCACTTTGCCACCCTTCTCTCACCCCTGGTGGGCAGCACCTTGCTAACAATGATTGAACTAAGCTTTCTTCCCTGGTTCACTGTAGTACTAGTGCTAGCGGGAGTGCTCTTCCTTCCAGTCATGAAAAGAGTAGGGACCACCGCACCAGATAGAATCCAAGTGACCTGGCTACAGGAGCAGAAGACCCAAAAAGAGAATTGAGCCAAGAAAAGACCCGTGATTCGAGGCTCGGGGCGTGGTCGTTGTAGAGCAGCCCAAGGGCAAAAAAGAAGTCAAAAAGAGAAGAAGAGTAAAGAGTCGAGAACTGGGGTGTAAGCGCTTTACTTTTTTTAAATCAAGAGATAAGACCCGTGATTCGAAGGCTGGGAAGTGGGCGTTGTAAAGTGCTCAGGGGCGAGCATGGTGGTGATTCGGGACGAAGGGCGATGCTGTAAGCATCGTTCAAGGAGGGAACCGCCATCAGGCGAAGTCCATGGGCGCTCTACAACGCCCTAAGTCCCGGTTTTCGAATCACCCTTTAGAAACGTCCGCGACCACGACCTCCGCCGCCTCCGCGCTGACCTCCGCCGCCGCCGCCGCGATTGCCTCCGCCGCCGCCGCCGCGATTGCCACCGCCGCCTCCGCGATTTCCGCCGCCGCCGCCATAGCCGCCGCCTCCGCCGCCACCGTAGCCGCCTCCGCCGCCACCATAGCCGCCTCCGCCGCCATCTCTGCCGCCACCGCCGCCGCCACGGTATCCGCCGCCGCCGCCGCCACCGCCGCCACCGCCGCCACCGCCACGACTTTCGTCACGGGGTCGTGCTTCGTTTACTCTAATTCCTCGGCCTTCAATTTCTGATCCGTCGAGGGCATCAATAGCAGCCTTTGCTTCATCTCGATCCATCATGGTTACAAAACCAAATCCCTTGGAACGACCTGATTCCCGGTCATAAGCGATCTTAGTATTGCTCACTGACCCATGGGGTCCAAAAAGCTCCTGGAGCTTATCCTCATTAACGCTATACGGCAAGTTGCCGACGTAAATATCCATCTCATCCTCACTGTGCCCCCGGTCTTTCGACGGGGGATAAATTCATAATTTCTCTGATGCACTCCAAATAGGTATTCTGGGATTGGGCTAGATTCGTATACGTCGACTCAGGCTTTGATCCTGGACTTCAACTGAGTGCAGTAAAGCATTCTACAGGGCCTATCAGGCCAGGAAGGCACTATAACAGGTAGGGAAATTAGAGTAAAGGCATTCCTACAACCCCTTGAGGTCCCAAAAATGGATCACAAAGTAGGTTTCATCCTACTAAGGACTGTGAGGAAACTAGTTCTTTATAATTCCTTTATTCCTGCAATCATTCCCTGTAGTACCTTTTTGGCGTCTCCAAAACACATCAAGGAATTGTTGTTGATAAAAAGAGGATTGGGAATTCCGGCAAAGCCAGGACTCAAACTTCTTTTTACGACTACAACCGTCTTGGAGTTGTGTACTTCCAGGATGGGCATGCCATAAATTGGACTCTCTTTGTCATCCAAAGCAGCCGGGTTCACCACATCATTCGCACCCAGAATAATCGCTACATCCGTATTGCGGAATTCGGGATTGATAGAGTCCATTTCGATTAGCTGCTCATAGGGAACTTCAGCTTCAGCAAGCAAGACATTCATATGGCCCGGCATTCGCCCTGCAACGGGATGGATTGCATGTAGAACCTTAGTTCCGCGTGCTTCTAACAAATCGGCTAGCTCTCTCGTGGTGTGTTGGGCCTGAGCCACAGCCAGCCCGTAACCAGGAACAAAAACGACGCTCTGTGCGTTTTCTAGGATCATGGCCACTTCTTCAGGATCAGCACTCTTGACCTTTCCTTCATAGAACTCAGCATTCTTACCCCTGGAAATGGTAGGTCCACCCATTTCCCCGCCAAAGAGAACGTTGGCCAGGGAGCGGTTCATGGCTTTGCACATGATTTTGGTCAATATCAACCCGGAAGCCCCTACCAGCGACCCACAAATAATAAGCATATTATTGCTTAAAACAAACCCGGTCATTGCCGCTGCCAGTCCTGAATAGGAGTTTAGGAGCGCAATCACGACAGGCATATCCGCTCCACCGATTCCATTGACAAGAAAAACGCCCAAGAACGAAGCTCCGATCACCATTACAATGATCTCCATTTCTGATCCCGCCTGGGTAGATACAATTTCGTAACCACCATAGAGGCAGCCCAGAAGCAGGAGAAGCATGATGGGTCTCTGCCCGGCAAAAGCGGACGCCGCATCACCCAGGAGACCTTTTAACTTGCCGAATGCAACCATACTTCCGGTAAAGGTAATAGCCCCGATAAACAACGAGAGAAATAGTGCTACGATCCATTGCATAGACTGGGGCTCGGAGGCGGGAGTTGAAAATGCACCCATATATGCTGAACCAGCTACGAAGGTAGACGCCGCACCGCCAAAGCCATTGAGAATAGCTACCATCTCAGGCATAGATGTCATTTCGACACGAATAGCCATGAAGGCGCCGATGACAGTTCCGATCACCAGACCAACAGCAATAGCTTGAAAGCTCAAGACCTGCTGATCTTTTAGGGTAACCACAACGGCCAAAAGCATTCCAAATGCACCCACGAGGTTTCCATAACGAGCTGTACGAGGAGAAGAGAGCATCTTCAGCCCCATGATGAAACAGATCGAAGAGATTAGATATGCGAGATTAATCCATTGTTCCATTCATGCGCTCCTTCAAGCCTTCTTCTTGAACATCTTGAGCATTCTATTGGTAACCATAAATCCTCCAACCACGTTGATGGTGGCAAAGACTATGGCGACTACACCAAAGATTGTAGCAAGGTTTGTATTTCCAGAACCTGAGCTAAGAATAGCTCCGACAAGAGTAATCCCGGAGAATGCGTTCGATCCACTCATCAAGGGGGTATGGAGAGTTGGAGGAACTTTTGTAATTACTTCATATCCGACAAAGATTGCCAGAACAAAAATCGTTAAAGCCGGTATGAGACTCTCCATTTCAGGCCTCCTTTTTTTCTTCAGGTACAGATTCTTTCAACAGCTTATGGATAACTTCCCCCTCATAGGTAAGCAGGGTTCCCTCCACAATTTCATCCTCACGATCCAGTGATACTTTACCTTCCTTGACAAAGCTAAGTAACAGAGAAGTCACATTCTTGGAATACAACTGTGATGCGTGGGTAGCTGTACGGGAAGGGAAGTCGGTGTAACCAATCAAGAAAACTGAGTCCACCTCAACAATCTTGTCCGCTACAGTACCTTCCACGTTGCCGCCTTTTTCAGCAGCCAGATCCACAACTACTGAGCCGGGTTTCATTTCCTTAAGCATTTCGGATGTGATCAATACAGGTGCTTTCTTACCCGGAACAAGCGCAGTGGTTATCACGACGTCAGACTCCGCCAGCTTTCGGGTCATAGCCTCACGCTGCTTCCGATAAAACTCGTCAGACTGTGATTTCGCGTAGCCCCCGCTATCCTGGGCTTCTTCCACCTCGAGATCAAATTCCACAAACTTGGCCCCAAGGCTTTCTACCTGCTCTTTCACCACAGGTCGGGTATCGTAAGCCTCTACCACTCCACCCAGTCGGCGAGCAGTGGCAATTGCCATAAGACCCGCAACCCCGGCACCAATGATAAAAACCTTTGCTGGTGTAATCGTACCGGCGGCGGTCATTAACATGGGAAAATATCTGGGTGATTTGGAGGCAGCCTCCAATACTGATTTGTATCCCGCGATAGAGGCCATAGAACTGAGGACATCCATACTCTGAGCCCTGGTAATTCTGGGAATGAATTCCAAAGCCATGGCATTGATTTTCTGTTCAGCCAATTTGGCAATTAGATCGCGATTGAAAAATGGATCTAGGAGACAAATCAGAAGAGTTTCGGCCTTCATGGAATTGACTTCATTCTCCCCTTCAATAGTAGGAGGACGAACCTTAAAGATGATATCCGATTCTTTATAAAGAGCTGGATTTCCGTCAACCAAAACGGCCCCGGCATCTTCATAGCTCTTATCAGAAAAAAAGGCTCTCTCGCCGGCTGATCGAGTGACCAGGACCTCAAACCCTTGTTCTTGCAATGTAGGAACCATCGCCGGGATTAACGCTACTCTGTTTTCGCCTTCGGCGACTTCCCTGGGAATCCCTATTTTCATGGAATACCTGCCCTTCAAAAGGTGCTTCAAATTTGGCAACCCCAATACAATAGGAGCACAATGAAAATGTCAAGGAAACAAGAAAATGGTAAGGACACTAACTACGGTTTTGGAAAACAATTCGTCTTAGCTGAGAATTACTTGTTGGGAACATCCCGGACCATATAGCGAATCCAACGCACTTTTCTCTTATCCTGCATTTTCAGGTCAGCCCTGGCAATAGCTACCTCAAAAGGACTCAGTCCCTCCTCGGAAGACTCATCCAGGATCTGGCGAACAACCCGTTTCATGTCCAGAATTTTTTTGGTGACATCTTTCTCATCATAATGAACTCGATATTCACGAGTTCCATCACTTCCACGCTGAACCTCCTGGGAGGCATTGATTAATCCGCCACAGTTGGCAAGAAAGTCCGGGATATACAAAATACCGCGATCATGAAGAAGAACAGCATCTTTATCCTGATTAAGCTGATGGTTCGCTGATCCGCAAATAATTTTAGCCTTGAAATCTTTCAATCGCTTATCAGAAATCAACCCTGCTCCGGCACAGGGTACAAGTACATCGCATTCCACAGCGTGGGCCTGATGGCACTCAATCTCGTTTCGCGCGATGATTTTCATACCATAGATTTCTTCCATGATACGGCAGGTACTATCATTAAAATCTGCCCCATAAAGGTCCGCACCCTCTTTTACGAGATAGTCTATGAGAGCCAGCCCCACATTGCCCAACCCAATGATGAGGATTTTTCTCCCCGAAAGTGAGTCATTTCCATCTAGAAAATCAAATCCTACCTTCATGGAATGATAGACGCTAAAGGCCGTAAATCCGGCTGGGTCACCGGAACCATTCTGACTTCCTGGTTCTTCATTTTTGTCCTCTACGGGAACAAAGGAGGACTCGTTCACGTTACAAATTACATGCTGAGTGGTTCTCTGAGCGATATGCATATTGTTCATCGAGGTGTTTTGATCAGGAGCCAGGATCAGCTTACCGTCATACTCCTCAACAATCTTTCCTATATGCTCTAAAAGAGGGAAGGTGTCCGGGTGATTGTAGGTAAACTTGATAGGTGTCTCATAATCAACCACTACCTGGGCTCCCCCAAATCCAAGGTCACAAATGGAGGCTTTACGAGCCAGGGCATGTGAGATAACCACGGCATCCTCTACCATGTCCTCTTCTGTCTTATAGTCTTCGACGTGTAAACCGGCGATCGCGGGTCCAAGGTCCAGGGAAAAAACTGCGATCATGCCCTTAAAGATGAGGTCTGATCCCTCAATTTTCTCGTAGTAAATGGTGAAATCCTCATGACCCATGTTCGCTAAAACCAGGTCACTAAGAAGCAGAATCCCATAGATGGGGTTATTCTCCAGGGGAAGCCTTTCCCACTGATCCTTACCTAAAGGCATCATCACCGCTGTAGAATTGCGCAGGCGAATCCTGCGAATCTTGTGAAGATGCATATATTGGAATACGCTGGTTCGATTCATTTGCATTAGACCCTCTGCTTGTAGAAGGAAATTATACGACGGTGAGGCTACTACGTTACACTAACCCGTAATGAACAAAAACATTGAAGTCATCATCCACCGTAGACATGGTGGTTATTACTACGGACTGGATCAAAAAGGAAAGGAATATACCTGCAGTTTACGCGGTGTCCTTAAGAAAAACACTTCGACCACGAGCCTTGTCGTAGTTGGAGACCGTGTCCGCCTGGAAATTCAGGATGATGGAAGCTGTATTATTGAAGAAATCTTTGAAAGAAAGTCTGTATTACAAAGAGCCAAAGGGTTCCGCCACAAGGAAGATGGGAAACCTTCTCGTTCAGGACAGGTCTTGATCTCCAACCTGGACCAGGTACTTATCGTGATTCCAGTCAAGGAACCAGACTTTCATCCTCTGCTGCTAGACAGGTTTTTAGCCCTCGTGGAGCATATGGAACTCACCCCCGTGATCCTCTTTCATAAATGGGATCTTCTCAAGGATGATTCCCAATTTCTAGAAACTCAGGAAATCTATGATCAGACTGGCTTTGAATCTTTGGGACTCTCCCTCAAGAGCGGAAGAAACTTGGATAAATTCCATGCCTTGATTCGTGGAAAGACCAGCTTTCTTATGGGACCTTCCGGAGCTGGAAAATCTTCTCTTGTGCGCTCCTTAGACTCTGAACTTGAAGTCAGAATCGGAGAGTGGACTGAGAAATGTAAGGGAGGTCAGCAGACCACGACCGCTACCCGCCTGTACCCTATGTCCGATCAGACCTTTATTGCTGATACAGCGGGATTTTCCCAGGTCTTTCTCAGCCATATACCCCGTAGACACCTGCGTTACTGCTATCCTGAATTTGAAGAAATTTCCGCTTGTAAATACCACGACTGCATCCACGCCGAAGAAGATCATTGCCAGGTCAAAGCCGGGGTTAGATCGGGCCAGCTCAATGACGGACGCTATGCGAGGTACATAAAACTGCTAGAGGAATGCGATGAAAAGGGCTGAACCACCCCTTTTGTTTCACTGCCCGAAATTGAAAACCATTCCCAAAGTCACCTGGTTATCGGCCTTCTTTACCCCTGGAGGGGGATTGCTATCATACTCGCGCGTAAACCCTATTCGAGTACTTACATTTTTCGTCAATTTTGAATCAAGGTGACCCGAAAAGAACAGTCGATGATCCTTAAAGTCACCGATCTTTGGAATAAAGAAAAAATCATAGCCAAGGTTTACACTCTCATTAAGAGCCAAAGTTCCCACATCTCTCAGTGACCAGCGGGTATCCTCACTGGTCTTACGAGTAAGTAACAGCCTTTCCGTCTCTTTAGCGATCACCAGGCTCAATCCGTGTTTTAACTTACCGAACTGCAGATCAATCCAGGGACCGAAACCATAGGTAAAGCGGTTGTCCAACTGAGTGAAAAAGCTTTCTCCATAGGTACTATAGAAAATCCATTTTCTACGGTTTTTTGTGGGGAGATCATAACGCAATACCAGGGACTTTTTGTCCTGTAAAACGCTATTGAAGAAAGTGCTGTTCTCATAATCCCCTTTCAAATAAATACTCTTGCGATCGAATTCACGAAAAAGGACAAAACCGGCACCACGATTGCGCATGTCAATATTGCCCTCGGTCTCAAAATAATTGAAAGAGAGATCCGCCTTCCAGATTCTGGCACTCCCCTTCACATCTTCAGGTCGGAGTGTACGGGTGTCCTGGTGGCGTACCGGGATAGAACCCGTGATACTTAAGCACAAGAGAAAAATCCATAATCGAAGGGTGAGAATAAGCATAGAACTCCCTGTTTTCAGGCATTCCAGATTCAAGAAAACTCTCCTAATCTATCGAGACAAACAAGGTTTCTCCAGAGGCTTGAGGACCCGATTTCAGCCCATACCAAGAATCCTTGGGATCCGTGAGTCGGGGAGCGAAATTTTCGGGAGATTTTGGGTGAGCGAAAAGTTCACTGAGAGTGAAGACGACGAAGAGACTAGCAGAGCGAATTTCGAGGAGGATTGAGCGGACCAGTGGACTTTGCAGCCAGCCGAAAGTCTCGAAAATTTCACACCTCGGCTTACTACTTCTTCAATTGTTTTTGTACCTCTCTCCATTCGGGGCGCTTGCCAGGTTCAAGAAACCTCACTGATTTAACATCGTCTCCAGTCTCGGAGAGTCCATCAGGTCCGGAAAGATCCGGAAGAGGACAAATACCGCTAGCTGAGCGCACCGCAAATTTAGCCGCCTGCCAGGTACTTCCAGCAGGTAGACTTCCCAGATCCCATCCCTTTTGTTGTGCATGTTCGAAGATCCAGTCCCGAACCGAGGGCGGACAGTTGGAATGGATCCAGGCAAAGTACAGATCATCAGGGGTATGAAATCTCTCATCCTTGCCAGCGGAAAATAGGAGCCTTGAAGAAGCCTGCCAGTAGAACGGATTTCCCCATCCATCCTTAGGATGATTTTTTGAATCCTTCGAAAACTCTTCCTTACCCTGGGCAAGCCTCGTCTCTACAAAAAACTGATGTGCCAGACCCGGCGTCAAAAATCTGGCTTTCTTTTTAAATGCCCAGGATTTGACTGACGCGGTAACAAAGACAATTAAGATAAGAGCCAGACATAGTCGAAAGACCATTTTCTGGTCGAGTCTTGGTTTCATGGTAAACCATCATAATGGATTCAGCGGTTTCTCGAAATGCTGCCAGTCTTTAAGGGAACTCCAGTCCCCTCCCCAAATCCAGCCAAGTTTTCTGAATTCCTGAACGACCGGGTGGTCTGCGCTGAGAGTTCCCCTTGCATACGGGTCATAACTTGCACGAGGGGGAAGAATGACCCCATCCCGAACAAATGGATTTTGCACTGGATTCAAATCAATCGCCAATCCAAGGGCGTGTCTGGATAGTTGGGTTTTTCCAGTTTTGGTTCGATAATGGAATGCGCTGCTATTGTTTGCCTCCATGGAAAGCTCATCCAGGGGTGAACCAGCCCTGCAAAACCTTGGATCTCCAATGGGAATTACGCTTTGCAGAGGAAACTTCAATTCCAAAACCCGAATAAAGAGCCTGTGTATATCTTGACTGATGGCTCGATGGACCACGATCTGACCCCGGTGAATCTTTCGGTCAAAAGAGAAGTAATCCACAGTCAATACACGTTGTCTGCACCGTAGTGATTCTGGGCAATAAGAACCTGCACAGGCTGAGATTATCTGCTCATGGGTATGACTTGAATCGAGCAGAGGATTCTCTAGTGTTCCTGGTTCTGAATGGATAGAGAACGAGTCGTGTCTTGGGGAAGTCATTGATTCTTGCCCTAGACATCGACGAAATCAAGTTAGCTCTGGAGGATTCACTACCCATTTCGTGGGTTTGTTCCTGAAAACTCCGGGGCTCTACCTACCCTGAATCTGCGTGGTAAACTTTAAGACTCAAATGAACTATTGCAATCAATGCGGAGCGGGCCTACGATCTGAAATCCCCGAAGGGGATGATCGCCTGCGATACGTCTGTACTTCCTGCGAGTGGATTCACTATGAAAATCCTCGAATCATCGTGGGTTGCCTGCCTGTCTGGGAAGAAGAAATTCTACTTTGCAGAAGATCTATTGAACCGCGCAGAGGCTATTGGACCTTACCCTGCGGATTTATGGAAAATGGGGAACGCGTTGAAGACGGTGCCCTCAGAGAAACCCTTGAGGAAGCCAATGCCAGGGTGGAAATCGAAAACCTCCATACCCTTTACTCCGTGGTTCATGTGAACCAGGTCTATTTAATTTTTCTTGCACGGCTAGTGGATTTAGAATTTTTCCCCGGCTATGAAAGCCTGGAAACCGTTTTATTCAAGCATGATCAGATTCCCTGGGAGGAAATCGCCTTTAGTTCCGTTCGCTTTTGTCTCGAGAATTACGTTAAGGATTTTCCCAATCTTTCTCCACAGCCCATCAGGGGTTCCCTGGTCAGAAATCGATCCAACACACCCCGGCCTGGTTTCAATTCGAAACCTTAATCGATTTTCAGATTGGAACAAGCCCGTTTAGATTATTCAGTAGAACTGGGATCCCAGCAGGTACGAAAACCCTCATCCAGCTTATCCAGAAGATTCATGTCATCCGCAGAAAGAGAAAACCTAAACACATCGAAGTTTTCCTGAATTCGACCTTGTTTAACCGACTTGGGAAGAGGTACGGCACCCTTTTGCATAGACCAGCGAATCATGATCTGGGCTGGACTCGCCTCAAACTTTGAACCAAGTTCGGCCAACAGGGGATGAGATAACTTTTGAGCTTGTGCAAGGGGACTATAGGCCTCAAGGACAATCCCCTGGGAACGACAGGTATCCAGCAGTTCTTTTTGGTAGAGAAAAGGACTGAATTCCACCTGGTTAACCATAGGTTTGATACTGGCATAACCTTCCATTTCCTGAAGATGTTTCGAGGTGTAGTTACTTACACCGATGGAACGGCATTTGCCCTGCTCATAGAGTTTCTCCAGAGCCTTCCAGGTATCTGCCCTGGTATGGGTTTGAGGCCAGTGAATCAGCAGCAGGTCAAAGTAATCCACAGCAGCTTGAGAAAGACTCTTCTCAAATGAATCACAGGCAGCTTCAAATCCCTGGTTTGCGTTCCAGATTTTGGTGGTCAAAAAGAGACTTTCGCGTGGAATTGAGCTATCACGGATGGCTTTGCCGACATCCGCCTCATTTGCGTAAATCTGGGCGGTATCAACATGCCGATAACCAGCCTCCAGGGCCCAGAGCACTGCCTGATAAGCCTCCTGCCCTGGTTTCGATTGGAATACCCCAAACCCAGGGCTGGGCATTTCAAGTCCATTGGAAAGATCTATTTTTTCCATCGATTCCCCCTCTTGCTGACTCATCATATCAAAACTTGGCATGGAGCTTGTACTGATAGAGGTGGAACAATCACAAAAGGAAACCTATGAATTATCCGTCCCAGGGACAAAAGTTCACATTAAGAAGTCTAACCAATAATGGGAGCAGCATACTCCTGGTCCTGGCTATGTTTGGAGTCAGCACACTCCTTGGTGCTGTAATTGCCGGATGGCTGGGAATCTTCTTTTCCACGGCACTCTTTGTAATCGCGCTGGTGGCACAGGAGAAAGTTCCGCTGGAAGTCATGCTAAAGATTCAAGGCGCACATCCCATTCACCCTTTCGAGCACAGGGAACTATACGAGCTGGCGGGAACCCTCTCTGCCAGGGCAGGCTTAAATGCTGTCCCCATGCTTTACTGGTTACCTTCGCCCGTACCCAACGCCTTCGCCACTCAACAAGGAACTAAGACCGTTATAGCGGTGAGTTCAGGCTTAATGCAAAATCTTTGTGCAAGGGAAATCCAGGGAGTACTGGCACATGAAATCGCCCATCTGAAAAATGAGGATCCCAGGCTGCTCAAAGTAGCCCAGGCCGCTGTTCAAGTCACCGGATTTCTTTCTACCTGGGGTCAGATTATGGCCTTGATTCTTCTTCCGCTTACCCTTGTGGGAATTGTCTCTTACTCTCTTCAAGGCCTGGCCTTGCTCCTCTTAGCCCCGTGGGTGAGTGTCTTCTTACAAGCAGCCCTTTCCAGGGGTAGAGAGTGGGAAGCTGACAGGGTGGGGGCAGAACTTTCCCGCGACCCTATTGGGCTGGCCACGGCGCTAAAAAAGATGCAGGACCTGACCAATCCCTGGATTTATAGGTTCTTTGGCAAGGAAAACAGGCTAAAGATCCCGCAGATCCTGAGGTCTCATCCCCAAACATCCTCTAGAATCAGGAGACTGAAGGAAATGGAAAAAAATTATCCCGGACCCATCGTCAGTCCTTACTGGAATAAGCTTCCCCAGCCTTCGGGACGCTTCTACCCGGGACCCTTTGAACAATGGCTCTTAAGAGTGATTCAGGGGATGCTCAGAGGAAACCGGAATTATCGCTGAGTTAGTGAGATGCGGGTTCAGCGGCGCATTCGCTGTCGAGGCTCTCCGCTGGCAGTAGATCAAAGTGAGGGCCAAAGGTCTTTGACATGCTCAGATACTCAATCATTGCTTTACGAGGTTTCTGCCTTCCCCAGCAGACCAGCCTTTTGCCATGAGTTAAATCCCGCCCGGTCCTTGGATCATCAACCTCCAAAATCAGGTCAAAACAGGAACTATTTAGCTCTGTAGGAACTTGAAAGAATATCTCTACACTAGAGCATTTTCGATGTTCTGGAACCATATTTTTTCTCTGGATCTTAACGGCCTCAAATTCACCTTTTTCGCCTTTGAGCCAGGCCCTGGGAAACCTGGTACCAAGACGCTTGGACTCATCGGATTCAGGATACTGGACACGCACCAGTATTTTGCTCTCTGAGGGTGGGATAGCCTTTCCCACAACTCGGTCCAAAAAGGGTTGAAACGGATAAAGTTTGAGGCGTATCTGATCTTGAAGCAACGCAATGATCATGGGATCATTGGCCCTACTTCCATGGCGGTCCCAGGCATGAACCATGGCACTCATTCTACCCGAGAGTACTTCCACCCTAAATTTTGATTCAGAGGAAGTTCCTGTGACTACAATATTTGAGAAACCCGCGTAGAGCGGAATTCTGGTGAAGAAGATTCCAAGGGATGAGGAAGCCGCAGACTTCTGAATCAATTCAGCCACAGGCACAGCTTCCACCAACGGAATTTTGGTGACCTCTTCATCATGATTTTCTGTTTTCCATTCAATCCTGATAAAGTCACGAGACTTGGGGGTGAGTTCTTCAATGATCAGTACCACCAGTTCACCCTGATGCCTTTGTTTTAAAGACTCGAGATATCTTTGAAACCTGGTCTCTCTATAGTGACCTACACCATCAAATCGAAATGCAAAACTTCCCTCTTGAGCAGGACAAAGATTGAAAGACAGGCTTAAGAACAGGATTGGAATCCAGGATTTAGCCAGGAAAAACCCAAACATAGAACAACCACGGTGTGGCCAACACAAAGTGTTTTGGAACAACTCTCTCAATAGGTACATTTTCGTCTTTTGAATTCCTGACTCTCTTCTCTTCGTCATAAAGCCGGTTCTTGAATTACCTCTGTGGACTCTCCTGTAAAAAAACCCGCCCGGTGAAGCTGGATTGAATAGAGAAACTAAGTCCAGCCTCGATGAATGAAACCTATTAGAGTTAGAATCTATCCATGAGTGCAGAAAACCAATCTTCCCCCTGGGCGCTAAGGTTCTCATCGTGGAAACTCTACCTTAATGAACCGGTTAGCGCTGCGCCCCTGGTTTTTTTTAGACTGATTTTCGGACTGATCATGTTCATTGAAGTCCTCAGATTCTTTCATCACGGCTGGATCGAGCGCTATTTTGTTGAGCCTAACTTCTATTTTCCCTATACCGGATTCAAATGGCTGAGTCCACTACCCGGGGAGGGAATGTTCATCCTGTTTATTCTCCTGGGTGTTTTATCCTTATGCATTTTCCTCGGGTGGTTCTATCGCCTGGCCGCCTTTTTCTTTGCCCTGGGCTTCTCCTACCAATTTCTTCTGGATCAATCCAATTATCTGAATCACTTCTACCTGATTATTTTACTCTCGTTTCTACTGGTTGTACTTCCATCTCACACCTACCTCAGCATTGATTCCTTGCGAAATCCACTCCTCCGGGCAAAAACTGTTCCCTTCTGGTCTCTTTTCCTTCTTCGGTTCCAACTCGCTATTCCCTATGTCTTCGGGGGAATCGCTAAACTCAATGCTGATTGGCTGCAAGGTTATCCTCTGAAGTATTGGCTCCTAGACCGAATGGACTTCCCCATTCTTGGTCCCTATTTTAATGAAAAGGGCATGGTTTTGAGTTTTGCCTACGGGGGACTGCTCTTTGATTTATTGATTGTACCCGCTCTTTTGTATTCAAGAACGCGAATCCCTGCGCTTTTTGCACTGGCTTTCTTCCATGTAACCAATCATATGCTGTTTACCATCGGCATCTTTCCCTGGCTTATGCTCTTGTCCACGCTGGTCTTCCTACCTCCAAACTGGTCAGAGTTTCTGCTGAGATTCAAAGCAGGTCTTGAGCATTTGAAAACCACCAAACCTCATTTTGGCCTTACTAAACCGGGTATGGTCTTTTTAGCTTGCTATATCAGCATTCAAATTCTTGTTCCCCTGAGACATTACCAGGTCTCTGAAAACCCAAGCTGGGATGAAATTGGACATCGCTTTGCATGGCATATGAAACTAAGATCGAAAAGAGGTCGGGTCTATCTCCAGGTTGAAAATCTCGACACCAGGCATAGACACTTCGAAGACCCTGCCCATCATCTCAGCCCCCGCCAGTTGAGAAAACTATCCACACGGCCGATTATGATTCATGAATTCGCGCGTAAATTAAAAGAATTTCTACTTGAGAATGGCCTAGAAAACGTCGCTATTCGTGCGCATGCAATGGCTTCTTTGAACGGAAGACCCTATCAATACATCATTGATCCCACAATTGATTTGCTGAAAATCAAAGATCCGTTTTGGCAAAACAGAGAATGGATCATTCCCCTGTATACTCCGCTTCAGAAGTTCTAAGCCCCTTTTTTTACAGCCCTCGGCAGAGTCAAAAAAAAAGTACTTCCCTTTCCCTTTTCAGATTCAACCCAAATACGACCCCCGTGCCGTTCCACAATTTTCTTACAGGTAGCCAGACCAACACCAGTCCCTGGATAGTCATCCTGCGCATGGAGCCTGCGAAAAAGCTCAAAAATATCCTGGGAAAATTTCGGATCGATCCCGATCCCATTATCTGAAACAGAGATTCGGAATCGATCGGATTCTCTATGGGAGTCGATTCGTATCTTAGGGGGAATCCCAGCGGATTTGTATCGTATAGCGTTGCCAACGAGGTTCTGAAACAAGATTAGGAACTGGGTCTTGCAGCCATCCAGATGGGGCATCTTACCCGTCTCAATCGTGGCTCCTGATTCGAGTATCGCTACACGCAAGTTTTCCTTAACCTCCCCGAGAATAGACTCCAGGGAAACGCTTCCACTCGAAGTTTCCCTATCGATCTGGGAAAACTCGAAAAGCTCCTTAATCAATGTAGACATTCTATTGGCACCGTCTCTCGCAATTTCCAGGTATTCCACTTCCTTCTCGGTCAAACGAGAGTCAGCCTTCTTACGAAGCAGGTCCAAATAACTTGAAATCACGCGCAGCGGTTCATTTAAATCATGGGATAACATATAGCCCATGCTGGCAAGATCCTCATTTGAATTTTGTAGTTCCCTGCTTTTCTCATCTAGCAGATCTCTCTGATCCCGAATCTGCTGTAACAGGTCATGTCGTTCCAGAGAATAAAGAATTACCCTTTCCAGGGCCCGAAGTTCAAAACTCCCCTTCTCGATGTAGTCCTGAACACCCAATTGCAATGCTTCAAGTGCTATCGTTTCATCCTGCGCGGTCATCACTACCACTGGTGCGCGTGAGACACGTTCCAGGACTTTACTTACTGAATCCAAACCATGTCCGTCCGGCAAAGAAAGATCCAACAGAACAATGTCCACAGGAAGTTCTTCGAGAATACGAAATCCTTCCTCCAGGGTTGATACGTGCTCCACCGAGAAAACCGCTTTGGAAGCAAACCCCAAAACCTTACTGATCGAAAGAGCAAAAGAATAGTCATCTTCGATCAAAAGTACCCGAATCGCCGAAAATTCCGGATCCTCGGTGAGTATGCTATTAAATGGTTTCATGAAGGGAGCGTAACACTCAGATTGCCCAGATTCAAGACTGCTTAAAGGGGGAACTAACCAACCATAAATAGGTTCTGAAGTTCTACAACTCTTCAAAAGAAACCGTATACGGGGATAAATGTATGCCATAGGTTGGAAATTAACCCGATCTGACGTCCCTTTTCCCTACCCAACAAAGCTATAATAAATGGGAATGAGTTTGATTTCTCAATCACAGAACCAGAAGCTCCTGTCGATCCTCTACACAACCGATTGGATCTGAATTAACAGAAGAATAAACTTTCTGAAGAAGGAAAATTTATGCAGGTAGCAGCAAAACCCAGAAAAATTCTTCTGGTGGAAGATAATCCAGGAGAGATACGCTTGATCAAAGAGTCTTTTGCGGAAGTTCAGCTAGATACTCAGCTCAATGTTGTTAAGGATGGAGTCGAAGCACTTGAATACTTAAGAAAAGAAGGTAGTTTTTCTGAGGCCGAGTCTCCGGATCTCATTTTGCTAGATCTGAACCTGCCACGAAAAAATGGATTTGAGGTGCTTGAGGAAATCAAAGATGATGATCGGCTCAAGCACTTGCCGGTCGTCATCTTGACAACTTCACAAGATGAAGAGGATATTTTGCGCACCTATCGGCTTCAAGCTAGCTGTTACATCGCTAAACCGGATGGACTGCCAGGCTACGTGAAAGTGGCGAAATCACTTGAAATATTCTGGCTGACCGTAGCAACTTTACCGCAGTGACAATAATTTAGTTGATTCAGGGTAAGAAATGAATTTGCTGGTCGTTGAGGACAATCCAGGAGATCTTGTACTTTTAAGGGAAATGCTGCGTGTTGGGGAAAGGCAAAATGTCCTTCCCAGCATCGAGATCAAAGCCACCGCCAGACTTCAGGAGGCTCTGACACACTTAAAAAGTTCTAAGCCCGATCTCATTCTACTCGATCTCAATCTACCCGACTCCAACGGGATGAAAACTTTCAAAAGTTTACAAGAACAGTCGAAGGAAATCCCGGTCATTGTTTTAACAGGATTTACTGAGCATGAGCTTGGAATTGAAGCGATTCGATCAGGGGCCCAGGATTACTTGATTAAAGGCCAGATTGAGGAAGGCGGACTCTGGAGAACGGTGCTCTATTCCCTGGAAAGAGACCAATTACGCCGTGATCTCAGAGAGCAAAAGCAAGAGGTAGAGCGTCAAAAAGGCGCGCTACAGGAGCACCATGATCGAATCTTTGCAATCCTTTCGAGTAATGCGGATGGGATACTAATTGTCGACCGGGAAGAAAAAATCAGATATCTCAATCCCGCCGCAGAGATCTTGCTGAGGAAAAGCAGGGAAAAAGTCATCGGGGAGAAGGTGTGGTTTCCGCTGATTACAAACACCCTGACAGAAGCAAAGATTGACGCGGCGGATTCCCTGGAAATCACACTAGAGGTTCTGGTTCAGGAACTTGTCTGGGAACAACAACCAGCATACATCGCATCCCTTCGAGACATAACCCAGAGAAAAATCCTGGAAGAACGGCTTCGCAATACTCAGAAAATGCAAGCTATCGGGCGAATGGCCGGAGGAGTCGCTCACGAGTTTAACAACTTGCTGGCAATTATTGGAGGATTTAACCAGCTCTTGAGTGAAAGAGGTCTTGATTCTAATGATGCTTCCTCCTGGATGGGGAAGATCGCAAAGGCGGTGAAGAGAGGGGCTACCCTGACCAAATACCTGCTAGGGTTTACCAGGCAGGGCAAGTATGAATCCCGTCCTCTCAATCTCAATGACTGCGTAGGAACCACTCTGGAATTGATCCGCCATAGTTTTTCCGCTCACACAAAAATTGTGAAGGATCTTGGCCCTGACCTACCAGATATTGTGGCTGATCGAGCCCAGATTGAGAATGTGATCATGAATCTTCTGATGAATTCAGAAGATGCTATTAGTGATGGTGGCTCCATCCACATTGAAACAAAAAGGGTGGATTTGGACTCCAAGGAAGTAGAACATCACCCCTGGTATTTCGCTCCCGGATCTTATTGCAAGTTCACCGTGAGAGACTCAGGACCCGGAATTGAGAGCAAAGTCATCGATCATATTTTTGAACCTTTTTTCACCACAAAGGGACCTGGAAGAGGGACCGGGCTAGGGCTCGCAAATGTTTTTGGTATCGTTAAAAACCATGATGGACACATAGTATGCAAAACAAACCCGAACCAGGGTACCTCGATGGAGGTCTACTTTCCCATCCCCAGGGAAGTGACTCCCGAGAGCCTGAGCGCGCCGTCTCCCCTTCCTTTAAGCTGTGAAAATGCCCAGGTCCTGGTGGTGGATGATGAAGATGATCTTTTATATGTGCTCGAATCCAACTTGAGAGATTTCGGTTTAGAGCCGATTTCTACCAATAGCGGGTATGACGCAATTGAGATTTATCGTAAACACCTCGGTAAAATTCAGGCGGTGTTCCTGGACTTGAAAATGCCTGGCATAGGCGGGTTGGAAGTATTCTATAAACTCAGGGAAATACACCAGGACGTTCGTGTGATCTTATTGACTGGATACCACAAGGATCGATACGTGGATCGCTTACTATCCGAAGGGGCTATTGGATTCCTACTCAAGCCTTTTTCAAAAAGTGAAGTTCGAGAGTCCTTGGAATTATTGTTCCAACCCGAAGATTCTCAAGAAGGATAGAAGAAATGTTAGAAGACGGCGGGGCTGCGGTCTATCACAAACAGATCCTCAACCGGCAAAAAGATATCATGATCGGAATCACGAAAGCGGGAATTGCCGCTTTCGTGAGCCTGGTTCCCACAGATGCCTCCAGACGTTATTCCTCTGAGGAAATCGAAGGACTACTTCGTAAAGACCGGATTCTTTACGGCATTAAAAAAGAGAGAATCAAGGTCCTCGTAAAGCAGGCCAATGCAGGTTCCGGCAAGGTACGAGATGAGATCATCGCTGAGGGAAAACCTCCTACCGATGGAATTAGCGCATCCATCAAATACCACTTTAAAACCAGGAGATTTACCGATTTTGAGGAGGATGAGCATGGAAGGGTGGACTATAAAGATCTCAGGTTGGTTAATAATGTAAGTAAGGGTGAATTACTGGCAGAAAAAGTACCCATGGTACCGGGGGCAACAGGACTCAATATTTACGGTGAAACCGTCTCTCCTAAGAAAGTCCGTGATGCGGAAATCATAGTTGGGTCGGGAATCAGTTTGTCGAAGAATCGGCTCAAAGCAACTTCGGAACTCGATGGTCATGTATACCTCGACGGGAATAGAGTGGTTGTTTCCCAGGTATTCGTGGTTCCTCATGATGTGGACCTCAATATTGGAAACATCGATACCAATGGCTCCATCCTCGTCCATGGAAACGTATTGGCCGGATTTACTCTCAATGCCAAGCTCCACATCGAGGTTCGCGGTATCGTGGAAGGAGCAAACCTTCTGGCAGGCGGAAATATAGCCTGTCACGGTGGTGTGAAAGCCGGTTCCAAGGGATTGATTCAGGCTGACGGCAGTGTCTTCGTGGCCTTCGCTGAAGCAGCATATATCATCTGTGGCGGAAGCCTGAAAGTACAATCCTCTCTGGTAAATTGTCAGGTAAGCTGCGATGGAAAAGCCCTGGTGCGCAGTGTGAGAGGATGTATTGTGGGCGGTGAAATCCAGGCTACACAGGGAATTATTGTCCAGGACCTGGGATCAAGGCTTGGGGTCACAACCAGGGTCATTATTGGAGATAAGCCCTTTTTGTTAAAGCGATTGAAGGAGATCTCCGTACTCATTCAAAATGCTGCCAGGGAACTCAAAATCACCTCTCAATCGCTAGAAAAGCTTAAACCAATCCTCAAAGTCTTAAAAAAACTGCCTCCCGAGAAGAGAGAGCGTGTAGAAAGGATCCTACAGAAACATCATGAACTGGCTGATCAGATCAAAGAATTGACCACCAAAGAAAAAAAACTTAGTGCTCGTTACAAAGTTCCCTGCAGTGCTGCTTTGAAAGTTACCAACATCGCCCATCCCAATATTTTTCTAAGCATTGGCCATTCGGAAAAGACCACCAGGCTTCCCGAGAAAAATGTTCTGTTCCGAGAGAATCCAAGAGATGAGCGCATCGAATCCATCCCGATGCTCAATGATCGGGATGATGACGCAAGTATCGGATAATCGACATTTCCTAAATAGATTCTATGAAACCCCTGGTCTTATTGGTTGATGACATTCCGAAGAACCTGCAGCTTCTGGATAAGGCTCTCTCTTCCTTTGGCGTAGATCGCATTCATGCCCATTGTGGTCAAGAGGCAATCAAAAAAGCGGCAGTGAGAGAACCGGCGGTGATTTTGATGGATGTCCAGATGCCGGATATGGATGGCTTCGAGACCGCCCGGCGTATCCGTGAGCTGGAAGGATTAAGCCATGTCCCCATCATCTTCATCACTGCAACCGAGACCGCTCAGGAAAAGATTTACAGCGGTTATGAAGCAGGGGCTGTCGACTATCTGCTCAAACCGGTGGATCTAATTACACTTCAGGCAAAGGTCCAGGTCTTCCTGAAACTATTCAACCAGCGCTCCTTGATTGAGGAGCAATCCCATGAGTTGGCCCGCATCTCCCAGAATCTTGAGGAACAAGTCAAGGAAAGGACCCGGGACCTTCTTCATTCCAATATGGAGTTGAAACAATTTGTGCGCCTTGCTGCCCATGATCTGCAATCACCGCTTCGTTCCATTTCCGGTTATGCCCGATGTCTGGAATTGGAGTTCGGATCCACACTTGGGAAGGATGCTGTGGACTACATCTCCTTGATCATAAACGGTGTCAAGGAAATGAGTGGACTACTCAAGGATCTGTTAACCTACTCAAGCATTGAGCCGGGTACACGAAGATTCAAGTCTGAATCCCTCTCGGAGATCTTGGAGACGTCTCTTGAGATCCTTAATTCGTCCATCAGGGAATCAGATGCAGAAATTTCCTACACCGAACTTCCGACAGTAGAGTGCGATAAATTCCAGATGTCCCTGCTTTTCCAACATCTCCTGGCCAATGCGATCAAGTTTAAATCAAGTTCGGTACCAATCATCACCCTAAACGCTAAGAAAGAATCTGAGGAATGGATTGTTGAGGTGTGCGATAATGGTATAGGCTTTGATGGTGAGCATAACGAGAGGGTCTTTGAGATCTTCCAGCGTTTGCATGCTGGTGATGAATACCCAGGCACTGGAATTGGGCTCGCCATATGCAGTCAAATCATAAAGCTTCACGGCGGCCGAATCTGGGTGGATTCCCAGAAGGGAGAAGGGTCAACTTTCTCCTTTACTCTGCCTTTGAGCATGGAGACAAAACTTGAGCCATGAACTTGAGGAGACAAAAGTCCCAGATATCCTGCTGGTTGAAGACAATCCTGGTGATGTTTTTTTAACTCGCAAATGTTTTGAAAAGGCAGGACAGCTGGTGCATCTTCATCACGTTAACAATGGCGTGAAGTGCCTGCGTTTCCTGAGAAAAGAAGGTGAATATGCTGATGTTCCCAGCCCAGTCCTCATTATTCTTGACCTCAATATGCCTGTAATGGGAGGCAGAGAGGTGCTAGAAGAAATGATCCTGGACAAGAATATCAGCCACTTTCCGGTGATCGTTCTCACAACCTCTACGCTGGAGCAGGATGTCAGTGATATGTATAGGCTGCGCTGTAGTTCTTATTTTCAAAAACCAGTTGATTTTGATGAGTTTGAGAAAGTAATTCAGTCCATTAACCACTACTGGATGAGCCTCGCAATCCTTCCCAATAATCCATAATTCTCGAGGTTGTCCAGATTCTGTAGATCAATTAGATGCGTGCCTTAATCTCCTAGCATTGATCCAAATGACCTCTTTCACTACAATAGAGGCCCGGGAGTCGGGTACACTATTCAACGAACAACCCTTTCTCTTCCAATGGAGGTCAAATGGCACTTCAAAAGGTGCTTTGCGTAGATGATGAAGAACTGCTGTTAAAGTCGCTCAAAAGAGTCCTGGGACGAGAGCCCTATGAGCTGATAACCGCTAACGACGGGTATGAAGCGCTGGAGATTTTATCCAAGAATGAAATCGCGGTGGTTGTAGCGGATCAGCGAATGCCGCGTATGACCGGAACCGAACTCCTTGAAAAAGTTCGTCAGAGGTCAAAAGACACGGTGCGGGTAATTCTTTCCGGATATGCGGATCTTGAAGTGATGATGGACTCTATTAATCGCGGCAACGTATATATGTATATCAAGAAACCCTGGAACGATGATCGTCTGCGGGCTCAGATACGACAGTGTTTAGTACATTATGAAACTACGAAGCAAAATGAAACCCTCGTAGAACATCTACATTTTCAGCAATCTGAAATTGAGAAGTCTCATTCCTGGATGGCGGAAAAACATGGAAAACTTGGTCCCTATATTCAACTATTGGTCCAGGGCTTACAAGTGATTCCTCTTCCCGTACTTTTTCTAGATCACCAGTGTAAAGTTGTTTTTATCAACAACGCCGCAAAGGATCTTTTTCCTTCTTTAGACGATGTAACCGATCCGGTGAAAATGGAAGAAGTCCTCATCCAGGATTTAACTTCGGGGATAGATCAGTTTCTTGAGTCACCGGATAAAGAGGCTGAGATCAGCGGCTTTAATGGAATCGTAAAAATTCAAAGGGTAGAGTATGAAGGGTTTTCAGCGGGATGTGTGCTCTCGTTTTTCCTGGAAGACCAGCCCAGCTAGAAATCGGAGAAATTGGTGGCGATTCCCAAGGTATTGATTATTGATGACGAGCTCAATATTCTTAAGAGTCTCAAGAGACTTTTTGCTGATGAATCCTTTGAGGTAGTCACCACCAGTGATCCGGAATATGCCAAGAAGCAGCTTGAGAGTGAGCATATTGGTCTACTGATCTCCGACCAGAGAATGCCAAGAATGTCGGGGGTCAAGCTACTAGAGTTCGCCAAAGGATCCTCACCTAAGACGATCAGGGTTCTCCTGACTGCCTATGTCGATGCTCAAGTAGCCATAGACGCGATTAACCTGGCTTCCGTACATCGTTACATGACCAAGCCCTGGAATGATGAAGACCTTCTTGCCCTGGTGCGTCAATCTCTGGACCACTACCTCATTTCCTGTGGAGAAGTCCATGCGGACGGGGATGAAGGTTCAGGGACTAACCTCTCGGGGGAAAACAATTCCATACAACGTAGCTCATCCCTAAGACGGGATATTCCCAAGGAACTGCAAGATCTTGAACCCGGAATGATTTTATCGAGGGATGTATTTACTGAAACCAGCAGACTTCTACTCCAGGAAAACTCCGAACTGACCATGTTTCGCCTGGAAAGACTCAAGACCATTGAGAAATCAGACCCCATACGAGGTAAAATCTATGTTTATAGATAGGGAAAGCCTCATCAAACTATGAGTGGAGGCAGCGATGATCCGCCATCGTATACTATGTGTGGATGATGAGGATTCTATCCTTACCTCCCTGAAGCGACTTCTCTCAAGAGAGCCCTATACAACTGTTCTTGCCAAAAGTGGTCCAGAGGCGATTGAGCACCTGGAAAAGGAGTCCTTTTCAGTTCTACTCACCGATCATAGAATGCCCAGGATGACGGGTATGGAGTTGATTCAGCATGTGAGGGTCTCCTCCCCAAACACTATACGTATGATGCTCTCGGGACAGGCAGATATACAGGAAGTCATGCAGGCATTGGAGAATAATGATATTTCACTATTTCTAAAAAAACCCTGGGATGGGGAGAAGCTCAAAGTTGCCCTTCGCCAGGGTATAGAGCAGTACGAACATGAAAAACGTGTCTTTTCTCTGCTAGAACATATCGATCTCCAATCCGCCCGAGAATTATATGAGACTTCCTGGCTAATAGAGGATCAGAAACAGTTTCCTGAGCTTTATCACCTTGCCTGGTCAATGGCCCAGGGTCCTGTCCCCGCGCTAATCCTCGACCAATCCCTAAAAGCGATCTTTTTGAACCAGGCTGCTCGAATTGTCTTTCCCTCAATTGCTGATTTCAGCAAGGCATTTGAGATAAATCAGGAACTCCAACCTGGACTCATTGAAAGCATCAGGACATTCATCAACAGTGAGGAACAAGAAGCAGAAACTACCATCTTTTCCGGTAAAGTTCTGCTCCAAAAAATAGGGGGCCGGGAAGATCAAGAGCTTTATGGACTTTATTATTACGCCCAGGTTTTTGAAGAGACCTTTCTTGTAGACGAAGGCTCTGAGGACTAAACTCCGGAGGAACAATGGAACGCTATAAAGTACTGGTCGTAGATGATGAAATCAATATTCTAAATACTCTCAAGCGTCTTCTAAGAAGTGATGACCTGGAGGTCCTGATAACGACTTCACAGGGAGTTGCCCTTGACCATCTACGCAATTCAGAGATCGCTCTTATTCTCTCAGATCAAAAAATGCCCCATATGGAGGGAACCCATCTCCTCGAGCAGGCCCGCTCCCTATCCCCCAAGACCATAAGGATCATGGTAACCGGGTACGCGGACACTCAAACAGCGATGAAGGCCATCAATATCGCTGGGGTTCATCGGTTTTTAACCAAGCCCTGGATCGACGCGGAACTCATTACTATCGTGAGAGAAGCGGTAAAAACCTATGCTACTACTGTAAAGAGCGGGAAACTCTTGAATCTGCTGGTGAAAAGAGGTGAATTGGCACCGGAAGACAGCCTGGATGAGGAGGTCAGCCGACACCTGGCCGATAGCCTCAAGGATCTTTCACGCTGGGAAGAAACAGCTCGAGAACGCCCTCCCGGAGTTATTGAGATGATGCGCAAAACATTGCATTTCCATGGCCCCGAAATCAGTGCCCATTGCCAGAGAGTGGCTGAGCTCTGTGTACGTATCGGCAACATCATTGGATTAAAGGTTCAAGAATCCATGGATCTTGAAATAGCCGCTTCCCTGCATGACATAGGCAAAATTGGCCTTCCCGAAGAGGTACTTAAACTCCCTGAAACATCCCTGTCTGATTACCAGTTGAAACTCTTAAACACACATCCAAAAAGAGGAGCCGAACTACTTTCTCAAATCCCTGGAATGCAGGCAATAGCTCGGATTATTGCCCATCATCACGAAGCCTATGATGGATCTGGATTTCCTTCAGGACTATTAGAAAACACGATTCCTTTGGCATCAAGAATTCTTTTTGTAGCAGATCAGTATGATAAGGCCCTCTCAGGAAAGGTTGAGGAAGTTGACGCAGTTCCGGGTCACGTCCTGCAGTACCTCGAATCTGATTTACTGCCAAAACTGGATTCAGAAGTCCTCAAGGCATTAAAAGAATGTATCATCGTCCAAAAGCCAGCAAAGGAAATCAATGTTCAGCCCAGGGACCTGATTCCAGGCATGGTACTGACACGGGAGTTGAGAACTGCCGCCGATGTATTGCTGTTCGCGGAATTCACCGAGTTGACTCCATTTCATATTGAGATCATTCAAGAGAGACAGGATTCCGACCCCATACTTGGAGGGGTATTTATACAGGAATAGTACAACACATATAATTTTTATGGATGCACAACTCATACACATCTTAATCGTCGAAGACAATCCAGGGGACGCACGTCTGCTGATGGAGTTACTTGATCATTCGATGCTCGGAGCATCCTTCCCTGATTTTCATATGATTCGAGCTAAAACCCTTGAGGAGGGTGTCCAGATTCTGTCATCGCAGATCATAGATCTGGTCCTTCTCGATCTTGATCTTCCTGATTCCAGAGGATTGGAGACCTTTCATACTCTTGAGAGCACTTTTCCAGACCTGCCCATCATTGTCCTCACCGGACTTGAGGAAGAAAGTGTTGGCTTGCAGGCTGTGAAGGCCGGTGCTCAGGACTACCTCATCAAGGGGCAGGTCGAAGCCCAGGTACTGGCCAGATCCATTCTTTTTTCCATGGAACGGCAGAATATGGTTCATCGCCTTGATGAACAGAGACAGGCTCTGGAGAGAAGCAATATGCGCTTCTACACGATTCTCTCCAATACGGCTGATGGAATTCTTATCGTTGATAGCCAGAATTTTGTACGATTCATCAATCCTTCCGCAATCCAGATTTTTCGAAAAAAAGCTGAAGACTGCCTCGGCGAGAAGCTATGGTTTGATATCCAGCCGGAACGTAGAAACGAGATGGGAATTGAACTGGATAATGGACAGCAGGCCTTTTTGGAAATGCTCATGGAGGAGATCCCCTGGGAAGGAGAAAACGCGTTCCTCGTTTCAGTAAGAGATGTAACGGAGAGAAAAAGAGCTCGAGATCAACTCGAGAAACGGGTAAATGAAAGAACCAAGGAGCTGAGAAGTCTCAATCAATCCCTGATCTATGAGGTCGTAGAGCACAAGCAAACTACAGAAGAGCTCAGGAGCAGCACCCAGCAGCTCAAAGAAGCGCACCAAAAGCTCAAGGAAAATCAGGCTCACCTGGTCCAGACTGAAAAACTTGCCAGCATCGGTCAACTGGCAGCCGGGGTTGCACACGAAATCAATAATCCAATGGCTTTTGTGATGTCCAACCTGAGCACGTTGACCGACTATGTAAGCGTATTCAAGATTATGTTCAAGTCATATGGTGAACTAGAAGCCTCCCTTGAGGGACAAGAGATTGAACTGCTCAAAGAACTTGAAAACCTTCGCTCAAAGAAAGACTTGGATTATATTCTTAGCGATGTAGAAGACCTGCTCAAGGAAACCCGAGAAGGGACAGAAAGGGTTAAGGAGATTGTTAAGAATCTTCGTAGTTTTGCTCGTGTAGATACTGCAGATGTTCGCCACTCTGACTTGAATGAAGGCGTGCAGTCAGCACTGAAAATGGCTCATAATGAAATTAAGTATAAGAGCGAAGTGGTAGAGGACTATGGTCAAATTCCAATTATTCCCTGCTACCCGGGTCAGCTTAACCAGGTCTTTCTCAATATGCTGATCAATGCCTCTCAAGCCATTGATAACGATGGGCAAATCAGCATTAAAACCAGTGTGGTGGATGAGCAAATTAAAATCACTTTTTCCGACACCGGCTCAGGCATTGCTCCCGAACATCTACCCAAGTTATTCGATCCTTTTTTTACAACCAAAGAGGTAGGTAAGGGTACCGGACTGGGACTATCAATTTCTCATGGTATCGTGCAAAAGCATGGCGGGGAAATACAGGTGGAAAGTGAGCTGGGCAAGGGAACTACCTTTACCATCCTGCTTCCGATTAAGGGAATAGAATCAACTCTATCAGCTGAAACCGCTGAAATTGCTTGAATCCAATCTTCTCTCAAGGAGACAGGGAGTACCGTTGAGAGAATGTAACGGTCAGGGACTTGTTAGGAGATGCTTTGCTAGAGTCTAATATCCGGATTCTGGTGATAGAGGACAATCCAGGAGATGTGAATCTCCTGAGAGCAATGCTGCATACCGCTTCGGAATCTGTTCCCCAACTTAGTTTTGAATTGATTTCCGCTGAGTATTTGCGAGAAGCCGTAGAGCTTCTTTCAAAAGAAAAATTTGATCTTGTCATTCTGGATTTACATCTACCAGACAGCGTTGGTATCGAGACCTACCAGGTCCTCTCCCGTTCCCTACCCAATACCCCTGTGATTGTTTTATCGGGGAATGATGAGGGGGATCTGGGTCTGCAGACCGTGAGATCTGGAGGACAGGATTATCTCATCAAGGGGCAGATAGACGGACAGTTGTTGACTCGCTCGATACTCTACTCCATAGAACGACATCAGATGCGCGAAACTCTGAGAAAAAGTAATGAGGTCCTACACAATGTTTTTGAAAGAACTGCTGACGGCATCTTAATTGTAGACCCACGCAACAGAGTTTTGTTTACGAATCCCGCCGCTGAGGAGATGCTTGATAGAAAGCGCGGGGAACTAATCGGTCAGGAAGTGTGGTTTCCGGTACAAAGTCAAACCCCTACTGAAGTCACCTTTCGAAGATCTGGCCGCACCACCATTCGAGTGGAGCTTCTTAATGAAGAAATCCAATGGCATGAAGAAAAGGCTTATCTTTTGTCTCTACGGGACATCACGGAACGGGACCGCATCAAGGTCCAACTACAGGAAGAGGTCGAGAACCGAACCAGGGAACTTCTCCATCTAAACCAGTCTCTCCAAGAGCAGATTCGAGAGCGCACTGAACTTGAGGCCCAACTCAGGCAGTCTCAGAAGATGGAAGCAATCGGGAGATTAGCTGGAGGAATCGCTCACGATTACAACAATATGCTTATGGCAATTCATATGTGTGCTAAAAAGGCCCTTGATCCGGCACTGGATAATACCCAAAGGACTGCCAGAATCTCCGAAATCTTACTCACTTCCGAACGTGCAGCAGCAATCACCAGGCAGTTGCTTGCCTTTGGTCGTCGCCAGGAGCTTCGGCCCGAGATTTTGGAGGTTAACCAGGAACTTAAAGATTGTGCCGATATGCTGGAACATCTGCTTGGTTATTCCATTGAACTGCGACTGATACTGGACAAAGAGCCTCTCCAGGTATGTGTTGATCCTGGTCAACTTCAACAGGTTTTTTTGAATCTCTGCATCAACTCCCGCGATGCCCTTGGAGGGAAGGGTGACATCATTATTCGAACCAGCCTTGAGAAAAGAGACCCGCCAGAGGGAAATCTACCTCCCAGTTATCCCACGGGAGATTTCGTAGTGATAAGTGTGGAAGACCAGGGAACCGGAATCGATGAAGAAACCCTCCCAAAAATTTTTGAACCTTTCTTCTCTACAAAAACCAGGGAGGAAGGAACCGGTCTAGGACTTTCAACCGTCCATGGAATCATTAAACAAAGTGGTGGATATATCCACGTGACCAGCACGCCGGGTAAAGGAACCATTTTTAAGATTCTTCTTCCTACTATTTCGCAAGATTCCCCTGCACAAAAAGAAGAACACCCTGTTGTGACTGAGAAGGGTCAGGCGGGCACCATTCTTCTGGTAGAAGATGAACCCACTTTGCTGAGACTGCTCAAAGAAGCGCTTGAAGAAGAGGGATATACGATTTTAGATGCCAGTAACGGCCGAGCCGCTCTGGAAGTGGCACGTTCTACCCAGGCTATTGATATGGTAATCACAGATCTGATCATGCCTGAATTAGACGGAAGAAACATGCTACGGGAACTAGTAACTGAATACCCAAAGCTGCAGGTATTACTCATGTCCGGGTATGCATATGAAGAAAATCCTCTTGAAGATTTTGACCTTTCCCACTATGAATTTATTCAAAAACCATTTACGGAAAGTGCCCTGATCAATCGCGTAAAACGGATTCTTAATCGACCGGAGAGTACCCCACCAGCTCCATCTAACCCTTGTGAAAATGAGGATATCCAATGAGAGCCACCTTAACGATGGAGGAGCTTGAGAGGCGCATGGAACCTGTTTTGTTAATGGCTCGTGAAGTTTCTCATTTCCTGGGTACTCCCCTGGCCGTGATCCTCTCGTGCACAGAACGCCTTCAAAAGAGACAGGAGAAAATTCCTGAACTTGCCCAACCTCTGAGGGACATTTTCGAAATGAGCCAGAGATGCGTACAATTGATGCGGTCCCTGGGTACTCTTGGCAAAATCTCTCCGGTTAAAAAACAGGCATTAGACGTGGAAGTACTCTTTGAATCTGTATTTAAGACGATTTTTTCCAAAGAGGGTCCCATCACCACGTGTTCCAAGGAGGTCTTCGAGAAAAACCCCCTCATTCAGGCAAACAGGGAAGAGCTCGAGGATCTCTTGAAGATCTTGCTGAGCAATTCCAGAGATGCAATGCCCCATGGAGGGGAGATCAAGTTTCAAGTAAGAAATGATGAACGAGGTCCCAGCATCGCCCTCCACATTCAAGATTCAGGCGGGGGGATTGAAACCGAGACTCTTAGCAGGATCTGTGATCCCTATTTTTCGAGTAAGGAGAGAGTGTCTGGACAGGGAATGAGCCTGACCAGAGCCTTTGTAGTCGTCCGCCGCCATGGGGGAAGAATGGATATTTTCAGTGACATTAAGGGAGTCGAGACCATCATAACCCTGCCCAATTGAGAAAAGTTAAGGTTAGGGTTTACATTTGACAGGTTAGATAGGTAACAATAGAAAGGACGTTAAGGAAAAAGATGTTTTGTCAAAATCTCTTGCTCGTAGATGACGAAGAAATCTTGTTGAGGGTTCTGGAAGGATTACTCAAACCCGAACCTTATAAGATATTTATGGCTCTAAATGCGAGGGAAGCTCTTGAAATTGTTCACTCTCATCCCATCTCTGTTGTGATTGCGGATCAAAGAATGCCAGGAATGTCCGGCTCTGATTTTCTTGATCAGGTTCGTAAGCACTCTCCTGAGACTGTCAGGGTAATCCTCTCTGGATTCGAGGATTTAAACCTGACTATGGATGTTCTCTACCAGGGCCGGATCTACATGTATCTTAAGAAGCCCTGGGAGGAAAACCCCATGAAAGAATCTATTCGTAGATGCTCCCTCCAATACGAGATCAACCAGATGGACTCTTTGAAGGAGCAGTGCTCAGTGACCCCCTTTGGAGAGCACGCTATTGAAGATGGGCTTTTACTCTCCAATGGCGAGGAATTGAATCCCGCCCTTGGTTTTTATACCGAAGTCTTGAGCCAACTGCCGTGTCCCGGAGCGGTAGTTGATGCTGAAGGGCAACTTCTCTTTTTTAATCAAGCGTCCAGAAAGATGTTTTCATCCTGCAAATCCGTGGACCAGGTAACCCCAGTCTGGGAACTTCTCATGCCTTCACTTACGATTCCTCTGCAGACATTTCTAGATTCAGATCAGCTCAATGAAAAATTTCAGCTTGAAGCTGGAAATTTCCATTGGGATCGAATTACTGACCAGCAGGGATCCAATCTGGCGGTTTGTATGCGTTATTATCCTCAAAGAGCGGTATTGGAATCCTGACACCCTTCTTACTATGAAAATTCAAAGTCCAGGTCGAACTGAAGGAACAGCATATCGTGAAGTTCTTACTACTACAGAGGTAGGCAAGTATTGCGGAGTCAACTTTAGAACTGTGATCCGCTGGATTGAACGAGGTCATTTAAAGGCATATCGATTGCCAGGCCGCGGAGATCATAGGATTGAAGTCGCAGATTTTTTAAACTTCCTGCAAAGTAATCAGATTCCCATCCCCGAGGAATTCCAACCCAGGGAACGATCCGTTCTGATCGTGGAAGACTGCGTGGAAATGGCCACTGCCATGAAAAGAGTCCTGGCCAAGGAGAATTATGAGGTGACCCTGGCCCATGATGGCCTACAAGCCGGGGTACTCCTCGCGACAAAGAAGCCTTCCATCATGACCCTTGACCTTTGCCTGCCCGGACTCAGCGGAGAGAAAGTGATTGAATTTGTTCGTCACACAGAAGGTCTGGAGAATACTCGAATCCTCATTGTCTCCGCCCTGCCGGTTGAGGATTTGGAACGGGCTAAGCAGAAGGGAGCACAGGACTACCTTCAAAAGCCTTTTTTAAATGAGATTCTACTGGAAAAAGTCTCTATTATAGCAAAAGTAGAGGCTTTCTAATGTGCGTTAAGTTCAAGAAAAGTGGTTCTCTGATTCTGCTTATCGAGGATGATCCTGAAGATACTAAGGCTATAACGGATATCCTGGGAAGGCTCCCAACCCCCCCCAGAATATCGACCTTTGCCGACGCAGAGAAGGCATGGAGTTTTCTCAACGGCCTTGGTACCGAGGGACCGTCCAGTCTGCCGGATTTAATCATTTTAGACCTCCTGCTGCCGGGTATGAGCGGCACTGAGTTGCTAACCCTGATCAAGACCGATACCCGCTTACGCTCCATCCCTATCCTGGTTTTATCCTCACTGGATAGTGCCAGGGATGTCGCTGACACCTATAATTTTCATGCCAATTGCTTTGTTACCAAGCCTCTTGACCGCAACGATTTGGAATCACTACTTATCCAAAGCTGCAAATTCTGGCTTGGGATCGCCCGTCTCCCTCGCGAGCTTAGCGCCTCGCAACCAAGAATCTAAGATTCTAACTCCATAATCCTCAGCATCCCCTTTCCTACGCCACCCCTTCCAAGAAATTGCAATCTTGATTCCAATTTTTCGGACCGGTCTTTGTTATAATGTTCGCTCCTGACGAAAACGATAACCATGTGCCCAGAGCCTACGATTGAAACAGCATCTGAGAATGTTCATATCCTCCTTGTTGAGGATAATCCGGGAGATGCCCGCTATCTGGCGGAAATCCTAAAAGAATCTTCAGATCAAGGAGACAATCCCAGCTTTACCGTCCATAACACCGTTCGTCTAAGTGACACCCTGGAATACCTCACCACCGAGTCTACCCAACTGGTTATCCTTGATCTAAATCTTCCTGACAGCAACGGTTACGCGACCTTTGAGAGGGTTTTTAGCGCCCTCGGGCAAATACCCGTCATTGTTTTAACAGGAACGCTTGAAGAAGGGCTCCATATCCGTGCCGTTAAATCTGGTGCACAGGACTACCTCATCAAGGGGGAAACATCTCCTGAGGTTGTCATGCGAAGTGTTCTCTACTCCCTGGAGAGAGCACGACTACGAGATGAACTGAATCGACATCAAGAAGACCTAGAGGCATCCAACAATCGACTTTTCAGTATTTTGGAAAGAAATGCGGATGGAGTTCTGATTGTGGATCAAAACAACATCATCCGCTTCTGCAATCCTGCGGCCAGAGAAATACTAGGTCGTAGTTCTATGGAACTTTTAGGAAGTGAAGTCTGGTTTCCCATTCCACCTGGAACAACTGAATGTGTTTTTAATCCTTCGTCAAAGGAGTCCAGATCCGCTGAATTAATTGTAGGAGAATTAGAATGGGAAGGTGAACCGGCTTTCCTGGTGTCTCTACGAGACACCACCGAAAGAAAGTTGATGGAGGATCGAATACGCAATTCCCAAAAAATCGAAGCCCTGGGTAGATTGGCTGGAGGAGTAGCACATGAATTCAATAATATTCTGGCCATCATTGGAGGTTTCAATCAGCTAGTTTTACGCAGTACTTCCAGCCTGGAGGATTCTAAACCCTGGCTTCGAAAGGTGGATGGCGCAGTTAAAAGGGGAACCCAGCTAGCAACTCAGCTACTGGGATTCACCCGCCAGGGTAAGTATGAACCCGAACCCCTCTCCCTGACAGAGGTAATTGAGCACACAATTGAAATGGTGAATCCTACCATTAAGCGAACTCTTGGGGTTCATACCCATTTTGAAGAAAACCTGCTTCCCATTTTGGGCGACTATTCACAATTAGAGAGTATTTTTGTCAATCTCTTTATCAATGCTGATGATGCTATGGAGCAGGGCGGTGAACTCAATATATCTGCTAAAAGTCGAGATATTACCCCTGAAGAAGCCTCAGACTTTCCCTGGCAAGTAGAGCATGGCAGCTACATCGAAGTAAGAGTTACTGATACTGGAACGGGAATGGAGCCGGAGGTGGCAGAGAAGATTTTCGACCCATTCTTTACCACCAAAGAACCAGGAAAAGGGACCGGTCTGGGACTTGCGAATGTGTATGGAATCGTAAAGCATCATGGCGGTCATATCTTATGTAGGAGCAATCCAGGAGAAGGCACCATTTTTACTCTTCTCTTCCCTTCCTGTAATGAGACTGCAGTACATTTAGCGCAATGTACGGAGTCTGAGAAACGGGCTAATCAGGCCGATAGAGGCCTGGTCTTAATCGTTGATGATGAAATGGATATCCTGTATTTACTCAAGGAAATGCTTCGTGAGATTGGTTTTGAATCATTATGGGCCACGAATGGTGTAGAAGCTGTCCAAATTTTTGAAAAATCCCATCAAAACCTCAGTGCAGTCCTTTTGGATCTAAGAATGCCGGTAATGCCCGGTACAGAGACCTTTGAGAAAATCAAGGAGATCTCCTCGGGAGTACCCGTGATCCTTTTGAGCGGATTTCATAAAGATCAGGAGGTGGATCAACTCCTGGAAAAGGGTGCAAGTGCCTTCATTCAAAAACCCTATTCCCTGGACGAAATTGCCGAGGTCCTGGAGCAGGTGGCTACCCCTCCCCCCGGTGCCTCGTGACACCAAGTTAGTTCTCTGGTATGCTGACCAACCCAACACAGAAGGACGGGCAATGAGTGAAGGCAATAATCCAAAAGCCAAAGTAACGAGTCGCGGAACTATTCTGATCATAGAAGATGTTCACTATATGCGTCTTCTACTCCGCCAGACTCTAAAATCACTGGGATACGAAGTAGTCGAAGCCCGAGATGGTTCCCAGGCTGGAGAAGTCTATTCCCAGCACCAGGAAAACATCAAACTAGTGATGACCGATATCGTTATGCCCGGTGTGGACGGAATCGGAGCCATCAAAAAAATTCGTGAAATTAACAAGAAAGTTCCTATCCTGGTGGTGACCGCAAATCCTAATAAAGACAACCTCGTGGCATGTGCCAAGCTGGGTATTTCTGGATTTGTGAGTAAACCCTTTGATCGAAATAGATTCAGGGCTAAAATCCTGGAGATTCTAAGCCCGCAAGACGCCTCCAAGGAATCTTCTTCGGCTAAATCCTAAGTTTTAAAAAACTCATCCCAATCATCGTCTTCCATGACATCGGGAAGATAGGGCTTACAAACACCCATCAAATGTTTCAGATCGTAGGGTTTGGGTAGGACTCCTTTTACACCGGCATTTAGCAAATCCTGGATGATCCGATCCTCGCCATATCCGGTCAGGATGACCACCGGGAGGTCGGGGTGATCTAATTTGATGCGGTGGTAAACCTCTTCCCCACTCATTTCCGGCATCTTCAAATCCAGGATAATCAAGCAGATCAGATCTGAGGATTCATCGAGCACCTGAAAGGCATCTTGACCAGATATCGCAGTAAATACATCAAAACCCAATTCTTTGAGATCGTGACCGAGCAGATAGAGTAATTCCGGTTCATCATCGATCAAAAGAATTCCTGGATGTGCGGGAGACTGCTTTGCAGGCTGGTCCAAGGAGGATTGCGGATGCTCAGAATCAGAAGGCTCTGATACCCCCTGTGGGACCTCAGTCTCTAATTCTGCCGATTGACCTTCTTCAAGTTGTACATCGAGAGGAAAATATAGGCACATACGGGGATCCCTTCCCTTCTCCGCTCCTTTTAACACCAGATGTCCACGATCCTTCTTGATGGTATCAAGCAGGGATGAAAGAATCAGAAGAAGCTCAGCGTCCTGCGAAGATAGCGAAGAAATGGGATCCTGCAAACCAGTCAATAGCTCTTGATTTAGAATCATGCCCGGGATTTCCATGCGAACTTCAGCATAGTCCCCGGGTGGGAAATACCAGGGGTGGCTGCCAATCTCCTCTGCTGATAAATGAACTTTACTGGTAAACCACTTGATGATCTTTCCTTGTTGTCTTAAATCAGGGGCAAAGAGAAGTAAGGCAAGCAAGGTTCCTTCTAATTCCTGGCTGGCAACGGTGATCTCGGGAAGTTCAGAAAAATTGAGTTCACTGGAGTGTTTTTGACCTGTGAAAGTTCTCAGGGATTCATAAACCCTGACCAATAGCTCATTGAGATCTGTTGGTTCTGAGGTGGAAGTGCCGGAAGCTGAGAAATCCTGTAGAGAACGGGTTAATCCGGTTCCTCGATCCAAGGTATCAACCAACTTGCAGGCCCATTCATACTCCTGCCCTGAATCCTTCAGATTTCTGCGCAAGAGTAAGGAGTAGCCCTTCAACACGCTCATAAGGTTATTAAATTCATGGACAAATTCACGAGTGAGTCTGGAAACTCCCCTTCCCGTACCCATATCCCTGAGCTTTGCCAAAATACTATTCCATCCCTTTTCAGAACGCTGAATCTGATCCAGCATCCGATTTCTTTCGACTGCGAAAAGAACTGATCTTACGAGGTGGCGTTTATCGGTATGTCCTTTGACCAGAAAGTCCTGAGCACCATTACGAATGGCTTCAAGACCAAATTCGTCATCATCTCTACCGGTTAAAGCTAAAATTGGTGTATCGGGTACAGCCAGTTTCAGGGAATTCAGTGCGTTGGTGCCGCTGGACCCAGGTAAGTCGAGGTCAACAAGAATGACATCAGCATTGCCCTCTTTGAGTCTCTCCAAAGCCTGTTCAACTCTCTCACACTGGTGAAGATAATAAGGCGGGCATATACCCTTAACTTCACCCCAGTGAAGAGCTTCACGAACCCAGCGACGATCCCCCCGGTTCGATTCAATCAATAAGAGATTCAGTGAAGTGGACTTCATGGTAAACAAAGCTCAATTTTTACTTCAGCCATCAATTCTATTCTACGGGAGAGAAAATAAGAACGGAAGGAGAATTGATGATTCCTTGGAAGAGAAACCCTAGAAATTAAAGAGATCAACCCGTTTCAGGGTTCTACTTTTTGAATTTTAAGAACTCTCCCTGTTTCCAACTCTCTGGCTTCCAACAGAATTTTACCTTTTTCAGCGGCAAGAGTTAGTTGTATTTCGCCATTCTCTTTCGTCTGCGGCAGAAATCCCTCAATGCGATAGGTCCCCAGGTGCCTGTTTTTGCTTACACTCTTAGAAAGACCTGCAAAGAAACTGACCTCCAGGGCTTTACTCTTTTCTTCACCAGGGCGAAACACAATGGCATCAGCACTGGGAGTCCTTGTCCCCTTAGGGAGAATGGGATGAAAAGCTCCTGAAGTGATTTCAATCCCCACATCTTCAACTAATTTTGCTTTCTTATCGAAGAGATTTTGATCTTCTACCAAAAGAGTTGCGTTTTTTCCAACCTCAAAGGTGCACCCGGCTAGAAGTGCACACAATAAGATGCCCAACAAAGTTCTTGTTTCCATGGCCCTGCCTATCGGATTCCTCTTCCACCTGAGAGAAGTCTTCCACTGATCTTACCGTGGAAAGTGATCGCATAGGAGTCCGTCATTCCAGATACAAAGTCCGTGATTTTTAAAACTCTCTCATAAGGATCACACGAAGGAGTACCATCGTGTGATAAGAATTGGTTTGGAACCAACTCCAATAGTTTTCTGCTTCTCGAGGATCCGCCACGGCTTGAAAACGCATCTTCAACAGCAGGGATCAAAAGGTTGAGCAATCCTCCCAAAACCTCAAAGCCGGCAGCTTCGATCTCAAGCACCTCGCTAGCACCGTATACTTTCTTCACCGATACTTTCTTAATCTGATCAAGAACTTGAGCGCAGGGTACGTACTTAATCAACTCTTCATTAAAACGTCCCTCGATAAGATCCTCCTCAAGATCAAGAAAAACCTCAGAAACCTGGCGAATCAATGTGCTAATCGCCTTACCAGCCAGGTATTCGATGCGATCCTTATCTTCGTGGAAGGTCTTAATCCTCTCTAAGACAGCATCTTGCTCTCCCTCAAAGACTTCTAAGAACAATTCCTCCACCTCTTTATAAGTGACATGTCCCAGGCGAAATCCATCTCCAAAATCAATAAAGTGGTAGCAAATGTCATCTGCGGCTTCTACAAGAAATGCCAGGGGATGGCGTAGGTAACACCCTTCAGCCACCTTCGGAAGCCCCAGGGTATTGGCTACAAAAAGAAACTGCTCAAGCTCCGAGCGAAAAAATCCATGCTTTTTTGAGCTTATTCCTTTCAAAGCGAAGCCATTTGGCAATTGCGCCGGTCGTGGATATTTACAAAATGCTCCAAGAGTTGCACAGCAAATTTGCAGTCCACCAGGATTGGTTGGATATTGAAGCCGTGTGAGAATACGAAAGCCCTGCGCATTACCCTCATACTTTAAAAAATCATCACGCTGCTCGGGCAGCATATTCTCCAATACCCGCCTACCGTCCGCAGAAGTCTCAAACCAGTGACGAATCGATTCCTCTCCTGAATGTCCAAAGGGTGGATTTCCTATATCATGAGCAAGACAGGCCGCGGCAATGACCTCCCCGAAGTCAATGGCTAGAAGTTCATCTTGGGGATGCCTCTGAGAGATGATTTCTCCTACCGCAAGACCAAGTGATCGTCCTACACAGGAAACTTCCAAACTATGAGTAAGTCGCGTGCGTACATAATCTACGTGGGCCAGTGGAAAGACCTGTGTCTTATCCTGCAGTCGACGAAAAGCCGAAGAAAAGACGATGCGGTCATGGTCGCGCTGAAAGGGCGATCGGCCCCGTGTGTCATAGGGTTCATCCCGTCCCAATCGAACAGGTGAAAATAACCGCTTCCAATCCATGGTTCAGGACTCTATGAAATCAGGGATTTCACCGCAAGATATTGCTCCAAAATGAATGATTCCCCATGGGAAATCAGGATCTGGGAAAAAGATAAGAAAAGATCAAAGAGTTTACCCACTTGAAGGTTCATACTCAAGAAGACTCAATCGCAGATGAGGTCAAGAATCCCAAGATCCCGTTTTGTCCAGGAATCCAGGATATAACACTTCATTTTGAGTATACCGAAAAGCAAACGGTATGCCCATTTGCAGGTTCATGACCAAAATAAGCTCATCGCAGATGAGTAAAGGAATCTACAGATTCCTGGTTTGGCCGGGAATCCGGGCAAACCAAATGCGTTTGGGCATATAATCAAATCGGTGAGCAGATTAGATAATGCTGGCAAATGAATGGCTGTCTTGACTAAGAAATTGGTAACGGTAACTGAAATCCAAGACTTAATTGGATTTCACATTTAAAGGAGTAATTTATGATCAAATCCATCTTTTTCATATTGATGAGTTTCTTAGTTTCTAACAGTATTTGCTATGCACAGACTTTCCCGTCAAATTCGCCTGAGACCGCTGAAATACCTTCAATTGAGGAAAAGGAAAGGATTCAGTTTTTTGAGTCCCTTAGTGAAGAGGACGCCCTAAAAGTGGACAAATTACTTGATTATATTCACCTGAGCAGTCGAAGAATTGAGCCATGTATTCACAATCGTTTCAACTGCGAGAAGGCCCTGGAAGTCACTACCAAGAATCTCAGACTCAAGATTCCACCTCGCTTTATGGGGAAGGATGGGCTTGAGACTCTGCGAGTTAATCGTGCCAGAACCCTTTTGCAACATGGAAAAGTCCTCACTATGTCAGGTAAAGCAAGGGAGGGAGTAGGCTTCCTAGAAGAAGCGCTGCTGCGAATCAATAAATTCAAAGGACCAGAGTCTGAGGAGATCAAGCATATAACCGAAGAGTTTCTAATCCGTATCTATGAGAAAACAGGAAATAAAGTGAAACTTGAGATGCTGATGGATGAGAGATTTGGCCGTTCTCAGGATGGAATTTCCGACTTCTTTGAATAGAATTCAATAGGATCTCACAGCGGATTGATGTGAGGTAAATAGATGAAAAAAACCAGTGAGAAACGGGTGCGAGATTGGTATGACAACAATCCCCGGTGGGAATGGGAACGGCTCGACCAGGATGTATACCATCGACTTGAATTTGAGGTAACGATGAAGTACCTGGAAAGGTATATCAAGCCTGAATTTAAGGTGGTGGATATAGGTGGAGGTCCCGGTCGCTATTCCCTGGAATTTATGAAGAGAGGACATCCTACAACCCTGGTGGATTTGTCTGAGTCTTTGTTGTCCATTGCTCAGTCCAAAGTTAAGGAATCCGGGCTGGATAGCTTTTTTCAGGGGGCATTCCAAAGAAGTGATGAGGAATTGGATGGATTCGAGAATGAGAGCTTTGATTTTACGCTGTTGCTGGGTCCCATGTACCACCTTGTTGAGCAGGAACAGAGAGACCGTGCCCTTAGCGAAGCATTGAGAGTAACACGTACCGGGGGAATCATTGCTGTGGCAATAATTTCGCGGCTATGTCCTTTAAAAGACGTAATGTTTCGCTTCGCCGATGAATTTGCTGAGACACTTGTGACTGAGCCAGATTATTATTCTCAACTGATCGACTCCGGAATTTATCGGAACCTGACGGAGTCCCCCGGGGCTTTCACGGATGCCTATTTTGCTACCGTGGAAGAAATCCCAGGTATGTTTGAGAAATTAAATGTCCAACTCCTTGAATCCTTTTCCTGTGAAAGTATTGCCGCTTTTCTCAATGAAAAAACAGCTGCCTTTGCTAAAGATGAGAGGGTATGGACCAGGTTTGTTGAAATTCTCGTTAAAACCGCCAACGATCCTTCAATCCTCGGTGCCGGTGAACATGCTGTATTTATCGGGAAAAAGACAGGTACATCTAAATTGATGAATTATGACGGAAGAGCAAAGTAAATCGCGGGCAAAAACAACTCTTTTCCTACTAATGTCTGTAGACGGAAAGATTTCTAGTGGAGAGAGTAACTCACTCGATCCAGACTTAGATTGGAAGCGGATCCACGGGGTCAAAGAGGGATTGGCTCAGTACTATCAAATCGAACAGACAACGGATTTACATTCGTTGATTACCGGCAGGATATTGGCCAAACTTGGTGCCAATGAGCAGGAGATTGAGGGGGAGCGACCCGAGAGTTCTGCCTTTTTGAATTCTATTGTTATTGATAGGAAACCCTGGCTGAGTGCTCATGGGATCAGGTCGGTCGCAGACGGGGTTAAGACCCTGTACCTGGTCACCAATAACCCCTTGCATCCGGCTCATGGATTGGTGACCGAATTAGAAAACTTGACCGTGATCAACTATAGCGATGAGATTGATTTCCTTGACCTATTCCAGGTGATGAAAGAGGAGTACGGGGCCTCAGGTATTACTCTTCAAAGCGGTGGAATGTTAAATACCAAACTAGTGCGCGATGGCCTGGTAGACCATCTCCTCATCATTGTTGCCCCCTTAATCGTGGGTGGTAAAACCACTCCGACAATGGTAGACGGATATTCCTTTCAAACTGAGTCTGATCTCATAGGCCTCAAGGCACTAAAGCTCACCAGGTGCGAGGTGCTTAGCAACTCATATCTTCGCCTGGAGTATGACGTAATTCAAACTACCATCATAGACTCCAAATAGCCCAACGGTACCACCTGGACAAACCTAGACGCCCCAAACTTGGAAATCAGGTGATAGGCCAGAAGTTTTCATAAGATTTCAAATCCATTTATTCCTCTGACAATACGTAGAAATTAGAGTCCGGTTGAAGTAGGGTAGATGGCCTGGAGGTCCATTATGTGTGAGCAGATTGAAACCCAAATTGAAAAGCTGACTTTAGAAATTGAGGGTAAAAAAGAGGAACTAGCTAAGCTCAAGTCCAAACGTCCATCGTTTGAAGTAAGCAATTATGAGTTTTCCACACCAAAAGGAATTGTCACCCTCAAAGATCTTTTCGGAGATAGAAGAGAACTTATTCTGGTCTACAATATGGGCTCAAGTTGTCCCTATTGCACTCTTTGGGGTGATGAATACAACGGAGTCTATGAGCACATTCAAAGTCGAGTCCCTTTCGTCGTCAGCTCTCCAGATAAACCCGAAAATCAAACTAAATTCGCCGCCAGTCGTGGTTGGACCTACCCGATGATACAAAGCCGGCAGGAATTTCGAAGAGAGATGAAATTTGAAACGGAGGACGGAGATTTGTGGCCGGGTTACTCAGTATTTACGCTGCAGGATACCGGTGAAATCTTACATGTAAACAAGGATTTTTTTGGGCCGATGGATAGCTATTGCGGAGTCTGGCACTTTTTCTCACATCTTCCTGTTTCAGATAAAGAGTGGCACCCGCAGTTTCGTTATTAATAGAAACAATATCCCCTGACTATCATAGTAAGTAAAGAACTCTATAGCAGGTGGAAAAAGTACTTCTAATAGTCGTAAAGTTCTTGAAAGGCACCCAGCGGAACCCGGGCGGTCCTTGGGCGACCTTTGTAGATCAGGGCTGTTTTCGTCAGACCTTTCTGTCGCCATGTCTTGCTTTTGGTAATCAGGGTCAAAAAGAAACGGCGGGCGATATTCTGAGTGTGTGAATCAGGAGTTTTGGATTTGAAGGAGAACTCGGCAATCAGTGGTTGATCTTCGCCCTGAAGTGTCCAGATAGAAAGATCGGTACCCACCCTCTCATCACCACCAAATTCAATGGAGTCCAATTTGTACTTTTTCTCCAGTACTGTCAGACCATTCACTTTCTTCAGGAGAACCTCGGGTACGAGAGCCAGGCTTTTAAGTCCCGGGAATATATCTATGTAATCCTGTAGGGTGGAGCCCTCAAGGGGAGGGATTTCAACCGTGCTGCTCCTGGAGTAGACGGAAGTTGTATGGGTCCCGTCTTTGGCTCCAATGTCCTCCTCAAATTTGGTCTTGAATTCGTAACCAGGAGCTACCCCTAGATCGGCCTCCTTAACTCGATTATATTCTGAGTGACGAAATTTCAGAGAAACCCCGGAAGTAGGGGCTCCCTTCTCTTTGCGATGACGCAAAAGAAAACCGTGTTTCCTGAGCTCAAAAGTGGAGGTGTCATAGAACTGAATCTCTCTTTTCTTAGGTTTTTTCAATTTCTTCGTAGAGATTGCCAGTCCCATCTTCTCGGCCGTCTCTCTCACGATGGCCCGGTAAGCCTCAATTCCATTTTTTATCCTTAAAAACTTCCCCGGTTTAAGAAGAATCTTGAATTCGATGGAATCCACAGGATTTCCAGTAGATTGGAAGGTGTAGGGAAAACTGTCGGCACTTACGAAAGGGTAGACCAGCAGGTTAAGAATGATTAGTCGAACCAGAATCATGAACGTAGTGGATTACAAGGAACTGGGTAGAGGGTTAGAGCATTGGATTCTGTCCATGATAGACTCGTTGGTATGGAAAACTCCAGGGTCCTGGTTAGCGGTAGTACCGGTTTTTTGGGTACCGCTCTGGTTGCAGTCCTGAAGGAGGCTGGGTTTAGCCCCGCCCGACTGCTAAGATCCCAGCGTAGTTTTCCCGAAGAGACCTTCCCCTGGAACCCGGCTGAATCAAGGCTGGACCCAGCCCATCTCGAGGACTTCGAGGCGATCATCCATCTTTCTGGAGAGAATGTCGCAGATGGTGTGTGGACCCGTGATAAGAAGCATAAAATTCTTCAAAGCAGAATTGATTCAACCAGACTTCTGGTAGAGGGACTGAGAAGGGTCAGCAAGAAACCAGCGGTCCTTCTTTGCGCTTCTGCCATTGGCTGGTATGGGAACCGAGGGACAGAGATTCTTCCAGAGTCCGAACCCTGTGGACGTGGATTTCTGGCAGATGTGGCAAGAGAATGGGAGAAGGAAGCCTGCAGGGCAAAGGAATACGGGATTCGAGTGATCAAACTGCGGCTTGGACTGGTTCTAGATTCTTATGGAGGAGCACTCCCGAGAATTCTTACACCCTTTCGCCTGGGCCTCGGAGGACCTCTCTCAGATGGCTCCCAATATGTAAGTTGGATCACGCTGCGCGATACTCTAAACGCGATCTTATTTCTGATGACCTCCACCAAAGTCGAGGGTCCCGCAAACCTCTGCGCACCTGGTCCAGTGACCAACGCTGAGTTTAGTACTCAATTGGGGAAAGCCCTAAATCGACCAGCACTCATTCCTACACCAGCCTTTGCCCTTAAACTAAGCCTGGGAGATATGGCAAAAGAGCTACTGCTATCTTCCATTCGAGCAGAACCAAAGGCATTGCTAGATCAAGGTTTTGAGTTCCAGGATCCAAAAATAGAAGGTGCGTTTCAAACTCTGGTGGAAGTGTTGTAGAAAAACAAAGTGAGATCAAAGAGATCACAGAGTAAAGAAAAGCGAAGTAAGAGCAAAGCG
>CAZIKF010000018.1:44445-107387 GCA_964539825.1 uncultured bacterium
AAAACAGAGCAAAGAAAAACGAAGTAAGAGCAAAGCGAAAACAGAGTAAAGAAAAACGAAGTAAGAGCAAAGCGAAAACAGAGCAAAGAAAAACGAAGTAAGAGCAAAGCGAAAACAGAGTAAAGAAAAGAAAGAAAAAAGCAGGGAGGGGAGAGCCGGTGCGTGGGGGATGATTGAGGGTTCAGGAGTGGTAGCTGGGCGTGGATCGTGAGGAAGGAGGTAGTTACTCTACCTTCAACGAGGGATCAACGATCAGATGCCGCTCATGAACCCTCAAGCAGCCCCCTAAGCACCGGTTCTCGCCTCCCTAAAAATAATAGCTGTTTATTCGGTCGCAATACTTGACCAACCGCTCCTTAGTCTTCAAATAATCTCGAAGCGGAGACTCAAAGGGTGGGTATAAAATGTTCGCAAGATGGGCAAAGGCCGTGTAATCAGCACGGGATAACCGTGGTCCCGTAAAAAAATTTTGCTCCCCCAGGATTCCTTCCAGAGAGTCGATTGTCTTTCGCGAAACGTCGGTTACTTCATCTCTTGTTAATCTGCCTGTCCCTTGAAAGTGAAGCTGTTTTTTTACTGTTGAGTATAAATACTGGGGAAGGATTTTATTGATCGGAAACGCGAGTCCAGAAAAGAATATCCTGGAAATCAGCTTAAAATTTTCCCGCTCAAAATACCGAAAATACATCATCAGGAAATAGAGGTGTTCATTGCACATGACCTCTACCGCATGCCCAATCCCCTTTTTTTCCCGACATAAGTCCTGTTGCAAATCTAAATCGAAGTGAGACTCAAGGTAATCAAGAATGAGATCGGAATCGGAAACCTTCTTCCCCTCATGGATAATGAAGGGAAGCTTACCGCGGGGGCCTACGCGCGGATTTAGCTCAGGTACCAGTTCATGGTGGATTCCATTTACTTTCAGGCAAAGCTCAACCTTCAGGCAAAAGGGGCTATAGTTTGGTATTTCTTCCCCGGCGGGAAACTGGACAAGTTGGATCACCACTACCTCATCCGTTGAGATATACCCAGTCTGTAGCGCTGGATAATTCATGCTCAAAACGATATCCGCCTTCACAGAAATCGCGGAGATCCTCACTTCTATCGATCTGGTTGCGGATGATATGATCCGCCATCATTCCCCTGGCACGCTTGGCTAAGAATCCGATCACACTGGCCTTTCCCCCGCGCTGCTCCTTAAAATGAATATTGATCACCGGACATCCAAGTTTCTCGACTCTCACTGAGCGAAAGTACTCCTGGGAAGCCAGGTTGATCACAACTCTTTCTTCATGATCTTCAAGGTCCTTTGCCAGAGCGTTAGTAATCCTATTACCCCAAAACTTATAGAGATCTTTACCGCGTGTATTGGAGAGACGGGTTCCCATCTCCAGACGATAGGGGTAAATACGATCCAAGGGTCGCAGCAAACCATATAAGCCCGATAAAATTCGCAGGTGTTCTTGAGCAAATTGAAAATCAGAGTTTTCAAATTCCTGGGTTTTTATATGTTGGTAGACTTCGCCCTGAAAGCTGAGGATGGCTGGAGCGGAATTTTCCTCCGTGAAGGGTAATTCGAAATTCTGGTAACGGAAATGATTCAGAGTACCTATGGCCTCACTCACATCCATGAGTTTACAAAGCCTCTTCACTGAAAACTTTTGTAACCGGCTGACCAGACGCCTGGTGTCATCAAGTAAATTGGGACAGGAAAAATCCTTACCGGGGAGCGGTTCTTCAAGTAGAGTTTTGGCCGGAGATAGTACAGCTAACATTTGGCGGCAAGTGTACCAGATTCTTTCTCAGGTGATCCATTCTTCTTGTCCGGAACGAATAAGATAAATCTCCCCGGCCTCTTCCAATTCCCGAACCTTTTGAAGAATTTTCTTCTGCGCTCCCAGGGAATCCGATCGCCTAATGGCACCAAGCGAGTCCAAATCCTGTATGCAGTGTTTCTTGGAGCGGCTTGAGTAGCCTGAGAGAATCCATTCCCGAGTTCCTTCACTGGCACCTTTCAGGGCGTAGAGCAGGACCTTATGCTCGCATGCCTGTACTAATTTACGCAGACAAAATTGATCGAGATGAGCCAGGTCATCGAACTGGAGGATTCTGGAACGAACATCGGTAGCCAACTCAGGTTTGGATTGCTCTATTCCATCAAGTATTCTCCTCTCATCACTGGCATCAACCTCTCGTAGGACTTCTGCCAGCGCCTGCGGACCCCCTGGTTTTAGAAGACCTAAATATTCCTTTTGTCCCAGTTTACCCATCAAAATAGTTTCTACTTGCGATACAACTTCTGGATTGGCACGATCCAGATGTGCCAGTCTGCGCGAAATTTCAGCCTGGATGTGAGGCGGGTAATGAGCCAGGATCCTGGCACTGTGTTGTGGGGAAACAAAGGCGAGAACCAGGGAACTGACCTGCGGGCTTTCCCCTTGCAGCAGGGAAAATATTCGCTGGGCATCAATCCTCTCCAGAGCCGCAAAGGGGCGCAGGGAACGAGAGTTAAACAGATCCTCTTCAAGTTGATTGGCACGCTCCTGGCCAAACGCCGAATGGAGCATATTTCTTAAGACGGTGACTCCACCAATGAGTTCCTTCTCAGCAGGTGACTTCAGTTTCTCATAGAATTCAGTAATAACCTGTCTTCGCTGCTCAGCGGGTACAGCCCTGAGCTTGGCGATTTCCATCGCGATCCGTTCCATCTCCCCCTCAGAGAGATGACGGGCAATCTTTCCGGAAAGTTCGGATCCAAGAACCAGGAAAAGAACCGCTACTTTTTGAATTGGATCAAGAGATTTTGAAGATTGCCTGGTTGCCATCTCAACATTATTCTACCAGTGTAATGATAGAGGTGCTCATTCGACATATAATTGAATGATTATTTTAACCGGGTCCTCAGGGGTTTCCATGCCGCATTTATTCAAGAACTTGTTTATACACCTTTTGTTAACTATGAGCATCAGCGCTTCACAATCCTATCCGGTGGAGAAGGGATTTGACCATTCCCAATTTGATTCCCTGCTGGCTCAGTTCGTGACTGATGGCCTCGTGCGCTATAAAGATCTCAGAGAACGAGGAAAGAGAACCCTGGAGAGCTACCTCACTCGTCTGGCCATGGCCAATAACATTACCTCAATGCCAGGGAACGATCAGTTGGCTCTGTATATTAATGCCTACAACGCTTATAACCTCAAGGCAGTAGTAGATCACTACCCTATCAATGGCTGGAATCCTCTATATCCAAAAAATAGCATCCGCCAGATCAAGGGGGTGTGGAAGAAATGGGAAATCCAGGTCGGGCAAAAGACAATGACCCTGGATGATCTTGAGCACAAGATCATTCGAAAGTTTAAGGATCCAAGAGTTCATTTTGGTGTGAACTGTGCCTCTATTGGATGTCCCACTCTGGCCAACTACGCCTACACCGGCCCGAAACTCAATGAACAGCTTGACGAACGGGTTGTAGAGTTTCTGACCCAGCCCTCCAGATTCCAATTTAGCGCCGACAGCCAGGCTATCTGGCTCAATAAGATCCTGGAATGGTTTCCAAAGGACTTCAATTCCTTTGCTACTGATCAGACCAAGAAGTATAGAAACTATGCCGGAGTGATTGGGTTTTTGATGAACTATCTTCCCTCAGATCTTGCAAGACGTCTCCAATCAGAATCGGTACCAATCAAGTTCCTAAAGTATGACTGGTCTCTCAATGAGGCAAAAAGTCGGGCCACTAAATAGCTGCATAGGTACGTAATTTCTGTGCCCCAGATTCGACTCCTGGTGACCGGGTCGGGGATGAAGTTCTATCCTGGGTAAATGGAAAAAGCCTCTCCAAAATCAAAGGATACGGAAAATCCGTTCCTTAGTCTTTGCCTGAACATCTTGATCCCATCATTGGTTTTGATGAAGGCAAGTACTCCTGAGCGACTGGGACCCGTGTGGGGACTGGTCATTGCCCTGCTGTTCCCAATCCTATATGGAATTGTGGATTTAATCCGCAAGAAGAAGGTCCATTGGATGTCCATCCTCGGACTGGTGAGTATTCTTCTTACAGGTGGAATTGGACTGCTTGAGCTGAGCCCGCGCTGGATCGCTCTGAAGGAAGCGGCAATTCCGCTCATCATTGGAGCGGTTCTCCTGTTCTCTGTCTTTACCCGCAATCCCCTGATCAAAAAGATGTTTTATCGAAGTGAAATTCTAAATCTTGAAAAAATTGAAGAGGCACTAGATACGAATGGGACCGGGGGAGCACTAAACTCTTTGTTTGTGCGAACAACTGGGTTGCTCAGCACAGCCTTTTTACTCTCAGCAGTATTAAACTTCGCCCTGGCCAAATGGATAGTCAAGAGTCCCGCTGGAACGGTCGCATTCAATGAAGAGCTAGGTAGAATGACAGCTTTATCCTTTCCCGCGATCGCACTCCCCTGCTTTGTCGTTGTTGTTTTATGCTTCGTGTACTTTGCAAAGGGATTGGGAAAACTCACAGGACTAAAGTTTCAAGAACTACTCCCACCTGAAGCATCCGCTGAGTCATAGGAAGCATTTCGATGATCTTCGTAGCGATGATGGATTCTCAGATTGACATCAAGAGAATCCCCATTAGAATTGCACCCTACCTAAAAAGGACCAATGGTGATCTACATGAGTCATTTCACAACCCTTGCCATCTTATTTCTTGCGGTGATCCCTGGATTTTCCCAGGATAAAGATGGTCTGCACCTATACAAGAGCCATTTTGAAAATGTCGAGTTGCTGCATAATCCACAATATCTGAAACGAGCCACGGGAAAAGCCTCGCTCCTTCCCACAGAATCTGAGAGAACTGCCTGGCCTTTTGATCTGCTGTCCATTGGCCATTCCATAGCATCCTACCAGTCCTATGGCTGGAACAGCGCTTACTTTCACCACGGCCTGGATATTCGCGGAGACGCGGGAACCCCGGTTCTGGCGACAAGAGGTGGAAAAGTGGTGAATGTGGGTAATTACGGTGGTGGAAATCGTCTTTATTGGGAGGTAGCCATTTTAGATGAGCAGGGTTTTGTGTGGCAATATCACCACATTGACCATGAAAGTATACCCGAGCAGGTGAAGACAGCCTTCACTAATGAAGGGTCTATAGCTGCTGGTACCAAAATCGGCGAGATTGTAGATTGGCCCGTGAGCACGTTCGGTGAGCGCTATCATCATGTACATCTCAATGTACTAGGCGAAGGCTCGGTTTATCTGAATCCTTTTCAATTTCTCGAATTCCTACCTGATGAAGGTGTTCCTGAGATTCAAACCATTGGTCTCATCAACCATAAGAGAAAGATTGTATCGGGTAACCGCATCTCGGGTAATTATGCCCTCTACATTCAAACCAGGGATCTCATTCTCCATTCTCAATTTCATGTACCTCCCTACTCAATCTCTTATAAAGTTGATAAAGGCGAATGGGTGGATCACTGGACTTTTAATCAATTACCCGGGGGCAGCGATCGGGAGGCCTATATCAATGATTTCTATCTTCCGAACAAAACTTGTGGTGACTATCGATGCCGAAGAATTTATGTAGATCTTGGATTTCAGAAAGAAGGAAGGAAGAACTTTACCTCTGAGGTAGGTTCACATGTTGTCCAGGTCAGGGTTTCAGATTATCGCGGGAATGACGCCATCTCAACCTATGGATGGGAAGTGGTTGAATAGGAATTCCTCCAGGGCTGTTCGGATCACTTTTTCTGCGTCTCTCTCCTGAAGCAATCGAGCATAATTAGCACAATTTTGCTCGATTATTTCGTCCTCGAGTACAGTTTTCAAAGCGGATCGAAGCTTTCTTTGAAGCATGAAACGCAGCTCAATCCTGCAACCAACGCCCAGTAGGTTGAGCCTATGAGCGTTGTCAAACTGATCAACCCCCCAGGGAACTATAACCTGAGGTTTACCGGCATGCAGTGCTCTGGCACTTGTTCCGATTCCTCCGTGATGAACAATCGCACGAACTGCCGGAAGTAAGGTTTCCATAGGAACAAATGGAAAATGTATCAGTCCTTCTGGAAGACTTTCCAAACTCTTGTGAATATGGGGACTTAGAAAAATCCCTCGAATTCCCATGCTTAAGCATACCTCCACGGCTGCATTAAAAAAGGAGTCAGCTCGTGCGTTGGGTGTCCCCTGGGTGAATAGTATCGGCGCGTCTCCCGCCTCAAGGAACTCCTCCAATCCAGAGGGTAAAGTCATCGACGTACTCTCTTTATATAGTGGAAATGTTGCAAGTTTCAGGTTTTGAGGCCAGTCTGGTTGGGGGGGTGCAAACCACTGGGGAAACAAACCTAGTACCAGGTCACAATCAAGAACCCATGGATAGATCCTTGAGATTTTGGGGAGATTCAAGCGGGTACGAAGCTCATTTAGAGGCCCTGCGAGCGGAAGGTCCATCAAGCGGTAAGCCATCGAAATTCCAGCATCTAAAATCCACTCAGGAAGAAACGAAAAGTCCACACCTGGGATAATTCTGGTAGGTGACTTCGCGGAGGGAAGTCCATAAGGGCTAAGCTGACATACAAGAACTTTGAGGTCGTGTGTTTCTGCCACTAATTTAGCACCTATGGCAAGAGGATGTATGACAAGAAGATCTTTCCCATTTGGATTTGAATCAACAATAGCATTGTAGGTTCTCTCCATAGGCTTTATCACGAGGTATTCAGCCAGAATTCCGGCTAGCTCAATTGCCTTGTCCGGGCGAGCTTTCTCCACTAACTCCTCGTATTCAGATACAGGCCCAATGGATCGAAACTCCAGCGAGCAGGACTCAACATCACGTTGGAAAGTATCATTGGCAAAGAAAAGAACTTTGAATCCCATATCCTTGAGGATTTGCCCCAAGGACAGGAAAGGGTGAAGATCTCCGTAGCTGCCAAGAGTTACAATAAAAGCCCGCTTACCCAAACTCATCTCCCTAAAGCTGCACACTTTGTTAAAACCAAACTCCCATAGCTTATCCAATCCATAACAAATCCTTTACTCTATGAAAAAAACAGCTTTAAGGTTTCCAACTCTTGTGTTGACCCAGTGAAATACAAAGACTTTTTGCTACTGTATAATACCCTCTCATTTCAGGTATCCATCGCACAAGACCATGATTCAAGCATCCGGGTTAACCAAAGATTTTCGAATTTACCGCAAAGAGCCCGGCATCATGGGTTCAATCCGGTCCCTGTTTTCCAGGCAATATGAGATCAACCAGGCGGTACGGGACTTTTCTGTTCAGATTGAGCCCGGCGAAATTATTGGACTTCTTGGTCCCAATGGAGCAGGTAAAACCACCCTGATGAAGATGTTCACCGGAATCATTGTACCTTCCTCAGGCAGTCTGGAGGTTCTGGGATTTGATCCCTGGAGCAGATCAAAGAATTTTCGAAGAAAAATCGCCCTTGTCATGGGACAAAAAAGCCAACTCTGGTGGGATATACCGGCCATGGACTCCCTCCGTCTTCTCAAGGCTTATTATGAGGTAGAAGAGAAAGATTTCAAACAGCGGGTGGAGGAATTGTCTTCCTTCCTTGAGGTGAAGAACCTTCTCCATGTTCAAATTCGTAAACTCTCGCTGGGGGAGAGGATGAAACTCGAATTGATGGCCTGTCTATTACATCGCCCCGAGGTCATTTTCCTGGATGAACCTACCATCGGTTTGGATCTCATCGCCCAGAAGGGAATCCGACAGTTCATGAAGGAATACCACCAGCAGCATCGTCCCACAATCATCCTGACTTCCCATTATATGGCGGATGTGGCCGCTCTTTGCTCCCATATCGTACTGATCCTTCAGGGACAGAAGCGTTATGACGGAACCATTGTGGATTTTGAGAGGATCCTGGGACGAGAAAAAATAGTCACCTTCCAATTTTCCGAACCAGTTGTTTCTGATGATTCCTGTTTCCGTAATTTTGAATCTATTTGGAATGGGGGAGGCACTGAGGTAGAAATCAAGATCCCCGAGGAAAAGCTCCGCGAGGTCAGTAAGGAGATTCTTCAGCGCTACCCCGTTGTGGATTTTCATACAGAAAAAATTCCTATTGAGAGAGTCATGGAAACCCTTTGGGCCAATCCTGAGCTGATTCCTCCTACCACGCGATGAAATCCTTTTTTGAAATGTGGGGTAGAACCATGGAGGTTAAGTGGTCGAACCTGATGACCTACAGACTTAACTTCTTCCTGCAGGTCTTTGGCCCCGCCCTGGTTTTCTTCTTCATTAAGTACAATCTATGGTCTTCCATTTATGGCGCGAACCCCACTGCCGTCATCCAGGGCTATGATTTTCAAGCCATGATCGCCTACCAGGTGTGGGTGTTGGTGATTCAGCTACTCGGCCAGGGTAACGATAGTATGAATCTATCTGAGGACATCCGCCTGGGTCGAATTTCTTCGTATTTGATCTACCCCTTCGACTTTTGGAAATTTCATACAGCAGGTTTCCTGGCCTTTCAGGGGATGCAGTTTTTATTGTGCACTGTGCTTCTATGCAGTGTGTTGGCCATGGGTTTCTTGGCAAATCTTCACTTCAATGCACTTTTACAGGGAGTCATACTCACCCTCCTGGTGGGCGGGTTATGGTTTACCCTTCAGTACCTGGTGGGACTCATGGCTTTCTGGCTTGAGGAAACCTGGATTTTAAGGGTGATCCTAATCATAGTGGCACAGTTTCTCTCAGGAGCTATTCTGCCCCTGGAACTCTATCCAAAATGGGTTCAATCAGCTTTGCTCTACACCCCCTTTCCTTATTTAACCTACCTGCCCGCAAGAGTGTTCATGGGTGATTCAGGGCTTTTTCTCTCCTCACTTTTGGTGGTGGGATTTTGGACACTGATTATGGCAGGGATCTGTACACTTGTCTGGAAACGCGGTCTCAGACTCTATACAGCGGCGGGAATGTGATGGGCAGGATCTTTTCTACACTTGCTCACTACCTTGGTGTTTACCGTGAATTTCTCAATACGAGTTTTTCCCAGGCATTGAGCTTTCGAGTTCACTTCATACTTTTGATCTTCATGGATCTCTTCTTTTACGCTAGCGCATTACTTACTGTTGATTACCTCTACACTCATGTTGAGCAAATCGGGATCTGGAACCGTGAGCAGTTTCTTTTCTTCATTTCCTTCATGCTGGCCCTGGACCATCTGCACATGACTTTTATTTCAGAGAGCTTCTGGAGTCTCTCGTTTGCCATCCGCAAGGGTGATCTGGATTTTCTCCTGGTGAAACCAATCAATACCATATTTCATGTCTTCTTTCGCCACATCCGTCCTGCCAGCATGTGTAATCTACTTGTGACCTGGAGCCTGGTCATCTATTACGGAAGGGTTTGTGAACTCACCATGGTGAGTTGGATCCTCCTGCCTTTTCTTCTTTTATTGGGACTCACTTTGCTGGTGAGCCTGGAAATCTTGATTAGTACCTCCATGTTCTGGCTGGTGGAAAGTTTTGGAATCAATTTTCTCAGGATGCAATTTCAACATCTTGCGCGCTGGCCGGACTTTGTTTACCAGACTTTCTCAAGACGTATTCTTACTTTCGTGATTCCCATATTGTTGGTAGGCAATGCCCCCGTCCGGTTTCTCTTTAACGCTGAAGACTACTGGCTCCTCGTATGGCTTGCCATAATGCTCCTGATTATCTGGGTAATTGCCGCCAGGCTCTGGGATATGGGATTGAGGGCATATGAATCCGCCTCTAGTTGAGATTCTTGAGATCTGGACCTCTGATCTTGGTCCATATATGATGGTTCTACTTTATGCTTCGTGAAGTCTTCCGTCTTGTTCATGAAAACCTGGGGGCAAGCCCATCCTTTCGGATACCCTTTGCCGAAGATTCGCCCCTGGAGTCTTTGCGATCCTCCATCGATCTAGACCGAGACGAGATGCTAATCGGCACCTGGGAAAACTCAGCATCCAGTGAAACCCGCATCTTTGTAATCAGTTCCAAGTGCTTGAGAATTTCCCGTCGTGAAGAAGAAAGCAAGGTAGATTTTCAACTCCTGCCGTTCAGCGATATTGCTGGAGTGGAAACAAGAGCAGGAGCCGAGGAGATGCCGGACAGAATTTGTATCCAGCGAGCCTCTGGAGCTGAGACATGGCTGCGGGCTACGGGCGTCACAGAAGAAGATGAAACTGCCCTGATGGTTGATTTTATCGAGGCCATCGCAAAGCTTTCCCTTCAGAGTGAAAAATCCCAATCCCCTGTAGCTCTATTTACCTTGAATACACAGCTTTTCTCCCACGCAAAGGGTGGCCGAAGCTCCCCCTTTTGGACAGGATACCGGGCCAAACTTCGTTGCCCTGGAGGAATCCTACCCATCAGGTTTGACGCGACCTTATTGCTTGAAAAGAGAAAGAGCGTCCGTCCGGGGGACAAGTTCCGATGTCGTGCCTGGATTCGGGAACCCGAGAAACTTCCCCGGGATCTCTTCCCCGGTGATGAGCTCTATCTTGAGGAAAACAAGCAGCGCATTGGTGTCAGCACCATTGAAGAATCCTGCAATCTGGTTCTGGAACCAACCCAGGCTCCATTCCAAATCCTGTATGAACTACAAGACAAAAACCATCAAACCACGCCTACATGGCATCGCTTTAAGTCAATTATAGAGATCAAGGGATCAAAGATTCAGACAGAACAGGACTTTTACGACTCGCTCTACCAGTTCAGCCAGGACCCCGGTGAGAGACCTACAAATCTAAGCACTCTTTGGAAATGGCTGGGATGCCAGGTAGAACATCCCTGCCTATTCCGGTGGACTGAGTTCGATCAAAGTTCCGTCAGTCTTAGAAGAAAGCTGCCTCCCCTACTCAATCTTTTATTAGAAGCAAAATTAGCTGACCTGAGATTTCGGCTTTAGGAGAAACTGATGAACCAATCCACTCCACGCCCCTCACTGGCACTTTCCTTTGTACCGGTTTTGTTTCTCATCGCATTGTTGGTAATAAACGTGATTCTCTTCAAAGATGATGCCACCGGTGGACCCAATCAGCTAGCCTTGCTCATTGCAGGAGCCTTCACTATCGCGCTCGGAGCCTTCGTGTTAAAGGTCCCCTATCAACATATGGAAGACCATATTGTTGAATCCATCCGACGCGCCATTCAGGCCTGCCTGATATTGCTCGTGGTGGGTGCTCTAATTGGTACCTGGATTCAGAGTGGAATCGTACCCACGATGATCTATTACGGTCTTAAAATAATTGAGCCGACCTGGTTTTTACCAGTAGCCTGTCTCTCCTGTGCACTGGTATCAGTCTCAACGGGAAGCAGTTGGTCAACGAGCGGAACTCTTGGGATTGCGTTGATTGGAATCGGTCATACCCTGGGAATCCCTATTGGTATGGTGGCCGGTGCAGTCATCTCGGGGGCATATTTTGGGGACAAGATGTCTCCCCTTTCAGATACTACCAACCTGGCACCTGCCATGGCTGGAACTGATCTCTTCACCCATATTCGGCATATGGTTTATACCTCAGGTCCGGCAATCTTAATCTCTCTGGTCGCCTTTACCATTATAGGTCTCTTTTACCAGGGAGCTACCATGGAGTCAGGAGATGTACAGGCCACGCTACAACTGATGGAATCCAAGTTCAACATTGGACTTCACCTGTTTCTCGCTCCGTTAATGGTTCTTGTTCTAGTGGGATTGAGAACTCCCGCATTCCCAGCTCTAATCCTTGGTGCTCTGATTGGAGGAGTCTTTTCAGTTCTTTTTCAGGCGGAACATCTCTCAGGGGGAGGGGCGCTGACCATGACGCAGGCCTATATGGAAGTCATCAAGGTAGCTCATTCGGGCTTTCACATAGAAACTGGAAATACCCTGATAGACAGTCTATTTTCCCGGGGCGGAATGTCCAGCATGCTCTCCACTGTGTGGCTGATTCTCATGGCCATGATCTTCGGAGGTACAATGGAGGCCACAGGAATGCTTGATCGATTGGCAGGTGCGATCCTGTCAATGGTGCATGGGGCAGGTAGTTTGATTGGTTCGGTACTTGGCACCTGTCTGCTCATGAATATGACTGCCTGTGATCAATACCTGGCCATCGTAGTACCGGGAAGAATGTACAAGAAGGCCTTTGATGACTATGGTTTACACCCAAAAAATCTCTCCAGGTCCCTGGAGGATGCCGGTACGGTTACATCGGTACTGATCCCCTGGAACTCTGGAGGTGCCTATCATAGCTCAGTGCTGGGTGTACCTACTCTGACCTACTTGCCCTATTGCTTTTTTAATATCCTAAGCCCCCTTGTCTCCCTCTTCCTTGCTTCTATGGACTGGACGATTGAGCGAATGGTTGTGGAGGACTCTCAAAGAGAAGACGGTCCGGTAGCATAAGCGCAAAAGGATACAAGATGAACCATAGAAAACGAATCACCACTATTCTCATATTCTCGCTCTGGTCCTGGACCGGTCCTCACAACTTAGGTGCCGAAGACAAGCAAAATGTTAAAGCCCCTGCCTTCAGGGACAAACATATGCTCAATATCACCCAACTTACTTTTGAGGGTGACAATGGCGAGGCTTACTTCAGTTCAAACGGCGAACAGTTGATTTACCAATCAAACCGGGGCGGACAGAAATGTGACAAAATCTGGACCATGAATATCGACGGCTCCAACAAGAAACAGGTCAGCCCTTCAATGGGCGCTCACACCTGCTCTTTCTTCTACCCGGACAATCAGCATATTGTGTTTGCCTCTACCAGCCACCTGAAGGGAGATTGTCCCAAGAAGCCAAAACTTCCCAAGAAGGTACGCTATGCCTGGCCTCTACATCCTTATAGCATCTATAGAGCAAAGATAGATGGCAGTGAACTGACGAAACTCACGCAGAATCCTAAGTATGATGCCGAGCCGATCGTCTCTTCAGACGGTAAAAAAATAGTATTTGGCTCTCAGCGTGAGGGCAATTTTGATATCTATATCATGGATGCGGACGGATCAAATGTCAGTAGACTGACCGATACCCTCGGCTATGACGGAGGGCCATGGTTTTCGCCTGATGGGAAAAAAATCGCGTGGAGATCCTGGTATCCCCGAACCGATGAAGAGAAGGCCCAGTGGCGCAACAATATGGATAAGAACTATATCGAAGCCACCCCGCTGGACATCTGGGTCATGAACACAGATGGCTCTAAGAAGAGGCGTCTAACCAATAATGGTGCTACCAACTGGGCACCATCGTGGCATCCCGATGGCAAGCGAATTATCTTCTCGAGCAATATGGATGACTGGCATGAGAAATACAAGGGATATGGACACAATTTTGAGATCTACATGGTCCATACGGAAAGCGGCAGCCTGGAGAGAATTACCTTCAACACTGTTTTTGATAGTTTTCCCATGTTCTCGTCCGATGGTAAAAAGTTGGCTTTCGGTTCCAATCGAAATGCCACCAATCCGAGAGCAACGGATATCTTCATCGCGGATTGGAATGAATCAGACTCTAGATAGGCATAACCTGCTTATGAAATATACTTTTTTTCCTGCCCTGGTGTTTTCCCTGGGAGTGCTATACCAGCCCCTGGCTCAGACTGTGGAGAAAACCATAGAGCATACCCTGAGCATCAGGCTAAGCCCTGACTATCATCACATTGGGATCAAAGATCAAATTACCCTACCCCCTGACTTTCCTCAGATAATGACTTTCTCACTGCATCGGGCCCTGCGGGTTAGTTCTACAACAGAAAATATAGATATTGAATTGATTCGCGCTGAGAAAAAGAACATCTACAATGAATACAGGCTAAATCTTCCTGCTCATTTACGAATCTTTAACCTGATCTACGATGGCACGATCGATCATCCTCTAGAAGCATACGGCAAAGAGCAGGCGCGGGGATTCAGAGACAGCCCGGGGACAATCAGTTCCGAGGGAGTTTACCTTGCCGGTAGTACCTACTGGTATCCCCAGTTCAAAGGCCATGAGAAGTTAACTTTCCAACTAAACGCGATTCTTCCTGGGGGATGGAGTGCTGTGAGCCAGGGAAAGGGCTCGCAAGAAACCAGGGAGGGAAACCTCGTTGAGATGAATTGGGAATCAAGCTCAAAGCAGGAAGAAATATTTCTAATTGCCGCCCCCTTTCATCAATACCACCGTGTTGCGGGAAGAGTGGCGGCCCAGGTGTATCTGCGGGAACCAGATGAAAAACTCGCAAACAAATACCTCGATGCTACCAGTCTCTATTTGAAAATGTATGAAGATCTTCTGGGAGAGTATCCCTATTCCAAATTTGCCCTGGTTGAGAACTTCTGGGAAACCGGTTTTGGAATGCCGTCCTTTACCCTTTTGGGTTCCAAGGTCATCCGTCTGCCCTTTATTCTCCACTCCTCCTATCCCCACGAGATTTTGCATAACTGGTGGGGTAACGGAGTCTATGTAGACTATGCCAGCGGAAATTGGTGCGAAGGACTAACAGCCTATCTCGCGGATCACCTGATCAAAGAGCAGCGAGATCAAGGAGTCGGTCATCGACAACAGAGTCTCCAAAAGTATACTGACTATGCCCTGGAAGGCCGTGATTTCTCTCTGGCGAATTTTAGCAGCCGCCACAGTTCCGCGTCTGAGGCAGTCGGTTATGGGAAGGCTATGATGCTTTTTCATATGATCAGGCTGGAATTAGGAGATGAGCTATTCATCAAGGCCCTTCGTGAGTTCTATGAAGAGAACCGCTTTAAGAGAGCCTCCTTTGCTGATTTGCGCCTGAGTTTTGAAAAGGCCGTAAATAGGCCGATAGGAAATTTGTTTTCCCAGTGGGTGAATCGAGTTGGAGCCCCGGCATTACAGCTGGCAGAGGTTAATTCAAAAAAACAAGATGATGGATCGCAGCTTGATTTTGAACTGCGTCAAATCCAGGCTGATACGGCCTATCACTTACGCATACCGGTGGCTATAACTCTTGAAGGGAATGAACAGACCCATCAGACCATCCTCAGGATGAGTAAGAAGCAACAGCATTTCACATTGAAACTGCCTGCCAGGCCAGTACGCATCGATGTGGATCCTGAATTCGACTTGTTTCGCGCCCTGGACATCAAGGAGACACCGCCGGCGTTTACCCAGCTATTTGGCAGTAAGAGAATGTTGGTGGTGTTACCTCGTGGCTCAGAACCGGGACTCAAATCGAGTTGGCAAGCCTTCGCGGAAGATCTCGCGAAAATGGGACCTGATAGCGTTAAAACAGCATGGGACGATGAATTGGAGACATTGCCTGAAGACCAGGCCGTTGCAGTACTGGGTTGGAGGAATCGTTATGCTCAAGAAGTGATAGAGGCGTTATCGAAGCACCCTGTGAGTTTTGGCTCCAATAGTCTTAAATTAGAAAAAACAGAGATTTCTCATGCTAATCATGCGGTTGCTCTCACTTTCAGACCTGCTGGAAATGAGTCTTTTGCACGGGCATTTATTGCCGCGGATCTCCCTGAATCCTTACCCGGCCTTGGTCGCAAGCTACCCCACTATCATAAATACAGTTACCTGACTTTTTCAGGAACTGAACCTCAAAACAGGATTAAAGGGCGATGGCCTGTAACCCGGTCTCCAATGACTGCGCATCTAATCAAAGGTGCTGAACTGGGGCAGTTGAAAAAACGAGAAGCTCTAACCCGGCCACCTGCTGTTTTTGATTCCTCCCGAATGATGAAATCCATTGAGTTTCTAGCCGGTGAGGAATTACAGGGTCGAGGTTTTGGAGATCCTGGTCTGGACCAGGCCGCAGATTATATCTCCAAGGGTTTTCGCGAGGCTGGGTTAGAACCGTTTTCAAAAGAGACCGCGTCGTTCATTCAGAGTTGGAAGGAGCGGGGAGGTGAACCTGATCGAGAAGCCCTTTTGAAGAATGTGATTGGCTTTATCCCTGCCGCCAATTCTGAATTTGATGCTGAAAGTGTTGTGATTGGAGCCCATTATGACCACCTTGGCAGAGGCTGGCCAGATGTAAGGAGCGAGAATAAGGGCCTGGTTCATTATGGGGCCGATGATAACGCCAGTGGAGTCGCGATACTCATGGAACTCGCCCAGGTTCTGGGCAAGAGTCTGAAGCCAGAACGTAATATCGTGTTCGCGGCATTCAGCGAAGAGGAATCAGGACGAAGAGGATCTAAACACTACATTAAGCATCAAAAGAGGTTCCCGGCTGAGAAGATTATTGGGATGATCAACCTGGATACGGTTGGTAGATTGGAGAAGAAAAAGCTACTAGTGCTGGGTACGGATTCAGCCAGGGAATGGCCTCACATTTTCAGAGGAATAGGCTATGTTACCGGCATCCCCATCGCCATGGTTTCCCAAAAACTTGATTCTAGTGACCACACCAGTTTTCATGAGGTTGGAGTTCCAGCGGTGCAGCTTTTTTCAGGAGCCAACCTGGACTATCATCGTCCAACTGATACAGCCGAGAAGATTGATCTTGAAGGACTCATTAAGGTGGCTACCGTGACCAAAGAGGCCCTGGAGTACCTGGCTGGCCGAAAAGAGCCGATGAATATCACCCTGCAAGGAGCAAAGAGCCAAAAAGCTGGACCAGGGAGAACTAGTCGAAAGGTAAGCCTCGGTAGTATCCCCGACTTCACCTACCGGGGAACCGGCTATAGGCTGGAGGGTACAGTACCCGGATCACCCGCTGAACGTGCCGGTCTGAAAAAGGGCGACATCATCATAAGAACAAACGGCATCAATATCTCCAGTCTCAGGGACCTCTCCAAGATTCTAAAAACAATGCAGCCCGGCCAGAAGATCTCGATCACCTACAAGCGGCTGGATGAAGTGACCACCTCAAGCACGATCCTGGAGGCTAAGTAATCCAGGTCTTGAGGTCGAGACACACTACCGCGCTCTTTTTAGCGTTAATCTCCTATTTCTAATCCTTCAATTCGCTTCTGGAAGATAGGACCGTAGAGGTCCCTGAAATCCTCAATGAACTGACAGATTTGTTCACGAGATAAAGACTTGGCTCTTTCCAAGTCTTCAGGATCAAAATACTGGATCGGTCTGAGACTTTGTATCAGTTTCCGACGCTGGAGATATCTCTCTATAGCTTCATCCTTACTTTGCGCAGAATGTTTTTCTCTCTTACTCTTCATGATTTGCTCTTTATCGATTCCAGAACTCGAACATCTTCGATATCCTGGCTTCGTCCGGATTCCTTTTTCATACTGACCAATGACTCACGAGTAAGGATAGGGACAAATACACCACCTACTACTTCCTTCTCAAATTCCAGTTTCGATAAATCCTTAAAGATGAGCAAATCCACACTTTGGATAGGATTCGAAGGATTCACAAAATTCCATGCCAGCAGATTTCTATCCCTTATATAAGAATCCAAGTTATCAAATACTTCTGAAACACTGACAGGGATTGACGATTTCAAGCCAAGCCCTTTCAAAGCCTCAAATGCTCTTTGATAGTTTTCTACATCCCTGAGTAGTACAAAGTCCAAATCAAAGGTACCCCTGGGGGCTCCGTGAAAGGCAACCGCATGACCTCCAGCCAGGGCAAACTCAACACCTGCCGCCTGAAAAGCCCTCGAGACTTCAATTAAAAACATATGAAAAGTATACAGTAAAGCAAGTGGTTCACCCACTAGTAGGTTCATCCTTCTTGAATTCACTTCATTCAATCAATACCCTCTGTATTTGTGGATTTCTTTGAGCCTTGGTAGAAGTATTCTGATAGGCCTGAAGGCTCATAATTTCTATCTTTTTCATGAGTCAGCCTGTGATGGACGGAACAGACAGTCATCAAATTCTTAACGGTATCCTTTCCTCCGCTGGCGACAGGTAATAGATGGTGGTAGTGCAGCCATCTCGTCTGATTACAGCGCTTCCCTCCAGGTGAAACATAGGTACATCTACCCCTGTCACGTTTTTGCAGTTGGTGTACAACTTCCCTTGGCAGCGGTTTTCGTTTTGGTTTTTTACGTGTCACGTGCGTATCAACGTGACTCCTTGATATTCTCTTTGTCTGAGTCTATAAAGACTAACCTTCCCGATATATTGGTCTAGTTCATGAACCCAGAGATCTTCTTCTACCTACTCACCTGGACCATAAGCATTCTCGGAATCAAAGAGGGTAGACGCTTGGCAAAGTCAGGGTATGACCTGAATTCCAAAGACATAAATCAATTCTCTAAGCCTATTTTCCTCTCTAAATTGCTTTTTCGATTATCAATCCTGCCACTGGCGTCACTTCTGTTTTTTGATGACTTTTTATGGGCTCTACCCCTATTTACAGCCCATTATTTTAATGAGATCTTAGTTATGTTCTATGGTGGCATCCTCCTCTTTTTGGCTTGTATTGAGTTTGGTGAAGCTCTTCAAACAGGTCAGACCAAAGTGCGTAAGTGTATAGGTGTTATTCTCGTTCTATCTACTCTGTGGGTGCTCTTTGTTCACCAGCCGTGGCAAATATGGAATAGACTTGTACATATTGAGGAGGCAGGCGCAGTTTTTCAAACTTCAAGCTACTCTTGCGTTCCAGCTAGCGTTGCCAATTTAATGAAGCATCATGGTTTCATCGCAAAGGAGCGTGAGCTCGCAAAAAGTATGAAAACTACTATGGTAGGAACTCATATGAGTTCTGCCCTCTATGTACTGAAGGATCTGGGATTTCATGGAAGAAGAATGAATGTCGAAGTTGAAACTCTAAAATCCTCCAATGCCACCCTACTTACAGTGGATCATCCAGCCACTGGTCCAAACTCTCATATGATTTTTTGCAAGGGCTATGAAGGCCAAAGATTCGTAGTCATTGATCCTCTCAAAGGTTGGACTTTCTACTCTCCAGGAGAGCTGGAGAAGATATGGCATGGGGAAACATTTTTGTTTGATCAGAATAACGTGGTTCACACTAACTATTAACTGCTAGATTCTTTGGTAGTTTGATACTTGCCGGCTCTTTCCTGGCTTTGATTGGAGACTATTTTGCCTAAGAAGACTTTGATTTCCTGGAGTACCGGTAAGGATAGTTCCTGGATGCTTTATCGCTTGTTGCAGGATCCTTGTTTTGATGTGTCCGGATTGTTTTGTACTGTCAACCAGGAGTTCTCGCGAACTGCCATGCATGCTGTTCGGGTTGAGCTACTTCATATACAGGCAGAAATGCTTGGTCTTCCCCTTTCGATCATTGAGATTCCAAACCCTTGCAGTAATGCTGTTTATGAACAGAAGATGGGAGAGTTCATGGACCAGGCTGTCGACTCGGGTGTGAAGTGTATTGCCTTTGGAGATTTATTTCTCGAAGACATTCGGGCTTACCGTGAGCAGCAGTTCAAAGACACGGGTATTGAGCCGATTTTTCCCATTTGGAAACAGCCCACCAAAGAACTGGCCAGAGAAATGATTGAGGGCGGGCTCAGGGCCCTGGTCACCTGCATAGATCCCAAACAAATGCCTGCTGAGTTCGCGGGCAAAGAGTTTGATGAGTCTTTTCTCGACTCCCTTCCCGATAGCGTAGATCCATGCGGGGAAAATGGGGAATTTCATACCTTCGTTTATGATAGTCCTTCCTTTCGGAAGAGGATTGAGATTTCCCTGGGTGAAATCGTCCACCGTGATGGTTTCGTCTTCGCGGATCTGGTACCGATGATCTGAAGATTTAGCGGAAGTTCCACTCTGGGTGACTCCCCTTCCGTTGTGTATGATGGGCAACCCTACTAAATGAGGAGTTAACCATGTCCGCTGAAGATAAGAAAGTCATTTACTCCATGATTGGAGTCTCCAAGTTCTACGGGAAAGAGCCCGTTTTAAAAAATATCCACCTGTCTTACTTCTACGGAGCCAAAATTGGAGTCCTGGGACTTAACGGTTCGGGTAAGAGTACCCTCTTGCAAATTTTGGCGGGTGTGGACACATCCTTTGACGGCAAAACCGTTCTCGCTCCGGGCCATACCATCGGCTACCTGGAACAGGAACCCTCTCTGGACGAGTCTAAGACAGTTCGTGAAACCGTCGAAGAAGGACTCCAGGAAATTGTGGATCTACTCAGGGATTACGAGAAAATCAATGAAGCTTTTTCAGAACCCATGAGTGATGACGAAATGACAGCCTTGATTGAAAAACAAGGCAGGGTTCAGGAGAAAATCGAGGCTGTTGACGGCTGGGACCTGGATACACGACTCAACATCGCTATGGATGCCATGCGCTGCCCACCCGCAGAAACGAAGATTGCGACACTCTCAGGAGGCGAGAGACGGCGGGTCGCGCTTTGCAGACTCCTTCTTAAAAAGCCCGATATTTTGCTTCTCGACGAGCCCACCAATCACCTCGATGCTGAATCCATTCTCTGGTTGGAGCAGCACCTGAAACGCTACGAAGGAACGATCATCGCTGTGACCCACGATCGCTACTTCCTGGACAACGTGGCCGGATGGATTTTGGAGCTGGATCGAGGAGAAGGAATTCCATTCAAAGGGAATTATAGTTCCTGGCTTGATCAGAAAACAAAACGGCTGGCGGTAGAGGAAAAGCAGGAGAGTGATCGTCAGAAAACCCTTAAAAAGGAATTGGAATGGATCAACACCTCGGCTAAAGGTCGTCAGACCAAGGCCAAAGCCCGTATTAAATCCTATGAAGAAATGTATAACGCACAGTCAAAAACTACCGGTCAAGACCTGGAAATCTTCATTCCATCAGGCCCGAGGCTTGGAAACATCGTGATCGATTCCAAAAAGGTCAGCAAGGCATTTGATGATAAATTGCTTTTTGACAAGCTCAATTTCGTGATTCCAGCCGGTGCGGTGGTTGGCGTGGTCGGTGCTAACGGAGCGGGTAAAACAACGCTATTTCGGATGATTACCGGCCAGGAAAAGCCTGATAAGGGAACTTTCAAAATAGGAGATACCGTAAAGCTTGGCTATGTTGACCAGAGTCGAGATGATCTCGATGAAACCAAGAATATCTGGGAAGTCATTTCTGACGGTCATGACAACGTGATCCTCGGAAAACGTGAAATGAATTCCAGAGCCTATGTATCACGCTTCAACTTCATGGGTAAAGATCAGCAGAAAAAGGTAAATATGCTCTCAGGTGGTGAGCGGAACAGGGTACATCTGGCACGAATTTTAAAAGAAGGAGCCAATGTCCTACTTCTCGATGAACCTACCAATGACCTGGATGTTAATACGCTCAGAGCACTCGAAGAAGCCATTCAGGAATTCGCCGGTTCTGCTGTTGTGATTTCTCACGACCGCTGGTTCCTGGATCGAATCTCAACCCATACATTGGCCTTTGAAGGCGATAGTAATGTGGAATTTTTCGATGGCAGCTTTAGCGAGTATGAGGCTGCGAAGATCAAGAGATTAGGAGCGGATGCCTGCCAGCCCAAGAGTATTAAATATAGGAAATTAGAGAGGAATTAAAAGGAGAGCTTTGCTCTCCTGGAAGCCAAGGAAACTAGGGAATCCAGGGAAGTCTAGGAATAATTTGGCCACGCTATGAGGACTGTAGTATAGAACTGCAATGGGACAAAGCTCATTCCTATAATTCCTTTGATTCCTCTGCTACCTGTGATTCTCCTACTAAATAATCACTGATCATCTTTTCGGTGATTTCTTTCTTCTCGCAAATCTCGGCGTAGAATTCTCCGCTCTTGCGAATCTTTCTTTCCTGGTTATTGAAGTCAACCTCAACGAGTCCGAAGCGGGAGCTTAATCCTTCTGCCCACTCGAAATTATCCATCAGGGTCCAGTGACAATAGGCCTCGATGTTTACGCCCGATTCCCGCAATCTGTGAACTTGATAGAGATGATCGTAAATGTACCTGGCTCGAAAAGCGTCTTTTTCATCACAGGTTCCGTTCTCGGCTATGACGATGGGAAGTCCATATTGCTTCCAGTTACGATGACAGATCTCAAAGAGTCCGGCAGGATAGATTTCCCAACCCAGATTATTGGTTAAGCTCCCCTTTAAAACCTCAAGGTTCATTCCCTTTACGATATCGCGAGTGTAGTAATTAATCCCCAGGAAATCTGAACAGCGTTTCGAGCAGCCAGAACCAATCAGGGGAAAGATGAGCTTACCGCCAGTCATTCCTTCTAAAAAGATATCTTCAAACAACCTGCGAAAATAAAACCTGGCTGTGGTTCGGTTGAAATAAGAACCTCCCTCGGGTTGAAAAACTCTCAGGTGGTGGGCGACACCCACTCGAGTATCCTCATGTCCCTTTGCCTTCTGGATTCGATGAATAAACTCATAGGCCAACTGGTGAGCCAGAACCATATTCTTAGCTGCCCTGAGATATTTCGAAGGAGATCCCTTGATTCCGGGTGGCCAAATACCCTCAATATAGCCATGAAACAAGTATACATTGGGTTCATTAATCGTAATCCAGTCCCTGACCAGGTCACCAAGACTTTCTACTACATACTCTGTGTAGCGGGAAAATCTCTCAATAACATTGGCCTCAAGCCAGGCTCCTGAATCCTCTAGCCAGAGAGGATTACTGAAGTGGTGTAATGTGACGAGGGGTTTGATTCCTTTCTCTAAGAGCAGTTCGATCTCTCTACGATAGTGGTCCAGGGCATCTCGACTAAATTGACCCTCGGTCGGCTCAATTCTGCTCCATTCCAGGCTCATCCTGTAGACTCCCAGGTTAAGCTTCTCAATAAGACTCACGTCCTCTTCTACGCGGTTCCAGTGATCATCAGCTACTACACAATGAGATCCATCCTTGATGTGACCCTGTTCACACCAGCGAAACCAACTATTGTTTCTATCCCCGCCTTCGATTTGTAGAGATGCTGTCGCCACCCCAAGGAGAAGGTCCCTGGGCAATGAAAAGGGCTTCATGAAAGGTCTGTTTCCTCGAGGGGAGTTTTAGCGCGATTTTTAGGATACAAGACGTATGCCACAGCGGGAACCAGACAGATTGCTCCCACCATATTGGCAAAGAGCATAAAACTAAAGAGGATTCCCATATCAGCCTGAAACTGAAGATCGGAAAAGATCCAAGTACTCACCGAAAGCGATAAGGTTAGACCTGTGACCAGAACCGCGTTTCCATTAGATTCGAGAGTTGCACGAAAGGACTCCCGTAGAGGCTCGCCATTTTTCAGATGTTGTAGAAGCTGAGTGAAAATATAGATTCCATAGTCCACTCCAATTCCAACACCGAAGGCTGCAACAGGCAGAGTAGAAGTTTTTAGGCCGATATTCAATGCGGCCATCACTGCATAGGCTAGAACTGATACGACGGCCAAGGGTAGGACGACGCAGATCGTGGCTCGCACTGACCGAAACAAACAAAGGCAAAGGATAATCACACAGCCATAAATCCACATTAGGATTTTATACTGGGCACTTTCTACCACCTGGTTAGTAGCGGCCATTACCCCTACATTTCCAGTCGCAAGGCGGAACTTCACGTCACTATAATCGGGAAGAATATCTGTATCACCTTTTGCCAGCCGAAACTTGATCTTGGGGTTTTCATTCTCCTTAGAAAAAACTTCGATGGTTTTTAGAATGGATTCGATGGACTCAGCTTTGTGATCCCTGGTAAAGATCATTATCGGCATCACAGAGCAATCGGAATTCAACAACCCTGTGCTCGTCTCAATGCTGCTGATAGCCTGAACAAGATTATGTGAGTTACGGGATAGCTCTTTCCACTTAAAGTGACCTTCATTCCATCCTGAAGCGATGATCTTAGCTACGTAGGGCAGGCTAACCGCTCCCTGCACATTAGGATTATTACTCACCACCCATTGAAAATCATCAATGGTCCTCATGACGTCATAATCGATACAGCCATCCTTCTTGGTCTCAGCCAGAACATTGAGAATATCCACCCCAATAGAATACTTCTCTACAATGGCACTCGTATCCATGTTGTAGCGTGAGTCCTGTCTCAGAGCTGGAACACCTGGAAGCAGATCCCCGATCTTCAAGTCCTGAGACTTGAACCAACCCGCGGCTGTGATCAAAATACAAATACCCAGGCTGAAAGCAGCTACCCTGGGACTGGCAAAGGCTGAAAGCTTTATCCATAAATCTTTTTTACTCGTATAATTCTTTTCAACCCGGGTTACATGGGCATGGGTAGTCTTCAGGTAAGAAAGTAAAATCGGTAACAGTATCAGGTTGGTTAGAATTAGCCCGAGGACTCCAAGACTGGCTATGATAGCTAGTTCCTGGATAATCTGAATCTCAATGAGATAGATGGTAATGAATCCGATTGTATCTGAGAATAGTGCCACTACCCCGGGTACAACCAACCTCCTAAAACTGGCCCTGGCCGCTTCATGACAATTCATTCCCTGGTAGATAGAAAAGTTCACGCCATTGAGAATTTGGATTCCGTGACTCACCCCGATAGCACAGATAAGAAAAGGCACCAGGATAGACATTGGGTCCAGACCCATTCCGAGCAAGGGAAGCGCGCCAAGATCCCAAACAACCGCAACCAGGCTGCAAAAAACCAATAGGAGAGAAAACCGCCATGACTTGATGAAATAGTAGACCAGTAGAACCGTCAAAAGAATGGATAGGGCCAGGAAAACCAGGACACCTTTGGCTCCTTTAGCTACATCTCCAATCGCCTTGGCAAAACCTATGATATGAATCTCAATATCAGGATTCTGATACTTCTGTCGTACTTTCTCTTCAAGCTGCCTTGCAACCTCAAGGTAATCGAGTTTCTCGCCGGTCTTGGGATCGCTACTGGATAGCTGAAAGTGGATAGCGGCGGCAGTGAAATCACTGGCCACCAACCGGCCTACAACGGAGGATTTGAGTAAATTCTTACGTACCCTTTCAATATCATCGGGAGAATATTGAAAATCCGCCGGAACCACTTTTCCACCACTAAAACCTCCATCCACAATCTCTACGAACCGTACATTTGGTGTAAAAATTGATTTGATCGAAGCTCTATTTACTCCGCTGATGTAATAGACCTCATCATTGATCTCTTTGAAGGACTTGAAGAACTCGGGCTTGAATATGGTTCCCTCTTTCGGAGAAATAGAGACGATTATGCGGTTAGCCCCTCCAAATTCAGCACGATACTCGAGAAAAGTCTGAATGAATGGATGTGTGAGGGGCAGTTGTTTTTCAAATCCGGCATCGATTTTTAAATGGGATGCTTTGTAGCCCAGGAATCCTGTAAAAGCGACAAATAGGAGTAGAAATAGAGGACGGTTTGAAAAAACAACCTTTTCAACAAACTTGATGAAACCGCCCATAAGTTACCAGCGCAATACGCGAAACCCTTCTGTTGTCGACAATATTAGATCCGGTCCGGAAACTACCCCGTCTGTGATTCCCACACGTTCAGGTAAAGATTTTGCAGTTGTTTTTCCTCCGGAATAATTTAGTAGATATCCATCCGCGCCAAAGAAGGTGATTCCACCTTTGTGTGGAAGTGAACCAAATATTGAGGCCTTGGAGTCATTTGAAAGAAGCTCAGACTCCCCTTTGTTGAAGTGATAAATCCTTCCGCGCAGGCCATAACCGAACCATTCATCCTCGCCAACTACCTCTATACCAAAAAAGGTTCCATCCGAATCGGTCTCAATGCGTTCTGGATTTTCTCCAGACGAGGAACATCGCATTACTGTCCCGAATTCCCCGACCAGGTATACCTTCCCTGAGGGAGTAAGATCAGCATCAAAGAAATGAGGCTCTTCTTCATTGACCATAATTTCAGCCCAGGTCTTACCTCCATCCAGAGTACGTAAATACAACCCGTATGCACCCACAGCAATCACTTCGTCCTTTTGAATGAAGAGTACGTCAAATAAAGGTTTTTGCCACTTAACTTTGAAATGCTGAACCTGCCAGGTCTTCCCAGAATCGCCACTGTGGAGAATAATGGAATCGTGCCCTACCGCCCAGAGTCTCTGGTCACCGTCTCCAGTCAGGGCAGTAAGATACTGTCTTGCCGGTGTTTGAAGCTGTTGAAAATCATCTATCTTCCCCGTTGAAGAGTAAAAAATATGTCCCCTCTCTCCGGAAGCAAAGAGACCCTTTTTACCGCTATAAAGCTGAGATGCCAACGCTTTGTGTGCGGAGGGCAGGATACGAACTGGAATTGGCTTAATCTCTTGCGCTGGCCTGGATTCCTCCTCAGCCTCCGCAAAAACAAGGGAAACAAAAAAAACCGGGAGGAGTAGCAACCATCTTCCCGGCTTTAGAAAACTTTTCATGGGCGGTTGAACTTAACGCATTCCCTTGCGACGTAGAGTTTGCGGTGTAAAATCCTTCTTTTTGGCATCAATTCCAAATTCATCTACGGGTCCACCGTTGTTAAATCCATAGGCCAGATAGCGGCCATTGATCACATCGTAGTGCACCTGCAAAGTATCCCAGGTTACCGGGACCTCATAATAATTGATGTTGTGAGCCTCACTCACTCTCCAAATATTTCCTCGTCCATCATATTGATCGGCGACGAGAATTCCCCAGGTGTCTTCATCAAGGTAATACGTCTTCTTAGCGTAGATGTGACTGGTTCCCTTCTTGATTGTCCCTTCCACTTCCCACACCCGGTGAAGCTCATAGCGAAGGTAATTTGAATCAAGGTGCCCTGCTTTAATCACATCAGCTGGCTTAGTGTCTTTTGAATGCAATTTATAGGCGTTATAGGGAACATACATTTCCTTTCGTCCCTTGAGCTCCCAGTTGTATCGCTCGGGTGAACCATTCATAATATCCGACTGGTCAGTAGTGCGCTGATTGTCCGCGGCCGTGCCGGGATAATCAAAGGCGATATTGGGTGCCCTGCGAACCCTTCGCTGCCCAGGATTATAGGTCCAGGCCAGACGAGGCTCCTTGTTCTGGTCAAGGGTCTCATGCACAAGAAGGATATTTCCCGCCAGCCGATTAGGAGACTTTACAGTCTGCAGAAAGTAGGCCAGCCTATTTTTAACCGACTCTACGGTTGCACCGGGTTTATGGTAGGGAAAAAACACGGTCTCCTCAATACGCACCATCGTGTATTTGCCGCTGGAGGTTGGAGCAACCTGTCCAACTTCTCTTTTAATCCCTTGTGAGCGATAGCGAAGGAGATGGTTCCATATAGCTTCCGTGCCATCTTTTGGGATGGGAAAGGGAGAAGTTACCGCTGCATTAGCTACACCATTTCCACCCCTGCTAAGTTCGGCAGTCAGAGCGTTGCCCTTAGAGGCTTCATAAACAAATTCGGGATAGGAGGCACTTCTGCGAGTAGGATAAACCACCAGCTTAAAGGTTTTGGGATAGCGTTCAAACATGGCAATTTGACCGGGACTAAGATTGGCGGAATAGTCTTTATAATTCTCCCCATTTATGGTGAACTTAACTTTATCATCTGGGTAGGGATCTAAATTGAGCATGCCCTTCTTATACCCTTTGGGGACCGCTTGAATTCCACCTGTCCAGGCGGGAATCGTCCCCGCTTTATTTCCGGCTTTCACTGCACCCAGAGGTGTAAGATCTTTCCCTAATCTAGCTGCCTCTTTCTGATCTACTTTAGCCAGACTGACACCAGTCATCAGCAGACTCAAAGCAATACCGAGAGTAAAATTTATCTTGTGAATCATGGTTTTCTCCTAAAAGAAACGACTAAAAGCCAGAGTTACAAAATCACGGTCACGACTCGTGTGATGAATATCATCGCCGAGAAAATTTGTATATGCAATCTTGGCCGCGTATTCGTTTTGATACTTGGCCTCAATAGCTAATGTAAACCATTTGCGGTCTTCCACAAAGTTACCGATGGGTTTTGGTGTTGTACCGTTTACGTCATGGTTGAAAGCAAAGCTGGGATGAATAGAAATCTCTTCAAAAAAGTTATAATAATCGGCCCTGGTAAACAGACGGTAACCCCAGGAAAAGCTCTCCCCATAGCCTGTACCATAAGCGGTTCCCGGTGCCTCATAGCGAAGAACGCTCTGGGCCTCCATCCCGTGAATCTTGGTGTAGGCCACCTCTCCGACCACGGCCATATTATCCGACCCATACTTGCGACCCAGAAGTTTAGTAAAAGTCATTTGACCCTGGGTTACATTCTTTGGATTCCATCCTCGGATTACTCCCGCCCCGCCAGCAGTCTGGAAGACTCCTAACTGCCCGGGCGCACCAAGGGCAGCAGCCAGAAGGACCTCATCATCAATTTGAATTGGCTGATCATTCTTGTAGGAAATCTCTCCCTGCAGAGCCAAACCCTTGACGGTGGTGTTGAAGCTCAGGCCAAGCATTTTTATATCTTCAGGATACTCTAGAAAGTAGTAGGAATTGGGAATGTAGATCCCGCCTAGAATCTCCGTCGCCCTGCCGCCAATTGCGGCCGCAAGATTGCCTCCCGTTGCCGCGGCAGATTGTGATGCCGTCCCGAGTCTACCCACTCGCGCCAATCCATCTACCAGGTCTGCCTGCAGGTCTGAGACTGTGAGTCCAGCCTGGGTTTTGCCTCGTAGATCGGCACCAAAAGCGCCTAATTGAGCACCGGTATAGGCGGTATTCAAGAGAGCTTGTGACTCGGCGGGCAGCGCTGCGAAGGGTGTCGCGGGATTTAACGCGGCGGCCAGTCCGCCTACACCCAGGGCTGTACCAGCCACTGCCGCTGACTGAGGACCCTGAAATCCACTAATCGCGGGGAGACGACTGGTATAGTTCATGGCATAAAAGCCGAATTCGGTATAATCCAATTGGGGAACCAGCCATTTAAAGGCAATTCCCATATTATTACTGTCCTCGGGTTCAGGTCCTGACCCTTGCCTTGCGGTCTGACCAAATAAGGTGTCTCCGTTTGAGTCGGTCAGAACAGAACAGGTGGCGAAGTCAACACAGGGATGTCCATCCAGATCAGTACCAATTCCCCTTCCGATGTGAGCGTAGGTTGAACCTGGAGAGACGAAATCATTATCGGAGAAGAGGGAACCTTCGGGATCAATCTTGGTTTTACGATGAGACCATTGTTTGAATATTTCAAAGGAGAAAACATCGGTCATCTCCACGCTCAATACAGCCATAGGAATGGGAAGAAGCCCATCTCTCAGCTCAGCTCCCGCCACTCGAAACTTACTCACATCAAAGGGATTGATGGAATTGATTCCGTTCTGGATAAAGGTACTCTCACCCCAGCTGAGCACCTGGTTACCAACCTTGAAGGTTACCGGATTATTTCCAAGCTCAGTGTCATATTTCCAGTAGGCATCCAGGAATTTTAGCTCATGTCCCAAGTCATCCTTCGCTGAATTGGAAAAATCAGTGCGAAGCTTATAATCCCGCATTACATCAAAATCATAAAGCCCGGTGGCCCTGGAGAATATACTCCACTTGTCGTCATAGTTAATCTGCAGCTCATGGGTGGACTTCACTACCTTGGAATAAAAGGAACCCTGCCTATAGTTTAAGTTTCCGTTGTCTTCATTAAGCGTCGGATAGGTACCTCCGTTCCCGATTCCCACATTGGAAGGGTCAGGATTTTCCAGGCGCATCCCCAGGCCTACGGTCACGGTGGTGTCAAAGCTCCCACTCATTTTTGGATTATCAAATTCCAATCCCCAGGCGTCCAGAGGAGCCGTGAGACTGAGCATCAGGGCGGCACCCAAAGTACTTCGACCGATCTTAAGAAGTGAAGACTTGTTGAAGCTTCTAGTTTTCATGCGTATCTCCTACTGATTCCTGCGTTTGTATTATTCCTTGATACAATCTGCTGCTGTTGCCGTGCACAAAAGGGCCGGGGCTGTGACCTGAAGAACTGTCCCGCTCGAAGCGAAAAATCCACCATACTGGGTTTGAATTTCGGTGAGTACCGCTCCAGTATCGCTTCCTCCCAATCCAAGCAAAGAACTATGTCCGCCTTTCACGAAGCGGCCTACATGACGAACCTGACCCGCTACACTACCAGTCAAATCAGCCAATCCCATCTGCCGTACCATGGGTTCAGTGGCAACTGCATTAGGGATAACCTGGTCGGCTGGATCCGTGGTACTCCCATCCCCTACAATCTCCACGAGGTAAATGGGTTCATCTGTAATCTCAGCCGATGCGGCGACGGACATGGGATCCACTGGATCAATAACCATCTGTGCCGCTACCGCGAATTGGTCAATACTTGAGTTCAGACTCTTCCATGCCTCAAGATTATTTGCCGCCACCACCGGCAAATACTCATCTACAAAACAATCTTCCGATTTGGCCGCCTGACATAGAGGAGAATAGGCACTAAACCCTGCTGCCAGAGCAGCGTTTGAGGTTCCAATACTGAATTTCACGAGATTTGCGAAGGAAGGAGAAGTAATCAGCAGATTCGCGATATTTCCTCCCGGCATTGCCAGACCTGTGGCTGTGATCTCAAACAGGGAATTATCAGTAGTGGTATAGGGAGACCGGGAAGCAGCCTCCAGAAAATTAGTTCCGGTAATCGCACCCAGGGAATGGCCAAGGTAGCTCACTCTCATACCACCTATCCCCAGATCGCCTTTCTTGTTGGCAAATCCAATAGATGCCCGCAAGCCAAGGAGATCAGCAATGCTTTGCCTGATATTGTCGCGGGCAACGGTGAGATAGCCCAGGTTCATATAAGCCAGGGCATTGGTGTTAGCGGAAATCTCGGGAATTCCGTCAGCGCCTGGTGTGATGAGATCAGCAAGGACAAAGTCGAAGCTGCGTTCCCCATGGATAGGATGATCGATCGCGATAACCGCCATGTTACTGCCAACAGACGCTGAAGCGGCTATCAAACTTGCAGCTATCGCATAAGCGTTTTCCTTGGAAGCGGTGATCCCATGTTGGAAGATCACCACATGATCAACAGTATTTAGACCCGCGGCAGGGGCGAAAAGTAAGACGGGAACATTTTGAAGCTGATTGACGGCGGGTAGAGGATTCCACTCGGTGATGAATCGGTCCGCATCAAGTCTCCCACCTGAATCTGAAATCGTCGATCCCACCAGCGAAAACGCTTGGGTTACCAATTCACTCTTCCTTGCCGGGTCTAATAAAAGACTGGTAAAAGCTGTTTCGTTGATCCCAGCGTTCGTCAGGGCAGCCTGCACAGCGGTCTTCATAGTATCAGCGGCACCAAGTAGCTCATTCTTGATTGCTGCCAGGGATGGAATCGATCCCTCCCAGTGGGTGTTGGTCACTACTACGGCTGGATTTGCACTATATCCCAGGTCCTGCCTGGCTACCAGGGAAGGCACTCCCTGAAAGTAAGGGAGTTTGACAGTGGTTCTATAAACATTCCAGCCAGCAAGTATGGGCGCCAATGTCGCACTACCTCCAAGACTGGCATTGAGTGCCTGCGCGGTACTCAGGGAACTATTGAGAACCGGATCTGCATTAGCTCCAGCAGGAGAGGTGGCCGAATCTGTGAGAACCTGGCTGATGGTTCCCAGGATTCCCGTGGTTAGATCCATCGTATAGATGCTTGCCAGAGCCGCGTTCCCTAACTTATCCCCGGTTTTCCAAACTAAAGAACCTGTGGTTACGGGGGCTGCTGGATTCGCCGTTAAAGCTGAATTTACAATGGTATGCGCCGCATACTTAATCGCGGCGAATTCATCACCCACGGAAACAGTTCGGAATGTATCTGAGAAAATGACATTGGCCTTGGGAATTCCGATTGCCAACGCAATTCCTTCTTGAGTCGGGATCAACTGGGAGGCAACCGCCTGAACAGACTGGTTGCTGTAATGTACTTTTGAGATGCTTGCAGGACTTCTTCCGGCGTAGGAAAGATAATCACTGGAGGCCTTAATGGAAAATCCCGCGACATCCTTGAGGCTGTCCGTAATGTAGTAGGTGTAATAAGAACCAGGATTCAGCGGCTTCATGGGAAAAATAATCAACTGGGGCCCACTTGCGATGACAGTGTAATCCTGAAGGGGTAAAAGAACCTTTTTTACTCCTGTGGGCACGACAGTACCCGGTGCTGCTCCTGCGGCAGTCGTCACTTCCAGCATATAGACTTCCACGATGGGAGGAGTGAAAGTGGGTGTCGCGATAGCGGTTCCGTTATCAATACCAAGCTTTAGGATAATTGGCTGAGAGAGTGAAGCCCCATCCATTGTGTTGATCGCTTTTTCTGGATTTGCGAAAGAATCCGCCCCGGTGATCACCCGATTGACGGTTCCATCAGGGGATCCTTCATGTAGTAGGCTTGGTCTGGTTCCCAATGCCGCGGATGCTCCGAAGTCCAGGGTATTTTCCCCGGGACCTATTACCGGCCCACGGGTATTACCTCCACCGCAGCCAGCCAGAAACAAGACTGTAATAGATGCTATACAAAAAGCGGTCTTTTGCATGGTTTTCTCCTGCTTTTCTTAGAATAGTGTAGTTTCAGCTTGAACCTTTTTTGGCCTAGGGAAGGACTCATTGATATTCTTTGGCCCGAACAAATAGGAGATTCTATCAAGATTGTCCAAGGGTATCTATTTTTGTTTTTTTCTGTCTCCCAGGACTTGTAGAAAAGTATCGATTTCTGCCAAAGAATTGTAGATATGGGGTGTCACACGCATGGAATTTCCCCGAAAACTTACGTAAATATTAGATTTCTTAAGTTTTTTCCCGATATCCTCTGAAAATCCCCTTTTTCCGCTAGAAATTCCCAACATATGCGGAACTGATTCCTCTTCTGGAAGAACTTCATAACCCAGCTCCAAGGCTCCTGATCTTAACTTGGAACTCAAAATACTGATGGTTTGTGAGATGTTGGAAACTCCCCACTCCTTGATCTGTCCAAGGGCCTCCAGGCACATGGGCATGTGCAGAAACTGGCTCTTTTCACCCATATCAAAACGTCGCGCGCCTTCCTGGTAGATTTCCTGGTAACTGAGAAGGTTTGGAAAATCACCGCTTCCCTGGCGGTTTAACCAATTAAACTCAAGGGGCTCTGAATCAAGGTACCTATCAGCTACATATAAAAAGCCCAAACTATAGGGTCCTAATAGCCATTTATAACAGGAAACAGCCATGAATGCCGGCTTGATTCTCTTCACGTCGAAGGGATAAACACCCACGGACTGAATTCCATCCACTACCAGACTGGCCCCAACTGAGCCCACCTTTTCAGATACCTTCTCCAGATCAACATAGGCACCGTCACACCATCTCACCTGGGGTATACAAACCAGTGATGTTTGTTCATGGATGTTTTCCAAAACAGCCTCTGTTAAGGTTTTTCCCGGTTCTCGGTCCACCGTCACAATTCTCAGACTCCTCTGTTTGGCCAGGTTTCTCCAGACATATACATTGGAGGGAAATTGGTCTTTCAGTAAAAGAATTTCCTTTCCAAACTGAATGGAAACGCTTTTAGCCGCTGTTGCCAGCCCATAACTTACCGATGGAATCACGGCGATCTGCTCAGGCGCCGCTCCGATTAAGTCTGCAAAAAGTCCTCTGGCTAGCTCCACCGGATTCCAAAAATCTTCTGGTTTGAACTTCCAGGGTGACTCCTGGCTCTTGAGAGCAGCCTGACCCGCCTTTATCACTTTTTTCATTTTGGGTGCCATATACCCGCAGTTGAAATACTTGACCTCAGAGGGAATGGAAAACAGGCTTCTTTGACAATCTAATACACTCATATCCTTCTCTTCTCTTCTCTTCTCTTCTCTTCTCTTAGCAGTGAGCAATTGTACCGTCGCGGTACCATTCCCTTAAGTGAAACCGGGCTATAATCTTCTGAATTGAGCCGTAAAGTGGCGCAAAGCAGGAGCCTGGTAGGTCATTGTCAGTCCACGGATCTCTTCTTTTCTCGTGCAAACTTCAATTGCGGCCTCAACTACATATTCAATTTGAGACTGGGTATAGGTTCTTCTTGGAATGGCGAGTCGTACCAGTTCCATCTTTGCGGGATGTTCCTCTCCGCTGTGCTCATCCACTCTACCAAACATGACCGATCCAATCTCCACGGATCGGATACCCCCTTGCGTATAGAGCTCACAACATAAAGCCTGTCCTGGATACTCAAGGGGAGGGATGTGAGGGAGTAGTGCTTTGGCATCTATATAGACGGCGTGCCCTCCAGGAGGCTTGATAATTGGAATGCCTGCCTTATCCAGTCGATCTCCAAGAAATTTTGTTGAGGCAATTCGATAGTTAAGATAATCAAGATGCAGAACCTCCTCCAACCCTACTGCAATGGCATCCAGGTCTCGCCCGGCAAGTCCCCCGTAGGTCACGAACCCTTCGGTAAGAATCAGGAGATTGCGGGCCTGTTCAGCAAGACGGTCATTGTTGGTGCACAAGAAACCGCCAATATTGGCAAGTCCATCTTTTTTGGCCGACATAGTACAGCCATCCGCATAGGAAAAAAACTCACGTGTGATCTCATGAGGAGTCTTATCCTGGTACCCTTCTTCTCGTTGATGAATGAAAAATGCGTTTTCAGCGAATCGACACGCATCGATATAAAGAGGAATATCGTAGCGCTTGAGCAGCGCGCTTAGTGACTTCACATTCTCCATGGAAACAGGTTGCCCGCCCCCTGAGTTATTCGTGATAGTCAACATGCAAAGAGGAATCCTGTCAGCTCCCCTTGTTTCAATGACTTCCTGAAGGGAACCAAGATCAAGATTCCCTTTAAATGGATACTCCAAAGCAGGCTGCAGACCTTCCTCAATCACCAGGTCAAGAGCCTCCGCTCCTACGGCCTCCACATTGGCCCTGGTAGTGTCAAAATGAGTGTTATTTGGTATTACGTCACCCTTCTTTGCAGCTACGTTAAAAAGAATATGTTCAGCGGCACGCCCCTGGTGAGTGGGAATCACGTGTTTGAACCCAAAAATGCTCTCTACCTGATCTCGAAAACGATAAAAGCTTGTGGCACCGGCATAGGATTCATCGCCGCGCATGATAGCAGCCCATTGTGCGGAACTCATGGCTCCTGTACCGCTGTCAGTCAATAGATCAATCATCACAGTTTCAGCATGCAGTAGAAATGGATTGAAGTGAGCAGCTTCCAGGTAGGTTCTACGCTGGACCGCCGTTGTCATCCGAATAGCCTGCACCGACTTAATTCGGAAAGGTTCAATGATCGTTTTCATAATTCTCCATATTTCTCTCAATAATTAATGACTCAGGTTTTTACAAGTTCACAGAACCGATTGCGTAGTTTTCCATAATCATCCTTTGAGATGATGAAATTCTCTAAGACTTCATCCTCCCATCGTACCCTTCCCTTTTCACTCTTGTATTCTTTCACGTGACGCAGATTCAATAATGAAAACTCGTTACAGCTCTTACATTGGGAGAGTTCCAAACGTGTAAATTCCCTGGCTCCCGGTTTTGCCTGATTGAGTTTTAGAAGAGGAAAGATTCGGCCCGATTTGAGATCCTCATTCAACTTATGAAATCTTCGCGGTGCGCACAAATCCTGGAATGCAACACGCTCCTCAATCCAATCACCGCATCTTTCACAAAAGGGAACCCTGCCTATCACTCCCCAGGCCATCAGAGCGGAAAAAAATATGCTCATAGCCGCCTCCAAAATCCAGATAGAGAATAAGATTCCACCAGAGGGTTTCCATGAAAAAATCTGCCAGATCCCCTTTTCCAGCAGTCCGCTTAGAACAGACTGTATTTCAATTGGGTTCAAAACGAACTGCGAAAAATTTGAGGTAACCCTGATCCAAACTACCCAACTGACATAGATCATCAAGATACCCGCGAAAGCGCCCATGAAAAAAGTTAGAATCGGTCTGCGAACTTTGCCCCAATCCGCACCCAACCCAACGAGAAAACCAGCAGTACCTGAAAATAGAAGGGTAAAGACCAACGAGATCGTATGAACCGGGTTATAGAGAAGAAGCAGGGCGTAAAAAGCACCAATTCCCGGAGGTGCCACAACTGACATTACCAAAAGGGTGGCCCACCCTGACTTTCCCATTTGACCTGATGGATAGTAGGGGGTGTAGAGGCTGTATGTTGGTTTCGCCTTCATAATGAGGTTATAATCGTCACGGACTCAAGGCCGAATTCTACCCGAACTTGAGTCGGAACACACGGGAGGCAATATGAGTTGGGAAAAGGATTTAGAGATATACGCCGATTCTTGCATGGAGACCTATACTCAGGAACTAATGAGCCTGGTGAAAATTCCTAGTATCAGCGCCATGCCGGAGCACAGCAAGGATCTTTATCGAGTCTTGGAGCAAATGGCTGAAATTGTGCAGTCCTACGGATTGACTCCCCAGGTCATTGAAACACCTGGAGCCCCGGCGTTTCTGGCTGAACTTCAGAACGATCCTGCGGCTCCCTGGATCCTCGTATACAACCACATGGATGTACAGCCGGCAGATGAGCCCCAGTGGGTTACACAGCCTTTCGAGCCGATTCTCAGAGATGACCGTGTTATCGGCCGAGGAAGTACCGATGATAAAGGACCCGCACTGTCCATCATCCACGCCATTCATTTTCTTAAGACTCAAAATATTCCCCTGCCTAATATCCAAGTTGTATATGAAACCGAAGAGGAGATTGGCAGCCCGTTTTTCGGAGCTTTTCTCGATCAGAAACGTGAATTGTTCCATGATCCGCAATCGATTCTCGTGAGCGATACGATTTTTGAAGGATCACATCCAGCCATTACTTACCAGCTCAAGGGAATGGCTCGATTTGAAATCGAGCTCAAAACCGGTTCCAAAGATCTTCATTCAGGAGTCTTTGGCAATGCGGTAGAAAATCCTCTCAACCTTCTTACACGCGCGCTCGCAACCTGTGTAGATGAAAAAGGACGAATTCTCATACCGGAAATCCTGGCTGATATAACGGCACCTTCTCCAAGGGAAGAAAGAGAGATCCGTAAAGTAGCTGAGGTTTTTGATCTGGAAGCCTTCAAGCGTGATAGTGAACAGGCTTCCCTTTATAGTGAAGATCCGGTTGAAATCCTGGATGGTGTCTGGAGGAAACCTACCTTTGAAATCCATGGTTTCGAAGGTGCCCAGTGGGAACCGGGGGTCTTAAAATCAGCTCTGCCCTATCACGTAAAGGCAAAAGTAAGTATGCGTCTGGTACCGGGACAGAACCCGGACATCGTACAGCAAAAGCTGCAAACACACCTTTCCAACATTGATTCTCGACTTAAGGTACATTTGCTGTCCGGTCAAAGACCAGCGGTCGCACAACTTGATAATCCCTTTATGGATAGGGCTATTGAGGCATGCAAGATTGGATTTGGCGAAGAACCTCTCTTTGTAGGCTGTGGAGGCACCATAGGGGCGGTACCTGAAATGCAGCGGGTATTCCCAAATGCACCCGTAGTTCTTCTTGCCCAGAGCCTCATGTCTGATGGTTATCACGCACCCAACGAAGAATTCCGTCTTAGTCAGGCAAGAAACGGCATGAAAACAATGGCAGCCTATTTCAGAGGAGTTGCAGACCTCAAAATTTAACCGCAGGAGTTGATCTACCTATGAAAAAAATCGTTGTCTTTCTCGTCATCCTAATCAGCCTTGGTATCGTTGCATTCTATCTTCTCCTTGAACCCTTGTTACTGAGGGCTTTGAACGAGGGACTGGATAAGACCTTCCAGACCCAGGCCCAACTCAACGAAGTCAAACTTGAAGTTGGTGAGTCCAAACTCAGCCTGAAAGGCCTGGCAATCGCCAGCCCCGATGGATTTCAGCGTAAGGAGTTTCTACAGCTTGGCGAGGGATCTATTCAAATACAGCCCTCTTCCCTATTCGAAGATACTGTGATCATTGAGGAACTGGATTTCGAGAACCTCTCGCTGCAGATTGCCTATGATGGTTCGAAAATCAACACAGAGGTACTCGCGCCTCTACCTGAGAAAAAGGAAAAGATAGACTGGAATAAGGAATTACTCATTCGCGAATTAAACATCACAGGATTGAAGCTGTTTGTAAGGGTGCCAGGTAAGGAGAGGGAAGTGGAAATTCCCGATATTCGCATCGAGAACCTGCGCGTGGGTAAATCTCCCTTCCCACCAATGGTTCACGCCATACGACAAATTCTTGACCGAATTCTAAAGGAGGCTCTTAAGAAGTACAAAGAGAAATATGTCACCGATCTGAAGGACAAACTTAAACAAAAGGTAAAGGAAAAAGTACTCGATAAAGTTAAATTAAAACTACAGAATTCTGGAATTTCAGAATCTCAGCTGGAAGATACCGCCAAATCCCTCAAGGATAAATTTAAAAAGTTCTTTTAAAATTCGTATGGCTTAATCGGGAATTCTACTCTTTTTTCCAGGTAATGAGCCTCTCCCAAAACCCACGCTCAACGCGCCGATTCCGGGGACTTTCCACTTGCCCCCTGCCGGGATCGACGATTGTTGAAGAGTAGTCCTCTCGAGATGGATCCAGTAAGGACCTGGGCATGCGCTCGCTGAGAGCCGTTCGGATCTGCTCATTTCTAACCGAACGAAGAAATCTGGTTTCTCTTGGAGTGATATTGTTTTGATCCTCTGCCGGACGGGTGACCTTAGTGCGATATCTGCGCAAAAGGCGCATGATAAGCTCCTCGGACAGGCGTAGCATTCGTGAGCCAGTGACTTTCTCCAGCCAGGTTCTAGACTCTCTTTGATCTCGCTCGTTGGAATCCATGCAGCACCTCCGTCACCACACTATCGGATCAAACCAACACCGTTTTGACGAAAAGCACTGATAAAGCTACCGAACCCTGCATAAACAGACGAATTTGGACAGAAACGATCAAATACATACCAACTCCTAAAGTTTCAGCTGGAATATGCCGATATATAAGTTAGGAAACAAGGACGTTACCCAACAGTCAATCAAGGTAGATAAAATGAGAGTTCAGGATTTGCCAATCGCATCGCAGTCGCTTTCGGTCCCCCATCCTCAAAAGGCTCAACACAGGGGTAGCGAAAAAGCGCCAGTAAAGTTAAAAAACAATACTCCAAAAAGCCCTAAGGCTACTCCTTCAAAGGAAAAGCCTGATGAAAAACCCATCAAAGCTAAGCATGAAAATTCTTCCCACGAAGGAGAAGATCGCCTTGAATTAAGAGGACTTGAAAACGCTGAAGCAAGGATATTGATGGTCTATGACCGCCTGGCTCACAAAGAATCCCATTCTGAAATGAAACCGGCGGCAAGAGATCGCCTCTCTTCTGTAGCCGAAAAACTATCCGACCGAGTATCTGAGGATTCTCACTCCCATGCTAATTCGATTAGAGATTCAAAAAAACAAGCGGAAAAAAATGAGACCAGCCAAAAGAAATCAAGAGAAGCTGCGGCCAGTGCATTGGAAGATGCCACCAGCGTAGCAGAAAGTCCCTCCGAGGAGCTTGCCGAGGGTGCCACCCAAGCCAAAGAGGAAGCTCGAGAACACGTTGAGGAACAGGCAAAACAGGCGATGGAGTTCCGAGCTTCCTTACAGGACAGAATCGAAGACCACCTCAAAGAAAACAACCTGAATCAATACGGAGATCCGGTAGGAACAATCTACACTGGTGGAACTCCTCTATTTAATGAAGGCTCTGGAGAAATCAGAAGCCGAATGGAATACCTCCTGGAAAAATTTCCAGAGCTCACCGCAGCCTGATAAATAAGACTTTCTCTACCAAACTCCAACTTACCGGGTCGAGAGAAGGGACTCGCGAGAGGTTCTTTGAATTTTTTTTGACAGGCACTTTTCGATAATATTACTGGAGGCGTAGAGGAATACACGGTTTCTCGCCCGAGTCAGCCCGGTATATAAAACCTCTCTTGCCAACAAGGGGCTTTCCAGTTGATTTGGAAGAACCAGCAATACATCTTCATATTCTGATCCCTGGCTCTTGTGGACTGTTATGGCAAATGCCGGTTCCCAGGAACGTAGTTCAAATAGAGAGAATAGACGGAATGATTCTCTTGTTCGAAAGGCTACATAGAGCCCGTTTCTACAATCTTTTAACAGTACCCCGATATCACCGTTAAAGAGACCCTTGGCATGATCATTGGATGTAACCATCACAGGTGTTCCCTGGAGGTGTCTTCTACCTGGCTGAATCCCCATGACTCGGCCTAGATCTGTATGCATCTGCCGATTCAGACTTTCCACACCTAAGGGTCCAGTTCGGGTGAGTGCAAGAAGTTTTGAGGCCTCAAGATGGGAAAGCGCAGCAAAAATGCAGCTGTATTGTTGTGTAAATTCAGGTTCATCCTCACTAACCAGGTTGCCAAGATCGAGCTCTCTTGCCTTAGATATTGCATCTATGTAACTCAGGGAGCTTTGTCTATCCCTTCGTTTTAGGAAAAATGCTCCCGCCCAGGAATGGAGGTCGATCTTAAATTGGTCCAGACCCTCGAAGGGCAGGAAGCCAAGTTCATGATCCCCCACTTTTTGAAGAGCTTCTTTGAGCGATCCAGTGTGTCCTGGTAGATTTGGAATTCCCTCTCCTTCCATGATGAGCCTGGACCATTCATGAAGGGATCCCCCTGATCGGTAGGATCTCTTCAATCGTACCAGGGAGATTTCCTCTGGGTGCCTTTGGGACCGAGAAACCAGATCAGACAGTACGGCTCCTGAGTCTACAGAAGGTAATTGATTTTGATCACCCAGCAGCACCACTCGAGTATCTCCTTCACCCACAGCTGTGAATATCCTTCCCATGAGCCCTATATCTACCATGGAGGCCTCATCAATAATTATGACGCCAGAAGAAAGCGGATTCTTACGATGATGCCGAAAACGATTCTTTCTGGGCTGGTATCCTAGAAGCCGGTGAAGAGTCGCACCTTGCAGAGATTCCAGGACCAGATCTTCATCTGCTGGTTTTTGGATGGTTTGCAGGGAACGGTGCAGGGATTCCACAATTCTTTGTGAGGCTCTTCCAGTGGGAGCGGCAATTGAAATGGAATCAACCGAAATTCCTAACCTGATGAATCCTCGCAATAGATTGGTCAACAAGGAGGTTTTTCCAGTTCCTGGTCCCCCGGTGATGATAGTGAACGGCCTATTCCAAGCCTCTTTAAGGGCATTGATCTGATCTTCGTTCCTGGCAATGAGATCTCCGCCTACGGACACCCGCAATGAAAGCTTATCGGCGTAAAGCTTTTCTACGAGTGCATCGGTACCAGACTTCAATGCACTATCAGTTGAAATCGATGAAAGCCGCTCAACACCCTCCCAAAGAAGCCTTTCCTGGTGGAAACTCTGGTGAAAATAAAGCAAGGTAAATTCATCCATTTTTTCCAGCACAAGCGGGCGTTCTGGCGAATCTCCCATCCAAACTCTTGAAACTAGCTCATGGCCACCTGATATTGATTCCTGTGTCCAGGTAAAGAGTTCAGAGGCCAACGCTTCAGCCGCTTCCCTACCCTTGATGGAGGAAAGCTTCTCAAAAATTGAATCTTCTTCAAGATTTAGACAGAGGCTGCCTTCGGAACGGCTGAGAAAGAGAAGCGCTAAAATCCATAGCACCTCACTATTCACTTCAGCACAATGGGCCAGCAGATCTCGAATACACAAAAAGTCTAAATCGCTCAGTTCAGTCTTCTGTGCGAGGAGGCGGAGCGAATCCTCAAAATCTTTTTGATCTTCATGCCTGCCAGATAAACCCATACGCTGAAGTCGCTTTATGCGCTGCTCTAAATGGAGTTCATGAACCGTGGGCAAAATTCACCCCCTCACTACGCTGGATTATGTCTGTCAAATATCCTTCAACCTCTTCTTCACTCTCAGGCAAATAATAGAAAACTCCATCCTGACCATCAGGATTTAATCCCCGCAGAAATAGATACAGTACGCCTCCAAAGCGCTTCTCAAATGAAAAACTATCACCAAGCCGCCAGCGTAGCCAGCGTAAAAGAGCAAGGGTATAAATCCGGTATTGCAGAATATAATCTTCCTCCTCCATTAAAGCGCTGAGTGATTGTGGATCATATCCTTGGGCAATTCGATTGGATTTCCAATCCACCAGAAAGACCTTTCCCTGGTACTCAAACACAAGGTCCATAAAGCCGTTGAGAAACCCTCTTTCTCCACGTTCCCCCGGTCGGTATGGCTGGGGGTCTGCCGAGAGGGATAAGAAAAATTCCGGTTCCCGAATCATCTGATCCTGTTTTAGGTCGAGGATTCTAAATTGGCTATCCACTTGCTTTACCGGGCTCAGGAGGGTACGCAGAATCAAGGTTGTTATTGGATTTAAAAAACTTCTCGATACCCCATAATGATCACAAGCATTAAAAACAAGTTCAGGAAAAAAAGAATGAATGGGGTCCTGCAAGAGCACCTCGATCCCCTGCTCCATACTCGTGATGGAAAGCAGTCTTTCAAAATCAAGTCTCTCAAGAATCTCGTGGAGCATGGAACCAACTTGCCAACCACCCGGCAATTCTTCTTGTTCATGTTCTTCCAGCCTGCCCTCTACCTCCTCCAAAGGATCTGCCCATCTCTCTGAAAAATCTTTTGATCGACCATCCAGGAAGTTTGTCTCCGATCGCTTACGAAGAGAAGAGAAAGAATCGATCCCGCTTCCCGCACGAGAATTGAGATCAAGTCCTGCCAGGGGAGATAGGAATCCACGGGGAATCTTTTGGGTTTGAAAGTCTGCCTCAAAATCTTGTGAATCATCTCTTTGATCCACACTTAGCGGCTTCACGGTTTCCGGTTCCTGTAACGAGTCCTCCCTTAGATCAAGAGACCTGGCATGGGGATGAGCGCTCACCTCCAGGATTGAGGGTCCCACCACCTCCTCGTAAAACTCAGATGCTTTAGCTCTGCTCACTTTGGAATCTTTGACCTGCGCGGCCTCCAACATCGGAAGATAGAGAGAATGCTGAGCTCTGGTCAGAGCTACATAGTAAAGACGCTTCATCCCTGAGATGATTTCAGCCCTATGTAATTCCCTGGCTTCCCCAGGGACCCTGCCAACATAATACCTGGAACCCGCCGACCCGGTGATTGGATGGGAGACAACCCCTCTTGATGCTGACTGGTACAGGTTGAAGAGGAAGACAACGGGAAATTCCAATCCCTTGCTGGCGTGGATTGTCATGATCCGGACCTTACCTTCTTCCTCCATGAGACGATGGTAGGATGCCTCATCTCCGAGGACCTCATCGCGATGATAAAGACGATTCAGAAAATCAATCAAAGCCGGCAGGTCCAAATGACGTCTCTTCGCCTCCACCAGAAGTGTTTCACAGATCTGACCTAGAATTGAATAGGATTCATCCCAGCCTGGTGTTCCTACGCCCTGTGGCCCCACTCTCGTTTCACGCAGCAGAGAGGAAAACAAATTGCCCCAGTCTTCCCGCAACGCCAACTCACGCCAACTAGCAAAGAGCTTGTAAATACTTTCGGCAGTAAAGGGATCCTCAAGTGCGTCTAAATCAAAGAGGGACCAGTCCAGGAAAGAAGTCAACAGCGCTATCCTTAGACTGGCGGGATCAAAGGGACGGGCTATCGCTCTGAGAATACAATTCAGCTCAAGAGCCTCCTGCGAGAGAAAAACACCTGGCTTCTTATACACAAAATGTGGAATTCCCTGAAACGCTTTCTTGAGGTAGATAAGTTCATTTCGTGAACGAATCAAGACACAAAAGTCACCCCAGTTCCCCTTGCGCTCTGAGCCTCCTTCAAGGATTCGATAAGCGCTGTTCTCATTGAGAAAATGAATTTCCGAGGCAATGAATTCAGCCAGAGTCCCCAGGCTGAATTCCTTGTTTTGTAATTCTAAGCGAAGGAAATTAATCGACCCCCTGGGGTCGGGAAACTCTAGCAGACCATGCCTTTGCAGTTCAGGTATGGGAGCCTCTACCTGCACCGAATAGCGAGTTGAACCAAACCAATTCTGATTTGAAAAGAGCTGATTTAAAGGGCTAAGAAGACCGGGAGTAGATCGAAAGTTTTGCTCCAGTGAGTGTAGGGAGGAGTTGCCTTCGTCTGCGAGCATTTCCTCGACAGCCCTTTCATACGTGGGCAAATCTGCCCCTCGAAAGGCATATATGGCCTGTTTAGGGTCCCCTACAAGGTACAGCCGTGATCTGGATCCTCCCTGCAGAAAAACCCTTTTAAGGATTTCCCATTGGGCCGGATCCGTATCTTGGAATTCATCAATAAGAGCATAGGAATACTGCTCCTGTAGTCTTTGAATCAGGGCAGAGGATGGCTCGCGGACCGCCAGGCGCACACCTTCAATCAAGTCTTGAAAACCGTGCAAAGCTTCACTTTCACGAATCCGACGGGCCTCCTTATGAACTTTCTCTACACAATAAATTGATAGCACAACACGTAGTTTTTCCAGGGAAAGCAACAAGGATTGGAGACGTTCAACCAGTTCGTCCAACTCCTCAAGCAGAGCTGGATTCGGATTAGCTCCCTTGTTGTATTTCGAGGGCTTGATTCTGGAAGCGCCCTGGGAGTCCAGCCATTTGCAGATCAGATTCACTGCTGTTAATGCCGCAGACTGGTCCTTATCCTTGCTATAGCGTTTCAATAAAGACTGCAAGGGTAGAAGAGCGTTCCTGAGATTGGCGGAACGAGATCTTGCGTGAAAAGGAAGCTCTTCATATTCTTTGATGAAATTTACAAACCAATCTTCACTATATTTAGCACACAGAGAATCCAATAGAGTACCCGCTGTCTTCACACAGAGGCTCAACCCGTTGAGCTCAGGTTGAAGTTCATCTCCGTTCTCTGGCTTGATCCTTCTTGCCAGCTCAAAAACCAACTGATCGAAACGAAAGCCGTAGAGGTCTTTCTTAGCCCACTCGGCAAGCTCCAAAAGGAGGTCAGTCGGCCCCTCCATGGCAGGTACGTCTTTGCGAAGAACTTCATAGTAGGCCTCCTCCATCAACGAATTTTCATCAACGAATTCCGCTTCAAAGAGGGATCTATTCTCAAAGGCATATTCAGCCAGAACCCTGTTACAGAAGCCGTGGATGGTATGAATGGCGGCCATATCAAAACAATCCAGCGCCTGCTCAAGTCTTTCCCTTAACTTTCCGTGGGAGTCTCTCAGGCGATTTTCAATTCCGGAGCGAATACGAATCTTGAGTTCAGAGGTAGCCTTCTCTGTATATGTCAGTACGAGAATCTTATCTATTGTGATTTGCCTATCACACAGAATGCGTAAAAAGAGTTGTTCTATGGTGTAAGTCTTCCCGGTTCCAGCAGAGGCTTCAATCACTCCGTGGCGCTCTAAATCGATCCTCTCGAACACACTCACAAAGATTCCCTTCCACCCTTCCTAACCTGAAAGGAATAAATCAATTCATAACGCTTTCTAACGAATTGATCCGGATCTGTCGGAAACTTGATATCAGCCAGGCGAATGAGCTCAGGTAAGTTTGCAGAGGACGGCTCACGCAGCATTGCAGCTGGATCGCTGCCTTCATGAAAAATTTTGCTGAGATCCGCTCCATAATCCTTGTAGGGGAAGTAGAAAGGTTTTTTCTTTTCCAGGAAATCCTTGAGAAGATTCTCAATGTAGGCGTAACAGGTTGAGCTTTGCTGAAATTCATAAATCCATTGAACTCGCCTGGAAGCCCCAAGACCTTCGATTGCAGCCCCTCGCGTACATCCAGACTCTTTCAGCTTCCTCCACGCCAAATCATCTGCTTCAAAACAGTGTAGAGTAGCGGCAAAGAGGAATGCGTCTAAACAAAAGGAATGAAGTACCTTTGGATTTGGATCCATCAAAAGGGTCTTCACAAAGAGAAGCGAAGAATTCTCTCTTAGAAAAACGGGTATGATGGATCCTTCCAGTTGGACGGTATACTCACCAGCAGGCATTCCCTCCCATCCCTTTTCAAGACGAATTTTAAAGGTTGGCGAGGGAAGGTTGAGGACTGAACGGGAATGCCCCCCGCAATGATCATGCTTATCACCAATTCTTAGTTCACGACACCAGCTTGGAAGTACTTCTGAAAAGAAACCCGCATTCAGGGTATGAAGTCTCTCATCCAAAGCCTCTTTGGATTTCCTTACCAAAAAGGGCATATAGGGAGAAAGAGGCATTTTCCCCTTTAAAATTAAGCCTTTCTTTGATGCTTCAAAATACTGATCAATCCGTTCAAGTTCCCACTCCTCACAGCCTTCTTTTGCGTCCTCAAAAAGTTGGTTCAAAGGATGGATTTCCAAACTATCCTGGATGCCAAAATCACTTCGAAACGGTTCCACTTCCCGAACCGAGATATCCTGCATTGTCTCCGGTCTCTCATAAAACTGATAACGCCTGGCCAGTATGGACATCCCAGGCTCTCTCAGGAAAGAAGCCAAATCTCGGATGGAAACCTTCAGAGTGGTATCGCGATGTTCAATGCCCCCTCTTTCCAGCTCCACAACAGCCTCAGAACCGGGGTGTAAATCCTCTAGAAATTGGGAAACCCGGGGACTCTCCCGCAGCAGACTGCGAGGATCCCACGATCCTTGCTTTTGAAGAAAGATCAATCGATCCGCCAGATCATAATTCACAAGTAATGAAGGCCGAGCCTCAGGAAGAAAATAGTCCAGGCTAGATCCAGACAAAGGGATTTCTTGGATAGGAAACTCATTATCTTGAGGCAAAACATCGGTTTCAATACATCGAATCAACTGGCTTAAAACCTGGCAGGTCTGGTAGGTCTCATCTTTTTGAAGATCTCTATTGATATAGCTTAAAAACAGCTTTTCTCTGGTGGAAGTCAAAATTTCAAGGAACAGGTAACAGTCTTTTTCAGACCTCGAAGCATCACCAATTTTTCTACGCAGCAGTCTTAGGTCGAGTGTGGACCGGTCCGGCGCTCCGGGAAAACTTCCTTCCTGCAAACCTGGCACAAAGACAACTCGAAAGGGAAGAGGTCTCATAGGCCGCATGGCTGCCACCGTCACCCCTTCTCCAAGATACTTTCCTATTGTGCTGGGGGTGCTGGCGAGACTTTCCTCCAAGTAATAGGACAACAATTCCAGGCTATCGAATGGGGGTAGGTCCGATGCCTCCATTCTCTGAGCCATAGTTTTGATTCTTTGCAGTTCATTGCGGATTCCCAGGCGCACACTTTCCTCTCCGGGAAATCGGGAGGGAATTTCAAGAAGGTCCTCAAGTAACTCGCCAAGCGTAACAGCCCCCCCTGAAAGGTCTCTGTTCTGCTCGTTGAAAACCTGACGGGAGAGTTCGAGAATTTCAACTACCAGGGAAAAACTCTGTACCAGTGATTCTTCCTGGGATCCAGGAGGAGCCTCAGGAAGGATATTTTGAAAGGGCTCGGGGGAGGTTCCCAGAAGATCGGGATCACATTCCATGATTCTACCCAGCCTCACCCTTCGCAGTGCCTGATGGAAGCCAAAGGGGGAATTGGATCCTTCCACTGCCACTCCATCAGCAACGCAGGTCTTTTCATGAAAAGCATTCAGAGTTTCACACCACTCCAATAATGTTTCCACACCCTCGCTATCCAAACCAAACTTCTCATAGTAGCAGGGATTTCTTAGTAGTTTGAATAATCGAGGTCGTGTGGCTCCAAGTCTAAGGATTTCAAGAATTGTACTTACCGCACGGGCATATAAACTATCCTCATTAGCTGTGCTATCTACCAGATGAAAGGGTATGGAATCAGGCTTGCGGGATAAAATGGCCTCAATAACCGGCTTATACGTGGACATAACCGGTACCAGAATAGCGATCTCATTGAGCGAAAGTCCGGGATCATCTTTGACACATTTGATGAGAAGTTGACGAATTGTTTCCACCTCCCGAAAGATGGATGGACAGGCTAGCACGTTGAGGGAGTTATCTTTGCCAGGTTTAAAATCATAGGGGCGGGGTGAACGAGTAAGAATCTGGCGCTGGATTCTCCTTAAAACCGTATCGGACAGAGGGTCTTCATTCGTATAAATACCAGGTACCCAATCTACGTCATAATTAGCGATTTCGCAGAGCAGTCTTATGTTCTCTCTGCCCGGTCTCCCCCATGCCCTCAAGACATAAGTATCGCTCTCATCAGGCAGGCGTACCTCCCCTTTCGCGGTCTCTTCCTCTGTGATTCTTGTACGGGCCGGCATCAGGGTAGATCTGCGACCCTCACGAAACCGTCTGCGATATTCTTCAAAGGGAGTCTCCACATCTTCCCAGAATTCACGGCAGGGATTAAAAGTATAGACAAAGATATTCATCGAGGCTGATAGATGATGAAGCAGAATTTGATGGAATGAGAATATTTGCGATAGACCGAAAATATGCAGATCTGGAATCCCTGGATCTTCAAAAGTCCTCGGCTGAGCTCCAAGCTCTCCAAACACTTCCTGAGCTAGCTCAAATAAAAGCAATCCTTTAAAGGGATCTGAGGGCTCGCGGTCCTTAACTCGCAGAAGCTGAACCATCTCATAGATACGAAACTGTGATCTCTCCAGGAGATCATCAGAGGAACAATCGATTCTTTTGCGCTCAATCCACCCATCCCATTTATGAATCAATTCAAAATAACGGTGATGAAGGTATTCCTGAAAAAGAGAGGATAATTTCCTGGAAAGTTGCCAGAGATGAAGCGATGAAGGATTCTCAGCTGTGGGAGAGCCATAAAGATAATGTCGAATGGGAGAAAGGTCCCGACCTAGTTTTTCTGGCTCTAGAATGCCCGCAACAATAGGATCATCAGGACTAAGGTCTAAAGTCCTGGTAAGAGCCCTGAAAACATAAAGCTGATAATCCCTGACACTGAGTGAGGGAGGAGGCTCTTCAAGTCCTCCCAGCCGAATCAGAATATTCCAGAGGGTGTCACGCATCTCCCCGACCCCGAGATCGAGACAGGAACCATCACGACGGGCTAATTGAAGCTGCAACCAGCGTTGGACGTTTGGATTGGGAATCACCACCCGGGGGCATGAAAAAAGAGATTCCGCTCCCAGGTTTCTAACGGACATCACTTCTCGCAGGATCTCGCTAAGAGAGTCCAGGGAATTGCTGAAAAAAAGCCGAATTGGCACCAAATCTCCCGTGTGTACTTTTGTGAATTCTACCCGAGAAGCCTTCCCAGGTCATCACACGATTAAAAAACATAAAAAGTGGATTCCAGCTAACATAGCTACCGCCCATCTTCCTTGACTTTTTAACCTCGCTCGTGGCTAACTAAACATGCAGTAATTGACTCACTTTTCCCGCTATTTTGATGATTCGAATCCTGATCCTTTTCTGGCTCAATACCTTTTGCCTGGCACCTGGCTATTACGCGCTAACTTATTCCCGTATTTTTCTTCATAAATCAACGGATCCAGAATTTAGGGGCAAATTCCTTGATATTGAAGGGATCAGCCAATCCCTTGGAATAAATAGGCTCACAGCACATGAAATTCAAAATCATATGCGTGACCAATTAGAAGCCATTGGGAGCGGAAGGTTTGACACAATCCCAGGGGAATTGATTGAAAACTCTCTACAAAATTCTATTGATTCGGTAGCAAAGCGCTATGAAGAAGAGTTTTCCTTTCGTCCGCTTCAGCTAAGAGCCAACGAATTTATTCTGGTGCTGGACCTTGATGGTTCAGTTCTGTCCCAATGGCACAACTCAGCTTCGTTGGTTGGAGCGGATCGTAAAGGGAATTTTACCGTTTCAGTCCCAGATACCAGGTTCGTGGAAACGAAAGATGCCAATTCAGACCAGGATGGCAGCAGAATGCTTCAGGTTTCCGGTACAGCGGTGCTGCTAAGGCCTGGAATTATGGAGTTTCTCGAAGTACTGAAATCAATTCCGGAATTTCAGGGAATTGTTCTCTATACGGATAATAGTGATCAAGCGATGCAGCATCTCCTCAAGGCCTGGAAGAAAACCATGCCAGAATTTTTTGGCCACGTGTTGGGAGCATTCGCGAGAAATCATTTCAGGTTCGATCGAGTCCAAAAACGCGCCCTGAAGGATTTGCGCATTTTCGACCCCGAATTGAGAAACATTCTCTCGATAGATGATGATGAGTCCAGGGTTCTTCAACCCCATCTGAACTATAGGATTCCTTCCTTTAACGCCCAGGGATATCTCGATTCTCTCTCTGAGACTTCTAAAGGGAATGAACGCGCTCTACATGAAGGCTTGCTCCCCTATCTCGCTCGACGGATTGAAGCTTGCGCATATAAAGCCAGAAAGGGGTCCTATGGGGGATTCATCACTTTTTGCTTTCAAGCCGAGTTGGGAACCCTTTCTAAGAGACCCAGGGGAGAATTGTTCGCCTATTACCGAACCAAGGAAGTTCTTTATCCCCTCGATGGCTTGAAGCTCATGGAAGTTTTTCATTACAAGAGAGCGCCTTCCATGGAAGTACCTATTTCCACTTCTTTGCCCGGCCAAACTTCTGAATAATTTCTTCAGACAGGAAACATGGAATCAGGTTTTTCGTAGAAGAAGTGGAGACATGCCTATGAGACTCGTACTATTTCTTCTTTCCTCCGTTCTCTTTACGTTGCAAAGCCACGCAATAAGCGATGATTTCTTTCCTGGTCCACAACCCTCGGTTTCCCATAGTGATGATTTTTTTAAGGGAATTGAGAAAAAACCGGTAGGAACAGTTTTTAAGCCCCTCCAAGAGGAATTTAATCCAGTCCCTGGTAAGCGTTTCGATTGCATACCTAGTACGGACTTTCTAGGAAAGCCTCTCTATGTAGGTCAGTTAAAAGTCATCAACGCCTATCTATCCAAGACCTGTAGCTTTCACGTTTACTTTACAATTGATAACAAGCGGTTCCGCAGGCTAATGTTCACTGAGGAAGGAGCTATAGACTTTTTTCTGAGCAGACCTGAGGCGACAGCAGCGCGTACCTTTTATCCCGTATCCCCTAATAAGCCAAATCTGGCTTTGCGCATATCTAAAGATCAATCCATACTTGAAATTTTGCACCCATCGGGTGAGATTATTGAGATCGGAACCCGAAATGGTGAGATTATCGATTTCTCGAATGTCACCATGAATCCCATGGATTGGAATATGGATCCCAGGGACGGAAACAGTCCCCTACGAAAATATAACAAGGGAATACTGGTCGACTCGGGTGTGAGATGGGGTGTGGATCCTCGTTTACCTACCCAGGGAAAGGGGTCAGGTATGAAACTAAAGACCAGTAATGTTATAAGTCGTTCGGGAAGAAAGTGCAAGGTAGCGAATTACTATCTCTACGATTACATATACGACTACTCGGGAGAAGTTGATCATGCCAACTTCCGATTCGCCAATTCCCAGGTTCCTAAAACCCTTGATTTTAAGGAACTGGAAGAGATTCGTGATTCCCTTCAGCCAAAGTATAGAGCAAAGTTTAACAAAAAGTTAAAACTCATACCCAGGAACCTGGCACCCAAGCAAGAGACCTTTGATCAGTACATTTCCAGAGTCTGCCCCGGATTTTAAATCTAGGAGCCTGTCGCAGTAAAAGGCAATTCTCCGACAGACTCCATGCTACGATCACCTCAGTAAGATCAGTGCTTTTGCTTTCGATCTGAAAGAAACTCCCCTGCTAGTCACGATCGATTCCATGTTTCCCGGGCCTGCGTAGAGCAGTGGTGATCCGCCACTATTTTGTTCGTCTACCCATTCCTCGTATGCACGAATATATCTCTGGTAGGCTAATCTCCAACTGGAGGCAAAGTGACCTGAAATTTCGGGACCCTGAATCCAGCGAGCCTGTTCAAAAACCTCTTCGCCTGGATTTAAAAGAAACTTCAGAAACCATTCTCTCTGGTACTGAAAGGCATCTTCACCACCGCTCTGAATACTAGTTTCAGAACTAGCCGCCAGTAAAAAACGGTTGTTCAGGCGCGACATATTCTGCCCTAGCCAATGCTGAACTACATTTTCATAGGATCTCCAGGCGATGACCTGAGTAGAATTAAAACTTCCAAGTTGTCGTTCCCCTGAAAGCGTTAAACTCACAGTCTGGACGCTTTGATTTTCTCGTTTTCTCAGTACGATTCCACCTTCTCTGGATAAAATCCGAACTCGATCATTACCCATCTCTTCCACAGCGATCCCAGCCTCAAAGCTCAGCAGCGGATTGCCTGGAAGATCTCGAAGATCATCTTCCAGTTTCTCAATTCTACGGTCATAATTCCTTCTGGCCTGAATCTTGGAAGATTGAAAGGTCCCATTTACCCACGGACCTTCAAAGACCAATCCCCTGATCCTGACTAATTTTGATCCGTCGCCGGGCGGCTCGTCACTGCCTGAGAGCACCCTGGATAATTTGTAATCGATGTCGCGTAGGAGTCGTACATCGGCCTGAGTAGTACGGGCTACCCTGTATCGAATTCTCTGAAGTTCACGAGCGATGGTCTCTCGAAGCCTGATAAACTCTTCGTACTCGCTTGAATTGGTGGCTTGATCACAGAAACCTGAAAACAATAAGAAAATGAATAGACTAGCGTGAAAGATTTTTAAGAACATTATTTCTCTCCAGAATTACTTTGAAACAAAGCGGTCTTCAAGTTATGCCATTGTAAGTAGAGATTTCTGAGTGTCTACCCCTGCTCTATTTGAACTTTGATTAGCTCCAGAGACTCCATTTCCCTTTCCCATTTTTGCATAGCTTTGTTGAGCTTTTGCTCAAGCTGGTCTTTTCTTAAGACGGTTTCCTTTTGATCCTGGGTATCAAGCGCCTGAAAAGCTTGATGATTGAAGAGAAGACTGAGATTCTCATCCTTTTCCTTCTCTAACTTATGCACCGTATTTTCCATTCGATCGCAGCTTTTCTGCAGCCTTCTCTCCTGATTTCTCAACTCCTTCAATCGCTGATATACTTGCTTCCCCACATCCGTCCCACTGGCTGCTTTCTTCTTTGATGGATCGGTTTTGACAGCAATATTTCGGGCGATTTTTTCATCTAGATGATCAGTCCCTTTCTTCTCCAGGTACTCCTCATAGGTTCCATAAAAATCGCTCAATCCCGCGGGGAGAATTTCAAGGATTCGATCCGCTACTGAGGAGACCAGATAGCGGTTATGGCTAACCAAAATGAGAGTCCCCTTATAATCTTCCAGGGCGGACTTGAGAGCTTCGATGGACTCTAAATCCAGGTGGTTAGTAGGTTCGTCCAGAACCAGGATGTTCTGGTCAATCATCATCCACTTTGCCAGGATTAACCTACAACACTCACCACCACTCAAGGCTTTGATTTTCTTCTCGCCAGCCTCACCGGTCAGAAGAACCCTGCCGAGCATCGCACGTACTGCGCCTATAGGGCTCGAGGGAATCTGGTCCCAAAGCCAATCCATGGCGGTCTTATCGGGATCGAGAACATCCTTATGGTCCTGTGGAACATAGGCCGGATGGGCTTCATATCCCCACTCTATTGAGCCCTGGTCAGCTTCAAGTTTACTAACCAATATCTTTAACAGGGTAGACTTCCCAATTCCGTTGGGACCGATAACTGCTATTTTCTCACCTCTGGAAACATCGAAACTCACCTTATTTAAAACTTTACGACCAGCAAAAGACTTTGAGATATTCCTGACCTCCAAAGCCGTGACCCCTGGATTTCTACAAGGCTTGAACTGAAATGCCGGCATTCTTCGACTGGTCTGTAAAACCTCTATTTCGTCCATCTTTTCCAGTTGTTTTTGCTTGGAACGGGCTTGAGAAGCTTTGGAGGCCTTTGCCTTAAATCGATCCACAAACCCCTGCAACTGCTTTCTTTTACGATCCTGATGTGCCTGATCCTTTTGCACCTGTGCTACATGGAGTTCCTTGTTCTGTTGGAACCTCTGATAATTCCCTGTATACAGGCGCATGTCCGCATAATCAATATCAAGAATATGGGTAACTACCCGGTTTATAAAATCATGATCGTGAGAAACCAGGATCACCATTCCCGCGAAACGGGCCATATAGTTTTCAAGCCACGCAATTGAGAGAATATCCAGGTGATTTGTTGGCTCATCAAGAAGCAATACATCAGGTTCACTGAAGAGAAGTCGAGCCAACTCAACCCGCAGTTTATATCCTCCCGAAAAGGTCCTTAAGGACTGGGCCTGCTGTTCGGCTGGTATGCCCAGACCCGCCAAAATCTCGCCTGCCAGCGCAGCTGCTGAATAGCCTTCATACTTTTCAATGACCTCCTCGACCTGCGTGAGTTCCAGACCATGTCTTTCAGTAAAACCCTCTTCAGCTAAAAGCACCTCTTTTCTGTGCATAGCATTCCAGAGCTCTTCTTTACCCTGTAGCACGAGATCAAGTACGGGCTCTTCTTCTGAAGAAAATGGATCTTGTTCCAAGTACCCCACCTTTACTTTATCGGGAATTGAGACCCGTCCAGCGAAGGGACGTTCCTCACCCGATAGGAGACGCAGGAAGGTAGACTTCCCGCTGCCATTGGCTCCGATGACTCCGTAATGATTGGCACCGTGAAGCTGCAGGGAAACATCTTCAAACAAGATCTGATCTCCATACCTCATGGAAATGTTATCAACTGTGATCGAACTCATATCTTTAAAATTCTCCCATCCATAGGTTGGTTCCGGTTACAATACAAATCTGAAGACTTTCAATCAAGAAACTTTAAGTAAAATGGCAGTGTTTCCCAAATTGAACCTGATTTACGCAACACTCTTCCTCTTTTTTTCCCTGCTTGATTCTCCCATGGCTGCCAGAATTCCACTGGCTGTCTTTGGCGAGCAGGCCTTTTTCTATGAAAACGTCATCCACGATATGCTCACCCATGACATTGAAACGGCTCTTTATTTCCAGCCAAGAGACCACGGCGAGCCTCCCAAAAATATCAGTTTCCACCAGGGCTATCTTCTAGACGAATCCCAAACTCTTCACCTGGAATCAGGTAAACACATCATGGCAGTACTTTTCCGCAGTCCAGCCAAGGCAAGGTACGCGAAGTTAGAAGTATACCTTGTCTCACAAAATGACCCGTATTTGACCCTCCTCCCCATTCCAGACATTGAGCAGCCCGTGTATGCGGGAAAAATCCAACTGGGAACCAGTGAACATACGCACTTTTTAAAAGTTTACTCGGCAGTTGTCTCCCCATTTTATGGGCCTCCCTACGCATTTGAGATCAATTCTTTTGGCCTTTGGGATTCGAAGCTATCCCTGGTCTCGAGAACCTATTCCAAGCCCGAAGACTATCCTGGTTTATTCAATCTGGCCCGCAGATTTTTGGAGCTGAAAGAATACCAGAAATCCATCACGTTCACATTGTTAGGGCTAGAGCTTTTAAAGAATGATCCAGATCTACTCGACGATGGTCTGCGCTCCCAGGTAAGAATCCACCTGGCCAAGGCTTATTTGGGATTCAAGGACTACCAAAGAGCTGTACTAATCCTAACCTCAATAGTAGAAGACCTGCCAAACACTGCAGAGGCCCCCGAAGCAGCAAAACTCCTAAAAAGCCTGACTAAGAAGTAGTTCGAAGTCAGGAGTTGCAAAAGACCTGGATGACCCGATCAAGTAACGGCATGACCGGGGAGGAGGAAGCCGATACTAATTCCCCATTCAATCTTTCCAGTTCTAAATTCCAAAAAAACAAAGTAAGAGCAAAGCGAAAACAGAGTAAAGAACAACGAAGTAAGAGCAAAGCGAAAACAGAGTCTACAAAAAAACAAAAGACCGTGAGGCGAGAGCCGGTGCGTGGTGGGTGATTGGGGGCTCAGGAGTAGTACATGGTTGTGGTTCGTGAGGAGGACGTGGCATCGTCACGTTCGACGAAGGAACCGCGATCAGGTGCTGCTCATGAGCCCCCAAGCACCCACCTAAGCACCGGTTCTCGCCTCAAATAAATTTCAATTTGCCGCTTTCTTCTGACTCAAGAACCCCAACAACCTTCGCAGTAATCTTCTCAAGGCTAGTCCAGCCAGAATAACTTGCGCCTGGAAAGGACTTGCGATTCTTGGGAGTATCCATGGTCCAGGGAACGATAGCATTTGATTTGATGGCTCCGGCACTCTCTTTGGCGATGGTCTTGGTGAGAGTATGAACCATGACCTTGGAGACACAATAAGGACCGGCCTCCTTCATTCCCTCCATAGCCACCTGGGCTCCAAAATTGAGAATATGCCCCATACCCTGTTTTTTCATGATGGGAATCATAGACTGACAGGAATGGAGAACTGTCATGAAATTCAGCTTATACATATGAACCCATTCATCCCGAGTCTGTTCAATCGGCTTCCCGTGATGAAATCCCCCTACGGTGTTAATCAGTACATGTATGGTTCCAAATCTCGCCTGAATGGATTGAAACGCCTGATCAACCGAAGGCTTGTTCAACAGGTCAGCAACGATAAACAAGTTCCCATAATTTTCAACCATTTTAGGATTTGCTCGATGGATTATCCCAAATACACTCTGGGCATTTTTATGAAAATAATCGAAAAGATGGGAACCGACTCCACCAGCCGCTCCAGTGATCACAATATTCATCTCTCCAATATTCACTTAGACCCCCTTATGGATTTTCTTGTATTTCCTAAATCCAAATATCGACCGGATTGAAAAATTCCTGCAAGAAAAGATAACACATTAACGTCTCAGCGAATTAGGTCCATTAACCGCCTTTCCCACATATCCGAAATAGATATGTGACAGGAGTTGCATGAGTATTCATACTACTTTGAAATCTGAGTGTATTGAGCCAATCCTTGCATCCCTTGAAAAACTCTCCACCAGACCTGATCCTGGACTTGAACTCTGGGACCTATATCTAAGAAAAGTTCGTTCTCTTTTCCAGGTAACCGCAGGAGATTCTGACGATTCCTCGAAGGAAGTTGAAGTTCCCAGGACCGCTCATACTCCTAAGGAAGAACTGCTCACTCTATTTCTTGAACTTGGTAAAAAGCTTGGCGAAGACTCCGCGCCTCATGAGTTTAGCCACCACCTGCTACTCCTTCATGAAGCCATGGGCGCAGAGCTTGAGTTGTCCACCGAAGAGCTGATGAAATCTCTAAAGGTAGCTTCTGCTCCTCCACCAAACAAATCTGATAAGAAGCCAAAGATCCTTGAAGAGGACTGTGTCCACCTGATCAATCGACTTTGTCACAGAGACTGGAAGGGCGACCTGAATAAATTCCACTACCGGGTACTCAGCGAACAGGTGGAAGCAGAGTGTAGTTCCCGGGAATTTCATCCCGAAATCAATACCATATCATCCCATCTCTTCGCTGGAGGCTTCATGGGGGCGGTACTAGCCGGAATCCACGGTTCACTGGGATTCATGGCTCCATGGATTACCATACCCTTTATTATCAGCGGCCTTGTTGTAACTTACTTGTGGGTGGTTCGCGAATCAAAATTCATGATGGCGTTTCTTACCTCATTAGCGTCAGGAATTTTGGCTTACTCCTTCTTTGGAACTACTCCAGAACAGGGAATTACGATTCTGAAAGTGCTGGAGATAACCAGCGGAACCATGATGGGAGGATTAGTAGGACTATACCATGGCTACACCCGCTGGTTTCACATTAGAAAGTCACTGCTAGACCAATTTAAGCAACAAAGAATGGCAGTCTTGATCAGTGAAAACGAACCTTCTGTGGCGACATTACACAGGTTTTGTGCCGAATTTGTTATACCGCACTTTCAAGAAGCTAAGACGGCTGTGGCATCCTTACTAAACGAAGCCTACACCTCTAAAGACTCCTGTGAAAGCGGCTTGAGGATTCTAAAAAACCAGGATAACAAACCTGATTTTGAAGAATTTTTTGAATTACACAAGGTCCGTAATGATCATGAATCCAGAATTCAGGTTTTGGAAAGACTCTACGGGGCATACCAAAAATTGGAATCCCGGCTCCTTGAGCGCATGAAGTTGCTTGAGAGAGCCTCTGAGTCGGAGCGATTCCAGGTACTTTCCGGAGCAGTTGGTAATGCTGAATATTTATGGATTGCCGATCAAGAGGTTCGTGGAGAAAAGTGGAAAAAAAATCTTGCGAGGAAACGGATGGACTTATTGATGACCTGGATCGAAAACTTTCGTCCATTTCTAGAGTTCGAACTGCATAGAAAAGAACTCAATAACCTGGAACTATGGACGAAGCAAATCGTTCAAAAATCAAGCGGAAGCGTCGCCTGAACAGGTAACCACAGGATACATCCCCCCCATTCCAGGACCGCATTGAGCTGTCATATAGGTATGACTCCATCGTGCGAAGAAATTGCCCATTTCCCCCTGGATATAGAAAGGATTAAGATCCAGATAATGGGTTGCCTCCACAATATTCTGCATTTCAAGTTCGCAAACAACCATTTCCGGCGTTTCCACAAACTCCTGTGCAACCATCGCTCCATTTCTTGCGCCCTGGTGAAGTATTTCACCCCAAAACCCTGAATCGGGTACCAGTTTTCCTAGGAAGACTTCCTTTCCACAGGAACCTTTAACCGGCTTCACGACCCATGAATCTCTAGTTTCCATCAATAGGTCCAAATCCTCAGGCGCTGCTTTGCTTAAATTGAAAGTCCGGGGAATATGCTCTCTAATTTCATCCAATACCTCTTGCGCGAAACAACCCCGGTATTCCTCATCCCACAAAATCTCGAATACGGACTTGGCACTTAGCGATTCGCTGATAAAAGCGTTCACCACCGGGACGTCCCCCTCTTTCCAAGCCTCCAATATTCTGCGGTATCCAAGAAAGCCCGGATCTCCGACGACATGGAACCACTCAAAAAAGCGATACACTACGTCTATCGCCTTTCCTTCAAACTTTGGCTTTCCACCCTGGTATTCAAACTGGTCCGGAAAGAGAAAACTTACATCATAACCTTCTTCTAGAAGCGCTCTTTGGATGTATTGATGAAGCAAGACATCGCTCTCCCCGAAAGGTGAAGTGGGTCGAGGATGGATAAGACCAATATGAGGTCGCTCCATTCCTGAATTCTCACATAATTCCTTACCCAGTAATTTAACCGTAGGATTTACGCCCCTATCAAAAAACTGAATCCCATTAACTTCCATTTCAGTTCGAAATTTCTGGTAAAGAGAATTGGAGTTTAGAACCTTGGAAATGATGTCTGAATCGCAAATACCACCGGGCCAGGAAACATTAAATTCATGAGCCTTAAAACCATCCCCAACTACTACTGTATCCGGTCTGATGATTCCAGGACCGAACCTACCCTTGGGAGAACATTGGAAAAGACCATCAATTTCATCGTCAAAACTCAAAACCTGGCGAAATTCTGAGCAGAATTCATGTGAAGAGTCTGAGATCACTGACAAGATGTCTTCAAGAACCTGTCTAACCAGGACTCCAAATCTCTCATATCGATGAACAAGTTCATTCTCAATGAAGAGTGGATGCATGGGCACTTGAAAATTGAGCCCTTCCTGGGAGCAATTGGCGGTCATATAGTGGATTTCGCGGGCAACAAAGTCAGAATCCAAATCAATCTCCCTGGAAAGGAAGTCATAGAACCGATTCATAACATGAAAACCACTCATGACTTAGTTATAACAGATGCACGAACCAGAGATAGAAAAAGCACCAAAAAAAAATAAAAATAGAAAGAACAAAACCAGTTCAGAAAAAGGGAGCGAGAAAAAGAAAACGAAGCAAGAGCAAAGCGAAAGCAGAGTAAAGAAGAAAACGAAGCAAGAGCAAAGCGAAAGCAGAGTAAAGAAGAAAACGAAGTGAAAGCAAAGCGAACACAGGGTAAAGAAGAAAGCGAAGTGAAAGCAAAGCGAACACAGAGTAAAGAAGAAAGCGAAGTGAAAGCAAAGCGAACACAGAGTAAAGAAGAAAAATTCAAAAAAGAATTGAGGGGAGGGCCGGTACGTGGTGGGTGATTGAGGGCTCAGGAGTAGTACATGGTTGTGGTTCGTGAGGCGGAGGTGGCATCGTCACCTTCAACGAGGGAACCGCGATCAGGTGCTGCTTCCTGTGCCCTCAAGCACCCACCTAAGTACCGGTTCTACCCTCACCCCAATAACTGAAGGGCTTGTTGAGGCTGCATTTTGGATTGTTGGACCTGTGCGGTACCCGTTTGATTTAACAGTTGGCTCCTGGCGAATTCAACGGTCTGCTCGGCCAGGTCTACATCACGGATGGAGGATTCGAAGGCTCCCAGGTTATTTCCAGTCGTGGTATTCGTGTTGATGAGATAATCCAGTCTATTTTGGACAGATCCAAGGTTAGATCGTTCCGAAGAAACCCTTTTTATCGCCTCATCTATTTTTCCCAGGGCTCGGGTAGAAGATCGGATATTGGTAATATCCAAGCCTTTTAAGCCCAGTGCGTCAGAGGTAAGATTGCTCACCCCGAAGTTAAGAATCTGACTTTTGTTAGCCCCAACCTCAAAATCCAGGCTATTGTTGATAACTCGTATATCGAATTGGACCTCTCTGACTGTATTTCCCACGAATTGATTAAAATTAATTCCATAGGCAGGACCTCCAATGGCGACATCGGTGGAATCAGCGGTGAGCTGGATGGAAGATGTACCGCCTTCCTCCCTTTGAAAGAAAGATAGTAGAACATCATTCGTGAACCCATAAGTAATTGCTGTACCTGACATACTACTGGCATCAATAATGGAAGTAATCTGGTTGGTGGAAATCGAGAAAGATTCCCCGCTACCATCTACATTGGCAGTCCCAAAATAGATATCCCCTGAAGAGGCTCCATTTCCGTCGGTGAGTGAGAAATTCATGATACCTGTTTGGGTAAAAGCCTTCGTGGCATTAGATCCGCTGGTGCTTCCCGTAAACACCGCTGCAGTGCCCCCTGCCCCAGCGTTCGCGTTGCCACTGGCCAACCCCAGTGCGGCGAACATTGTAGCTCCCGCGACTTCTGAAATGGAGACCCGTGAATCTGACCCTGACTCCGTCGCCGTAATCACAAGATTTCCACCTCCATTTACCGACACAGAAGCATCGATACTGTTCGCGGTAAAATAATTGGTAAAAGCAGTGGTTATGGAAGCCTGGGAAATGACCACTCCCTGGTTGAAAGTTATATCCGATGCTACTGTGCTCGTATTGGTATTGAAGTCACCGTCACCCAGGCGAATCCTTGTCACTCCGGCACCCGCAAAGGTCACTCCACCCGTAATATTTGTGATACCTGTCAGCGTTCCGCTGGTCCCTCCTACCCCGGAGGTGAGTCCGTTGGTCAATCCAAGGGTAGTCTGGGCAGCCGCATTAGCGCTGATGGAGATACTTCCCGAAGTTCCCGTCCCTGTTGAAGTGAGCACCAGGTTACTTCCGCTGAAGCTGGCGGCAATGTTTGGATTGGTGTAGTTGGAAGAAGTTGGACCAAAGGTCAGTGAGTCAGAGGGATTATTGGCAGCGCCAATCGCGTTATTGATCATGGTGGAAATAGAAGTTAGCAGAAATGATCTGCTGTTGGTGAGAATAACAGTGACCCCGGCGCTAAGACTCCCCGTTGCCTGATCATTATCCTCACCATTGGTGTCATGAAAAGTGAAGATCACATCAGTAGCACCAATCTGGATAGCATCCAATGCCTGTATTGATCCATCTATTCGTGCTTCCTGACCCAGGTCAAAATCAAGTTCTCTGCCACCCAAAACCCCAAAGGTATCATCGGCACTGGTAGTTGCCGTGAATTCTCTCTTTTCGTAGACTCCATGTCCCTGTTCCTGCCCAAATACGTCAAAGAAAATGGACTCCGCCTCTGTAATAATGTCGAAAGAAAATGCATTTAGAATATCTTCTGAGCCTGATAGAGAAAGCTCTCCTCTAAATCCTGCCACCCCGGCGTTGTACTCGAATTGCCCGTCTTCCGCGTTGAATTCAAAGGACGAATTTGCAATCCCCAACCCTCCGTCTTCGGTGCTAGCAATAATTGTCTCCTCCACCTTTAGAGCAAATTTCTCCAAAGTTTCATTACCCGACATCGTAACTTCGGTTTTGGTTCCGTTTCCCCTCAAGGTAAGAACCTGGGGATTTTCTAAAAAGGAGTTCCCCTCATGATCGAACATACTTTCCATCTCATTTAATTGTGATGTTCGGGTCGCCATTCTCCCTGAAACGACGCTTCTTTGAATTGCAGAACCTTGCTCCTGCTTCACACCGGCCGAAGTCTGCTGCATAGAAACCAGGTAATCACCAGTGCCAATCCCCCCCTCTACCTCGAATGTCGGTAGCTGAATCCCTTCACTGGAAGCATGCACTTCCGCTGAACTCCCATCCAGCAACTTTTTTGTGTTGAATTCTGTAGTGATCGCAACGCGATCTATCTCGCCAATTAGCTGATCAACTTCCTTTTGAAGTTCAATTCGATCGGTAGAAGTAAGCGCGTCTGATTGGGATTGAATGCTTAGTTCCCGCATTCTATTAAGCATGGCGTGATCTTCATTTAGAGCGCCCTCGGCAGTTTGAATCAGGGAGATTCCGTCCTGGGCATTTGCGGTAGCCTTGGTAAGTCCACGGATTTGTGAGCGAAGCTTTTCGGAAATGGTCAATCCGGCAGCATCATCTGCACCGCGATTGATTCTTAATCCGGAAGAAAGTCTCTCAATCGACGATTGTAAACCACCCTGGGTACGTGAAAGATTACCCAGTGTGACAAGACTACTCCCGGGCCCATTGACCCGAAATCCCATGAACACCTCAAAAAAAAATTTACAATAAGACTGATTTCCAAATTCATGGAAATATCAGTCTAAAATCAAAGAATTCTCGAAATGTCCAAACAGTTCGACTCCGCAGAGTGTCCCTGGATCAGGATTTAAGCGCAAGACAAATGTGGGCGAACGTCAATTCTTCTGAAGAGCGCAAAAAACCTTACTCGGGTATTCGGCATCTAAGCTGAGCGCAATGAGGCTGTTTAGTCTGAGTTAGATGTAAATAGATACAAAATGGTGAGCTTTGATTAAGAAACCAACCAATATTGGCTATATAAGGATATTTTTCAATTCCAGGTCAAAGACTGATATCGACCAAAAAAAAATGAGTATGTATAAGAAAAGAATCCATAGGCCGAGCAAAGCAACCAGACGACTAAGGAGTCAGGAAACTGAAAAGGAGGGAATAAGAATAAGGTTTGCAAGGAACGTAAAAAGGCAGGATCCCGCGATCAACAAGCAGGATGGCGAAGTGGAATCAAAGCAACCAAAAAGCAAAGAAAAACACGAAGTGGGAGCAAAGCAACCACAGAGTAAAGAAAAACACGAAG
>CAZIKF010000019.1:0-10157 GCA_964539825.1 uncultured bacterium
CTTACGGGGGAAGCGTCAGCGTTCTCTATTTTCAGCGGCAGAGCAATGAGATCATAGATTCCTTGCGGCACTGTCTCGAGAACAACGCCTTCCAAAATGGCCATCTTATGATGGGCTACCCTGGCGTGTGAGAGTAGAGCTTTATCCTCTGATGGATCTATTGAGGGAGTATCTATTCCAACCAGGATCACCCCATGGGAAGCAAGAAAATCCACAAGATCAGGTGATAGTGAAGTGAAGTCCGAGTTCCAGGAATCGGGATCTGGATATGAGCCCGTACAAAACAGAATTCTTTGTGCATTCACTTGTTCATCACCCAGGTCTTCCAACTTTATACGATCTCCTCTTTTAGTTGTGACCCGGACAACCTGTACGGGTCCTAGATAATAGGAAAGATCTCGTTTATCTATCCCCTCTCCTTGCTCATTGTAATGGTTGGAAGCGTCGGCATGGGCACCCAGGTGCATGGTGGTCCTCATAGAGGATAGGAGGAGGTTATTACCGCTTGAAAAGTCCAGGGTTACTTCCCTTGAATAGGGGACATCGCCAGGAAAGACAGCCATTCTCGAAGAAATCACAGGTGTGATGTCGTAAATTTTCATAGTTTTCGTCATCCCCACGATTCGGAATCCAACCCGAATACCAGATGATTCACTGTAGTCTAACTCATGGATCCCCTGGTCAAGCCATGGGATGACGCGACCGGCGGTACTCTAAAAGACTTTACCATTTCTAATTCCAAGGGTTAGACCGTGTCGTCTTCTTGAAATGGCGCTTGATCAACTTCATTGCCAGTGGAAGGAATCAACGCTACCGGCTTCCTTATCGTATTCTTTTGCGTGGGATAGATTCCCACAAGCGCTCCGCCGGCACCCCATACGGGCTGGTAATCAAAAACCTTGCCCTTATGTGAGTTGGTTTCCCCTAGCAGGGCATTAAGCCACCAGATGCCTTTGAAACCCATATCGCCGTTTGCTTCGCTGGCAAAGTCCCTGGCCACCTGGGCCACATCTTCAAGACGACCCTCTGCCAATAGCTCCAGGATTTTTTGATTCCATTCATCATCTTTTCGCGATGAAAAGCAATCCCTTGCATGATCGATTTCATGGATATGAAATCGATTGGATAAATTAGAAACCAAGACCACGGCTGTAGGTCTGCCTGAGCTTTCCAGGGCCCTGAGAGTAGCCTCACCCACAAGCACACTCTCTTGCTTCTCAGCGTACATGTTGCAGGAAATCATCGCTGCTTCGTAGCTATTTGAGGGATTTAGAAGCTTTTGGGCTACCACGGTACCCATGTCGATAGGAAAACCCTCATAATTTACAGTCATAGTATGTAAACCGGCCTTCTTTACTTCGTCTGCATGAAGTTTCGCGAATTCAGAATCGACTCGAAACTCGTAATGAACAGTACCGAGGTCATGCCAGTTGGGATCCACAAGAAACCATTTGGGTTTAGGATCTGCTTGAAAGGTCCATCCGAGTACGGAAAGCCATTGGGTAGACAGGTACAGAATCCTTTCCACTCCCTTTGCTTCCAAGTCTTCTCGAACCAACTCATAGGAATTTCTCAATGACTTCCAACCCGCAGAATTTTCAGGGGCCAGAAGAATCTGAGGCTGGCCGCAAACTAGATAGGCTGCCTTTACAACCGAGCTATTCATGAGACACCTCACCTTCCGCATCCCATTCAACCACAGCATTTCCAGTCCCAATTACAGAGCCATAGGAATGAATCTTAGCCGGGTAATCTGGTACCTCCAGGGCGTGCAGCATCCAGGCAAGCGCACCGGCTTTAACCTCAGCCATCGCCATATCAAAAAACTCTGGCAGGCTATCAAGAAGCTGTTCACATCTACCTGCCCGCATATGAGAGAGTACCTCCATATCCCATAAATACTGCCCATGATGGTAGATGTGCTCTTGGCTCATGTCTTCTGGAATCTCAGGTTCACTGGTGAAATGGCGATGGGAAAGGGAATTCGATGCCAGCAAAAAACAGCGTTTCCCCGAATTCTCAATAGCCGTCCTCGTCGCTTCACCCAAAATTCTCATCTGCTCCTGACCTACTTCGTTGGAAAAATAATAGGGTGAGTTGTTGGAAGAGATGGAAACCACCGGGATATCCCAGTCCGGATTGCTAAGGTGAAGGGAGATAATGGTTCCATAATCAATACGAAAGTCAGGATTTTTCATAATCTTTGTGACAAGGCCTGCTTCGCTAGCGCTCTTGGCTATAGAGAGGGAAAGGTCCACATCTACTTCGATATCATAGCGATAACGAAAAAGGTGCGGGAAAATCGGATCTACTGAGAGACCATGAAATTGAGGCAATCCCAAAAAATGGTGACCCACAATAGTCTGCCAGTGCGGTGAATGAACTAGAAGCACATCGGGTTTTTTCTTCTTGAGATTTTCCCGAAGGGTCTCATATCCCCAGCGCAAAACTTCCCAACCCCCTTCGGAACGAGGTTCATTTCGCTCGGGATTCTCCGCGTATACCAGATGGGGAGGATGGGGCGCAAGAGCCCCTCCAATGATTCTACCCTTACTCATGATTCATTCCTCTCAATTGAGACTCAATGGGGCCATGGATGTTCAGAAACAATGGAATCAATAGAAACAATGGAAGAAGGCATGAGCCCGTTAATAGATCCGGCAAGTTGGACCGCCTGGTCAAATCGAGAGATGACCCTGTTAGCAGGACAAAGTATGTATTTTTCATTCCATGGATTCCAATGTTTCTATTGTTTCCTCTCCATTTTCATGAAGATATCTTCACACAGATATTTTTTGTTTCTGAATAGAAGTCCAGGGAATAGTTCCCGCCCTCTCTTCCGCTTCCCGATGCCTTCATTCCGCCAAACGGAGTTCTTAAGTCCCTCAGCATCCAGGAGTTGACCCAGGTTATCCCCGCTTCGATCCTTCGTGCTACCCGGTGTGCCCGGCGAAGGTCGGAGGTCCATAGACTTGATGCCAGCCCAAATCGAACTGAATTTGCCATAGCAAGTCCCTCTTCCTCAGTGCTAAAGGGAGTTACGGTAACTACAGGTCCAAATATTTCTTCCTGCATTACCCTCCCGTCGGTGGGAACTCCCGTGATCACACATGGATTCATGAAAAACCCACCAGATAGACTTTCAGGTAGCTTTGGACAGTCATTACCGGTAACAATTTCACCACCTTCCTCTTTAGAAAGCTCTACATAGGATTGAACTTTCTTAAGATGATCAGAGCTAACCAGGGCTCCAAGGTCTGTATCATCTTGCAGCGGATCTCCTACTCTAAGTTGCTTGGTTTTCTCTATGAACGCAGCTAGAAACTCTTCGTAGAGGGGCTTCTGCACAAAAATTCTGGAACCACAAAGGCAGATTTCTCCCTGGTTTGTAAAAGAGGATCGAACACTGGTGGTAACACACTCTTCAAAGGGAGCATCCGCGAAGATGAGGTTTGGATTCTTTCCTCCAAGCTCAAGGCTTAGTTTCTTACAATGCTCAGCGGCTTGAATCTGAACATCCTTCCCTGTTTCCGTGCCGCCGGTAAAGGATATAATTGGAATCCTGGGATGAGACGTGATCGCTCTACCCACACTATGACCATAACCATGTACAATATTCACCACACCGGCAGGCAAGCCTGCCTGACTCAAGATGTCTGAAAGCAGAAAGGCACTCATCGGCGTTAGCTCAGAACCCTTCACAACGCAGGTATTTCCAGTCGCAATGGCAGGAGCTATCTTCCAGGTCATCAGGTATAGGGGTAAATTCCAGGGAGAAATGAGACCCGCTACACCCACCGGAACCCGCAAGGCATAATTCAAAGCAGCCCCGTCCATATCGGTAGCCCGCTCTTCCTGGTGAAGAATAGCTCCCGCGAAAAAACGAAAGTTTGAGGCGGCACGAGGTACGTCCATGGCCTTTGCTAAGGAATAAGGTTTTCCCTGGTCGCGTGACTCCGCTCGTGCGAGGGATTCCAGATTTTCTTCGATAAGATCAGCAATCCGATTTAAGACCCGAGCTCTTTCAGAAGCACTGGTGGAGGACCATGCGGGGAAAGCTTCCAGGGCTGCCCTGACAGCATGATCCACATCCGCAGCTGAAGAATCTGGAAGATAGGAATAGACCTTTCCGGTAGCGGGTTCAAAGTTCTCAATCCAGCCATCCCCGACAGGGTCTAAAAACTCGCCTCCAATATAATTCTTCAGTTTAATCATCTCATCCACGATTTACACCGACCGAAACACTCCAGCTACTTGCATTCCTCTGTTTCCATTGATTCTATTGTTTCAATTGCTTCTTCTTTCCAATGTTTATATCTCTTCCTCGTGACCACTCTCTTCTCTCTAAAGATACTTATAGGCATCAAATTCCCACCGATCTCTATCTACATCCCAGCTATCCCAGGGTTTGATATCAACCATATTTTTGCGTAGATTCTCCGGAATCACTTCTTCTACCAGGAATCCTTTCTGACGATCAAGTTTGTAGGGATTTCTGAGACGAAAGCCCAGAACTCCCAAAATCCATCTGGCTACAAACCAGGAAGCGGTGCCATCCCAGCCATGGGCAATCTTGACTACGACCCCTAGTCCCTCCGGGTAATTGGGATGTTCTATCGCCAAACCCAGGAGTCCGTCAGCTCCTTCCTTCGCGATCACCTTCCCATCACAGCTCTTTAAGATGGTGGAATCCAGGCGATTAAAGCCCCCGATGAGATCGGGGTGCCTCACCATGGACTCCCATATCCAGTCCTCGTGCCTGCGAGTAACCAGGGAAGCATAGAGCATAGCAAGCTCATTCACACTCATGGAGAGTGTGGGAAGTCCACAGCCGTCTTTGGCTACAACTTTTGGAAGCCATTCCGCCCCGAGACAATCCCGCACAGCCTCGAGATATGCCTGGTGAAACGCGTGATGGGGCCAGGAGTAACCAATTCGTGACCATCCCTTGAGCTTACAACCTCTTAAAATCGCGGCATGCTCGCCTGAGCAGGTGTGATACCACCTTCGGGGTCGTCTTCGCTGTTTTCCAAACTGCATTAAGGGAAGGGAATGGGGTGTTTGCATCAGTCCGAGTTCAGACTTGGTGAGAATTGATTTAACGGTTTGAACGTGCTCTGTATCGCCATTATGTGATGCGACACTTATGGCCTTTTGCTTCCAGTTCAGAACCTCTTCCAGCTCATCGGCGAAAACGCGCATCATTACAGGTTTCATCATGGATCGTCCGTAGCAAAGAACATTTCCTCCCCAGGAATAGATCAGCTTTTTTCCACTCACCCAGGCCACCGCGCCATGGATGGTACATTCTGCTACATCATTGCGTCGGTATTCCACTAGCGGCACCCAGACATTGCCTGGACGAGTCCTGGAAGAAAGTGTCCCGGGCGGAGAGGAAGGACCCTTATCCTGCCCTTTCTCCTCAGGGGTGGATTCAGACATTGGGGGCTACCTTTTCCATGAAGACTTTCATTGCCCGCATTACGTCTGAACTGTCATGATTGTTGAAGTCGAACCAGAGCATGAGGCGATCCTCGGGATGAAACCTTTCCTGAATCTGTTCCAGTACATCCTGCGGAGTCCCCAAAAGCGCGTTTTCAGTGGCTTTAGATACTTTCATCGGATCCAGGGTTCCCTCAATCGCGCGCCAATAATTCTCGGCAGCCCTTTGTGCCGTGGCCTTTGCGCGATCGCGATTTTCTTCAATACTGGCTCCCGGATCATCATTGATGAAACAAAGAACCGTCCGCGGCATATAGGATCGCTGCCAATCTCCGCCATCTTTGTGGTAAATCCTTCTCATGCGCTCATGTAAGTTTTCCAGGTCTTTGGGCGGAGTGATAGAGAGATTGAATACCCTTACCGGCATAATTTGGTTGGCCAGATCATGAACAACGGGATCAGCCGTACCTACAGTCAGAGTTAAGTGCTCAAGGGGAGCTTCAAATGGAATTACCCCTACCGTGTGAAAATCATAGAAACTTGGAATTTCAACGACATCTATATCGGCTCCTGCCGCCTGGATTACCCTGTCCCAGTCTGAGAGGTTGCGAAAGTCAGAGGGTCGGATTCTTCCACGGTGAGTAATCTGATCCGATGAGAGGGTCTCGCCCTTCATGAGCCTGAGAAAAATCTCCGTAGCCTCCTGGAAGATTCTGCCCTTTAATATCGGCCATACCGCCTGCTCTACCGCATTTCTGGGTGTGATCCCATATGCTGAGTTTGAGAAGGGAAATCGTCCCGAAGCAAACCCGATATGCAGCTCCCGATCTTGATTCTCTTCTAATCCGTGGAGGGTGAGAAATGTGCGAATCGCTTCCGCGTGGGCAATGGGGCCTCCATTGCAGATGATATTTCGGATCGCCGAACCTAAATGTATGCGCCTGGTTCTGGCCATAGCTTTATGAGCGACCTGTAAAATATCTGTATTTAGACCTATTTCACCCTGAAAATCGGGCACTACCGCACCGGGGTTTCCCTTCTGGATCTGACAGGAGAGATGGGTTTCAGCAACCCAGGCGGTTCCAAAACCAAGCTCGTCAGCAAGTTCAAGCTGATCGAAAAAATTTAAAAACATTTGCCGCTCAGAAGGAACGGCTCCATCTACTGGGGTTTGACATATTGAAAAGAAAATATCGAACTTAAGAATAATCGCCTCCAATAAGATTTCTTACTTCCCATAAATCCGGAAAGTATTTCAGTAAAGCCCTACTTCGGAGAAAGTCATATCCAGTACTCCCCCCGGTCCCTTTCTTTCTCCCGATGGTTCGCTCCACCATCACCAGGTGAGTCCCCCTAAACAAAGTGAATTTTTCATCAAAATCTAGCATGGATTCAAAGAGTAATACCCAATGATATTCGTCCCTTGGTTGATGGTAAACCTTCTGGATTACCTTCATGATCTCAGGGTGACTTTCGGGAGTCTGAGTATATTCGGTTCTGAGGGCTCCTTTAGGGATGGGAAAACGTCGCGAAAGACAGTGCAGAAAGTGATCATAGATGGAGGGTTTATTCCTGATTTCATCCAATTGCTTGACGACCTCCGGCATAGCCTCAAAAAACTTCAGGAAAAAAGCTTCGCGGACCCCAAAAACAAATTCAAGCTGGCGAAATTGTTGAGACTGGAAACCGCTGGCTGGTCTGAGCAGGTCACGAAATCCCGCGAAATCAACGGGATTAAGAGTAGACAGAAGGTTGATTTGCTTCATCAGTAAATCCATGATCGCAGTGATTCGACGAAAGCCCTTTAGTGCCCTGGAGACGGAATCCTGCCTGAAACCTGTGACCACTCTATTGGACTCATGAAGAATCTGCTTAAACCATAGCTCCGTGGCCTGATGGATGATGATGAAGAACATTTCGTCATGGTGGTGAGGATCAGAGCGTAGTTTTTGCAATTCGAGAAGCTCAGGGACCTTTAGATAGGAATTATAATTAAGCTTTTCCAGCACCAAATTTTCATAATCGATACTCATAAGGCACTCCTTTTCCAAGATCTTCCAACTACCGGAAATATACTCCTTGGCTAATCAATCCACAAATCTCGTTTTATTTTTCCCATGGTCCCGGTTTATTCTCCACCCTTAAGCGCTTCTCTTCTTCTTATTGCCTGAGTATGATTGAAAGCGCTTGAACCAAAATTCTTACTTGAATTCAAATGGAGCCAAAACCATATTCCACCTTACCCCTCTCAAGAATATCTGCCGATGAACCTTGCCTCTTGGTAGATCGTTTGATTCGCGAAGAGCCGCTTGAGATACTCCTTTCCCATCCGCAACATCCCGCAAGCGCAAAAAGTATCTGCGTGATTATGCGGACCCCCGGACAGGATCTCCAACTTGCACTGGGTTTTGCCTTCTGCGAAGAGCTTCTTTGTTCCAGAGAGGAGATTCTTGGGTGCGAAGTGAGGCAGTTGGAAGCCAATCGAATTCTACTCTGCTCGGCTCCTGCCTCTGAAAGAAATGAGTCCAGACCTCAACGGACTTTCCCTGTCTCCTCTAGCTGTGGACTTTGTGGAAAGCCATCCCTCCAAGAACTCCCTGTTATCATTGGCTCCCTGGAATCCAACCTGCCCTTCCCAATCCCCGAAAGCCTGATCAGAGAACTCCCCGCTAAGATAACCTCGTCGCAGAGACTTTTTGCAAAGACAGGTGGTGTCCATGCGTCAGCCCTCTTCACCAGGGCAGGGGAACTAATCAACCTATGTGAAGACATAGGCCGCCACAACGCCCTGGACAAACTCATAGGAGATTCACTTCTTAAAGGGCTTCTTACAGAGAATAACTGCATAATCTTATTGAGTGGAAGGGTCAGTTTTGAGTTGGTTCAAAAGGCATCGCGGGCAAAAATTAGAATCTTGGCAGCCATAGGAGCGCCATCTAGTGCCGCTGTTCAGGCCGCCAGGGAAGCTAACATAACCTTAATCGGATTTCTTAAGTCCTCTTGTTTTAACCTTTATTCAGGCTTTGAGACCATTGAGCTCAGCACAGCTTGCAAAAGAGACTCTCAGGACATAGATCCTGATGGAACAGTACTCCAGCTCTGGGGAGAATGCTCATGACCAATGACCCCGCTAAAAAGGAGGAACTTTCTAAGCTCCCCGAGGCCAGTCCTCCTGAGGAAGCAGGTTCCCTCATCGTTGGGAAGCCCGCTCAAAAGGCCGGTGGTCTTGAAGCGGTTCTCTCAACCCTCAAGCACCTGCGCAGGGAAATCGGACTCATCAGAGGTACAAAGACTCTCTTGAGAACCAATCAGCAGGAAGGATTTGACTGCCCGGGGTGCGCATGGCCTGAAGCCATGGTGGGAAGAGGAAAGATTGAGTTTTGTGAAAATGGAGCCAAAGCAATCGCTGAAGAGGCAACCCTTCAAAAAGTGGATGGATCCTTTTTTAGCTCCAGAACTCTGCATGAGCTTAGCCTGCAGACGGATTATTGGTTAGGGAAGCGGGGACGAATTACACAACCCCTTTTTAAGGCCGCTGATTCTAAAACCTATGTTCCTATTTCCTGGACCGGCGCTTTTCAGAAAATCTCCCAGAGACTCAATTCCCTGAGCACTCCTAACCAGGCTGTTTTCTACACTTCCGGGCGCACTAGCAATGAGGCCGCCTTTTTGTACCAGCTTTTTGTACGCTCGTTTGGGACCAACAACCTCCCGGACTGCTCCAACCTGTGTCATGAATCAAGCGGAGTCGCTCTCAAGGAAACCATTGGAATCGGGAAGGGAACCGTTAGGCTCGAAGACTTTGAGAGCGCTCAACTCATCCTGGTGATCGGGCAAAACCCGGGAACCAACCATCCCAGGATGCTTATCGCTCTACAAAAGGCAGTACGCAACGGGGCAAAAATCGTCTCGATCAACCCGCTTAAGGAAGCCGGGCTCTGTGCCTTTGCCCACCCCCAGGAGCCCGGCGGTTTGCTAGGCTTCCCAACCGCTCTCGCTAAACTTCATCTACCGGTGTGTATCAACGGTGACGTGGCCCTCTTCAAAGGACTCATCAAAGAAGTTCTTGAGATAGAGCGGGAGAACTCCGTTCTTGATTGGGATTTTATTCAGAATCATACCCTTGGATTTGAAGAACTAAGGAACAACATCGATAGAACAGATTGGCAGGAAATTTTGGAAAACTGCGGCATTTCCCGACCTCTGTTGAAGGAAACAGCCAGACTCTTCATAGAATCTGAAAGGACCATCGCCTGCTGGGCCATGGGGCTTACGCAACACGAAAACGCTGTAGCGACTATCCAGGAACTGGTAAACCTTATGCTTTTGAAGGGTCAGATTGGGAAAGAAGGCGCCGGTCTTTGTCCCGTACGCGGACATAGCAACGTCCAGGGTGATCGAACCATGGGAATCTGGGAACGGCCACCCTCTGATTTCCTCGATCGTTTGGATAAAGAGTTCTGCATAAGGGCTCCTCGGGAGCCAGGAACCAATACAGTCGAAAGTATAGAGGCCATGCTGGAAGGTAAGGTTAGAGTCTTTTTCGCTATGGGGGGAAATTTCCTGCAAGCCGGTCCAGATACTGAGAGGACTGCACTTGGTCTACGTAATTGTGATTTGACTGTGCAGGTTTCTACCAAGCTCAACCGATCTCATTTGATCACGGGCAAGGAAGCCCTGATTCTACCTTGCCTGGGCAGAACGGAGAGAGATGG
>CAZIKF010000019.1:10257-67561 GCA_964539825.1 uncultured bacterium
AGGAATTTTCGGGTCGTTCCCTATGAAATTCCTCGCCGCTGCATCGCCACCTATTTCCCTGAAACCAATCCCCTCATTCCTCTTGAAAAGGTAGCCGTGAAAAGTTATACACCCGCCTCCAAATCCGTTATCTGCAGGCTTGAGATCCCGTCCTAGGAGCCTGTCGGAGAATTACCATTTACTGCGACCGGCTACCAGATCCTTTAGGCTTCTCGTGGAAAATTTGAGAAGTTCAGGATGTTCCGCCATTTTTCATTGACATGATTTTCAGTCTTCTTAAGCTTGGGTGCAGTTTGTGAGGAATATAAAAGGAAATGTCATGGTTTTTACACATCCAACACCTGCCTGGCTGAAAGCAGTGAAGCCATTTGGGTACTGTTTGATATTCGCATTGATGTTATTACCCTTGCTATCCCTATACCCGGTGGACAAAGGTGCATTAGGAGGGCTAAATCTGTATTTCACTCCGATATTTGTATTCGTCATCACTCCCATTCTAGATCTTCTCATGGGACACGATGAGGACAATCACAGCCCGGAGGAATCAAAGTCGCTATCCGCTTCAAACTACTACAAGTTTCTACCCATGTTATGCGCACCTTGTTATCTCCTTCTTCTGGTCTGGAGCTGTTCTGTATATACCTCCGGAGATCTTCACTGGGTAGCGCAATTGGGCTGGGTCCTTTCTATCGGCACCCTGGGTGGTGTTGTTGGAATCAACGTGGCTCATGAACTCGTTCATAAGAACACAGCGGCGGAGAGGTTCTGTGGAGGAATGCTCCTATCCATGGTTACTTACGCTGGATTTAAGATCGAGCATATCAGGCATCATCATGTCATGGCCTCTACCCCAGAAGATCCATCTTCCTCCAGATTCAATGAGTCTTTGTATTCGTTTTTTCTGCGAGCGATTCCCGGAAACTTCTACAATGCATGGGCTCATGAAGCAGAACGGCTGAGAAAGAAGGGACTCAACCCCTACTCGTTCTTATCCAATGAATTGATCCATTGGTATTCGCTGAGTGCCGCCTTCGCTATAATCCTCACCCTGCTTTTTGGCTGGGAAGGATTGGTTTTCTTCCTGGCCCAAAGTGTATGCGCTGCCATACTGCTTGAAACTGTTAACTATGTTGAGCACTATGGATTGGAGAGAAGGCGACTGCCAAATGGAAAGTATGAAAAGGTAACTCCAAAACATTCTTGGAATTCCACTGTTTTCTGGTCAAGTCTTTATCTCTTCCAACTTCCTAGACATTCCGACCACCATGCCTATGCCAGCAGGCGATACCAGGTTCTTCGGCATCATGAAGATGCCCCCAGGCATCCTTACGGCTATCCAGCCATGATCCTGTTGGCAATCTTGCCTCCGCTTTGGTTTCGAGTCATGAATCCACAGGTTGAGGAATGGAAGAAGGCGCAATAAGGAGATCCTGGTTTGACTAGAATTCGGACAAATGAGTTCTTTTTGGGTATATAATGTCATCCTTAGAAAAAGAGGAGACCAGAATGATTGCTCTAACCTGTGGCAGTTGCGGTAAAAATTTGGAAATCAGTCCCGAGAGGGCAGGTAGTCGGGGTAAGTGCCCTTCCTGTGCAAATCCCTTTCAAATCCCGGAACATGGAGATGCCCCCTCCAAGCCTGAAGGCTCAGTAAAGTTTCAGCAGCCTGTTTTAGAGCAGTTGATCCAGAAATTTGTTGAAATGTATCCACAAAAGGTCATCCATTCCTCAGTTTTTGAGCCGGATGGAGATGGCGAACAGAGAATTCACTTCACCATCGCTACCGGAACCGCCGGTGATCGAAGCCAGAGAGTCTGTGTTCACTTTAAAAGAGCCTGCCTCGGTACAGGAGAAATCGAGATTGAAGACTATCCATTTTATGATTCAGATTCGGTCATTATATTTTCCACAATTGGGGAGGTAACCACCCTTCAGGATATGACCTACGCATTGAGTTTTGGAGACTCTATCCATCACTGCTCTGTAACCATGGATAATGAATTTGTACTCAGACTCTCGAGAATTATTCCAGATATTGAGTCCATGGATAAACGAGAATTCTCCACCATACTTTTGGAAATGGCTTATTGGGCAGATCGTTTAGAAGAAGTTCTATTTGGTGTAGATCAGCACTAATCCTCTATTCCGGATTAAAGATCAGATTGCGGCCTTGCAAATGAGCCTTCATTGACTGTACCGCATTCTCTGGCTTAGAAGAATCTACATTTACATCCGCGTGTAGGGAAGTCGGTGCACGGTCACCTACCCACACGGTCACGATACGGTCAGGGTCTACAAGAGTAGAGATCAGCCCCAGGTCCCTGGTGGTCAAATCAACTGCTGTCAATATCAGAATAATCCCCGCATCAAGCATTAAATGGGAGATTTCAGCCATTCGCCTTAAGTGTTCTGTGGTATTGGTCTCCCGTCCCTTAATATCAGCATCTACACCGTAGAGGATATTTCCGATTCCCAGGAAGTATACAATTTTACCGGATTCAAAGAGTTCCATTTCCAAGGCACGGGCAACGGGTTTTTTTCCTGCATCTTTGGGTCCTGTCACCAGGATGAGAGCGGATTTCTGATTATACTGCTCTGCTCTTTTTGAAGGAGAAATTAGACTCGATTCCCATTTCGAGTTTCTAAGTTTTACCTCATCTCTAACCCAGCTCTGATCATCTTCGAGTTCCTGGGTGATAATGCCCCCACCAGCAATATCATATTGATCTACCAAAACGAAGCGGCTGGAATCCAATCCAGATTCGGATACATCAAAAGCGATGGGAGATTTGGTACGAATCACACATTTAGCCACCTCGTTACGCTGAATTTCAGATGCCTGTTTTCCAGAATCCAGGGTAGAGGCGTCAACCACTTCCTCGATTTGCATGATCCTGGCACTAACACTACGAGTTCCAAGCCGTAATCCATAGTCCTTATGAAGTTCAAGAGGAGACTTTCCGAGCCAGAAAATACTTGTTCTAAATCTCGAGGAAATACAGATTTGTTGATCGTTATCGCTGCAGACAAGTTCACCACGGGTGAGATAGACCTGTTCATCAAGCGTGAATCCCACAGCGCTGCCAGAAGCGGCCTGACTTACCTTGGACGCGGGGAACTGCTCGATGGAGAGCACTTTACTTCTCTTCATCGATGGATAGAAGAGTATGGGATCGCCTCTTTTGAGAGTCCCGGAATCCAGGGTTCCAGCAATGATCCTCCTCTGATCTCCAAAGTTCGTAAACTTGTACACATCTTGTACGAAGAGTCTGAGGGGTCCTCTTTCACCGGAGAGCGGGCGCGGAAATTGATCAAGAAGTTCAAGAACAGAAGGTCCCGAATACCAGCTCATCTTCTTTGAACTTTCTACGACATGGTCCCCGTCTCGACCACTTACAGGTATCCATGCGGTAGGCTCAATCTTAAGCTTTTCAAGAAACTTCTTAAACTCTTCTATAAGGTCCTCAAATCTCTTTTGAGCAAAGCCAACAAGGTCCATTTTATTGACGAGAATACCAATCTGCCTTACACCCAGCATAGATAGCATGGTAGCGTGACGCTTGGAATTCTCCTGTATTCCCTCCTCAGCATCAATAACCAACAAAGCTCCATAGGCATTAGCGGCACCGGTGACCATATTGCGAAGAAACTCGATATGACCTGGAGCATCCAGAATCAAGTAGTTGCGCTTCTTGGACTTAAAAAAAATACGTGCGGAATCAATGGTGATACCCTGGCTTTGTTCATCCTTGAGAGCATCCAGTAAAAATGCGTATTCAAAGGGCCGAGAATTTTTCTTGCAGAATTGGCGTACTTGTTCCAGCTTTCCCTCGGGCAGGGAGTTACTATCAGCCAGGAGCCTACCCATGATAGTACTCTTACCATGGTCCACATGCCCTACCACTACGAGTTTAAAAACTTCTTCCACTCAACATCCTTAAATGATCACATATATCCATCACGTCGAAGAGTTTCCAGTCCTCCGCCGTCTTCAGCATCCTGCGCCCGACCAGATCGTTCAGCGATATTATGAAACTTACCTGTTTCAAGTTCCTCAATTATTTCGCGCACACACTTCGCGCCAGACTGCACAGTGCTCGTACAGGGATAGCATCCCAGTGAGCGGTAGCGCTCACCCTTGCCGGCATCAAAATAGAGGGATACCACTGGAATGTCTTCAGCCTCTATGTACTCCCAGATGTTGAGTTCAGTCCAATCCAAAAGCGGGTGAATTCTCACATGGGTCCCTGGGGCAAACTCGGTCTTGTAATAGGACCAAAACTCGGGAGGCTGGGTACCTATACTCCATTGACTATCCCTATTTCGGGGAGAAAAATAGCGCTCTTTTGAACGGGAACCTTCTTCATCAGCCCTTACTCCGACAATCACTCCAGTGAATGCCTCCGGATTTAGTTCTCTTTGGTACTCACCCATTTCATGGTTATAACGATAGCGTGGCCAGTCGCCGCTAAGTGTGTGATTGAGAGCCTCGGATTTAAGCTTTGAGCAGCACTGAATTCTATCTATTCTTCCATCAGGGAAAGTGTCATTTTCATCTATCGCCTTCTGATTTTTTCCAAAAAGCAGGTCGAGATTCCACTGCTTCACTAACTCATCTCGATAGGCGATCATTTCAGGAATTTTAAAAGAGGTATCTATGTGGATTAGAGGAAAGGGGACATGACCAAAAAAGGCCTTCCTCGCCAGCCATAATAGTACCGTGCTGTCCTTGCCAATAGACCAGAGCATACCCATGCTTTTGAAATTAGCGTATGCCTCCCTTAAAAGAAAAACACTGCGAGCCTCCAGCACCTTGAGATGTTTCCTACTCCTACCCATTCTTAGGATCCTCTCCGCCAAGGTCTTCAACCTTTCGATGCCATCGCCAGGCTGAAGAGACTATTTCTTCCAGACTATCAATTTTTGGAATCCATCCAAGAACTGCCTTTGCCTTTTCACTGGAACCGATCAAGGACTCCGCGTCTCCATCTCTTCTGTGGGTTTCACGAGTTTGAATCTCACGGTTGGTTACCCTACGAGCTACATCAATGACTTCTTTAACGGTGAATCCCTTTCCGTTCCCCAGGTTAAAATCATTGGAAGCATCATGCTCCATCATCCATTCCAGGGTCAGCAAATGGGCCTCGGCCAGATCACAGACGTGAATATAATCACGGATACACGTGCCGTCACGGGTGGGATAATCAGTTCCAAATATACCAACTTCTTCGCGTTTTCCCAGGGCAGCTTCCAGGACAATGGGGATGAGGTGGGTTTCAGGATCGTGCCTTTCACCGATGCGAGCCTTTGATTCCGCTCCAGCAGCATTGAAGTATCTCAAGATTCCATGGCGAAGTCCGTACGCGGATTCAAAATCTTGAAGGATTTGCTCGACCATGAATTTAGACCAGCCGTATGGATTGAGCGGATCCCTTTTATGCTTTTCATCAAGGGGAAGATAAACAGGGTTACCCATGATGGCGCAGGTAGAGGAAAAGAGAAAATATTTGATTCCTGCCTGTACGGTGGCATTGAGCAGATCAATTGTCCTTGCTACATTGTTTTTGTAATAGGACCCTGGTTCCTCCACCGACTCGCCTACTGCGATGAAAGCCGAAAAATGCATCACCGCATCAATCTCATACTCCTCAAAAACTCTTGAGAGGAGGCTGGTATCAGCCATGTCTCCTTCAATAAAAGTACCCCATTGTACGGCGTCCCTGTGCCCGTGTACCAGGTTATCGAGGATGATGGTCCGGTAGCCCTTTTGGCTCAAAAGGAGATTCACATGGGAGCCGATATAGCCCGCACCTCCAATAATTAAAACATTCTTTGCCTGGCTCACTTTCTTAGCCTTTTCGCTTTCCGAAGAACCTTCAAGGAAAAATTGTCTGTTCTTTTAACCTGGGAAGATTGGAGTCTTTAGAGGAAACAACCATTGTATCCCGTAACGGCCAATCAATTGAAAGCTGCTCATCATTCCAGTGAACCCCAAATTCAAACTCCGGAGAATAGAGGGTTGAAATCTTATAAGAAATTTCAGCCCCATCACCCAGTACCTGAAAAGCGTGGCCAAAGCCCTCTGGCACATAAAGGTTTTCACGATTCTGATCACTGAGTTCGCGGGCGACCCATTTTCCAAAGGTTGGAGAGTTCTTCCTGAGATCAACGGCCACATCCAAAATGCTCCCGCTTACGCACCGTACAAGCTTTGCCTGTGCCATGGGGGGAACCTGGTAGTGAATCCCTCGCAAAGTTCCCGCTACCGAGTAGGAGACATTATCTTGCACAAATGCGTCAGGAATTCCTCCCTGTGTAAACTCCCGCTGATGATACGCCTCAAAAAACCAGCCTCTCTCATCTTCCAAAACAAGCGGTGTGCAAAGAATTACCTCAGGGATCTCAAGTCGCTGGAACTTAAATTTCATAGGACATTGAAGGGTAGTGGGAATGAGGTATTATACCTTTCTGTAAGCCAAGGAATCAAAGATTCCTGGAAACAATAGAAACATTAAATTCCAGCCATTCTTTTCCCATTCATCATTTCCAATTTCCCATTTCTCGCCCTCAGGCGAAGTCTCCCCCTTTGGATAAGTTCTTGCCACTAGCTGAAAAAATCTGTTAAGTGTATTCTGCTCTAAATTCCGGAACCTCCGGCAGAAGAAGGGAGAAACCTATGCGAGAAGTCGTGATTGCAAGCGCATGTAGAACCGCGATTGGAAAATTCCAGGGAACCATTTCCTCCATACCAGCCCCTAAATTAGGGGCCGCAGTACTGAAGGGAGCGCTGGATCGGGCCGGGCTAAAGCCAGATCAAGTTGATGAGGTTCTCATGGGAGTAGTTCTTCAGGCAGGAATGGGTCAAAACCCTGCCAGACAAGCATTAATTCAAGCAGGTATCCCTGATTCCCAGGGCGCAACAACCATAAATAAGGTCTGCGGTTCAGGACTTAAGGCTGTGATGATGGCCGCTCAGGCTATTCGATCTGAGGATGCCGACGTCATAGTAGCCGGCGGTATGGAGAATATGTCACTCTCCCCATACTTTCTCCGCAAGGGTCGAACTGGACTTCGATTGGGTCATGGTCAAATTGAGGATTCTATGGTTGCAGATGGACTATGGGATGTTTACAACGATTTTCATATGGGCAACACAGCTGAACTGGTTTCCAAAGAATACGGAATCACCCGCCTGGACCAGGATGAATATGCGGCCCGGTCACAAAATAAAGCCTCCAACGCTCAAAAGGAAGGTCTTTTTCAAAAGGAAATTATTCCCTTTGAGGTTTCCACTCGCAAAGAAACTATTCTTTTTGACAGCGATGAAGGGATCCGCCATGACGCTTCCGCTGAGGGTCTTGGGAAACTCAAGCCGGCGTTTCAAAGAGATGGGGGTACCGTTACCGCTGGAAACGCGTCCACTATCAATGATGGGGCTGCGGCAGTAATCGTAACCCACAAGGAGTTCGCCCAGCAAAACTCACTACCTATACTTGCCACGGTCAAAGGGTACGCAACAGGGGGCATGGCACCTGAATGGGTCATGATGGCCCCTGTTCTAGCCATCCAGAATGTCCTTTCAAAAACAGGGATCTCCATCACTGATATTGATCTTTTTGAGATCAACGAGGCTTTTGCCGCGGCATCGGTGGGACTGGTGAGAAAACTGGAACTCGACGAGAGTAAAATCAATGTAAATGGTGGTGCTATAGCGCTTGGACATCCAATAGGCGCTTCCGGCGCAAGAATTCTAACCACTTTGTTACACGCCATGGAAGCAAGAGATAAGGAACTGGGTCTGGCGGCTCTATGCCTTGGAGGCGGTAACGCTGTAGCCATGATTGTACAGAGAGGTGCGTAATGAAGAAAATAGGCGTAGTTGGCTCAGGTCAAATGGGAAACGGAATAGCCCAGGCTTTTATCAGCAGCGGGTACGACAGCGTAATGGTGGACTCCTCTACAGCCGCTCTGGAGAAAGGCCTCCACACTATTGAAAAATCACTCCAGAAATTTGTCGACAAGGGCAAGATTGATCTGGAGGATCGAAAGGAAGCTCTCAGCAGATTGGCAACTTCGGCACACATTCAGGATCTTGCTGATTGTGATCTGGTCATTGAGGCTGTTCCTGAAACTATTGAGATCAAAGAAAGCGTATTTACGATGCTGGATTCAACCCTCAAGAAGGGCGGAATCCTGGCAACCAATACATCCTCCATCCCAATCACGAAGATTGCCGCCTTTACCAATCGACCGGAATCTGTGATCGGAATGCACTTTATGAATCCTGTTCCGCTAATGAAACTGGTAGAAGTGATTCGTGCTTTGCAAACCAGTGATGAAACCTTTCAAACAATTTTTGAAATTGCTGAAAATCTTGGTAAGACACCGGTGGAGGTTCACGATGCTCCCGGGTTCGTTTCCAACCGTATTCTACTTCCTATGATTAATGAGGCAATTTTTTGCCTGATGGAGGGAGTCGCTGACGAGGAGGGAATTGATACGGTTATGAAACTGGGAATGAATCATCCAATGGGACCGCTGACTCTAGCTGATTTCATCGGCTTGGATACTTGTCTTTCGATATTGGAAGTTCTTCACCAGGATCTTGGAGATCCAAAATACAGACCCTGCCCTCTTCTTAAAAAGATGGTGTCCGCTGGTTACCTGGGTAAGAAAAGCTCCAAAGGATTTTACGACTATTCGTAGGCAGACTCTTAGGATCTAAGGATTAGCCAATCAGGAGTTCTCGTACCTTTTGAGCCTGTGGTTCTTCCATCTGAAAGAGTTGGGTTGGCTGTGCGACAAGCTCAGCGTTTTCTTCATCCTCAGCGGCCTCTTTCTCTTTGTCTTCCAGTGCCTCGGGCTTCAGGAGACCATTAAAAAACTCTTGAATTCGAGATAGGGATTCGGAGATGAAATCTTGAAGCTCACCAGGCTCAAACAGGCCATTTGACTGCATTGCTACTTGATACGACAGGGAAAAACTCTGGGAGGAATAGAAGAGACCTTCACCTGGTTTGGCAGTGGGTTCGGGAAGCTCTTCACTTTCTTTTGGTATATCAAATAGCTCACCTAATCCACCCACAACTAGATCCAAAGTCTCCGTGAGATTGGATTCTGTCTCGGGGTCCAGATTACCTAACAGATCCCTGGCATTGGCAAAACCCTCATAAACCGCATCTTCACTCAATTCAAGAAATTTCGCCAGATCCTCACTCCCACCGCTGAATCCATCGGCGAACTTCCTGGCCTCATCAAAAGCGGTACCAACGAAATCCAGAATTCGGTTCGCTGTATCTTCAGGATTCATGAGAGCATCAGAATCCATATCACCCTGCATGAGACTCTCCATGGAAAAGCTGAATTCCATTGAATAGGCTGAGGATAAGGAGCGCCGGGTTTCTCCTTCGGCTACCTGCAGGGAATGGGAGAGATCCAGGTTAAACGCCATGCTCTCGGCATAGGCAGCTTTTTGCACCTGTCCTTCATCCCCTTGAGACCTTCGCTCCAAAAGCTTCTGTGAACTATAGTCGAGGGCGAGACTTGCGCCTTGATATGTGCTCTGAATACCGTCCATTTTAGGCTCCTCTTTTGGTTCCCCTGCCAGAAACTAAATTCGCTTACTTTCCTATCGGCATTTTCCTCCCATTTCTTTAGTAAAAATGCCGGTTTGAGGAGAAAATGATAGGTTTTTTTTGAGGCCTTCAACTTCCCCTTTTGGGAAATAGAAAAACCCCCGTCCGTAACGGGGGTTTTTTCTTTGAAAGTGGGCTCTTTAGTCTATTCTCCGATGAGTGATCTGACCCGATCGGGATTGAGCTGATCTAAACTAAATAAGTTGGCTGGATTAAAACTACCTTCTTCGGAATCTGACTCAGAGTCTGAGCCTCCCCCCAGAAACTTATTAAATACATCCTGCACCTGGGAGAAAGCGTCATCCACAAAGGAGTTTAAATCCTCTGGGTTGAACTCTCCGTTCCCCTCAATCTTGACTTGAAAGTTCAGCGAAAAGCTCTTGGAAGAGGAAAAGGAACCTTCACCGGTACCTGACTGCCCGTCACCTTGATCTGCAGGCTGCGCTACTACCTCAGACTCTTCGTCTTCGTACTTTTCGGGATGAAAAAACCTGTCCAATCCATCCAGAACCAGGTCGTAGGTATTGTTAACCCTACCCTCACGATCATCATCCAGAGAGCCGAGAATATTTCTGGCTTGCTTGAAACCAAGTTTTACAGCTTCCGTTTGCATCGTTGCAAACTTATCTTTCTCTTCATCCGTTTCAAGGTTACTGATTCCGAGTTTTTTGGTTAGCTCCGCCGCTCTTTTTACAAAATCAATGATTCGATTGGCTGTATTTTCAGCAGAAAAAGGATCATCGTCTTTGGCTTCATCTACGTTTGAGGCCTCTTCAGGAACTCCAGGTCCCGCAAAACTACCTCCCAACCGACCGTTGGCATCCACACTGAGATTAAACTCAAGGGACATGCTCTGGGAAACGGAGCGTTTTGACTCCCCTTCCACAATCTGCATGGACTTGGACATACTCAAGCTGAAATCAAATGAGCCCGAAAATCCAAGTTCGCTTAAAGGATTCTTAGCTTTGGGAGTCTCAACAGAGCCTTTCTGATCCCTGGGAGCAGGAATAGGAGTATTCCTTTCTTTCCCCGAAGCCTGATCTGTATTTTGTGGATCGCGAGCTTTTGCTCGGTTGTTTGAATTTTGAATTTGAAACTGCGAGTTTTGTGATGAACCGCCTACGCCGTTGACCATTTTGCCACCTCCTGTGGACCCTATTCAAGGTATCTTCCCAGCGTCTTTGAATGCCTTCTCCCCAAAGAGAGCGCGCCCAGGATTAACCTTATCCTCCGTGATTTTTAGCCTGTTACTTGTATTTTCGGAATCTGAGAAAGGGAACCTTAACTCGATTACACCGCTATAAACGTGAAAATTTCCGATTTTCTCCGATTAACTGTTATTTACCCTCGAAAACAAGTACAAACAAAAAAAAACATTCGCGTACCAATATATTTTATTATAACCGAAAAAAGGCTACTAGTCTCTAGGAGTCTGTCGGAGAATTGAGTTTGCACTGGGAATCAACGCGGGGATCTATTCTTTAACCAAAAGAAAATATTGGCAAAGAGAATCAGGATACACTCATAGAGAAAACCCTCACCCTCAAGAGGCCTGGATTCCAGGAGATAAGCTTTTATCATCTCTAGAGAAGTCTCCTGCAGCACCAGGAATCTACCATGAATCTGTGCGGGATCATTGGGGGCATAATAACCGTAGTCCAGCGAGAATAGATTCTGATAATACTCCCTGGCTATTCTTGCCCCGGTCTCATCGAAAGATCCCATGGGAAACGCGAAGGATCTAACCGGCCTGGAAAAGAACCCGGAGACAACATTTGAAGAAATGGTTAATTCTTCTCGAATCTCATTTACCTTCACACCTGCGCCATTTGCCAGAATTGGGCGATGGGACCTGCTGTGAGAACCATGGAGATGATCCGCTCCTCCTACTTTGAGGCTCTCCTTCAAGTTGTCATCCAGTCCTTCAAGTTGGCTGGAAACCCAAAAGAAGATGCCCTTCAGCGAGCGCACTTTTAACTCGGGCATGACAAATTCAATGTGGTCCCTGGTTCCATCATCAAAGGAAAGAATTACAGGGCGCTGTCCAGCACTGATCTTTGTCCCTGGCCTATAAGTCTCATATCCTTCGTCTTTCAGGTAGTCCAGGATTTCACGGAACTTTTTTTGACTGATCCAGAGACTCAAGGGATCAGGTTGGGCTAAAACCCTGTGAAAACATAGCACGGGCACTCTGGACTGCATTAGATTCCAGAAGTGGGCCAGAAACGCAAAATTTCCAGTAATGATAAGAATCCAGAGCAAGATTCTAATCAAGACTCTCTCCTGAGCTGATACTGAGCGATTAACCGTTGAAACTCCACACCGGGTTTCAAGCCGGGCAAAACTCCTTCGATCAATTCAAGCCCGTCTTTATGGAACCATATCTTGAGATCTTCAAGCGTATCAATGTCGAACCTCTGTGCTAGCAAAGAAAAGCTGATTTGAGATGAATTAAGCACCTTAAGTGTAGAATTCATGAGAAGGGATGTGGACCATGGCATGGAGCTGAAAAGCTGCGGGTGAAATTCACGCATACCAATGAGTGTATAACCCCCATCCGCGGCCGGCTGAATGACTACCGAATCACGCTCAAGGACCTCTAATGCCTTTTTCAGATCAAGTGGAGTGGAATAAGGACTGTCGGAACCGATCAAAATCACCTTGGAATGAACTTTCAACTTTGCCTTAAAAAAGGCCTCCATTTTTTCTCCAAGATTTCCATCGGGCTGCTCCTCCCAGGGAAGAGGAAGAACCAAATCAAGATCACCTCCAGCTAAAGAAAGAACGACCTGGTTCTTTGGAAACGCTGAGAGGGTTTTAAAGAGAATTTCCAACATCGCTCTATATACATCCACGGCGCAGTCTTTACCAAGATCCCTGGCAAGCCGGGTCTTCACAGGTAATGTGGCTGGATTTTTAAGAAAAACCCCGATCAGGTTAGAAGATGAATGGCTCAGGGAAGCAGCTCCTTATATTGGCGGGCAACCAGTTTTCCACGTTTCTCATCCACCCAGATTCCCGCGGATAACAGCCGCTGTATATCCTCATATCGCTCCCCTGCGAGGTAAGCCTTTAAAAGTAATTCCTGAATTCGGTCATACCAGGGGTTTATCTTTCGATAACCGGGGTTGGAAAGCAAGATTGCCTCTCCTTTCTTAACTGCCTCTTGGGGCAGTTCCCTCTTCAGGTAGGAATTCATCAAACTCACCGCGTATTTCTCAGACAAAGAGTCTCGCTGCATCGCCAACAACAACATTGCCTGTGCCAGGCTATCCTCTGAGAGCTTCCGGTAAACAGAATAGGCTAAAAAAGGAATTTCTCCTTCAAATGGGTACCTTTGAACCATGGGCAAAAGCCATTTTAGACAATTTCTCAAGTCCTCCTCACCAGGCTCTTCCCTGTTCAACACAGTTCCCGTGATCTGCGTGACTGCGAGCAGGTCTGAACGTAAATAGGCAGGATACGCTTCAGGCCTAAGGTTTTTCGAATCGGCAATCCCGGAGAGAATGGAAGATTTTTGGAATTCGGTAAATAGCAGAAATGCCAGGGGGAAAAAAACGAGGAGCCAGAAGTTTGAAACTGACTTCCAGGTTGTGGTGGAAGGGGTAGTCATCAATAGGAGCCCTGCTAGTGCAATCAGGTTTTGAGGAAAGAAACTGAAGGCCTGATTCGTCATAGAATTGCAAAGAATTCCAAGAAAGAATGCCAGGGGCCAGAGGCTCTTTTCCTGCCGAAAAAATCCATAAATGAGACTCAAACAAAACCCAATGAGAAGTAATGCTCCGATGATCCCGGTTTCAATGAACACTTCCAGGAAGTGGTTATGAACATGTAGGGGATAATAACCTCCTACCGTCCGATAATAAGGATAAGTGAGATAAAAGCTGCCCGGAGAAACCCCTCTCACCCAATGCTCCTTTAGCATTTTCATGCTGCCGATCATCAATTCCCACCTCTGATTGATCCCCAGGTCCTCAGCGGCCAGGGATTTACTTCTACCGCTGAGAAAAAATCCTCCTATCAGAGCAATCAACATGAGAATCATCACGATTCTATTTCTGGATTTACACGAGATGACAAGAAAGACAAAACTGATTCCGGTGGCCAGAATCGCTCCTCTGGACTGGGTAAGGAGGAGAACCCCCAATAGGAGTAACGCAACTGGAAATAGAATTTTACGACCCTTCTCAAGGGATAAATAAAGTGTTGGAATCAGACACAAAAAGAGAAATGTCCCAAATAGATTAGGGTTATCAAAAAGGCCGAAGGCACGCTTTAGCTGCGCTTCAACCCCAGGTGTGGCAGCCCATGAGAGAGGCATCGGATCTTCACTGAGAAACACTTGATAAATGCCCCCAACCCCCATCAATACAGCGATGATGAGACAAACAAGGAAGATCGATTCGGTGGAAGTTTCTCCACGCGGGTCCCGGAGGTCAAGGTAGATCAGCAGCAAAAAGCCGTAACGCAGAAATTCCCTGGCGGCAGCGGAAGTCTCGTAGGCACTGAAAATAGATAGGGCATAGAGACAGCAAAAGGCCGCTGACAAGGCAAGAGGTGGACTTACCTTAGTGGGGATCCCGGGAAGTCTTGAGAAGAAATAAAGCGCGAGGGCAGCATAAATCCAGGTTATTTCCACCTCATGCTGGAGGAGTAGGGCCACGGAAACAAGAAGAGAATAAAATACCAGCCTGAATCCCAGGGGTGAGAATCGCTTTGCAGCAGCAAGACTACTCAATGACACGAGGAACTTTAAAGTATCCGTCGAAAGATTCTGGAGCCTGTTCCAACAGATCCTTCGGAGACTGCCAGGGACACACCACGTCCTCACGCATCACATTGGAGTTCTGGGTAGCAAACAAGGTGGGTTTCAAGTGATCGGTGTTAATCTCATCCAAAGTTTTGGCGAATTCCAGGATCTTACCAAGCTCCTTTTGAAAACGGGGAACCTCTTCATCTTTAAGCTCAATTCGTGCAAGCTGGGCACACTTTTTAACCGTTTTCTCATCAATCATTTGCCTGCCGACTCCTTGGAGGAAACCGTATCTAGAATCTTACGACGTCTCTCGATAAAGATCTCCAGGGTCTTTTGTGTTTGCCCATCGGAATCATTGTAAAACTCCAGCAGAGCCTGATCCACCCTGGTGAGGCGCTCGGAGAGCAATTTGGAAATATTAAAGGCCACTTTGTAGGCGATCAGACTCCCAAAATTGACCAGTTTCTGAAAATCATCCTTATGAATGATCAGCACCCGGGTGCGTTCCGTGGCCAGGGCACTAGCGGTTCTTTCGGCGACTGAATCGGCGATCAATGTCATTTCACCAAAGGCGGTACCGGCACCAAATTGGGCAATCACTTTTTTTTCTGAACCACCCAAATCCTTTAGAATATCTACCCTCCCCTTGAGAATGACAAAGAGAGAATCACCGGGTGTACCTTCCTCAAAGATAGCCTGACCCTCAGAAAAGGCTCGGATTGAGGTTATCTCCATCAGCGTCATAGCCTCAAATGGATTTAAATTTGAGAAAATTGGAATCCCTATGAGCTGCTCTCCGGTGACTCTGAAGTCGATTGCCATACTACTCTCCTATCTTTCTTCACCAGGAAATTGGGATTTCTTATCCAGTCCACAGGTTAATATACTGATCAGAAAACCAATTGCAACTTTCCCATTCTAACTTTACACACCGCATCCGATATGCTTAAATGAGTCCCAATCTCGCCTATGGCGGAGTTCAATCCAGGAGCGTTCATGAGATTCCTCCCTTTCTTGGCTTTCTTTCTGATCGCAATATCTCAGAATTTTGCGGTCAGACTGATCTATAAGTATAGCCGGTCCGAGCCGCTGGTGTATGAACTGGTTATGGATAGCGCATCCAGTTTCGTCAGCCCCGATAGTGGAAAACGGGAGCTGAAGATGAAAACTATTATCAGACTCAAGCAGGAACTAATTGAGGCTGATGCTGACGGTAACATGAAAATTGCCATGACCGTCCTTGATGCCAAACAAGAAGTTAATGGCGTTGAGAAGCCTTTTCCATCAGCCACGAATCAAACCCAAATTGTGCGTATGAAAGAAAACGGTCAGGTGCTCTCGACCCTGGGTCAAATCCCAGGACAAAGCGCAGACCAGAATACGATGCAGATGGTCTTTCCTGAGCTTGATATTGATGCTGGCTATATGTGGAAGCAGGAAAAGGACATCAGCAACCCTGTCCCAATCCAAACTCAAACTCTCTATAAAATTACTGAGATACAAGGGTCCCAGGTTCGTATCTCTTCAATTATGAAGTTGAAAAACAGCCAGGGAGACTCGGTTCAGGCCGAGAGCAAGGGAAATACTATTTTCGACGCTGAAAAAGGTAAAATTGTCGAGAGTCAGGCGGATTTTAAATCCCAATTTGAGATACCGCTTCAAGTTCCTGGTCTTTTGCCTAATAATTCAAAGGTTAAAGTTACGTTGCACATGAAAATGGATATCCGTGAGATAAAGGAAGTAAAAAAAGAAGGTAAAAATGAAGAATAAGCACCTATTCGCAGCACTACTTGCACTATGTTTAAGCTCAGTTTCCTTTGCTGAGGAGGATATTTCCTTCTCCGGAAAAATAGGATACGTCAATCAATATATTTGGAGAGGCGTCACCAGGTCAGACCAGTCAAACTTCCAGGCCAAATTAAAGTGGGACTATGAAAACTGGCATGGGAAATTTAAGGGAACTTACGATAATTCTACCAGCAATTACATCACTGACTTTGATTCTGACTGGCTAGAGTTTGATACGGTAGTTGGATATACCTTTTCAAATGATGACAACGGAAAGTGGGATGTGGGCTATATCTACTATTCCTTTTTTGATGATTTCCACGATACCCAGGAACTCTACGTAAAATATTCTACGGACTCTCCCTGGAATCCTACTTTCGCCCTCTATTACGATTTTGATTTCAATAACGGCGCTTATTTCAACGCTGGAGTTTCCAAGACTTACCAAGACCGTGAGTGGGAATATAAATTCGGACTTAAACTAGGTTATTTTTCCTCCTTTGGGGAGAGCTTTAGCGACCAGAAGTATATCGGTGGAACCCTCTTTCAAAACCCAAGAAACAACGCTAAAGCCATGAGTGGACTTGCCGATTTGGTTCCCTCTGTTCGCTTAACCCGACACATCGATGATGAATCCAGTTATTCCCTGAGCTTAGCCAGCTCTATTCTTGTGGAAGACGATACCTATAACTCAATGGAAAAGGACCGGTTTGTCTGGGGCTTGAGTTACAAGTTACAGTTTTAGCTGAGACGAGAACTGGAATTTAGGTATTCGCTTGGATGAGCATGGCAGGCGTCTGCCCGCAGTTCCTTCGTCGAAGGTAGCGATGCTACCGCCTCCTCACGAACCACAAACATACACCTCCCCTTCTCACCCAATCAAACACCACATTCCAGCCCTCGTCTCAAGGTTTTTTATTGGGAATTTGTTTCTGGCTCCCCGGCCCTTAGGCCGGGAGCAATCCTCATAATTACTTCTGTCTCCTGACTTCTTCCTTCTCTAAACATGCTAGAATTTAGATATGCACTTTCGAGTTCTTTGCCTGTTTTTTTGTTTCCTCTCTCATCCCCTGCTTGTTGGGTTTCAGTATTCTGAGAACCTCATTGAGGCCTTGCAGAGGGCTGACCACCTTTATAGACAGAGCCAGGTGAAGGAAGCATTGGTCGAATTTGAAAATGTACTGCTTCTTGATGAGGGGAATCAAAAGGGTTTAGCAGGTGTCCTTCGCTGCCAACTTCGATTGGGAAATCTATCCGAAGCCCGTCGAACCATGGAGTCTGTTGAACGCTACAGCCTGGATAAGGAGATGATCAAACAACTCCATAAACAGCTCGAGGAAGCTGAGCGAGTGCAGGACCAGCTGGCTGCTCAAGAATTTTTTGAAGAGCAGATCGAAGACTTTGAAGCGGCCAGTAAACCAGCCCGGCGCCAGGATTCCTCAAAAAGCGTTGTACCTGTAGCGGCCTTTCAACAAAATACCCCCCAGGGGCGATTCGCGCGGGCTATTCAGATACATCGAAAAGGATATTCTTCCCAGGCTATTCCTCTCTATATCGAGGCCATTATGGACGAGCCCAACCTCCTCTTCGCCAATGATCACGGCCTTATGGATCTTTCCCGAGCCTATTACTCCACAGCCAATAAGGCTGATCCCAGAAACTTAAAAACAATGTTCATACTCGCCTGGATTTGGGAGCAATACTCCAACGAGGAGAGAGCTAAGAGTCTCTACGCCAATGTATTGGAACAGGCCACCAAAAACAGTCGTGAATCAAGGGTAGCGAAGGCTAAGCTCACGGAATTTAGAGATCGGGAAAGGCAGCGTCTTGAGAGAGCGGCTACTGAAAATGAGAGACTCATACAGGACAAGGAACGATTTCGGCGTCTACAAATCGCTAATGGGAAGTTCAAGGGATATTCCCCTGAGGAGTACCAGAGCAAAGGGCTTAGGTACCTCGAAGAAAAAGACCTGACTGAAGCTATCATACATCTCCAGGGCGCCGTTCGGATCTCTCCAACCGATCCACAGGCTCATTACTATTACGCCATGGCTCAGGTTGAATCTGCATTTGCAGGCAACGAAAATGGATTCTCAATCGCAAAAAGGGAGTTGGAAACCACCCTGAGTCTGGACCCCGAACCTTTGCTTCGCAAAAAAGCCCGCGAGCTTTTGAATACTCTTACCACGGAGAAGGAATCCTCCCAATCGGACGCTGCGGTTACCGAGGCACCCTGAACAACATCGTTGGAGGATAGTTCGTATTACCTAAGGCAAAACACTTCATTTTGAGTATATAATGCCTCCATGAATTGTCCTAACTGTGAAGCGCCTATTGGGGATTTGGCCAAATTTTGCAGTCAGTGCGGGAAGCCCGTGCCTTCTACAACCTCCAGTGACGTGGGCTCACGGGATCTTTTTGATATACCTGATGAAGAAGCACCTGGAGCTGTTGAAGATGAATTCATCATTCAGGAACCTCCTCCTCCACCAATTGTGGAAAAAGAGGACGCAGAGAATAATGATTTTTTTGAAGACATAGACGAGCCCGCACCAGAGTCCCCTTCCGCTTCCGCTGAACCAGAGGACTCCCCCGAGACCAAGAAAGTTTTTTCTCAGGAGGATGATCCCACCGTTGGAAGCGAAAGCGATCAGAAGTTTAAAGATGCCAAAGTTGATAAAAAGACCCTGAGTAAAATACGAAAGAGGGCTGCGCAAAAGGATAAGGAGTATGGCTTACTTAAAGGCTTTGGATACTTTTTACTCCACCCTTTCTACTGCTTCCCGCTCACATTAATGTTCCTTCAGAGCTGGAATACCCCCACTCCGCGCTGGTTTTTGCTGGTCTTATTGGCACCCTTTCTTCTCTGGCCGATTTTACGAACCCGGGGCTGGAATCTTCGCCTGAGTTCACACTTCACCCTGATGCTGGCTTCACTGTTAAGTTCCATTCTGGTTTTAAAGTACCACATGGATCTTTCACAGCTGACCCCCTTTCAGATAACCCTGTCAGGTTTTGAGCTCAATTGGTCTTTTCCTGCCAGTGTTCTCTTTTTCACTTTGATAGGGACGCAGCTTGTCATCACCAGTATCTTTAGAAGCAGAGCACCCCTGATGATACTCATCCCCCTGGTGCTAGTCATTTTTTATGGATGTATGGAGATGTTTCAAGTCTTATCTGGAATGAATGGATTCTTATCTTCAGGTAGTGGAAAGGACCCTATTACCCCCTACCTGGCGCCCTACATTAACAATCTTTCCCTTTACTGCTCACCTCACTATTTGCTAGCTAATCTAATTATCCCGGGCATCCTTCTCTATCTACCTGTTCTGGCTATGATGGAATTGTTGAAGAAGCGCTTTTCCATGGCTATTTCTCAACTTTCGATTGCAATGGGACTTTTGCTGCTGTGGTTAAGCCTGCTAATCCCGTTTAGGACAATAGCAGTCGAGATTCGTCCACACTCCTTTTATGAGCTGGCCGCTCCTGTTTATGAACTCCTAAGGCCCATCCTTGGATTTTTTGTATAATGCGCGCCCTGCTGGTCTGCTCTGAGTCCCCTGATGCCCGCTTCACCGGCGTGGGTAAAAGAACACTTCAAATCGCGTCCCTACTAAGACCTCGTTATGAGATCACCCTTGCCATGAGCGATGCCGAAAGGTGTTCCCTTCGGATGGATATGGAGATTATCTCCACGAGAAATCCTCACTTTTCCAAGGAGATCCAATCCTTCGACCTGGTCTATTCAAACGCACAAACATTTCCGACCATTCCTGGCATTCGAAGTTTTGCCGGTGTTCGATTGGTGGACTTGTACATCCCCTTTTTCTTGGAGCATCAGATCATGTTTGAATCCAGGGAGCCCTCGGAGAGAATGGAGAGGGCCTGGATTGATCGAGCACTGCTCAGTGAAAGCCTCCAAATGGGCGACCTCTTTTTGTGTGCCTGTCCCCATCAGGTACATCTCTATCACGGCCAATTAAGCTTGTTAAGGCCCTTGAATACACCAGGAGTACTTGAATTACCCTACGTTTTATACCCCAGGATTAGAACCTATTCCCAAAACCCCCAGCACCTATGCTGGATCGGCGGATTCTGGAATTGGTTCCATGTAAGTCCCCTACTCCAAGTTCTTCCAGCCTTGATGGAAAATACCCAACTCCAGGTCAGTTTCATTGGACCCGTTCATCCTTTTGATTCCAGTCTCCATCGACAGGAGGAACTTGAAGAGCTGGAGAGCATACAGCGGGACTATCCTGAAAGAATCCGCATTATCCCCTGGCTCCCCCCCGATGACTACCTGGATTTTCTAAAGACCGTTGATGTTGCGATAGTTTTACACCGAGAAACTACAGAGGCACCCTATAGTCTGCGGACCAGGTTTTGTGAGATTTTGGAACTTGGAATTCCCTTGATCTGTAGCGCTGGAGGTTTCTTTTCAGATCTGGTTGCCAACTACCAGGTGGGAGTGGTCTTAGCTAAGAATTCTGCTGAGGAACTGCTCGACGCAATCCACAAGAGCACCTCTACCCAACCCGATTCCTGGGGAAACCATGTTGGAATCTATGCGCGGTTTTCCTTTTCTAAAATTCAAACTAAGTTGATTAGAGCTCTACAGGATCCGCTGCCCCAAAGTGTACCGCGCAATCCCTACCTGGATCTTTCAGTTTCCAGCTTCGCATATGAACGATTTAGAATCAAAGAAGCCTGGAGAAGGGGATGGCGCTATTTCTTGGAAAAGTTGACCCGCTGGATCAAAGTTCGAGTCTTGAGATTGAAGCCGTCTAAGCTGACCCTGAAGCGGACTTGGCCTCAGTAAGACCATGTAAGGTACAGGATATGACTGGCCTTTCCTGTTCATAAGTCTTGATCGCGTACGTCCCGTTGCTTGGACAGTTAGGCATTTCCTTAAGCTTCTTCTTTCGAATTAATTCAAAGAGATCCAGAATACTCATTTTCCTTGATCGTTGATTACTATCAATGATTGCTGTCTTGATCAACCAACGATTTCTGGCACAGGCACTGCTCGTCAGGCTTGATTCTCCAGAATCTGCCTGAAACTTGCGGAAAACATTGGGCAGACTATAGGAATTCTCCTTCTTGAGCAGCAATAGACCTTGATCATCAATCTCTTTTACATGGTAGCTAAGGAAGCAATACCCGGGAACGATCAGGAAACCCACCAGGAAAACAACTGCATATCTCAGGGTCTGCTTGAGCGTAGATTTCATTTTTTCACCATTTTAAAAAGGTAGCGAGGCTGAGAGGTAATGCTCCTTTAACACATCACCATTGAAGAATCCGTAGTCGATCTTCATCTGCTCAAATAATTTCATTCCAAATCCCATCGTAAAAGTCCCATCCCATGAACCCAATCGTAGAGCAAGTTCATCCCGAATCAACTCTCGCTCAAATCCTACTCGAAACTGAGGGGTAGAAGCCCTGGGAGCATTTAGGACATTGCTAAGATCCATAGTTAGTTCACTAGCTTTATCCAGTCTCAGCGCCCCTCCCACGGATAGGTTGGCTGAGGAACCGCTTGTACCGGCCCAACCCTGAAGTTTTTCGGAAATTGCTGCATCCAAGATGGCGCCAAAACGAAGATTATTAGGGGTCTCAATCAGAGTGGAGACTCCGACATTGAGGACTTCCTTTCGATTGTTCATCTGTAGGCTTTCCAGCGTTCTACTTGCTTGGAGATACTTGAGGTGAACTCCTCCATATACCTTATTCTTCTGAAATAGGTTTGGAATCATGGGGAATCGAGTAGCGAATCCTAGATTTACACTGACCTGTTCCGTATCTGCTGCGACCATTTGTCCAAGTTGTGTATTTCCCTGGCTATCATTCATGATTCTCTTGATAAAGTCCTTGGATTTCATATCCCGATTCACTGAAATCGCGAAATTGTATCTCGAGGACCTTTTCGGGGAAGTATTGAATTGAAACTCATTCTCCAGGTACTCCTCAAGGCTAAATCGTTTCCGAGGAGAGGCTTCCCAGATCTGGGCCGCGTAAGCAAAGGAGTCGTTGGTAAAGTCACGGCGATTATTGAGTAATACATCCACATGATAGTGCGTCTTATCCAGTTGGGATAATCCAGATGGATTCATGAAGATGGCATTTTCATCATCCGCGAGACCAATGAAAGCACCTCCCATGGCACGGGCTCGAGCACCCAGGGCAAAGGATTGGTGAAAAATCCCAAAAAGGAATAATAGGAACCAGAGGATATTCTTCTTCATTTCGTACTTTCGGCAGGTAACATATACCTGTCATCAATCAAAGGTTTTGTAGCTTTTTTACCTCTATTCGTACTTTTTCTTCGGAATTTCGGTTCGTTTTGTTTACTCTTTGGATAGATCAGAGGCAGGATAGGATGAACATTTTCACGGTCATAGGGTCCCGATCGATAGGCAGATAAAACTTCATATTGGGATTTTCGATCAGGAGCGAGAATATCTAGAATATTTGATTCCCCCTGGGCCTCTGTACCTCCGCCAAAAGAGACCTCCGTCGCAAACCTTAAAACCTCACTGTTCAACATTCCTCTTCTTGAGAGGTGATCAGGTTCATATCCTAAAATGCAGACTTGAACACCCGGGGTTCTGGGCATGGGACCAATTTTGGCTTTTGAGACTCGTGCGACCAGCGAAAAGGTTTTAATGAAAAGATCATCTGGTACTAAGACATCATTACGAGACTCAAAGAGAATCCTTTGCTCGCTCAGGTTGGTAAGATGGTCCTCAATTACCCGTGAGGGTCCGGGAGTGAGTACAATAACTTTATCCCAGGCTTCGTCTCTTGAAAATACGACATTGCGCCCAGGCAGGGAAAAGGTATGGCCGGACCCCGGAATTCCATCCAGATCCAAATAAATGTCAATGAGCTGATGAACCCAGCCCTTCTGATACCTCTCTCCATCTATTCCTTCTCTATCCAGAGGTCTGAGAAACACCACTTCAAACTCAAACAAAGAACCCAGGTCCCTGACAGTGAGTGACTTGAGATCAAAGATTCCATCTCTCTCCTCAAGGGAGATTGGATACACGTAAGTGCCGGAGCCTCGATCATCATATGAGGAATCATGAACGGTAAAGAGGACCTTGGAATCGGCTGTTCCCGGTAGCTGCTGTTTCGGAGAACACCCTGTGAGTAGGAGAAGAAATATAGAAGTAAGGAGATAGGTGGCAGGAGACAGAATTGCCCTGAATACAGACTTTCTGTTTTTTCTAATCAATCCCACGGATGTGCCGATCTCGACTTTTTTTCCTACTCCCAAGCTACTCTCCTTCTGACTTCTGGTTCCTGGTTCCAGTGAGCTGAGCTCACTTGATCAACATCGTAGGCCTGCTTGATCCAGACCCCAGTTTTTCCGCATGGGGATCATTTAGATTTGTTTTCCCGTTAATCTGGTAGTTGTAGGTAATGGTTCCAGCCGATACTCCCTTCGAGAGGACACTCCAAACCCTGTCTCCTGCGATAGCGTCCCCATTCACGCCCGAATCATTCAAGGACAGTGGAAAGAGAGCAAAAGAACCTGAAACGTTTACTGAAGTTACAGGAGCGGCAAAATCCCTCTCAAAAAAGTGAAATAAAGCCTCGCCCTTAGGTTTGGGAACCAGGTTGATATTTTGGCCCCCGATATTACTCCCCTGAATAACCCGTATGGGCCTGAACTCTGGCTGAAACTCAAGTCCTCGAATCACCAGGTAGGTATCTCCCACACCTCCTGCAAGGACGGTAAATTTACCCTGCACATCGGTTAGTGTACGGTCCCTCGCGCGCCCCGCCACGGATACCCTGACATTTTGAGCCACGGGCTTTACGGTGGCATCAGCATCAAAAGGAGTATAGCTGGCGGAATATGGTCTGAAATCAAAAATTCCGGAGGAATTTCCTGAGAATGTAGGCTCAAGGGAAATAACCATAGAACTTCGTTTCCCAAGATCTACACCGCAGGCAAAAAGATTGGAGCCTTTCGGCTGGTTGGTGTCAACGTCTACGATTACACCATTTTGTACATTGAAGATGCCGCAACTAACAAAACCATTCACGGAGTCCGCTGACCAGAGTTGGAAGGCAAATTTATTATCCAGGAAGGGAAAGCCGGTCAGGTTTAGCTCTACCAACCCATCTTGAGCATCATCAGCCCGAAGAGTTAGCGCTGCGGTCGCGGTAATATTGTTTTGTGAAAAGGACACGGGAAAACTCAAAGCCTCCACATCCCCTGGATTTTGGTTAATGATGAAACCGGAGAGAACAATAGAACCGTTTTGTACAAGGTCCCCGTCTCCTGACGATTCAATCGTGATTTGAATTCGGTCCAGATCTGAAAAAATAGGCGAGCTTGGATCGGTTTTGGTGAAGGTACAAATCTTACCCGTGGGGGTAGTCTCGCACTTGGAAGGACCGGTGACCCCGTTTACGAAAGAGACCAGTTCTCCCTGGGCAGCCTGAAACTTTCCAAAACTAATCTGATTGGTGGCCGATACCCCCCACATCTCAAAATGAGAACCGGGCACGGCAAGGATGGGGAGTCGCTGAAATTCAGATACTTCGATTTTTGGGTTTGTTGTGGTCCAGGCGGAAACACGGGACTTAAGCACAGGAAAAGTGCTCACGTTATCAAAACTAAAGGCTACATCCTGCTTTTGGGCACTCGCGATGAGTCTCCCGCTGACTACAATTCGCTCCTCTACCGTATAGTCCTGGAAGCAGCCCTGGGAGAGAAATCCCAGGATGATTGATAGAATCAAATAGGTCCGCCTCATGTTCTTCTTCTCCATTTAGAAATCCGTCGATGCTCTCAAGGTCAGTCTTTGCCTCGTGTTCTCATAATCAAATTGTTTCACATCCGAATAATCATCCCCATAAGTCAATGAAATCTCCGTGGATGGAGTTGGTTCGTACTTCAGTGCTCCGAACCAATTCCAAAAGTCATCGCCTATACCATCTAAATTCACGCGGTGTCTCCATTGGTAAAGGCTGCGCGCCTCAAATTTTTTGGAAAAATTCCAATTGAGCTCTCCCACCCAGGCATCCTCAATGAAGGACGCAAAACGAAATGCCGCTACACGAACTTTAAAGTTCTGGTAGAAAAGTTTAAGAGTGGCATCTCCGAGCGCATGCTCCTTGAGCATGTCCCAGGTCCACTCGCTGTACCAGATATTCACATCAATCTCATTGGAACGACTATTAAAATCGATTCGATCCACAATCCTGTTTTTATAGAGGAGACGTTTGTGAAGTCCTCCGATCATTTCCAGTGCCGTGGTGAGCCTGTTAAACTTGGTCCCCAATTCAACTCTGTCATGATCTATCTCCCATTGAGCAAAACCCCTGAAACCCAGGAATGGCAATACCTTTGCCCCCCCGGCCAACTTGTGGAAGACATACCCCAGCTCCCCTTTCCTGGCATCCTTTTTCACCTCATTGGTGAGCTGAAGCTGAAATGGCATTTCTGTCAACTCTCCCATAAACATCACCGGTTCACGGTGAAAATCAGCCACCGTGAATAAGGAAAGTTTGCTGCCCTGTCTTCCAAACCATGGAAGATTTTCTGATCCTGGAAGATCCTCCCACCATTTGACCTGGCCTGTGAAAGTTGTGTTCAAGTAATTCAGGTATGCAAGATCTCCTTCTTCAAAGGAATACTTGGCGTCAAAGCGAAGTAGTTTTTCCCCGGTCGATCCTGATCTGCCATAGTTGTCCCCACCTGTATCAATGAGTTGAGGGGCCGATACGCTGGTTTGAAAATCCGGTCCAAAATCATATTGCTTGAAGGTTAGTAAGAGTTTCTTCTTTTCATACTGAGCATCCGTTTTAAAACCGGTGTCGTGTATGTTCCCCCGGCCTTCCGAAAGGAGTTGATTGAAAGTCAGGGAAAAGGTCGAATCACCCTCGGTCTTATAATTGGCATCCCAGCCAAAGATACGGTTAAAGTCATTTCGAGTGCTGTAATTAAAGGCATGCTCAACCATGGATGCCCCCAGGGTCACGGGTCCAATAGGGTTTACCGTGGATCTAAAGGAAAAAACATCATCGCTGGATTCTGTTACTTTTCGAAACTGGGAAAAGAGATCATCGAGATCGCCGCCCGGTGAGCCAAATTGATTGGTCCTCTTCAAGACTGAGGTAAAGTAGGTCCAGTTATTGTACTTCCCGCTCCCTTCTACTCCCGAAAATAACCCATTGACAGGACTCGCTCTCCACACCCTCGCCGTCAAAAGGGAGGCTGGGTCCCGAAGGTCAGAAAACTGCTCTCCCGCAAAAATGCGAAGGTTCATGAGTGGAGCTGAAGACTTGAAGTGAGCCTTCGTTACCATCACTTTACGCTCATCAAGAAGTCCCGTGGCAAAGTCATCCACATCATCACCAGGAACCGGTTGAGAGGAAAAGTCATATTCCAGTCTCTGGGATGCGACGCCGGAAAGATTCGCCTTTAGCTCCACAAAGGCTTCGATGCCCTTGTCGAATTGCTCATCAGGCCCTTTGGGATTACCCAGGAATTTTAGAAAAACATCCTGGTTCATTTTGTGTAGGCCCGGGTCCGCGAAATCGGTGAACTTGTTCGTGCGGGCTACATAAGCCTGGGAGCCCTGGTAATGACCTGAAAGATGAACATTCGAGAGATTCGCGTCAAGATTGCGGGTCTTTTCCTCGACCTGCTCAATTCTATTCTCCAGGGTATCAATCCTTACACCGAGCATATCGAGTTCAGAGCGAAACTCCTTCCCAAGTTTCTGCATGATTTTGGTGGTATCAGGTGCCATACTCACCTTTCTACCTTCTTCACGGGCTTCTTCGATCCTTGCCAGGACCCTGGCAATCATTACCGCGAACTCATAACGGGTAAGAACACGCTTACCCTTGAAGGTTCCATCGGGATACCCCTCCATGACCCCTCTATCCATGAGTTCATCCACGGATTTATAGGCAAAATGGTCTAAAGGAACGTCTCGGAACGGGTTTTCAGAGCGTACGTAAGGTAGGAGGACAATGCCCAAAAGGATCGCAGACGCGGCGAACCTACGAAAAAAGCATACAAAAAAAGGTCTCATTAGCCTCTTTTCGTATCGACGGCGCTTCCCTGAATCTAAACAAATATATACTCAAAATGAAGTATTTTGTCCGGTTTCCTGGACTAAACGGTCAGGGATAGACCATGGGGAGGATGGCAAGTATGTGATCTCCGGCGTAAGGACCGGAGCGATGGGTTGAGAGTACCATGTATTGAGATTTCTTATTTGGAGATAATACATCGATAATATTCGGGTTGCCGTAATGGTTGGAACCACCGCCAAATTCTGTTTCGGTCGCGTGGGAAACTACCTCGGAGTTTAGCATCCCATTGCGGGTTAAATTGGCTGAATTATAGCCCATGACACACACCTGGTACCCCCAGTTAGCAGGATCCGGGCTCTCAAACTCTGAGAACGCGATTCGAGCTGTGAGCTGGTATTGTCTTACCCACACATTATTAGGAACCAGGACATCGTTTCGAACCTTATAGAGCCAGTCCTTTTCACTCTGGGCGGAGAGATATCCGCGAACCTCTCTTTGGGGCCCGGGAGAGAGCACTATGACCTTCTCCCATCCTTCATCACGGTTAAATTCTATATTTCTTCCGGGCAGTGAAAAGGTGTTGCCTGACCCTTCCTTCCTATTCGTATCCACATAAATATCCAGGTACTGAAAAAACCAGCCTGACTGGTTGGTCTTGCCCTGAGCGTCGTCCTGGGCAATAAGCTCAAGGTCTTCCTGCTCAATGGGAGCCCGAAAACCAACGGAAAGCTCAATGAGCTTTCCCAGGTGACGTACCTGAAAATGAGTCAGGTCAAAAATCCCGTCGCGCTGACGTAGAGAAAGGGGGTAAACATATTTTCCCGTGCCTCGATCATCATAGCGCGAATCCCGGTAGGAAAAGACGACCTTATCGGTACCGATCAAGGATTGAGCCACACCAAATTCATGCAGGGAATCTTTCTTCTGTGTGCAGCCAAAACCCAAAAGAAGCAGGGCAAAAAGAAGGATAAAAAAACGAATGATCATAAGGTTTTTGTAGTCTACTCCAAGGAATCAAAGATTCCAAGGAGCCAGAATGAAGCAAGCTCCGCCGTGAGGGCGGAATAGTGGATCTCCGTGTCGAGCACGAAGATGACAGGAATTGTTAAAGGTTTTCCTTCCATCGCATCATCCCCCTGATCCGGGATCAAGAAATCTAGCCGCAATTGGTTGTTTCAGCAAAGTAACAAGAGATTCAGAGTCCCAAAAAAAACATTGAGACGAGGGCTGATGCGGGGTATTCAATAGAGTTGTAAGGAGTATTGCATGGTCGTAGATCGTGAGGAGGAGGTAGTTGATCTACCTTCAACGAAGGATCTGCGATCAGGCGGTGCTCATTACAGCTCTATTGGATGCCTGAGCATCAGTTCTCGTCTCAACCTAAAAAGACATTTGTGCTTTGAGTCCAATTTCTTGTCTGGTGGAGAGAAAATCGAATCGATCTCTAAAGTTTTGCCCATAGCTTAGCGCCACTTCTGTGCTTGAGTTTGGTTCGTAAGTAATCTCTCCGAACCAATTCCAAAAATCTCTTTCACGGCTCAGGCTATGCTGCTCTTCCTGCCAGGCATAGCTAGCCCTGGCTTCCAAATGGGAAGAGAAGTTAACGTTGAGTTCAGTGACCCAGAAGTCCGTAACGGTATCCTCAAGTCCAGCGGCCCTTTGAAAGACCTTTTGGCGCCGAAAGAATTCTTTTATTGCCACGTTATCGCGAACATCGATTTTGGTCTCAAAGTCTAGGATATCCACATCCACTTCATTGGCACGTCCACCCCAGTCGGTGCGGTCTAGAATTTTTCCGGACACAAAGGCATGAGGATGGACATGGCCGCTAATTTGAAGTGTCGATTGATTCCTGGTGAAGTGCTGTCCATCCACAATGTTGTCAAAATCACTCGCAAATTGAAGCTGGCCCGTAATCCCGGCAAAAGGAAGCAGCCTCATACCAAACTGAAGAGTATGGGTTGCCGCACCCTCTTCATCATCACGGGCATCCTTTTTGAGCTGATTTTGGAGCTGTACCTGAAAGGGGTGAGCCGTGGCCGCGTTATCAGGGTCAGTGGTATGTCCTTGAAAATCAGCAACCGTAAGCAAGGATAACTTAACTCCTTCACGTCCATACCAGGGCTGGTTTTCACTACCCGGTAGTTTTTCCCACCATTTCACCTGCCCGGTGGCGGTCATTGAGAGTTTTTTTACAATGGCAAGTTCACCCTCATCCAGGGTGTATTTACCAATCAAACGCAGGAACTTTTCACCGGTTGTCGACCCCCTCCCATAGTTACGCCCCCTTTCGGTATCAACATACTGGAATGCGGAGACGGAACTTTTGAAATCCGGGTCGAAATCATAACCCTTAAAGGCTAAGAAGAGGTTCCCCCGCTCAAACTGCGCATCCCCCTTAAATCCACGACCCTGTACATCGGTTCTACCTTCGGAAAGCATCTGGTTCAAGGTCAAATCGAAAGTGCCCTTACCCCTATAGCTATATCGTCCGTCCCATCCAATCACCCGGTTAAAATCATCGCGGGTACTGTAATTGAATGCATGCTCGAGGAAGGTACCGCCAAACTGAAGCTGATGCTTTACTCCCGAAAGTTCGAGATTCAAGGGCTCATAGGTAAGCCGGAAACTAAATACATCATCCTCGAAATCTTTGGTTTTCTCGAATTCTTCAAATAGATTCAATTCATTACGCCCTTCACTAGACACCTCCCGAATTCTCTTAAGAGTTGATGTGAAGTAAGTCCACTTTCCCCGCTTCCCGTCAGCCTCGACACCAGAAAACAAACCCGAGGAGGGACTCACTCTCCAGGATCTAGCAGTGAGCAGAGATGCTGGATCGCGAAGATCTGTGAACTGCTCTCCCTTGAACAGGCGTAAATTCATCAAGGGTCCCCGGGATTTGAAGTGAGCCTTAGACGCAACCACCTTGCGATCGTCATCAATCCCGGTAACGAAGTCATCGATATTATCCCCTGATACAGGTTGATCGGAAAAAGAGTAAGCAACTCTTCTTGAAGCCACTCCCGAGAGATTTCCGTGCATTTCCAGAAAGGCTTCTACAGTCTTGGCAAACCCGCCGAGCTCAAGCTTCGGATTTCCGATGAAACGCAGAAAAATATCCTGGTTCATCTGATGAAGTCCGGGCTCAGCAAACTCCGTTCTCTCATTCTTACGAAGGACATAGGTTTGTCCCGCGGAATAAAAACCTCGAATTTGTACGTTTGACAGGGCTTCTTCCAATGCGGAGGCCTTCTCTTCCGCGTCAGCCACTTTGATTTCCATTGTATCCAATCTCACCCCAAGCTTATCGAGTTCCTCGCGAAACTCTGCTGATAGCCTTGCGGCAAGGATTTGCATCTCTGGCGTCAGATCAGAAGGCGGGGGCTGAATTTTCAAAGCATCTACCCTGGCTATGATTTTTGCGGCCACAACAGCAAATTCATAGCGGGTAAGAAACCTGCGGCCCTTAAATACACCCTCTGGGTACCCCGGCATGAGCCCTAGTTCAGCCAGACGCTGTATCGCTTCATAGGCAAAATGGTCCTCACGCACATCGCGAAATGGATTGACCGCTCTTAATTGGGGAATTAAGAATAAAACAAGGCAAAAGCGCTTCCAATATTGGAAGCACGGAATTATTCCTACAAAAAATAGTCTCATGAGACAGTTTTTGTATCGACTGTGAGGAAGAATTCATGAACTTCCTGGGAAAGTTTGGAGTACCTAAGCTGTTCGTAGAAGGATCTTTTTTAATACCAGAAGGATTGCTAAAAAGAGCAAAGCACCGGTCATATCTGCGACCCAATCTAGAAGTTCAAAGCTCCGTCCAGGCACAAATAGTTGATGTGTTTCGTCCAGAATCCCGTAGATCGAACTGCTTAAAAAGGAAAACAGCACCGCTTGAGAAATACCATTAGCGCTGAAAGCGAAGTAGAAAGAAAGGCTCAGGAATCCAAAGGCTACTGCGTGCAGGATCTTATCAATCCAGTCGATGTCGGGCAGATCAATGCTTTCCCCGGGCTGATGACTTACCGTGAAGATGGCAAGCATCAGAAGCAGTGGAACCAAATACGCTGATTTTCGTTTCAAAACTTGGAATGCTCCCAGAGAACCGCGCCAATACTGCTCAGAGAATCAAGGCCAAGGAAGTAAGTATCATCCTTCCAGGATGAACTCTCTATATCCCAGCCCTGGAAGGCAACCGGCGTTGTTTGCCCATGGATTCCCTGTTGAAAAATTCGACTCTCCTGCAGCCTTTCCTTGACGTCCCGAAAATCCTTGTAGGTCCCGTCCACCCCAATTAAAGCCCATGAAAACTCAACATCATGATAGCGAGTCACTTTTTTTAAACCCTGGTTGCGCTCGTATCTATCTTCAAAGCTCTGCTCCACGATACTGTAGCGGGTCAGCTTTACCCTGAGAAAGTCATTCACACCCATTTTTCTACCCAGTTTCTTAAGTACCCCTGGATCATAAAGATCCAAATCTTCTCGTTGCTCGGAAGCCGGTATATATCTCACTGATGGAACCTCTGAGTCAGGCTTACTACCACCTCGCGAAAGACTTTCCCCGAGCCCGATCGTCTCCTGTGTGGTCGCTGATAAGCGGCTTACTGAGCCCCCCCCTTGCTTTCCTTTTTTGCGATAAAGATCCCTGACGGAAAGAAGGAGTACGCGAATTTGATCCCTCTTTACCGCCTCCTGGAGAATTTTCTGGAATGCGTAGGGCTTAATTTCACTTTTTGTCACCTGGGACACCAGGGACCAATCATGGTTCAAATCACAACTAATCGACTGGGAAAGAAACAGAACCATGGCTCCCAATTTCCTCATCATGCTCCTCGCGAGGATCAAGAGATCCAGCCTCCGGCAAAGAAATATCCACAGACCGCGGAGGTCAGAATAACCAGGGTACAAAAGGCTGCTGAAATTCGAAAACCGCAAATGCTTGTGATCACGAAAACGGAAGGAAGAGCGATGGTAGGTCCGGAGAGTAAAAGGGCCAGGGCAGGACCATCAGGCATACCCATGGTAGTCAATCCCTTTACAGCGATCACGCCCAGGATCGTTCCCAGGTAGAGGATTCCTCCGATTACGGAAGCCAGCAAACAAGCCACAAAACCGTTATCCATTAACCGATCCACCATGAGTACCCGTGCATGAGGCTCTAAAAGTCCCACGATAAAAACTCCCAGAATCAGTTTAGGAACGATATTTTTGAGAAGGAAAAAAGATTTATCGAGCCAATTAATGCGCTCTAAACGACTCAACTGGGTAGTTGCTATGCCTACGACCACCAGCAGAAAAACCAGGTTGAGCGGCCCCTTTACCTCCCAGGAAATTTGCTCCAGGGGTAGGGTGATTACCATTCCCATGAGAAAAATAAACAGCATGGTACGAGAAAGAATACTACTCTTCTCGCCACCTACGAGGGCCATCTCCGCCTGCCCCTCTCTGCGGTCTTCAAAATCAGCGAAAACCCGGGAGAGAAAAAAACCTAACCCCAGGGCGATCACCGGCACAAAAAGGAGCCTGGCAAACCCCAGCGAAGAACCAAGCAGCTGAAAGGTGAACAAAATCGCGATTACATTGATAGCGGGTCCCGCATATAAAAAGGTTATCGCGGGTCCTATCCCCGCCCCGCGTTGATAAATGGTTTGAAATAATGGCAGGATTCCGCAGGCGCAGACCGATAGAACCCCACCCGCAACCAGGGAAATAGGATAACTTACCAGGGGACTAACCCCTCGGGCCAGGAAACGAATGATCGTATGACGGGGGATAAAAGTCGCGATACCTCCCGCTATAAAAAAGGCCGGCAGAAACGCACCTGCAAGCCGTTTGATCACATATAGCTCAACTGCCTGAAACCCTGGCTTTATGACACTGAAGAGATCTTCCAAGATTTATCTTTCCTAGTTTAGAGTACGAGAAACCTTGAAGACCGATTGTTCCGTGAGGGTACCCGCGACTCCTGAAAACCGAGTTACTGACAGGTCCGTTTGATCAGAAGTGGCGGTCACCGTACCCTGGCTTACAGCATTGACCTGTACCGATACCGATACGGCCTCCTGCCCATATAAATTCGCGTCTCTTGTAGAGAGAACCTTCATTTCATCCACAAAATAAGAAGCTGTGAACATATCCGGTACACCCGTAACTGGATCTATGGCTCCCGATACAATCTGAATCGCGGCCTGTGAATTGGGAAACACTCCTGTGTTTGTAGGCGGAGAGGGTACAGGACTGGCTCCGTTTACCACATTCCCCTGGTTGATCCACTGGGACAAATCAATGGCCTCATATAGGGTCGGCAGGGCTCCTGCAAAAGGATCCAGGGTTGAGATGTCTTCATAGAACCGTACTAAATGAAGATTGGTACGAAACCTTGCCGCGCTGGCAGGCGCGATATTTACTTTGAATAAATCTTCCAGTCGGGGATTGCCTCCGGGCACGTCGCCATTGGTCCAAATATCATTATTATTATCAAAATCAGTATCTTCAACCGCATCTCTATTCAGTGGATCTATACTAACCATTGAACCTGCGATGAAAGCGGGTCCTGGATTGGTGACAATGGATCCTATCCCCCTGGATGAATTATCAGTGACGCCGGTATATACCTGTGTCCAATTTCCAGGGAAGTCCGCATAGCCGGCGGAATGATCAAAAAAAGGATTTTTTCCAATGGCATAAGCAGCGGCATCATAGGCTTCGGTGGACAACAACCTCATTTTTAGACGTGCGTGCTGCAGCGCGCCCTTGGCCACGTATTTCATTTGCAAGTGCTTGAGATTATGAAAAATGACAGGTCTATCCTGCTTGTCGGATCGCAGCAGCATGATGACAGTGATGCTAAGAATCCCGATAAAGGCAAAGACCATTGGAATTGCCATACCTCGACGGGTATTCATTGGAACCTACCTTTAAAGGTGACTAGCTGAATCATTTTTGCTCCACCCCTTTCATCCACACGAGATCGCTGGGCTGCCTGAGTCCAATCCGTCCCCGCAGTTTCAAAGGCATTTTGCCATCCCCAGCGAATAAAGAGCTGAATCTTGGCGAAGTTCGCGTACTGGGCATTGCTTGCGTTTGCACCGAGGTAATTAAACGGAATATTGGCATTATCGAGGGGGATGGAAATTTCTTCATCGCTCTTGGTTCGTCTATCGTGAAGTCCCGGATCAATCGCCCATTGGGGCTGATAGTAGGGGCTATATGCCGTGTAATCTCCGTTTCCCTCTACTGGAATATTGGCAAAGGAATCTGACCTGAGATAAGTAACGGCAGAGCTCAGGCTTAGCGTATCGTAGAGATGATGAGGTTTATTGGGAACCTGCTCATAATCAATAGATGGGTTTTCCAGATATCCATGTGAAACCCATGTGGTCCTTCCCGCGGACCCGGGAACACCTACATGGTAGGCACCAATGTAGAGATCCGTGTAATAATTTTCTCTGCCTATCTTAAAATACCTCGCTTTGGACATGACACTTTGACAGGTCGCCGGCGGGGCAGTCTGAGCGCAGTAGTTCCCTAAAAAGTCATTTCTACCGATTGTGGCCGTTGTGAATCCTGCAGATTCCCGACTTGCGTCTGCATCCCGTAGTGGGTTGGCCAGCGGGTTGGAAAAATCAAGGTCTTGAAATCTCACCGAATCATTGAGAAGGAACTCCAAAATACTAGCCCCTACATTGGATGCATTGGAGTAACTATTGGAGATATCAGTCTTGCGAACTCCGCTCCACATGACGCCCATCAGGGGAACCAGAGCAAATGCCAAAACGGCAAGGGCAACCAAAACTTCCGTTAGAGTAAATCCATTATCTCTTTTCATTTAAACCTAATTATACTCTCATAAGTGGTAAACCGCTTTTTTCACAGTATAATTGTAATAATTGTAAAGGGGTACTAATCAAAGAACATCTTTCCCAGCCAGGGCCATCCAAATAATGTCTTTTCGTCTCAAAGCCTTCATACGCGGATTCACACTCACGGAATTGCTCATTGCGTCTGCAATTCTCACTATATTTATGGTGGGGCTGGGTACTTTTTTTCTTAAGGGCAACCAGGCGGCGGCAAAAGGGACCTGGAGGACCCACACGATTGCCCGGGCCAGAACAGGGATGAAATTTCTTCAAACCGCGTTAGATAAGACCTCCTATCCTTCCTATACCGGACCCAATGCTTTTGATGAAATTAGCCCCTGGGATGCCGAGGCTTCTGATTATGATCTCACCTTCTATCTACCCTTTTCTAAAGACAGCACCGAACCCGTTACTTTTGAAGCCGGAGTCCACGAAGGGACCATCTTGCAATTTATCACTGTAAGTCCTTATCAAGTGGCTCCAGATCTTAGTGTAGCCCAGATGGGAGTGGCCACTCGCTATACCTTTTCTTTCCCGATTGCCGCAGACATACCCCCAAGAAATGTTTTTGACGGAAACCGTGGAATCAATACCTTCACGACAACCCTCTCCATAACAGCCGAGGAAGGTACCTATTCTTATGATCCGGCCGCAAATACCTTTAATAACCCTGATTTCTCCGCCGGAAGATCAAGGCGAATCACAGTTCCTGACGTTCACCGCTTCGTTTTTTTCATTTTCAGCTCCAATCCGAATCCTGAATATGCGGACGAAACCGACGCTGCCCGTACGCCCGCGCTATTTCCGCGTATCACCTTGCAGATCACCCTGGAGAGCCGCGACCCCTTTGACGCGAGACTGGTGATCACCCAGGATCTAATTTACATGGTGAATACCCAGATAAGAGCAATCTAAGGATTCATGAGATCTTTTGATCTCCAGGAAACAAAGGAACAATTGAATCATTGGAATAAGTATGGCGAATCCATTCCATTGCTCCCATTGATTCCAATGATTCTATTGATTCTTGCTCTCGCAAAAGAGCACGGGCTACCTAAGGTAGTCCGTAGATAGTCTCGTCAGGAGGCTGATTGGTCTCAAGGAGCTTGGGCAGTGAATCCATAAGTCTTTTGCTCGCGCCTCGGACCACGTAGTAGTCATTGATGAGCAAAGTCGGCGCGGCCACCACCTGCTTTTGGGCAAGATCAATCAGACTCATCAGCAGTTCCCTGGCCCCCTCGGGTCCCCCCACACATTCGGAGATCTTCTTCTGAAGACCCTGTTCAATCCCGGCGGCCTGAAAACCTGCGCTACGCAGGCCATCTCCATCCAATGCTTGTATTGCTTTGGAAAGGTCTTCCTGAGATCGAGCCTTAGCGAGAGATTCTGAAACCACAGTGGAAACATGCTTCAGGTATGCCCGTGTTTTCGTTGACTCGGCATGACGAGCAGTACAAAGTTGAGTCAGAGCCTCCAGGATCTCTTTCTTTCCGTTGCGAGATTGAAGGTAGATGGGCATGGAACGTCCTGCCCCATCGTTATACATGACCATAAATGCCTGGTCTCTAACCTTGGGATCTTCAAGATTGGTCTGAACTTGTGACACCAGGGGCACTACCTGAAAGTCTACCGCCATTTTAAGAGTTTCTTCTGCTTTTCGAATGATCTCAAGGGCGTCTTTCTGCACCCCTATCGTCTGTGCATAAGGATTGGTATAGATTTTTAAACTCTTCAAGTTGGGGGCTGAATCCAGGCTGGCAACCTCATTCACCAGGGGATTGATGAAGTATACCCCTCCAGAGACCGCCAGATAGCGCTCCAACCTCTTGGTCCTTGGTGATTTCTTAAAATCCGATCCCTGGAAGACGAAAAGGGGGAATCGACTGACCTTAATCTGTTCCAGGATCTTCTTTGCCTTAGCAGATTCGCTTGAGATAGTCTCCACTTCTAGCTTAGGGTAAAGCTGGAATAGATTCTGTAAAAACCTGCCGCTCTCGCAGAGGCCACAGTCCTCGTCAACAATCATTGTCAACTGGACCGCTACAGGCTCCTTAAACTCACACACCGCATCCCTCGTACCTGGAGATTTACAAAACCCGTTCTTACCCTCCTTAACGCAGTGGGCATCATTTGAGCAAGCTGCCACATTGATGCAGTTTTCGGAGGCTCCTTCCATAGCATCACAAATTTGAAACTCCAGGGGAGATGTATCAAAGGGTAATGCGTAGGGGGAACCATTAACCCTTAGTGTGGGTGAGGCGGAGATTCCCTTGTCATTTCCATGGGCTATGTTTTCACGAAACCAGGTATCGCCCCGACCATCCTTTATTGCGGCTTCTACCTGGTCTATTTTTAAACCCAATTTCAGAGCTGGAGCCCGCCAGTCTCCGTACACATTCTTGTTGCGCTCCAAAACATAGGCAAAGAAAGAATCTGGAAAAAGTTTTGAGATTACAACCTGGCGTATATCTTCATCTACTTCAGACTTTCCATGCAAAGATTGGAACTTCGCATCAGGATCCAGTTCAAAATCCGCCTTGCAGCCAGGCTCGGAACTCTCACTCTCCTTGGAAATGACCTTCTCTTTTTTCGCTTGTTTCCCCTGCATCTCCTTTACTTTACCCTCTACATCCGTAGCGATAAATCTCAAATTCAACTGCACTCGATCGGAATATTTTTGAACCAGGGGGAGAAGTTTGTTTTCGGCCTTTAAACCAAAAGGACACTCGCTCATAACATATAAATCCATGACCACCGTGGAGCTCTTTTGGATCGGCACACTTGGCGCATTAGATGGTGCTGGAGTACTGTGGTCTACCATGGGTTTGAAGGCGGCATACTGAAAATAGGGGGAATTTTCCGAGTCATGGCACTGCATGCAGCGACTTTTAGGAACTTCCAGGGAAATATTCTTCTTACTCGGGTTTCTAACATGGTTGTAACCAGCTCCGTGACAGGATTCACATCCTACGTTTTGGAGCTGCTTTAGGCGGGTGGATATCTTATAACCGGACTCATATCCAAATCCTATGGAATGGCACTTCACACAAGCGGGTACAAAATCACGCTTCTTTTGGAGAAGAACATCGAAGGCGTGTGAGTGAGAAGTGCTCTTGTGCTGATCGTACTCAGCTTTATGGCAGCTCTTGCAGTTTTCTGAGCCCACAAATCGGTTTTTTCCCTCGGAAACCAATTGTTCCATGGGGTCCGACTCAAATAGCTTCGAAAAACCCTTTTGCAGCTCGGGGTCCTCTTCCACAGCCTTATAAAATGAATCAACAATGGACTTGATCTCCTTATTCTCCTCATAGGAATCCAACACCGCCAGGGAAGTATACTTTTTCGCAGCAAGGTCAAATTTCTTGACCATCTTCCCCTTTTCCCCGGGATAAATTACGGGAACTCCCCTTATCCACTCAAATTCACCATGAGATTGATTTGCTATAACCAGGCGTAACTTGGACTTCAACGATTTGATGATTGGATCGAGCTCATCGGGCTTCAATCCCGATAGAAGAATCAAATTTTTAGTCTTCCTATAGGGTTTTAATGCCTCAAGCGGAGGAACAACCTTGAAGTCAGAATGCACTTGAATAGACGGTGACACCAGGGAGAGTACCTGAAATCCATTTATTTCCTTGTGTCTTTGAAATGGGAAGGAGCCATCTTGGGAGGACATCAAATTTGTAGCTACGAAAAGCTCCTTGCCAGGGAGATTCTTAAGAAAGGTGGTAGCTTTCTGCGCTTCCTTGCTTGATAGTCCGACAGCATCGTAGCCAAGCTTTAGGAAGGATTGGGCATAATGAAGATTTCTTGTTTCATCAAGCTTATGTTTTATATCTATAAAATTACCGCTATCAAGCAGCAGAAAATCCTTTTCGTCTACAATTGCTTGAGGTCGTCTGGAAATTCCTCCCAGCATCCCTTCCACACAGCCACAGGGCTCCAGGTAGCTAGCTGTGTTTCCGGTAACCAATATAGTCTTTACACCAGCCTCCAATAAGCTACTGCCTACCAGAAATCCGAGCCATAAAACAAAAATATTTCTTAGTTTCATCACATTCACTTCCTATTGAACTCTCCCGGGCAGTCTCTAATAGCAAGAGTTCCTATCGGCAACATACGAAAAGAGGAGATCAAATGCAATCCGTATCAGAGTGGATTGAAATTACTTAAGACAGCAGCGAAAGCCCGTGGTCGCGCTAGTCGCGTTCACAGATACAAAGTCGTAATCATCCGATGAGTTACAGGTCCCGTCCAAAACACGAAAAGTCACGGCGGTATTGGTTCCGCCCATATCTCGAAGCAGCAATGATTCCCCGGTGGTAAGTTTCCCCTGGGAACAGGACATGGCTACCTGATTCACATCACAGAGCTGATATCCATCACTCTGACATACTGACAAAGCATCAAAGAATGCTAATGGTACCAATCCATGGTTGGCTACCTTTGAGATACAATCTGAACGCAAGTCTGCACCTGATCCTACAAGAGGCTCAGTTTTGGAATCTTTGACACCGCAATTCCCCTGGACATCTCCCGTACGAAACCAGGACGCCATCAAAGGAGTCTCCAGGGTCACAGGAACCAGGTTCCCTGTTGAGATGCTCATGGAGATTGTGCCATTGTTATTCAAACTATTTACTCGTTCTGAGTTTGAGTCTTTGATTTCCAAGGCACTGCGATAGTCATTTGCGCTATTGAAATTAACGACGTCCAATTCAAGAAAGGTCATGGGACTAACTGCGTTGGTATTTCGTAAAACCAACATCTCCGTGACCGCCGTGGTTATCTTCATAGGGACAGTACGGCTGGAGAGCACCGTTACCGAAAGTTGATCATTTTCAATCAGAGAACCTGTTGCTGTTGCTGTGCTGAATTGTAATGCACTCAGTGTGGCATCTGCGAAGTCATCATTTTGAAGTAGGTCGGAGGTACTCAGACCGCTAAATAGCTTATCATTTGTGACCGCTCTATCCACCAGGTCTTCCTCCGCTACTGAACCTGATGCAAAGTCATCAAATGCCACCGCCGCGTCAGCAAGGTCCGTCGTAATCACAGAAGAGGACGCGAAAGCAGCTGACTGCATGGTTCCAGCCTCAATTTTGCCGGAAGTCATGGCCGCGCCGTTGGGTGAGCCGACACTGGAGAATACTCTTGAAGTCAAACTTCCAAACATCTGGGAAGTTCCAACTGCTCCAGTCGCAATATTGAGAGTACCAACCCCCGAGTTCGGATCCGTGTCATCAAAGTCTTTTAACAAATTCTGATCTACAGCCCCAGCACTTAGGTCAGCACCCTGAATAGTCCCGTCCTGAATCATGGTGCCATTAAAAAAGCTTAAGCTGGTTCCTCCGTCAAGGTCTGTGAATTCAAGGTTTTGAGAGCGCAATTGAAGATCATCATCCTTATTAGCGGCATTGATGAAACCAAAAGTAGCAACCGGATTGGACTTGTTTGAAAAATAGGTTAAATCACCGTTGGACAAAATATTGTACCCAAAGGCATTTCCATCTCCATCCGAGAATTCAAGAAGTGGGAAAGCATTCACGTTTGTATCGCTGCGGGTAGAAGAGATGGTGAAGGTTTTGCTCTTGAGCCTATCGAAATTCACCAGGGTTTGTGGAAAAACTCTGGTGAGGTCATTATCGAGGTCCGTCCTGACGGCCTGGGCTGGCACCGCTGAGAGTGCGATTACTCCCGGTGTTGATAGGGTAGCTAGTTTAGAGTCCTCAATTAACTCTCCCGCATCAGTGCTCTGAAAATCTTCATTTTTAAGGGTTCCATCAGCTATATGATCCCCGTCAATCGCTTCATTATTGAACTGATCTATTTCACCATTAACCAATAGATGGCTATGGAGAGAAGAGTCTATGAGTTCATTGGAGACCAAAGTTTGAAATTTACTTAGAGTGGTAGATGTTTCCGTTACAAGATGCTCCTCAAGAAGATGGGCCGCTCCCAGGGGATTCGTACTGCCCAGAACTGAAATTGTAGATCCAGAGGTAAACTGAAGCAGTTCGGTCAAGACCAGATCTCCGTTGATCACAACAGTATGAGTCGCCTGTACGGCTGAGGGGAGTGAGTCCGGTACGGATAGTGAACCTGATATATTTAAGGTTTTTCCAACCGATAGACGTCCTGGAAACTCAGGGTCCATCGCGATTAAATCTCCAGAGCTCGATAATTTCACCACTGACACCTCGGTTTCAGTGGAGTTTGTTCTTCGAACATCCAAAGCCGCTCCACTTTCAACAGTTGAGGTTACGGATATGTTTCGAACACTTTGAAGCCTGCCGTCCTCATCAACTCTGAACACGACCGTATCGGTGCCTGAACTATCATTTCGTAAAGTTAGCTGGTCAGCATTTGCTTTGGTTTCCGCGGATCCATCGATGAGAAAGGAGCCCGCTTCAAGACGAGTCAGAGGATGCCCAATTGTGGTAAAGGATTCCGGTTCAAGAGAATTGAATCCGAGGGTATTTTCAGAGCCAAATGCATAAGGAAAGGAGTGAAACACCTGCTGTCCAACCTTACCACCATTATTGGAATCCCCTATTAAGATTTCAAGAAAATATGGTTCATCAAAAGTAAGCGGAGTCTGAGCACCTGTAGAAACATCAATGAATAGCGTAAACAAGCCATCTTGCACTTTCACTCCACGGTGAATCTGGTTGAGTAAGGGAGGAACGCTAAGTGAAGGCGCGGCTACACTGCGTAAAAAGACCCTGAAATCTAGTGTTTGACCCAGGTCACCTTCAGGAGGTCTGAGTGTGCTGTGATCTAGAAGTCTCCCCTGGTAAATCAGTACGCGAGGAACTTCTCCAAAGGAGCTAGCGAGTAAGATACTAAGTACAAAGATCAGGCGGCTCAGGGATTGATGCAACATGCATAATCTCCCGTGTTCGTGACTGGTAATGAACTAATCACGGATTCGCCAGCTTCATCACACTCTGTTCCCGACCCTACGACCTTCTGAAAGGTAAGTGCTTCTATAGTTGTGCTCACTGTCAGATCAGTGGATAAAATTGGATTGGTGCCACCAATTTCACCTGCCTGACAAGCCTGTCGAAGTTCAGAAATGCTACACAAACCAGCCCCTTCCTGGCTGCAGGTTAACAAAGCATTATTGAAATTCACATCCGCCAGAGAGGATTTATCTGAAAAGCAGAACCCATTCCCGTAGGTGCTGGCCTCATCATTGGGGTCAACTTGATTATAAGCAGATTTCATCAGGCAACTGGAGGTGGCGCTGGTGACACCCAGCATCACCGCAAAAACTTTGGGATCCAGGGTTACTGCCTGCGAAAAATCTGCTGACCTCATAGAGATGGAGCCATCCAGATTTAGGCTAAGTAGCTGTAGATTACTTCCGCTACCCTGGTTTGTTAGTAATACGCCAGGTCCCGTAAGACCGGTAGCGGTACTCTCCATCTTCAAAAAGAGAGGACTGGCAATCGTCGAGGCCAGAGTGATATGCGGCGTGGTGGTGTTGGATATAGAGATGCTCATGGGGATATCTCTACTCTCTAGAACAGTGCTATCCAGGTGGTTATTGTTGATGGCCCCGTCAGCAATCTTAGCACCAGTGATCACCCCGTCATCCACTTTATCCCCTGTTACTGCTCCGGTGGCAATCTTAGGACTGGTTACAGAACCAGTAGCAAGCACATTTGAGTTTACGCTCAAATCACTAATTTTGGCACTGGTGACCGAACCATTGGCAAGCTTGTCACTCGTAATGGCTCCATCAGCTATTTCGGTGGTAGTGATCGCGTCATTAGCTATTTTGTCGGTGGTGATTACTCCATCCTGGATTTTAGCCTGGGTCACCGCACCGTCAGCAATTTTTACATCGGTGACGGCTCCATCTTCAATTTTGGCGGTTACTACCGCTCCGTCGGCTATTTTCGTTTCATCGACCGCTTTCGCCGCAAGGTCCTCTGTTAAGATAGTTCCGTCTTGAATCACTGCTCCGGAAATCATATCTGAATCACCCTGGAAGACTACGTCTCGGAGTGAAATCTCCGTCTTAGTCCCATTGTTTTGTATCTTGATTCTCTCCACCTCTCCCTGCCCGGTAACCACGCGGATAAACTTGAGAATTCCGTCTCCATCGAGCGTCCATCGAAATTGACCATTCAAATCTCGTATTTCGACGAAATTACTGCCGATTGCTGAATTTGTAGAGGTCACTTGAAAGGTTTTGGAACGAAGCCTGTCAAATTCATTGAGTGTCTGCAGGGTTGACTTGCTTGTATCGGAAAATCCAGCTCCAAAGGTATTATCCTGGTTTTCAAGCGCGACCTCAACGGGAAGCGCGGTTGAACTTATTTTTCCGCTCGTGACTATAGTAGCCAACTTGCTATCAGCAATCTCGGCATTAGCTGCTATATCTACATTCCCGATGGTTCCGTCTTGGATATCAAGTGACTCCACGGCCCCATCCGCTATAGCAGTGGAAGTGATTTGAGAAGCTGAAAAACTGTGAACGTGAAAGGAACCGGTAACCACTGAGCCGCTAACAAGGGAGGAAAGTCTCGTAAAAAAGTCAGAACTAGCGTGATCTTCGAGGGAATGCGCCTGCCCAAGAATATTACCGGAAGTACTGGATGGCTGGGCATCTATTGAGGCACCCACCCCGAAGCTCAGTTGACCCTGTAGGACCATACGCTGTAACGTCGCTGTTCCACTGACCGTCAGGCTGCCAACTTCAGATCTACCCGCAACATCAAGATCCCCACCCACGGTAACATTACCACTTTGATCCGCAACAAAGACATTTTCCTTATCAGAATTTATGACACGGAAGCTTCCTTCCGTTTCAATGGCTCCACTGGCACGAATCGTATTGACCTTATCTATGTCTCCTGAGGCTGTGATCTGAAAGATTTCGACACCATCCCCATTCTTGATGGCTAACTGAGATTCATTTGGAGTGATTCCGCTACCGGTTCCATCGATTGTGAAACTCTTTCCTCCCGCCGTCGTGTGAGTATGTGAAGCCAGTGAATACTGGTCAGCAGCCTTTCCCCCCAGAAATAAGGCATTCTTGGAAGTAATCGCGTAGGGAACTGTTCTAAATTTTTGAAATCCCAGGTTTCCCCCACCCGATCCCTGAACTACAACTTCAATTCCAAAGGGTTGATCAAATGTGACACTGTTAGGAACAGGGATCTCTACGTTAAAGACTCCATCACGGATGGAAACACTGCTGGCGGTATGCGTAAACTGAACCTCTTCCGGTGCCCCGGTCGCCCCCACGGTTCGGACGGAAAAGGTCATTTGTTTGGTGACCACTCCCTCTACCGGGCGGTTAGTTGCTGCATCCAGGAATCGTCCCTGATACTGTAGAACCTGAGGTATCTCAGCGCCTTGAATAAAAGGGATAAAGAGAAAAATCAGACAAAAAAACATCCAAATCCCCATTTTTTGATAGATTAGTATATCAAAACACCGTTTCATAAGGAACCTCAAGGACAGGTGAGTCCGGTTTGACCTTCATAAGTTGTGCAACTCTGGCATGTGCCGCTCGGACCTTCATCCACAACCTTCACCACTCCGTCTATAATCTGAATACAGGGAAACTCATCTGCCACACCTGGAGAAAATGGCCCTGTGAGCAACAGAATTCTTTTTCCGGCATCATTGCATTGCGAACTTGCGTAGATGGAATTGCTGTCTGTGTCACAAAAAACCACCACTCCAGAAGTTAACACCGAAGTGAATGCTCCTTCAAAAGTTGTTCTAAGCTGCCCATCCACTGAAATATCCGTGAGTTCAATCGCGGTAAGATTTGGACTCAATTGGGCGGAACTCCCTGGGATTTGGGCGGAATGGCTCAAGGATATAATGGGATCTGCCGGCACAACACCCTGTATCCCAACCTTCACAAGTTCTACTTCTTTGTTTTTCAATGCCCTCGTAGTGACCGCGGCACCAGAGCCCAGTGTATAGCTGATCGTCCCGGTTTGAGTATTCTGCATCTCAATCGAAAACCCCAGGAATCCACCGGCAAACATTTTGGATGGACGACCGGAGTAATCCACTACCGACTGAGGGGGATTGGTATTGAAATTTACGGCTACTTCACGCTCATTTAATAACTCAAGGTTTCCCGCACCATCCCTGGATTGAAATTCCAATACATAGGTGCCTTCTTCGTTTAAAGAAATAGTTTTGGGTGCGGCTGCTGTGACAAAACCAGTAGTAACCGCGGAAAGGGTTGAAGTCGTTTTATCCTTTTCAGAAACCCGGTAGGTTATTGTTAAAGATTCAAAATTGTCCAGGGAGATTTCAACGGCTTGACGGTGGGGCCCTTCCACCGTACTTCCATCGGCGATAAAAATCGCTGTCACCGGCGCAACTGTATCCACTTCTTCAAACTCAAGGGGTGCACTGGAAGCCTCTCCACCTATATTGGTCGTGACCGATGGACTCAGGTCAAGGGTTGCCTCCGCTGCCGCCAGGATTGTCTGTGTTCCATCAAACTCCAATCCAATTCCTTCAACTCTTACCTTCCGCAGCAAGCCTGCGTCTACCTGGACTACTCCTGAATCTGGAGGAGCAACACCAGTCAGGCATTGATCCGGAAAATTGGCAACTATCGGCACAAATAGATCAGAAGCTGTGATGGTTACCCGAAATTGACAGATTTTATCCTTAAGTCCTGAAACAGCTTTTCGCAGTACGGAATAAGCCGTCGATTTCGCAGCCAGATCCTTGCTTAGCTCCTCATTGTTTGCAGCAGGATTTTCTCCGAGAACCTCATTCCAGGAAAAGGAAGCTGAATCTTGCACTGGCTCAGGCTTTTGAAGGTGATAGGTGGAAAGATCAAGGTCTGAGACAATTTTGGACTTGGAGAGATTTAAAGCCTGCCCAAAGGAAATTCTAAGAACCGCCTGGGGTGCTCCCGAAGCAGTCCCCAAACCTGAGCCAGTACTGGCTCCGCCTCCACCACAACCCTGGAAAAAGACGACCAGGGAAACAAGGGCTCCCAAACCCAATATCCACGAAATAGCCCCGCCTTTATGGATGGGGGACCTATGGTCGCTTTGCGTATAGCGGATATAAAGTGACCGAAATGGCCTCAAGTCCGACCTCCAGGGTTCGGAAAACCACGTGCGCCCCGTCCCATTGGTAAGCGGGGATTAATGTTCATCCCCCATACTTTCGAGAATTCGACCTCAAAATTTAATAAGTCGAACAAAATTGGTTATCAAACATGATTTTTTGTATGAATTTAATTCGAAGGGAGGAAAGTCCAACCTTACCAGTGCCATAAACCAATCTGAGTTTCATCTTGCTCAGACATAGTAAGACGCTGCGCCCTTGAACTCTCCAGATGGATGCGATAAATCTCATAATTATTATCATAATCGGTCAGATAATAGAGATACTCGTCATTGAATCCAGCCAACAGGTTTTTAAAATGAAAATTCTGTTCCTGAAGAATTTGTGGTCTCTTTTTTAAGGGATCCACCCATCCAAGCTGGGAGACGATCGATTCTTCAAGTCCGGATTTTAACGAAGAAAAGTAGATCCGGTTGGTCAATCTAGACCAACAAAAACTGAGCTGTTTCGCGCTCAGGGAGGTTAAAGGAACCTCCGTAGAGGATTTAAGGTCACGAACCATCAATTCCTTGCTATCTCCAGACAATCGAACGAAAGCTAACCATCGCCCGTCCGGAGAAACCTGGGGATCGGCATCATCTCCAGGGCCAAAAGATACTTTCACTGGTTTTTTACCCGGTATCCATGAGTAAATCTTGGTTGAGTCAGAAGGGCTTCTTCTTGCGCTAAGGATCATTCTTACACGGGCCTCATCCCAGAAAAACTCTTTAATTTCCTGAAAGTCTTGGAGATGTTGGCGTGGACTGGTGTTTTCCTTGCCCAGATCAAAGGGAATGGACAAAAGCATCGTCTTTCCCTTGAAATTCTCAAGGAAAAAGACCTCATTCTTACTAACGCTTCGAACGGGAGAACTTATTGCTCCTCGTGCCTTAAAGAGGGGTTCCAACTCTCCGGCATCCACACTCAGAAAAAAGATTCCATCTCTTCCATCAGGAACCTTTAGAACTACAAGGAATCCCTCTCGATCCGAAGGACTTGAATAAAGTCTTTCAAGATTCACATTGGAATATGGTCTCAGGTCCGCCCCATTATCAAGCATGGTGAAGATCATCTTAGCCCGCTTGAAAAAAATCCTGGAACGTATTTCCGGATCCTTGACCCTGGCTTCCTCAATTTCTGTATCCGGTCTTAGCTCGGGAAGATTCAGCTTGTTTCGAGCTTCCAAAATTGTCTTAAGGCGCTGCGCTGAATAACTATTTTTGGGATCGTATTCCAGGGTTTTTCGAAAATACTTTTCAGCAATTTTCGGGTATCCAAGAATCTCGAAGCAAGCGCCAATCCGATTGTAAACACTGTAGAACTGGGGACGGGAACGAATGACTCTCTTGAATTCCTTAATAGCATGAGCACATTGCCCTTTTTTTTGGTAACTGACCCCTAGCCTCAAGACGGAACCAATATCCGTCTGATCATTCGCCTGCGTGCAGAGACTGAAAAGGTAAAAGAATAGTAAAGATGATACCCTTCGCATAGACTGTAAAGGGAGCAATTGAAAAAAATTCACAGGCTGTATTTGGCCAGTTCCCGGTTCATCCTTTTGGCAGCATCAGACAGGTTCTCTTGAACCATTTTTCGAATCTTGGAGGTCTCTCCACCCTTTTCCACGATGGAAATTATCTTTTCCATCGCCGAGCGTAAAATTATGCGGCACCGGTACCAGGCACTGGATCGGGGCTCCATGTCCCCTATTTTCAACTGTTCAATCCCAGCCCTTCCCCCTTCTACCTCGCGCATATATTTTTGCATTTTGGGCAGCTTTAAAGAAGCCCTCCGGGTGGGAACATAGAACGTATTCATTGCCCATCGCGCCGTTATTTCCGGGGAATTGAACCACTTGATAAAATCCCAGGCACCCCTTGAACGCTCCTCTCCGATACCGCTAAACAGACAAACATTCGTTCCCGACAAGATGGACACATCCCGCTTTTCACCGCCCGGGACTGCTGCTACCCCATAAGGGAAATTCAGCTTGTTTGCCATGAATTTTTGTGAAACCGAACTGGTGATGATAAAGGCTACTTTCTGGGCTCCAAAATCATTTTGATGATCGTAACCCTGGGTGCGGTATCCCCAACCCTTTGAAATTGCGTTCACAAACCACATGAGGGAGTCTACAGAAACCTCCGAGTCAAAGAGCACTTTGGTTTCCTCTTTATTAGTCATTGCACCTCCGCTTTGCAGCAGCATGATTTCAAAGAGCCAGGGGTCAATACTAAATGCGTATCCTCCAACCGGATCTCTGGAGTCACCTGACTGTGAACGAAGCACCGGTCTACGCTTATCGGGATCAAATACTACCTTAGACTGAACCAGGGCTGATATGGCGGCAAGCTCATTCCAGCTTTTAGGCGGGCGCTCCCAGCCTACCAGTGAGAGAACTCTTTTGTTATACATGAGGACGGGGAAACTCTTGTTAAAGGGAAGCGAATAGACCTTGCCATCTCCATAAGTGCTGTTGCGCTGAAGAACTTCAAAGAGGTCTGTGAATCCATCCCAATCCTTTATATATGGGCTTAGATTCTGAAGAGATTCTTCCCCTTCATCGCGGGTTAACAGCATCGTGACACCTTCATACATCTGGGCTATATCAGGTGTCTTTCCAGCCATCACTGAAGCAATGATCTTTTGCTCAAGGATGTCATATCTACCCATGAATTCTTCGTGGACATGGAACTTGTCCTGAGAAGAATTATATTCATTCAAAAGTGAGGTGAGTGTATCTCCAAGAGCCCCGGGCATGGCGTGCCAGAAGACAATCTTGCGCTTACCATCAGCGGTCAGCTCACGGGTAGGATCTCCAAGGCAGCCAGTAAAGAAAAGACATAGGACGAGAAGCCAAAGCAGGGAAAAGCTCCCATATCCTCTTCGCTCTTCTCTCTTCTCTCTTCTCATTCCTTCATCCCTTCAATCCGCTAGCGGCTTCTCCCTGAACAAAATACCTTTGGGCAAAGAGGTAGAAAATAATCAGGGGAAGAATGCAGAAGGTGGAGGCGGCCATCAACAACTCCCATTCCGTACCCTCCGCCTGTGAAAAATAAGAAATCCCCACCTGTATCGTTCGCATATGTTGGGAATTGGTCACAATCAATGGCCACAACAGGCTGTTCCAACTTCCCAAAAAGGTAAAAATGGAAATGGTGAGTATTGGCGGAATTGAAAGGGGAATCAAAATTCTAAATAAAAATCCAAACTTTGAACAACCATCGATCATAGCTGCATCAAACAGTTCCATGGGAAGCTGCATGAAAAACTGCCGGAGCATAAAGATCCCAAAGACGCCGGCAAGCCAGGGAATAATCAAAGCCATATAAGTATCAATCCAGCCTAACTCGCTCAATATCAGGTAATTGGGAATCAAGATCATTTCCTGCGGGACCATCATGGTCGCAAGAAAGACAATGAATAGGAGATTACGGAAGGGAAATTGAAAAAAAACGAAGGCGTAGGCCGCCAAAATGGATGTGAGAACCTGTCCGAAAGTTGTCACGATTGCGATCACCGCACTATTGACAAAGTAGCGTGAAAAAGAAGGTTTCACTTTGTTCCAGGCCGTCGCATAGTTTGACCAGAGGAAGGTTTTTTTCTGAATTTGGTCTGGCTCCACCTGATGAATCTTGCCGCTGAGAATTTCTCTCACCCTGACTTTCACCCCCTCTTCCAGGATCTCTACCTGAACAGGGTCTGAGCCAGCTTGAGCACTGAGATAGGTCTTTTCTCGAGGAAACCAGTGATTAACGTCAAGAACTTCCGATGGAGACTTCAACGAGGTCAAAATCATCCAGAAAAAGGGGAAACACATGAGGATTCCACCGGTGATAAGACCGAAATGGACCATGGATTTATGGAAAAGCTTTTGTTTAGCGTGCGATTGAATCATCTTATCAAGTCCCGTAGTGAACCTTATCTCCTACGAATTTCTTTTGCAGAATTGTCAGTCCGAAGATGATGATGAACAGTACGTAGGCCATGGCAGAGGCATAACCAAATTCAAAAGTCTTGAAGGCCTTTTCATACAGGTAGAAAACTACCACGGAAGTAGATCGTTCGGGGCCTCCGAAAGGGGTCATCATGAATACCTGTACAAAGACCTGAAAGGAGGTAATTGTAGACATAATAAAAACAAAGAAAGTGGTGGGTCCAAGCAAAGGCCAGGTCACATTGCGAAATTGCTGAAATTTACTTGCCCCATCGATTTCGGCTGCCTCATAAAGATGCCTGGGAATATTTTGAAGACCTGCCAAAAAAATCACTACATTGTAGCCGAGGCTCTTCCACACGCTCATAACAATGATGCAGCACAGGGCCACGCTGGGGCCATGAAGAATATCAGGTAATGAGCCCCCTACAGATTCCACCATCACCTGAAAAATACCTTTAGATTCCTGAAGCCAGCCAGAGGGTGTAATGCCTACCATTTTCAGGATTTGGTTAAAAAACCCTGAATTCTTCTCAAAGAGCCATTTCCAAACCAGTGCTACGGCTGCAATGGAGGTAATTACCGGCAAATAGTAGATCGTTCTATAGATCCCAAGACCCTTGAGTTTCTGGTTGAGCAGGAGGGCAACAAAAAGGGCAATAAAAATACCTACAGGAACTGAACCAACAGCAAAATACACGGTATTTACCATGGCCTTCCAAAACTCAATGTCTGCGGCAAGCTCGAGATAATTCTCAATCCCGATAAAGTGACGCATCGGATTCTTGAGACTGCCTCGAAAAATAGAGAGCAGGAAAGAGTAAATTACCGGGAAAATGTGAAAAACAAGCAGGATGAGCGCTGCTGGAAAGACGTAAAAAAAAGCCGAATAATCGTTTCGATCCCGCATGATTCCTGCCAGGAAGAAGTCCTTCCCAAAAAAGCTTTACTAGAATACGACGGCAGACCCCGAAGTGTAAAAAATTAATTCCGATCACCCTACTCATCAACGCACCGACCACTCATGAATTCTTGTGGATTAGTAAAGATTTCTTGTCAGAAGTCCGACATTAGTTCAAGAATCTTTGACACCACCGATTTCAATGGAAGATCTAAAGCCCAGACCCCAGGTCGCTCTCGTAGCAGATAGTGATGCCGTAGTGCGGGTACTGCTAAGAAATGCCCTGAAACAAAGGGGATGCCAGGTCATAGAAGCCCTGGATGGTAAGCAGACTGAAGAGGTTTTTAGTGCGAATGAAGACAAATTATCGTGCATCTTTTTAGACATTAAAATGCCTGACCAGGAAGGAATTGCAACCTTAAAAAAAATCAGGTCCTTGAATTCAAGTATCCCCATTTTTATTTTATCTGCCCTGAGTGATAAACGGACCCTGAAGAAATGTATGGTCCATAAGGTTGATGGTTTTTTTGCTAAACCCTTTGATTTTAGTAGAGTCGCGGCAGTTCTGTGTGAAAAGTATCCCGAACTACTCAATGCCGGCACCCGCGGATCCCGGTCTGAAAAAAGGAATCCTCATCCCCTGCAGGGAAGTATCATCCCTATGGAGCAGAAGCTGTTGAACCATCAGATTCGCCAGGAAATGGAAAGCGTTCGCGTACTAAACCGAAAATTACTACCGTTTCTACCTCAGCTCACCTCTGGACGACTGCAAAAATATTCAGCAGAACAGAGAGTGATTTCAAAATCTCAAACCTATCGAGTGATGCGCTTCGCCCTCAATGCCTCCAATCGAGATACGGTAACTGGCTGTATTCAGAATTTACCCTCCCAGCACAAAATCGCGGGAGCTCTTAATTTTATGGAGCCAAGAGTGTTCATTCCTATCATTGGAGAAATCCTGAGTGGAAACTTTGTAGATCATTGCGCAAATACGCTTCAGGACTGTGTTAAGACCGCTTTACTAGATCTGAAAACGATTTCAAACTCAGACAATGCTTCCTTTGAGCCCAGGCTTCATATTACTAAGGAGCAGAAGAAAGCCGTCTTTCTACACCCACCCTATGTGGTTGAGATTCTCATAGGGGCCAGCAGCTATTCTGAAGATGGATTTGAGTTTCACGTCGAAAAAGTCGATCTTCCGGTATAGTCGTGCCCCCAACTCAGGTCAAGGGCTCCGCTCCGTGGCGGACAGTAAATTGGGACCTTGGGAGACACAGGTCGGCTTCTTGAATGGCTTCCAGATGAACCTGAAAGGTCGAAGACGAAGCTACGGCGCCGTCAGGAAAGAGTGAAGACATCTCGAAGGTGATTTCAGAAGTCGACTCAATCTTCCTCTCCAGCACCTTTTCATAATCGCCAGACTCAATACTGATCACCCGAGCGGCCCAGGGGTTGGAATTGAAGAGCCGGATCGTGGAATCATCGGGAGTCGAGCCATGGGGTGCCGCATCGGCAACCAGGGAAAAGTTGACCCCTTTTGACTGGGTATTTTCCTTTGTTTCCAAAATGAACGTATCAATAATCTTAGCATCGAGCAACTCGATCCACGTACCCGTATAATCTTTAAGGACACCCACTATCGACTCTGAGCTGGATTCACCACCCTCTACTACGATCCGATGCCCAATCCATGGCTCCAGGAGAGGCTCATAGGAATTCGCGGCCATTGTAATCATCGAGCCCCCGATCTTCTCCAACTTATCTTGCTGGGTCGCGAGACCTGCGCCTTTACCTTGTTTAAGCCTTCCCAGAAATAGGGATAGACTCTGATGAAAGGCGTCTGCCATAAGATTGAGCAAATTTCTTCCCTTGCGAATGGATCGCTGCACAGTTGAAGGATGCCAGGAGCGTTTTACTCGATCCTGCCTGGCTCGAAAGTCCTTTTCATCAAGAAGGTGTATCATTCGACAGACCTTTCTGATGGTCGCAATCTCAGACTGAAAAACCAAAAGGCTCGTCTTTTCGAATTCCTCACCTCCTTCATCAGGTACAGGGGCGTCAAAGAAAAGCTCCAACCCGTTATGGACTACACGTAGCCTCCCGGACTCAATCCTCCCATCTACGAACTCGATACTTACAATGCATCCATCGAAACTGGCCAGACAATCGTCACGCCTACGCTGAAGCCAGATACTGGTCAGGACACCTATGAATACCAGTATTACGGTTAGAAAAAAGATTTGATCAAGCATGCTGCGGGATTCTGATGGCTGAAGCCCGGAAAATCAAGAAACATTTATAGTTACAACACGTAGTAGAGGTGAGTTATGTATCAGATTACGTCCTGGTTTCTTATTCTTGCCCTGGTTCTCCAACCGGTTGCGTCCTCCATTTTCGCCATCGGAGACCAGGCCCAATCGGACTTATTGTCCCAGTTGACCCTGCAAAGACACTTTGAGGAAAGTATACGAAAGAGAGAGCATCAAAAATACGAACTAGAGCTTGAAATGGAGACCCTGAGGAGTATTCATCCCGATCATCAAGTTGACCGATCTTCCCAGGAGAGAATTTCTCAAATTCAGAACCAGATGCGGGTTCTTGATCGCTCCCTTTCCTCCAATCAGGAAAATCTATTGGGAGTTCGCAAGCGAATCGATGGTATCCGCCGTAACGACCTGCATCAAAATACCTCGCTCAGGGATGAAGAACTAAGCGTTGCCTTAGGAGCTGGCAATGCGGCCAATATCCTTAACGCAACTCATAATGCTTCCCAAATTCCCGGCCATCTTCGAAGAGCCAATCCTCAAACCGGCGTTCTATCAACGGCCAATGGAAAAGTTACCGCGATAGAGCGTTGGAATGACGGAAAGTTCTACAAAGTGACCCGCTACGCAGACGGGGCCAACAAGGGGAAATTCGCACCAGGAGGACGTCAGGAAATTTCCAAGGCCGACGTCCGAAAGATGGGCTCTCAGCTTAAAGGCCAGCAAGTGGAGGGTTTAAAGACTTCATTAAACAGCTCCCAGGCTCGCATTGATTCCCTGAGGCAGCAGGTTAGTTCTGCCAAAGACCCCGCCGCGCGGGCAAAACTCCAGCAAAAGCTTGGACAGGTTGAAAAGGTTCAGAGTGAATTGAAGTCCGAGCTAAAGAGGTCCCAGGCCAAACCCGTTACCAACTTCATTAAAAGCGGCCTCTCTTTCGCCGCCATGAGTGTTGCCATCACGGGGGGATACAACCTGATTCAACAAGCCATTGAACAAGATGGAGATATAACCCGGCTCGATTACAAGAAAGCTTTTCAGTTCATGACCCAGGAAGAATTCTACACCGGTACGGCTGGAAGCTTTACCGGCGGGATGCTGGGTGCGGCTCTTACCTCTTTCCTGCCGGGACCTTTCAAAGTACTCGGCGCGATTGCCGGGGCTTCGGTAGGTCATCAGTTTGGCACAGGAGGCTGGAAATCTGCTGACTGGGCTCAGGTTGGAGCCCAGACCATCGGCAGCACCATTGGGTTTTTCCTGGGAGCATTCATCGGATCATTTCTCGGCCCCTTCGCCCCGATCGCCATCATTGCCTTTAGCATCCTTGGCAGTTGGGTTGCCGACAAAGTGCTTACGTGGATTCGATCCGCTTTTACACCTGGTGTGAGCGCTTTTGATTTGGATGAAATGCGCGATTCTGAATACTCACAGGTAGAAGCCTTTGCTGACATGGTACCCACGGAGCAATTTTCAACCTACGACCAGTTTTCTGAATCCGCCCTTCGAGAAGAACTCTGGATAACCTATACAAATTACAAAACTCTGCAAGAATCTGGGGGCGATTTTCAATCTGAAGAACAAAAGAAAATCTGGACCGCGGAACTGAGAAAAGAGTGGACCCGCTATCTGTACATAAGAAACCTTCTAACTTCCCGAAAACAAGCCTATTTTGGTGAGCAGACCATCATTCCCCAGTGATGCAGATTCAAGCTTAACCAATCCAATCCCTGCGTCCACAATAAGCATCGACTATCAAACTCTCGCGTGACGGGGATTTTTCTCTTGCGCGATTCAGCATCCTGAAATTCAAGCGGCGAATCCGAGTAAGGCCAGGAAATTATGCGATTGGGGTTTGAACGAGAAATCGGGCAAAAGACTTCATTTTGGGTATATAATAACCTTAGAATAGAACACCGGTAATAATGCTGGATCCCCTCCTTCTATGACACGAATTCCCAGGGATTTAAAAGACTCTCAATATGTGAGAATAAGGGTGTGAAGTGGATAGCGCGCACGCTGAAAAAGTCCGATTTACTATCGACAATGACACCCAGGAAATCAGCATTGGGATATCGGAAGACGGTATAAAGGCATTTCTTAGCATCAATCCATCTATATCCGCACGTTCCTTTGATCCTCGCGAAATTTTCGAAATGATCGAAGATGAGAGGATAATCGTTGGCGTAAAACGGCGTCAGATTCAAAAAGCAATCGATGAGGTTAATCGTACATTGCGGCCAATCAGGGATGTGGTGATAGCTATAGGGACACCCATTTTGAAAGGCCAGGAGCCTTACATTCAATACCACTTCCGTACGGATCGGCAGGTGTCTTTTTCCGAAGACGAAACCGGCAAGGTGGACTTCAAGGACCTGGGTAATATCTCCAATGTAAACCAGGGAGATCTTCTGGCGGAAAGAATTGAGGGTACCCCTGCGATTTCCGGAACCGATGTCTATGGCAAAACTTTAGAGCCGGAACCATTGCCTGATGTATCTCTTCAACCCGGAGCCCATGTAACACTGAGCGAGGATGAACAAAGATGCTATGCAGCCGAAGATGGCCAGGCTTACTTAAAGAATCATAAGGTCACAGTGTCCGCCATCCATGAAGTGGCTGGAGATGTGGACCTGAACGTGGGTAACATCGATTTCAACGGCTCCATTAAGGTCTCCGGCAGTGTTTTGGGAGGATTTGTTCTTAAGGCCAAGGGAAACATAACCATAGCCGGTCTTGTGGAGGGAGCCACCCTTGAGGCTGGCGGCAGCATCGTTATCAAGGGGGGAATCAAGGGTGCTGAAAGGGGCAAAATCACGTGTGGCGGAGACTTAATCACGACCTTCATTGAGTCAGGTGATGTTTTGTGCCGGGGAAACATGTTTATTGAGTCCTCCATCGTGAATTCAAAGATTGAATGCCATCGGCAGATCAAGGCAGTTCAGGGAAAAGGGTCCATTGTGGCAGGTGAGCTCTTTGCTACTGGTGGGATAGAGTGTTTGGAACTGGGTTCTAAAATTGGTGTCTCAACCACTGTCACGGTAGGAGATAAGCCTATTGTTAGAAAAAGACTTGAGGAGCTAGCCGCTAAGATGGAACCCTTTCAGAATGAACATAAGGTAATTTTAAAGGCTGTGGACCAGTACCAGGCTCTCTTCGAGCGTATCGATACCCTTGAACCTGAAAAGAAAGAATCTCTTCTTGCGATCATGAAGAAGAAGAAGGATTTGGAATCTAAACTCAGGGAGATGGAAGAAGTAAAGACACGATTATTGGCCCTTTTCAATGCGCACACAATTTCCCGTGTCAAAGTTCACCGAACTACACATCCCAATACCACTCTTAATATCGGTCATGTCTCCATGAGTGTTAAAATTGAATACAAGAATAGTTGTTTTTCCGAAAACCCCACAACTAAAGGTGTTGGGATTACCCCAGTAAGATGAGCCGAAATAATAAGTCGATCTTTAAAATATGAACACTGAAAAAAGTGATGACAAGCGGGAAGTTCTCAAGTTCTTCAAAGAAATTAGCACTAAGGAAAAGGATGTTCGTATTGGGATAACACCCAATCATATGGACGCCTATCTCTCCATGGACGCCCAGCTTCCAGGGCGTTTTTTCACCGTTAGCGAAATCATGGAACTCCTCGAGGATGAAAAGATCCTGCACGGAATTGATCGAGAAAGGATTGACGAGCTTGTAACCCTTGCCAACCAGGAAGACTACCCGATCCGAAATGAACTGATTGTAGCTGGAGACCCGGTAACCGAAGGAGAAAATGCCTATCTGGACTACAAATTCAACACTTCTAACGCCCTGGATTTACTAGTTGATGAAGACGGGAATATCGACTTTAAGGAATTAAACATCATTAACAACATCCAAAAGGGAGATCTACTGGCAGTGAAAGTCCTGGGCTGGGAGGGGTCCGCGGGGCTCGATATTTATGGAGTTCCAGTGGCTCCTAATCCAGTGAA
>CAZIKF010000019.1:67661-106725 GCA_964539825.1 uncultured bacterium
TCGTGTAACGGAGAGTTGATCACAAGCTTTATCGAATCCGGAATTGTTGAATGTCACGGGAGACTCCAGGTAAATACTTCCATCGTTAATTCTAAAATCACCTGCTATGCCTCCATTTCCATGGGCAGAAAAAAGGGGCAAATCGTAGGGGGCGAAGTCCTGGGCGCTGGTGGAATTGAATGCAGAGAATTGGGCTCCAAACTCGGTGTAGCCACAAAAATCATCATTGGAGACAAGCCGCTAGTGCGCGCGAAGCTAGAATCGGTTAGCCGGGAACTTGAAGAAATTTATAAGGAGCTTAACCAGGTTTTAAGTGGAATTCAAGAGCATGAAAATCTTTTTAACAACATCAAACTCTTGCCGGCGGAGAAGCAAAAACCCTTACGTGCGATCTTGAATAAAAAAGAGGAAATGCAACTCAAAATCAAAGAAATAGATGATCGCAAAGAAAAACTCAACTTACTTTTTAATATGCGCTGTATGGCCGCTTTGAAAGTGAGTAAATACTGCCATCTCAATACCAATATGACCATAGGTCATTCGCATTATCAAACCGCTGAACTTATGATGAACACAAAATTTGTAGAAGATTTTGAGGAGAAAGCTGTACGCTTCACTCCCTGGAAGTAACCCTGTCGCCTTCCAACCGATCCTGGAATTTCAAAAGCTTTTTCTTAAGTCGGGTATAAGAATTCAGGACATCACCCTGGAAATCCTGCGCCTTATCGAGTGCTTTGGAAAGAAATTCATCCTTTCTTAAAACAGGAATGGGAATTACTCGAATTTTCGTCTCAAAATCCCGATTATAACGCACCTTCAATTGGGGATGATCGGTCCCAATACCTATGGTTGAAAATCTAAAAAAGACATACTTAACTTCCTTGGGTTTTAGAAGTGCAATAGTTTGAAGATTATCTCCTCTAAAGAATAACAAGCGGCGCAAATTAGTTTTTTCCAATAATAAATGCACATTCTTCAAGCTCACATAGGAGGAGGGGTTAAAAACCCTGCCAATTAAAACACCTTCTTCGCCATTGAAGAGGATTTCATGGTCAAGCTGAAAGGTAATTTCAGGAGGAGAAAGCTGGAATACACTCATTCCCGTTTCCACGAGCCTCGATAGAACTCTGGCATAGTAGTCTTCTGTAGCAAGGACGAAGAAAAGGGAATAATACAAAGCCCTTACTGCCTGGATTACGTCCTTTTTCACAAATTGTTCAGAGTTCCTGGAAAAAAATTTGCTGTTGGCCAGGGCAAAAATAGGCGAACGCTCCAAGGGCAGCCAGCCTCCAGATTTAGCATTCCATCCAAGCATTCTCTTGAGGTCTCTGCCTAATCCAGTATAAGCCTCCTGCTGATCCCAAGATGTCTTTTTCAATAGATTCAGTCGGTCGATATACCCGCTTCTGGTTTCGATATCTTGAAAGAAGCTCATCATTTCAACCTCTTCTGCGGCCAACTCGACGAGATTATCAAGCTTTTCCAGGACCTTGAGTTCGGTACCCATTAAACGCAGTAAGGCTAGATATTGCCGATAAGGTAGGACTTCTTTCGGAAAGTCCAGAATCTGTTCTTTTACTTCAGGAAGCAGTCCCCTAAAATGAAAGGTTTTGTCTGGAATATCTAGAAAGGCGGTAGTCTCTACCGGAAACTGAATCTTTTCTTCAATGCCTTCAGTATAGGCGGTAACAAATTCAGTCATGTAAGCCTTGAAGTCGACTTCATCATAAAAAATAGAAGCGTAACTCTGGAACTTGATGAGATTTCGTCTCAGCCTGGAATGGAGAGTTTCCCCATCCTTAATCTTATAGGTGGGGTCTAGGAAATCACTAAAGAGATCCCGCAGTAGCTGAAAGGCTATCCCTCTTGCCCTTGCCCAGGTATTAAGCTTTTGAACCGCAAGGGTTGGAAGTCTCTTCTTTTGAAAGCGAGGATAGGGGGATAGATAGAAAATTCGACTCGCCTGATTCTGTCTTGAGGCCCATCCAAACTTGACCCTTGTTTGGAGGGTGATGGAGAGACGTACTTTGTGAACAGCCTTTCCCTGTGAAAATACCTTTCCGGGAATCTTCACGTACTGCTGACGCTGAACGACCTGATCTGTACCCAGGTCCTGCACAGAACCTTCCCGGACCACCTTTTCAAAAAGCGGGATCCACTTCGCAGGAAGATTAGGATAATTCTGATCTTCCATAAACTTAATTTCCACCTGGCTCTGAACCCCTGACCTTCGCGAATGGTCTGAGAAATGAAGTTTTACGTAGAGATCCTGATCAGAGTGTTCGAAGAGTAATGCCTGCCCTTCTTTCGCAAACACCTGCGCTCGAACATCAATGGAATGAAAGGAATGGTAGGAGGTGTGAGCCTCGGCAATAATCTGACGATGATCCTGCTTCACTGGAACCAGGAGTTCCCCAAAAATTGAGGTACTCAAAAAGAAACAGAATAGGATAGCTCGATTGAGAACCTTAGATACATTAATCAACATTTTTGATGACAGCCCCCAGTTCGTCGACCAATACCCGGATTCCCGGGTCCTGGAGCAGCTTGTCCTGGAGTTCCTCCGAAAAAGAATCCCCTTCCTGATTTCTTTCGACGGTTGGACTATAATCCTTAATCGTCTCAGAATCATCGGTGGGGGAATCGGGAGGATCTCCAAGAATGAGCGTCAGCTCTCTATGATCGCCAAATCGGGTTTTCACCAATTCCTGTAAAACTCTTGTAGCTTCAGGGTCCTGGACTTTTTTGTAATGAAATTCAAATTTTGGGCTGTAATAGAGACAGAGCCTATCTTCTTCTAGCCTTGGAGTGGCATTTTCGAAAAAAGCGGCCTTCATTCGATCCTTTTTCTTGAAATCCTTTAAGAGTAATTTCCAATTTTTCTCCGCTTCGGGATATCGATCGAGGGTCAGATCTCTGGTTTCAACCGGAACAGGGGCAGCCTTCTGCTGGGAAGGTTCCTTTTCCATTTTGGAAATCCTCTGCTCCAGTTTTGCCAGTTTTCCGTCCAATTGTGACGAGACCGGCCCACTGCCCAAAAGAGTTTTAGGTTCTCTTGAGCAAAGTAATAATCCCATTTCTCCGTGCAGTTCGGGATACAGACTCTGTCTCATTGAATCCAGAATTTTTAAATAGGCTTGAAAGGTATAAACCCAGAAGTCAGCATTTCTACTGGCTGCCTCCTGGGGAATACCCTGAAAGGGTACGTTTACATTGTAATGGAAAGCCAGGTAATCACGGAGTCGATTGAGCAGTAATTCCAAAAGACTCTGGGGTGTACAACCCCCACGAATCAACTCTCGATACTGCTGAATAATTTCATGCAGCACCCCTTTGGAATGTGCTTCCAAAATGCCGTCAACAATCTCCAGGGTTGGAAGACCCATAGATTTTAAATAATCGGATAGCTCCACATGGGGACCACACAACTGTACGGTTTGCTCAAGCAGGGTAAGGGCATCCCTCATCCCACCCCCACTCCTACGGTAGAGTTGATCTAAGACAGTGGATTCAATTTTCAGAGACTCCGCTTTGAGAACCTCCTCCAATCGACTCTCGCACTCAGTGGCACTTAGCAGTTCAAAGTCAAGACGAATACATCTAGACAGAATGGTAGGCGGGAGGCGCTCTGGCTCCGTTGTGGCCAGAAGAAATATCATATATGCGGGAGGCTCTTCGAGGGTTTTGAGAAAGGAATTGGCCGCATCTTTGCTTAGCATGTGAACTTCATCTATTACATAGACTTTATAGAAGTCCTTTCCCGCCATGGGGGGATATTGAACCTGGTCCCTGATCTCACGAAAATCATCGATCTTTCGGTTGCTTGCCGCATCCATCTCCATGAAGTCAGGATAGGAACCGCTATGAAATCCGCGACAGGATGGGCATTGAAGGCAAGGATTAGCATCTTGACGCTGTGTACAGTTGAGAGCCGCTGCAAAAATCCTGGCAGAGGTAGTCTTACCAGTGCCCCGCGGACCGCAAAGCATGTAGGCGTGCGCTGGATTTTTGCGCAATAGTGAATTCTGTAAAATTCTCTTGGGAATCTCTTGACCAGCTACCTCATCCCAGATTCTTGGCCTATATTTGCGGTAATATGTGGAAACTGCAGAGCTCATCAAGATCCAGATCCCCCATCTTGCTTCTCCTGTATTTCCTCAAGATGTTTTAAATTTTTGCGGCACTGCTCCACAAAAAGATCTCCTTCCTTACCAAATTCTAAAGCCTTGCGGTAATAGCTCATTGCTTCCTTAAGTTTATATACGCCCTCCCTCGAGAGAGCAAGAAGGTAGTATATTTCGGGATCCCCGCCAAATTGAGTCAAAAGCTTGCTCAAAAACTCTGAAGCATCATTATGCTGTTCCGCATAGATCAGGGAATGCGCATACCACAGAGAAGACTCACGATCGATTGCTGTATCCCCGTTTAAATGAAAAGCCTTCTTTAAGTAGTCGAGAGTTAAAAAGTAGTTTTCTTCCGCATAAGCCTGAGATGCGCTCTCACGGTAGGACTTCAGACCAATATTACGGGCCTTAACCAAGAGATCTTCAGGGATTTTGGATGCACCCAGGGCCATCTCAGCCTGCAAAAAAGCCTGGCGGTAAAACGCTGAATCAAGAAATACCTCAGCGAGACCAATGCGGGCTTTGTGAAATTGGGGATCCTCTTTCAATGCCCTCTTTAAATGAGTGATTTCCTGAGAGTATCTTCTTTTGGAAGGTGAACTAAGACCATAGAATTTTCCCAGGTAATATTGAAGTTCCTTGGTTTTCCAAAGATTGCGAGGGGCTCGTTCAAAAAGAGCGGTGACTGACTGAACCTCCTTTTGAAAATTCTCATGCAGGATTTTGGTTCCCTGCCTGAGTTCATCCGCACGACGCTCCATCAGGCTTCCAAGACTTAGATAGGGTTCTTTTAAGGAGGCATCAAATCGAATCAGAAGCTTGAGAATTTCCGCTAACTCCGCTGGTTCAGACTGAGCTTCAAGGAGTTTCAGGTCCCGGTGCAAAGTCTTTGCTACCTGTGCTCGAAACCTTTTAAAGGTCTCGGATTCCTTTGCTGCCCTGGGATCAACCTGTTCCATTCTTCTGAGCAGGGGAGCTAGCTCCTCAATGTAGCCCTTCTTATATAACAGGGAAGCGCTATCCAGAAGTAGGTCGAATTTCGCCCGGGGTACCTGTGAGTACGCTACCAGGTAATTTCTGCCGTCAGACCAGGTGTTCCATCGCTCTGGATATTCGAGCAGGATTCTGCCTATTCGGATTAAATTTTCAGGATTCTCTTCCGTACTAAGCAAAAGCTCCTGCAGCTTTTTTAGTCCCAGGGTCTTTTCATGAAACTCAAAATAGAGATCAGCCTCCTTGCGAACATCCTCCCAACTGAATCCATAAGGGTGATCTTGCAGAGCTCTCTTTAAAGCCCTGGTTTTCGAAATCACCTTCTCATCCGAGTTAAGAGCGAGAGCCACATTCACAAAAATGTGAGCCAGGGAAAATTCCCTCAATGAGAAAAGGGCTAATGCTTGAGAATAAAGATACACTCGATCAAATTTTCGTTTGCGAAATTCTTGTTCAAGAAAAAATCGGGCTTTGGAGAATTCTCCTTGAACCAGATAGTGATCTCCAACTCTTCCCCATAGGAAGTCGCCATATAAATTCCTATCTTGTAAAAAACGGTAGATTCTGGAGAGAAAGGGTACATAGGTGACTTGCTCAAGTTCCTTAATCCTTTTGGAGAGACGCCCCGGGCGATCTTTGAGCGTGGTAAATAACCTCATGAAGATCTTCCAGGCAAATTCCTGGTTGCCCCTTGCGTTAAGTCGTATTGAAACCGTTAGCATTTTTTCATAGAATTCATCCTCCTCTCCTCCTGGTAAGAGATAGGAGGCTACCGATTCCGCTAGCGCCGCCAATCGTTCGGACTGCTCAGTCACCTGGTAGATCTTCGCCAAAGCCTTTTTGATTTCTAAATCTTTTGGCCTGATTTCCTGGGCTATTTCTAAAACTCTTTGAGCCTCTAACCACTTTTTTTCCTGATAGAGGATTCTGCCTGCTTCTGAAAGGTCCTCAAAGGAATACCTTCCTGCTGCAACAGCCTCCTGAAGCTTTCGAACTGAAGACTTGCCCGCTTTCTCAATATCCAGGGTCTCTGAATAGAGAAAAGCTGAAAAAATTGCCAAGAACAATCCCCCGGTAAAGAACTTAAATGGCTTCAAATACTCTCCCTCTGACTTGCTTCCTCTTCAGATTCCAGAAAAAACTTCTGCTGATTTCCTTGCAATGCGCGGCTCATCAGAATCATATCCAACAAGACCTGAGCCATCATAGCCTCGGCCACCACAACCGCTCGATAGGCGACACAGGGATCATGGCGTCCGCGAAGCTGAATTTCGGCTTCTTCACCGCTTGTTGACAGAGTTTCCTGGGTTTTAAAGATAGAAGGAGTTGGCTTTAGCGTAATTCTGGCTATGATGGGTTCACCAGTGGAGATTCCTCCTAAGATTCCTCCGCAGTGATTCGTCTTAAAGCCTTCAGATCCCATCTGATCATTATTGCGCGACCCCCTCTTTGCCACTACTTCTACCCCATCTCCAATTTCCACAGCTTTCACCGCATTGATGGACATCAGGGCATAAGCCAACCTGGCATCCAGCTTCTCATAAATCGGTTCCCCCACACCCGCTGGCACACCAGTTGCCTGAACCTCTACCTGCCCCCCAATAGAGTCGCCATCTTGCTTGGCAAGTAAAACCTCCTGCATCATTTTTTCCTGATCCTCCAATACAGAACCGACTCTACTAACTCTTCCCTGCACTCTTATTCCCCATTTTGCCAGGTATTGGCTGGCCACGGAACCGGCTACCACTCGGCCTATGGTTTCTCTTGCGGAGGACCTACCTCCGCCATAAGGGTCCCGGTTGCGGTATTTCTGCCGGTAAGTAAAGTCAGCGTGACCAGGTCTAAAGAGCTCACGAATCTTCTCGTAGTCATCCTTTTGGGCATCGCTATTCTGAAAGGTGAAAGTCAGGGGAGCGCCAGTGGTTCGGCCTTCATAAAGTCCAGAAAGTACCTTGAGTTGATCGGGTTCCTTACGACCTGAAACTAATTTGGAAGTCCCAGGCTTTCGTTTATCCAGATCCCGTTGAACCAGGTCAAGATCGAGCGGAAAATCAGACGGAATCCCATCAAGTACCACCCCTACACAGGGACCATGAGACTCACCCCAGGTAGTAAACCGAAATAGAATGCCAAAACTATTTGAGGCCATTATTCAAGCACTTCCAGCCAAAAGAGATTCCTCTCCAGAGGTTAAAATTCTAAGAACTTTTCTCACCATACCTTCTACATCTTCCCCCTGCCATGATACTGTCCAATCTGAGCGTTGCCGGTATTGCTCCCGGCGATTGATATAAAGGGCCGAAACTTCTTCCTCAACAGAGGAAAACCCTTCCAGAATCGGTCTTGAATCGGGCTTAGATAGACGCCTTCTTAGTAGCTCTGATTTACAAACATCCAAATAGAGAAATTGAGCACGTTCGCTAAGAACTTTCATGGCTAAAGGATTCGAACAAACTCCGCCTCCGGTTGCAAGAACAAGAGAAAATCGGGGAAGATCCCATAGTGCCAACTCCTCCTGCTCCCTGAACCGTGTCTCGCCATAGAGTCGAAAAAAAGAATGATGATCTCTGCCAACCCTTTGGGCCAGAACCAGATCAAGATCATAGGAGTCCAGTCCCAATTCCTGGGCTACCCTCGCTGAGATAGTGCTCTTTCCGCTGGCGCGATCACCAATCAGGGCAATCCATTTTCTTCGCAGGCACTGAGGATAAACCAAAGGATAACAACTCAACTCAATACCTTTTGCCCTTCCTCCACTGAAAATCCAAGATCTCCAAACCAGATCCGCTGCTGGTGTATAGCCTGGTAGCGAAAAAGGTCCACAGCCTGTAATATCTCAATTTCCATTTCCATAGCCCTGGTCGCCAACAGGGTATAGCGGGGATTATATATGGACTCAACGAGTGTTGTCGTCTCCTCAAGCCATTCAGGTGGAATGGGGGAGACGTGCTGATCCTGAAATCCGGCACTTGTGGCTTGGATTAGAACCGTATTTCTTAGCTCAAATCGCTGGTCCGTTGGCAAAAAATTAACGCCAAACTGTTCAGCAAGATCCCTGGCCTTATATTCAGTCCGGTTCCACACAAAGATCATTTCCTTATGGTCGCACAGGGCGGCAAGAGCAGAACGAGCCAATCCTCCGGCACCCAAAATGATTACCTTCTCCTTTTCAACCCACCCGGGCATGATTTCATCAAGAGCTGCACGCAAACCAGAGGCGTCAGTGTTATGACCAATCCATGCCGTGCCATCCCTGACCATCGTGTTACAGGAGCCGGAAGCCTCAACGAGATAGTCATAGGAAGAAAGAAACGGCACGACTGAACGCTTGAGTGGAGTTGTTACCGAAAGTCCTTTGATCCAGGGAGGACATAGGTCGAAAAAGTTTTCTAAGTCCTGGGCTGGGAATCGTTGGTAGGAACAGGACTTCTTTCTTTTTTTAAAAAACTGATTATGGAAATAAGGAGAGAAAGAATGACTAACCTGACCTCCCAGAATCCCATACAAATCGTACTTTTTAGAAGGGACGCGACCAAATTCTCGGTCCCATCGCTGTGTGTCCACCTGACCAGGGGCAGTGGGAACCCCCATATCGCATAGGTAGGTCCAGGGATTGTCAAAATAGCGATAGCAGACCCGACTCCATTCCCCTGCTTCTCCCATTAGAACAAGCAGAACTGGCTTTTCCCAGCTTTTGGAGCTTTTTAGCAAAGCGAATGTCTCCCAGACATCAGTCACATGCAACCCGATTTTGTAGTGGGCCGCCGGGATCTGAAACATTCTATCCAGCATTACATACGACAATCTTGAATCTGCATAATTATGAAAAGAAAGGATTAATTTAGAGGAAAAGTCCTGGTCTATTTGACTTAACTCAGGCATAAATTCAATATCAACGTCGACATAGTCAAACCCTTCTTCTAGTGCCTTGTGATAGAGGGATTTTACAGTTTGGCTGTCCTCTTGAAAATTTCTACAAGTAAAAATGAGCTTACCGGAATAGGCTTTTCGGATAGCCCCAAGGTTCATAGAACTTGGAGCTTTGTCTGCTCGCACTTCCACGCACCGAACACGTTTGTGTCTTTGTATGGTTTCCAGAACATCGCTAGCACTCTCTGCTAATATTGAGAGTACTTTCATAGTTTTTCTCCAAAAGCTTTTAAAACCTCCTGCGGCTCTAATTCCAGTGTGAAATTTTTTGGATCTACGGGAACTCCTGGCTCCTTTATCAATACAAAGGAAATCCGTCCCGAGGAATTTTTCTTATCCCTGAGCAAGGCAGGAAGGAGCGGTTCGAGAGAGCCTGAATACAGGGGAATTGGCACTGGGCTATAGGAATTTTCCAATTGTGCTCGAAATTCAGGGCAAACCTTACCAAGCCTTTCCCCCATTCTCGACTCTAAAATCAATCCCATCCAAACACAGATCCCGTGTGGGACATCAAAGCGGTAAAAGGATTCAAGCGCATGCCCGATGGTGTGACCAGCGTTGAGCAGCTTGCGCCTTCCCTCTTCCCTGTAGTCAGACTCAACGATCCTCTTCTTCACCTCAATACAATCTCCAATCAATTTATCCAAATCCCCCACCCTTCCTTTATCTGGGCTCAAAATAGCCAGTGAATCCTTAAAGAGCTGTACTGAGTCAATCGCGCTTGTTTTGAGAACTTCGCCCATGCCCGAAAGCCACTGAATTTCTGGAAGGGATTTTAGAACAGCGCTATCCAGGTATACTCCCCGGGGAAGGGAAAAGGACCCAACCAAATTTTTTCCCGCTGGAAGATTCATCGCAGTCTTACCTCCAATAGCTGAATCAACCATGGATAGCAATGTCGTTGGCACCAGAAAACAGGGAATGGAGCGATAAAGAATGGAGGCCAAAAAACCAGCAAAATCAGCCAATGCTCCCCCCCCAATTGCCAAAACAGCTCCCTTGCGATTCACCACTTCAACTGATTTTGAAAGCAGTGATTCCAGACTGGAAAAAGACTTAAGGTGTTCCCCACCCTCCAAAACATACCGTTGAAAAGGAATTGCTAATCCCTCACAAATTTCATTACCAAAAGCCTCCACCGCCTGATCGACAAGAACGAGAACATTTTCATATTCCCTGAGGGAATCCTGAAGAACCTCCCGATCAAAAGAAACCCAACACTCAAGAGATTTACCGGGAACACGGACATTAAGCATTTGTTAGGAATTCAGTAGCCAGAAGTTAGAATGGGACCCATACACCCCACCTGAGAAATGACAATTCAAAATTCTGACTCCTGAATTCTCATATGTGCCCGATCTTTACTGAATCACCCCAGGTCATTACCGCGAAATCTTTTCCGATCCGTTCCAATAATTCATAGGCTCGCGAATAGGCACCTCCACTGGAGTCAGCTTCTCTTTGGCCGAGTTCAGCGAGGTGGGATGGAATAATTACATCAGGATTCAACCGCTCTAGAAATTGAAAAAAACGATCAAGTTCCCTGGGGTCATCACTAATGGGAAGGGGACAAATTAGTATATCCACATCTCCTATTTCCCCCATGAAAAACGGATCGCCGGGAACAGCGGAGTACCCCCCATAAGCATGCTCGGCAAGATGAAAAATATGAATGCGCTCCTCAATTGTCATTTTGTAGCAGCGCATATCTATGTCCTTGGCGCTGAGATGGCGATAAACCCCTTCATATGCTTGAATTTTTAATGAAATATTATCGCGGCCAAGTGAGTATAAGTCCCTGGACTCGCCGGCTTCAAATCCAATAACTCCATTGAGGCAGAGACTTTCCATACCCGAGGGAACCACAACGATTTTATCCTGGGAAATCAATCGATTCACCACATCAAGGTCAAGATGATCCGGGAGCCGGTGGGTTACAAAGGAAATATCCAAAAGATCCGTCAAACGAGCCATCAATTTAGGATCAATGTCCCAATACACATCCCAGACATGCTTTCCCGATACCACATCAATCCCGATGTTAATGGCAGGTGTCTGGATTACGTAACCTGAATTATAAAGCTGATAAAGAAAAACCCCGTTTTCAACTTTTCTTCTCTTTAAGTCCTCAAGGACTTTTTTCATACGGGTTTCGAAGAATTCTCGAAGTTGAGGATTTCTGGCAATGCAGCCGTGGGAAAAGACTTCATCAAATTCCTGTAAAACATCCCGATGCCTTTTGAATTCCTTTTTAATGCTCTTTACCGCTGCCAGATCCTTACCTATCTTCTCAAGCTGGGAGCGGGTTCCAGCGGTACCATTAATATGGATCAAAGAGTTAAATCCACCATAGCCATCATAACTCTTGCTGGTGTTTAGAGGATCATCAACCCATTGCTTTCCATCAACGAGGAATTTGTACTCATAAGTTCCGAGCTCAGGAAGGACCAGGTCTCTTAACCAAATTCCACCCTTTCCTTTCTGCATGGTGTGAGATCCCCTTTTCCACTCATTGAAGGACCCCAGAACCTCTACCTCCTTTGAGTCTGTATCCTCGTAACTCAGGCTCACTGTCTCATCCTTTACCTTGGGATATTCATATCTCCTCGTGCTTACCCTGCGCCTTGCTAATTCCACGGCTGCAGAGGCCTGGACAACTCCACAGCCCTGACGCTCCACCGGTACCGAGTCCAAACGCTTGGCCGTTTCCATCAAGATTTCTTTCACGCTCTTAGGATCCAGGTCAGGATTTGCTTCTAACATCTGGGCGATGATTGAGCATATGATAGGAGCTGAGAAGGATGTCCCGTCAACATGTTGATAGTGGGGAGAAACCAGTTTTTCTCCTGAGACCATATGATTGACGAGGGACATACGGTCCTGGCCCGGTGTGGAGAGAATTTTCTCAAGAAGAGGTCGATTGATCTCAGTTGAGTTACCCGCGTCCTCCAAGAGGCCATCAAAAGCACTCTGGTTTCGTGCTTTTGATAGGGCCCATAGAAATCTTGCCTCCCGGTAAGTAGGTGTACCAGGAAGAATCGGTGCGGCAATCCAGATGCCTGGCGCGATTAATTCGGGCTTCATTATCCCATCAGCAGTCATGCCATAGCTGGAATGGTACATGCCATGCTCTTCAGTGCTCAGGGTATTGCCGTCGTCCAATCCCCCCACCGTAATTACGCTGGGAGAATTACCCGGAGGAGTGACACTCTCCATGGGCTCATTTCCGATTGCTACAACGACATTGATACCAGATTGTACAGCTTCCTCGGCGGCATGATTGATGGGTGACTCCCGAAAGGATCCTTCACCCTCTACCCCCAGTGATATATTGATAACTCTAATGTTGTAGCGCTTTTGTTTTCTAATACACCACTCAATAGCATCCACAATGGCTTCCGTAGTAAATCCGTATTCAGAAAATACTTTTAGCAGAGCAACATTGGCTTCATGAGCGATTCCCTTATAGAGCCCCTCTGACAGAAAACCGTTACCGGCGGCACTCACACAGGTCTGCATTCCATGCCAACTGAGTTCATCGGGTTTTTCAAAATCTGACTTGGGGCGATGGGGAGATCCAAGATCCTTGTATGCCACAACCCTGCGAGTGGGCTGCATCAGGTCCGGGTGTGGATAGAAGCCGGCATCCATAAACGCGATACAAACTCCCTTTCCTGTAAAACGCGGATCAGCGTGGAGTCTCAGCGGAGTGGGGAGGACTGCAAATTCTGAATTAGAACAGAGTACCCTGGTAGCCTGCAGCTCTTGTTTCATCCGCTGCTCCAACTGTCCTCCAAGGAGCTTGAGAAGCTCATCCGTGGACCGGGAACGAAAAGAAGCATCAAAGAGGTACTTTCTGCGGTTAGCCTTTGAGGAAATATATGCACTCAGGTGAAAGCGGGTGAGATGGGGAAGTGCCACACCCTCTTTCCACTCCAGCAGTCGTACTGCCTCCTCTGAGCTTAATCCCTGGATTTGTGTGATTCCCAGGGAAGTGGAGTAATAGAGTTTTATGAAAAGCTCTTCTGTGTCCTTCTCTTCCTTTCTATTTCTGGAGGCAGACCTCTTGGCCTGCAATAGAAGAATTTGATCCTGCTTTAATGATTCAAAGAACTGCTGCATGGTTTTTCAATACCCGATTCCCGAACTAGTTATTTTGAATTGGTAAGAATGAAAACTCTATAGAACTGCAAAGCCTTGGAAGGATTCTCCTTCCAGGCTGGATAATGTTCAGTGATTCGATCAATCAAATGCTGTTCCGTGTCTCGATGATAGTTGAATAGTTCTTCATCAACTTCACGTCCACACAAGGAACAGGTTCTCAAAGGGGGATTAGTGGATTCCCCGTTTCCAAAGGAGTTTTCCATCTCTGTAGATTCCATAGGGAGTTTCCCCCAGCAAAACGACCCAAATGATATCAAATTTAGGATCGAAGAGCTGGAGGTATTCTCGGGGAGAGTATTTCCTTATGATCGAGATGATCTTTGGAGAAAGAAATTTCATACTGGAAAGCGCCTCCTTTCTCCACTTTGGACCTTGTAAATAGAGATCCCTGGGAACATGAAGCCTTATTTGGACTTTTTTCCCCTTAGTGGGTAAAACTTCAACTTTCCAACCATTTTTGGACCATTGGCGGCTTTTGATATTGAGCATGGTAAACATCCACCTTCTGGCAGATGGAAAAAACTCCTCCGCTACCCCGATACTTGAAATGAGTAGGAAGAGAAACACTGTAAGGTAAAGAGTTCTCATATTGAGACCTTCGGAACTATTGGGAAGAAGGGCTTAGAAAAAACTGAGTAGATCCACTGCAATTCCGCCCTCATCTGAATTTAGAATGGTCACGTTAAAGAGATTAACCTCTCTAAATGCAGCCAGAATCTGCCCCTTTTCCACTTCCTGTCCATCCTTCACTACAGGAGAAAAGTCCCCTTCTAGCCGAATAATATAGGGGCTGCACTTCAAACCGATGAACTCCTTGGACACCACACTTATCTTGCCCTTACAAAGGGCCAGCAAATCGTTAGTTTTCTGAGCTTTTAGTCGCACCAAAGGATTCGCTTGAGCCTCGAATCCATAGACCACCACACCTCGCTCGAGCAGGGGCCATCCCAGTCGCCGCTGTTCATCGATGGAGCTGCTTAACCAATCGAAAAGAGCCTTCTCCAACTCGTCAGGATCAAAGTCAGCCGAGATCTTCAGGCCTTCTTTTTGTAGGAGTTCCAACAAGATCTGCTTTTGGAAATCCATTTTACGAAGAATCAAACCTGTCTCCCGAAGATCATCACTGGCCTCACCCAGGGACTCCTCGAGAAGCTGAATCTTCTGAAACCTTGAGCGAAGAGGGCGCGAAAGCATACTTACGTGCTTGCGCAGGACTTCATAGGCCAGATCAGCGCTCTCTTCTTTTGGAATGGGACCCGCTTCCTTTAGTTGCTCCTTGAAGGAGTTCCTATAGGTCTCAAGGAAGTCCAATTGCCCTTTGCTCAGAGGATGATCAGGACCATAGAGATTTACGAAAGCCACATAAGTAACAAAGGTTTGTCGAGCGCCGCCATCAACCAGGGACACCTTCCATGAGTCCAAAAAGGTTTCCACGTTTTCCTCTGAAACCTTCGCAAGAGCCTGTTGAGCCTGTTCGGCTACCACTCGCCTTACATCATGCTCTTGACGGCCCTCTAGGGTTTTATAAGGTACATTAAGCAACGAATCGACATGTCGATCGGCAAGTCGATGACGCAAACGATCAAGGGACTTTTGCCTTTCCCGATACTCCTTCTTCAAACTCACCGGGAGAGTAGCCGCATCATCAAGTTTTGAAATCTTCTGCGATAGATTTAGAATTTTCTGCTCTCGCACCCGGGTGATTGTCTCACCAAGGTGATCGTAGAGAATCTCCTGCTCCACCGTCTTAAATACCGGTCTGGGATTCTTCAGATTCTCCCGTACAACACCAACCTTAGATGTCTGGTCAATGTCGGTGAAGAAATCTTCCTGGCTAAAGTCCGCAACACAAAAGAGCAAAAAAACCAGAGCTAACCGTGACATAGGAGTATTCTACAGGAAAACGGGACGGTAGAACCGCTTTATGTGCCCAAAAGCATTGGGTTGTCCGGATTTACGGCCAAACCAGGAATCGGCTCTTAAAATGCAAAACTCTGCCCAGGACAGTCGAGATCATCTTGTTCATCATAGAAGACTTTGATCTTGGGACCATGTAAACAACGGCATTTGGGATCATCCTTCAGAACAAAATTAGTAGGATTGCAAAAAATACCCACGGCCTGGTTCATCCTGGGTTTTCCATCGCTATGGAGAACATCAGGTTCGATTAATGCTTCGGGGAACTTCAAAAGATTCCCTCTATCATTTTCATTCTGATTGCGATAACCGACTCCTCCGCTCTCGTCAGAAGGATCAGAAGAACCAGCACTCGATGAAAACGCGAACGCATTGGCAAAGGGATCGTCATCGGAGCTATCCGAAATAGTGGTGTCTTTCACTTCAATATCTGAACTACCCAGAATGTCGTCAATTTCCCTTCGAGTTTCTCCATCTTCGGGGGTCTGTGCTGAATCATCTCCAGAAAAGAGAGAACCGGAGCCACCGGAATTGAAGCCGTCACCCGGGGTATCAAACATACTGCTTATAGCGAATGAAACCCCTGAACTTGAACCTCCTGGCCCATATTCATTCTCCGCCTGCGCGATGATGTCGCTACGCTCCGAATCACTTGGCTTGACTACGCCCTGAGAACCCAGTAGGGAGGTAGATTTGGCAAAAAGCTCAGGATTGTTGCGAATATCGATCTGGGCAAATTCCTTAATGGCAGAATCCCTGGACTTAACCAATAGATACTTCTCCAGGGGGTCCTCCTCATCAAGATGGGGATTCCCCTGGAAAAGTTCACTATTCTCAGTAGAAATGCTGTTTTGAAGATTCTTGCGCTTTTCAGTGATTTTTTCTAAGAGGAGATCTTCACTAAATCTACCGTTAGTAGAATCCACATAAGCCTCACTATCCTTAAAACCAGGCTCAAATTCCTCATATCCCTTTAGAAAACTCTTTTGGCATTCGGAGTTACCCGTTAGAGGAATTCCATATCCTTTCTTGCCACTTCTTTTGCATATGGAACTGATCCCATCCTCGTTGATTAAACGTGCGCCGTACTTTTGAAATCCGAATTCATCATCTGACTTTATCGCGACCATATGCCCAAAAGTTCTCTCTTCTATCAGGCTCTGCAGGTCTTCATTCTCATCAAGATCCTTATTTTGCTCGAGAAACTCACGAAGTCCAGCGAAGGGATCTTCCGATTCAAGATCCACAAATTCAGAACCCAGACTATCGAGTTGCTCTACCACCGCTTCGATGGTCCCATCAGAAGGTAAATATAATTTTCCGCCTTCGCGCAGTTGATCTTCGATTTTTGAGCTGAGAATCCGGCCATCGGATCCTAGAATCTTGTTGGAATATAGGTCATCCGCATCGCGATCCTCTTCATCCTGGGTTAGATATTGAATCGAGTTCAGAGTAGCTACCAGGGCTTTTTTCTGTCGATCGGCCATAAAATACTGATCTGTTAAAAAGTCTCCTAAGTTACCGTTATAAGGGGGACTGACCACCTGCTCAGACCCGGTCGTGCGACCGACTATACCCATGTATCGATCAGGCTGCTTGGCAGCATCTTCTACCTGCCGCTTCAACTCCGGATCCTGGGTGAAAACATCCGCTGCTTTAGACTCCTCTCCATCTACCATGTTGAGGTTGTATTCAATGAGCTTATCAAGAACTTTACTAGTCCCCACCGCGGAAACGGTCAGGTCCATGTGCATATAAGGGTGTGCGGAGAATTCCTCAAACGCGATTTCCTCATTGGACTTAAATCCTGGAATTGCGCTGGATCCGGCCGACTGATCCACCAGGTTCAACCCAAATCCAATTTGTTCGCAGTTGATAACACTGGAACCATTACCCGAGGGACCACAATTCTGGTAAACCTCTCGGAAAACCTCGTTGTGTTTCTCAGTCCAGACCGGCTTTTCCCCGTCCGTAGAGGCCTCTTCACCGGGAGAGACAAAGGAGTAGGAGTTTTCAATTTTCCCTACCAAGGTCCCAATTCTTCCATCCAGGGAGGTCCCGTTGTCCTTAAGAAAGGAAGTATCGAGGGCAACAGGAGTTGCTGTCTCGTCGCCTTCCCCAAAAAGGAATGGAACAGCACCAATAATGAGCACGAAAATCGGTAGAACTCTCATAATATACCTACTTTCCCAGCGTTACTTTCTAAGAATTATAAGAAAAAAACACCCGCCGAGAAGACATTTTCAAAAATAATTAACATTTTTTAAAGAAATTCCCTTGACGAAATTTACAAGTAGCGAGGAGCGGCCAAGGCCATTTTCAACCCAACTCGTAACACGAGGAGCTTGAAATCAACCGGTAAAGGAATTAGTGAGTTTCGGGTGGGATGAGTGGGACTGGAGGTTCAAAAAGTAGTGACTGGCTGTGGCTCGTAAGGAGTGCGTAGCATCGCTACGGACGACGAGGGAGCCGCAGTCAGGCGCTGCTTTTTGAGCCTCCAGGCACGCTTAGCGCACCCGAAACTCGCTAATTTCTTTACTCTTCTACTCGTATTAGGAAGTCTGCGAATCGCTCCAGATTTTCTTTAAGACAATCTTCAAAGGTTTCATCGGCGAAATTATTGGTCGCCTTTCGGCAAAGTTCCAATTCTCGTTCGTATTGCTCGTCTGTGAGATTAAACTCTGTTTTGAGCTCCTCTGGAGAGATGGACTTGGAGCCCCCTGGGACTGAAGAAGAAGACTTCTCTTTGATGATAGAGCCGATGACTTCTTGCCCTTCCTCATTATCGACAAATTTAACCACACCGGTTTCCGCATCCCTGGTTAAAAGATTGAGCTTAGCGTCCTCAAGGTTCTCCTGTAGGTCGAACACATCCGGTGACTCACCGCTCTCTATACTGGCTGGCTCTTCAATCGTATCGGGACCTGGCTCATCCTCAATATTCATTTCAGAATCTCTGGGTGCTCTACGGTTTTCATCTCTCTCTTCATCTTGAGCTTGATCATCCAGGGATTCACCTTCTTCACCTAGAAGATCTTGTAGAGCATCTTCCTCGACCTCGTCCAGGGGCTCTTCAGGAGGCATCTCCCTGAGGTCGCCATCTTCATCTACGATGTCGGAATCAAAAAAACCAGGCTGATCGGTGTTAGCCGCCATCACGGGATCCGCCAGTTCATCTTCTTCGTTTAATACCGGCTCATCAGAAACTTCTACCAGCGGCCCCTCTTCCACTTCCTCCTCAGTCTCCTCGGGAATATCAGGTAGGACCTGGTCTCCAGGACCCTCAAGGTCATCATCATCCATTTCATTAATCATTTCAAAGGGAACGGCACGCTCTTCATCCAAATGTGGATTAGGCTGCTCCTGAGGTGAGTCACCAGGATCGTCGGGAGAATTTTCTTCTACCCCATCTGAGTCGGTGCTGGGCCCCTCATCAGCCTCGTTCAACTCCTCCTCAAGAACGCGCATTCCATCGGATAAGTCATGATCGAACTTCCCGGGACATTTTGCCATGGTATTTGGCTGGGTCGGTCCTATAAAACCCTGGGAACAATCAACAGGAATGAATTCTTTGCGTCCGGTGGATTTCATACCGTTGTTATAGGCATTGATGCAGGAACGCTTATTGGTCGGAGCATTTTCTCCCTTAAGTCCCGCATTGCGGCACTCATCCCAATCTCCCGGTTCACGAGTTTGAGGATCCCCTTCCGAGAGATCCTTATCAACTTTCTTGCCTCCATCTTCTTTCTCTTTAATATCTATTTCGCCATCTTCATTCGCCTCTGTAGATTCTTTTTTCGCGGCTTCTGCCTTTTTCTTTTTTTCTTCCTCTGCCTCAGCTATCACATCCTCATAAGTTCGCAGGACAATGGGGACATTTTCAGGGGCTTTCACCTGGATCCTGGAGGGAATAAAGCACATCTGCTTCTCAGAATCACAAACAGAAAGGATGCTGCCATCAGCATCTTCTACAATACTATAGCGGGGGTCTTTTCCAATTTCATTTGCTCCCAGGGGCATCCCGTCAACCGTTACAACCTGTCCATTGCGAGTTGTGAGAAAAACGTGGGATCCCATGGTGGGATAATTCGCAACTGAACCTAATGAGGTATCTAGTCCAAGGGGGTCAAAATCAGAGTTTCCAGCAGCCTCTTCAGCAGTCAGCCCCGCATTAAGACAGGGATAGTGATAGCAGGTCTGATCATAGAGATTCACCGAACTATCCGCGCCCGAAGCTATAGGCATGGTAATACCCGCATCAGAGGAATCATCGGTTGTCTGTGGGTCTGGCAACGCGTGAACAGAGATCACCAACAGCAGTAAAAGTACCATCGAGCCTAGCATGGAATTAGATCTGAAGGTCATAGGAATCGTCCTTTTCTACCTCATCGGTAACCTGAAGTTTTCTAACAAAAACTCCCTCATTTAATCATTTTACGAAAAAAGGAGACGATTTGTTGCAAGATTAAGGAAGGGAATTGGGGCTTTTCAATTCTCCGACAGACTCCTAGTTGCAAGATGGTGGGCAATCATCCTTAGAATTCATGACCCAGGAAGGATCGGGTATTCGGTCCCCGTAGGGCACCCTCTCAGAAACTATTGAGCGAAAGACAAGGGCATTTTCTTCAGAAGGGACCCTTGATTCAGGATTTTTATAGTGAATTACGAGTTGGTAGATTCCTGGGTAAGCTGGAATAGGCTGTAAAATTTCGAATTTATAAATTTTGCGATTCCCCAGTATTTTGTCCTTGGGAATAGGAGGATTCGTCCACTCAACGCCCTGCTTGTCTGGACGATACTCCAGTTGGAAAAGCTCCCCTTTCGAATTTTTCCCGGAAATACCGGTACCTGTTATTTCCAAATCCCTGGCACCTCTTAGAACCATGCGAATTTTCTGCAAAACAATATTAGCGTCACGGGCGGCCGCGACTTTACCTGTAAGCTCAGTGGCATCCTTCTGAAATTTGGCATAAATTTGGAGTAGGAAAAATGCGATCATTGTGGAGAGAACCACCGCGATCATTACCTCAACGAGAGTAAATCCTTTTCTTCGCTTCAACGTGACTCCATCACCAGAGACTTGAATTCCACATGCCTGTCTCTTTGTCCCTGTTCGGATTTCCACATGACTTTCGCCTTGATTGTACAGCCGGTGTCAGAGCATATAATTATGGCACTTCGCTCGTAAAAATAAAGCTCCAGCTCGGAGAGTACCGGACCATCGGTACCATTACCCAGGGGTCCCAGGTAGGTTCTGAAAAACTCCTTACCCGGTTCTGAGCCGATCACATCCCAGACGCCTTTTTCATCCTCGCTTGCTATCATTTTTTCAGTATTTCGATCATAAATCATCCAGCCTTCTTGAGCTGCTTCCAACTCACCAGAATCACAAAAGCTGTTGAGAGTAGAGAAAGGGATTCCCTTGAGCAGTTCCAGCAAGGTAACAGCATGATTAACCGCCTGAACTTCGCGTACGCTCACCTTGACTCCGCGTGTACCTGAAGAGAGGAGGTACATTACAGGAAAAATCCCAAGAGTGATGATGGTTATCGCGAGCATCACCTCAATCAGACTAAATCCCCTTCTCACTTTACATTCCCCCATTCCCAGGTACTGATGTAGGGCTGAAAGCCCACTACATATTGGTTTTGCTTTAAAAAACCGGGGGCATACTTCAGGTGACCCTTTCTGCGAACCTCAACCGGGCCTTTGGTGACCAGGTTACCCTGAAGTTCTTCAGCTCGGAATTTAAAAGGGGTCTTTCTGGTTTGAATCAGGCTTACCTGGCTCAGGCGCATCCCGTTTCCCTCGTCCTTAATCACAGGAGCAAGAATTACCAGGCCTCCGCCATTAAAAGAGGTACCCTTAAGACTAACCGACCCTTGCACGATGAGCACACCCCCACCTTCGAATTCAGCGTTGGTAAGCTCAAGGTTTCCCTTGAAACAGGCTACCGTTTTCAGCTTGTACTTATGAGTACCCTTCTCTACCTGAAACCGCGCGTCAAATTTCTCACGCTTGCTAAAAGAATACATACAGCGCCCGTCATACAGACCTTCTATGGCTATATTCTCCAGCGAGGAGGATGAACTGAGCTCCTTGGCGAAAAAGTAGGCCGGCAAGTCCTTATCCTTGTACTTATCTCGATAATGTTTGACGATCTTTTTCTGGATCTTGTTGTTGAGAGGCTGATTTTCTACATCCTGAAGATATGGGTTGGCCCTGGGACTGAAATACCCGATAGCATCTCGAAATTCGGGCACGACTTTCTTACGCATAAAAGTATCTCGATCATCAGACTTTTCCGGGTCCTCTCGAAAATAATAACGCTTGAACTTTTCCTTCGCAAAACGCGTGGAGTAGTTATATGGCAGAGGCCAGGCCGGATCGGTCATGATCCGGGCGAAATACTTTTTGAAAAGAACATCTGGCCCTTCCTCAGAGCCTGATTTAAAGCGCTTGATAGCCTGGTTATATTCATTGCGCTGAATCTCAGAGAGCGGAGTTCTATCATTTATCATGTTCTTCAGAGTCGTATCCTGACCAGTGAGCGGTGTAACTTCTTTATCCAGCGCAATCTGCCAGGGATCTGGAAGTGTGAAATAATAGGCCGGTCCTGCGTTGGAGCCTGAGACTGCCCCCTGCCCCCATGGATTTCTCTTCAGAGCGCGTGAACTCTTAGACCAGGACCCACTAAAGGGATTGAATAAATAGTATTTCTTTTTAGCATCTTCAACTTCGGTGGCTATCAGCGTAGCTATATTTTCCTTCCATACCTTGGCCGCGTCCTGAATGATTTTCTGGTGATGATACTGAAGCCCATCCACCGTTTTGGTAATGTCCTTATCCTTGAGAAGCAATACATATGCCTGCATGGAAGTGTGATAAAACATCAGCAGCAGTTCCCTGAGGTAGCTGCTCATTTTCTTGGCTTTGTTTGACCAGGCCATTCTCCCTGAGTCGACTTTAAACAGATAGGGAAAACCCTGCCCGCGAGCTTCATCACCCTTTGAAAATGGAGTGGTTTGCATTTCATATAGAGCTTGAATCAGAGGGGAAACCCAGCGCGTCTTATCGGCAGGATTGGACCCGTCGCCCCTGGCTATGGCACCGGCCTGTGAGTATACCGTGGAGGGAGTCGACTCGTTCTGATGAATACTGGTACCCGAAAAATAAAGTTTTAAGGCATCCGGTCCCTCCTGAAGACGGGCGATACTGGGCAGGAGTCTTCCCATAAGACCGTCTCCTGAGAGAAATATCCAGCTTCCTTTCAGAGTAGGATTACCCTGCTGGGAACCATCAAATGACCAGTTCATTCGTGAATCCCATACTTCGATGGGAGAAAAGACTCCCTCCTCCCTATAATTCACATTTTGAGCGCCGTTTTTATAGCGCTCATCCATATAAAGTTTGTGGGCGTGAAGATGGTTAAAATCCCGATAATAATAGATCGGCCCTGCCTGAATCTCGAATTCCCTGGCTCCTTTTGCAGCTCCTGCCGCTCGCTTAGCCTTTACCTGTTTATATCCGGACAGGGAAAGACAACGTCGAAATAGATTTCCGAACACAACGGTAAATCGAGCATCGGAGATTGAGCCTGAGCCAAAAATATGAAAATTATTTGACCTGATCTTCTCTGAACTATCCTTCGTAAAACCAAATTCGGGATGGGAGGCCCATTCCTTGGCATACCCATAATCCTTTCTTGCGAGATAATAGAAAGGGATTCCGTTTGTCGGATCAATCTCTGTATAGGGGGTCTTTGTCAGACCTCGAACGGTACCTACCTGTGCCGGTCCTGAACCACCCATATTCAGATCCCCGGGCTCAACATCTAGAATTGATTTGTAGTCGGTTGTGTAGAGCCGGTAAAAATCACTTTCCCCCTTTTTCCCCCGGTATAGATGAAAGCTCTCCGCGGCATTTCCATTGCCAGCGGTGAGGTTGAGATAAATACGCTTCTCATCATCGCCTCCGGTGCCAAATAGAACGTATCCAAGACTGCCTTTAAAAGGATTATCACTGACCAACTCCACATCCGCATCGGATTCTGAACTATGAATCGTCAGAAAGTAATTATCCGAATTCCCCTGGGCATCTGCGGAGAGGGAATTGTATTTACCCCCGAGAAACTCCTCAGCCTTCTCCGTTTTTGATCCTGACATATCCTGCCCGAAAAAGGAAAAATGCCTGACCACCATTGGCTGAACCAGCGCTCGCTTAAATTGAAATTGAGTGGAAATTTGCTTGGGAGTCGTCTTCAGGTATGACTTTCCCTCCTTTTTAAACACATCAATGTTCATGGAATATTCAACCACCAGGTTGGCCGTTCCGCGCATTTCCATCGGGTCATTGATGAAATCAGAGCGCTTCACAAAAGAGTTTTCCTTAGAGAGGGTCAAATGTACTGTACCCTCGAAACTTTCTTTGCTGTCTGGATCCGTTTGCCCGATCTGAGAAATGAGATCCTGGTAACCAGAGCCGACTTGAAATTTTCCCGATGGCTTTATACCTCCTGATGAAATTTGGAAAATCTCATCACCTACAGACTTTTTGCCGGCGGACAGCTCCTCAAACCAGGGATCAAATTGAGAACCATTGGCCATGTCCTCAGCAATTTTTTTGGAGACATCGACAAGTGCATCACCTATCGCCAGAGCCTTTTCGTTAATCTTAAAGCGGTAAATCTGCAAAACGGAATTTACCGACATCTGGTGAAAGGCGTAGCCAACGATAGAGATCACTGCGAGAACGGTAAATGCCAACAGGGTTACAGAGCCGCGCTTTCGGCTTCTAAAAGTGCCCTGGTGGAGATCTGGGAATCGTGCCATCGAGACACTATTGTACACGTTCTACTCTCTTTCCAGGAATCAAAGGAAACAGAGAAGAGAAAGGAATCAGAAGAATACGCTTGTCTTCGATAATCGGTCCTGTTGATTGAGCTCCCTCTTCCCTCTCCCTATAGAAGCTACTATAATATGCCCTTCAATTCGGCTCAGGTGCCTTAACAACTGGTTTTCAGGGGAATTCATGCTTCCTAATAAATACAAGTTTAGCGAAAGCGAACCAAAGTGGCAGAAATTTTGGAGAGAAGAGGGAATTCATCGATTCAATCCAAAGGCCGGCGGAGAAATCTACTCCATAGATACACCGCCTCCCACGGTCTCCGGTGTCCTGCATATCGGACACGTTTTTTCCTATACCCAGGCTGAAATCATTGTGAGATACCATCGGATGAAGGGACGCAATGTTTTCTATCCCTTCGGATTCGATGACAATGGCCTGCCCACTGAAAGGTATGTGGAGAAGAAGCGTAAACTAAAGGGTAAGGACCTAAAGCGCTCAGAGTTCAATGATTTGTGTCGTGAATCGGTGGAGGAACTGGAAGAAAATTTTCGCCAAATGTGGACCTCACTTGGCTTTAGTGCAGACTGGGATCTATGTTACCGCACCATAGACACCCCTTCTCAGCGCATTTCCCAGCGTTCTTTTCTTGACCTCTATGAAAAGGGACACATCGACTATCGTGAAGAGCCTAACATGTGGTGTGTTGAATGCCAGACCGCCATTGCGCAGGCTGAACTGGATGCTGAAGATAAAGACTCCAGTTTTAATGACCTGAGATTTGAAATAGAGGGCGGTGGATCCGTAGTGATCGGCACTACCCGCCCGGAGCTCCTGCCCTCCTGCTCCAGTCTGTTTGTCCACCCTGATGACCAGCGATATAAGGATCTGGTAGGAAAATACGCAATCGTCCCGATTTTCTCACAGAAGGTCCCTATTCTTCATGACCCCAAGGCAGATATGGAGAAGGGGACTGGAGCGGTGATGTGCTGCACCTTCGGTGATAAGACCGATATTGAGTGGTACAAGCAGCACGGGCTACAGCTGAGAGTATCCATCACCCCGTATGGCCGAATGACCAGTCTGGCCGCTGAATATGAAGGACTAAAAATCAAAGAAGCCCGGAAACAAATTCTCAAGCGATGTGAGGAGGAAGGAATTCTTCTCAAGTCAGAATCTATTTCGCACCCGGTCAATACCCATGAACGCTGTGGTACGGACATCGAGTTTCTTTCAACTCAACAATGGTTTATCCGAGTCATAGACCGTAAAGACGAACTGTTGGAGTTGGCGGAGAAGATCAAATGGTTTCCCTCCTATATGAAACAGAGATACGTACATTGGGTGGAAAACCTCAACTGGGACTGGTGCATCTCTAGACAGCGCTTCTTTGGAGTTCCGTTTCCCGTTTGGCATTGCCAGAATTGCCATGCAATCCTCACTCCCGAGATGGAAGACCTCCCCGTAGATCCTCAGGAACAGCCCTACGGCAGGGACTGTGTTCACTGCGGGCATAAGGGAATCTTGCCCGATCGTAATATCATGGACACCTGGGCCACATCGAGCGTTTCGCCTCAGATCAATTACCTATGGGGTGAAAAAGACTCCCTTGAAGACTCTATCGCGCCCATGAGTCTAAGACCTCAGGCTCACGATATTATTCGAACCTGGGCTTTCTATACCATGGTCAAATCCTGGTATCACCATGGAGAAATCCCCTGGAAGGACATCATGATCTCTGGCCATGTCCTCTATAAAAAAGGGCAAAAAATATCCAAATCCAAGGGGAACGCAAAGTCTGAGCCCGAGACGATGATCGAGCAGTATGGGGCTGATGTGATCCGCTACTGGACTGCGGGTGCAAAACTCGGGTCGGATTGTTATTTCGAAGAACAAGAGTTTCGGATTGCCTCTAAACTGGTCACCAAAATTTTCAATGCTTCAAAATTCAGCCTCACCCACCTTGAGGGCTTCGACCGTCCTGATCCGCGTAGTGTTCAGTTTCCGCTTGACCGGGGCTTACTATCCATTCTCAATAGGGTGATTCAACGAACAGACCGCTATCTTAGTGACTATGAATACTCTCTGGCACTCTCGGAGGTAGAGTCCTTTTTTTGGGATTTTTGCGACAACTATCTTGAACTGATCAAACACCGATCCTACAATCCTGATGAGCATCTGGACGGTGGCCATGATTCCGTGCGCAGTACACTATATACAGCACTCTATGCAGTATTAAGAATGCTGGCGCCCTTCATTCCCCACATCACTGAGGAAATATACCAGGCCTATTTCCGGCAGAGGGAAGATCATGCTTCCGTACATATCACCTCTTTTCCTGAAGCATCAGACTCTTTGATGGATGAAGAAGCTGAAGAACTTTATCGGGAGTCCAAAAGCTTTGTTGGGGCAATACGGAAGTTCAAAACTGAACAGAGAATGAGCCTGAATACGGAACTGAAAACCGTCTATTATATCCGTTCGGAGTTTTCCAAGATTCTTGAGGCTGGTAAGGACGTTGCCAGGGCAGCGAGATGCGATGATTTAGTCCCGGTGAACCAGCTGCCGCAGGAAGGTGAAGCCATTGAGTTTGAGGGAAAGACTCTGAAGGTAGTTTGTATCAAGGTACCGGAAGAATCGTGAAAGAAGCTAAGATTCTTTTTGTTATGGAAAAGCAGGATACCGGTAGTATCGTCGTGCGCTCTTCCGCCCTGGTTACTGATGAGCAGGCGGACAAGCTTAACTGGATCTTTCAGAACTTCTCCGGCAAGCGCGAAGATTTTCAAATTTTCCTGGATGAATATCAAACCGAGAGGGTTCCCCTTAGCCATGTAATCTCCTATTGCAGCCCACTTAACGCGGCAGAAGTCTCTATTCTGCGCCGCCTTGGATTCGAGCGCACCGGGATCGTAGACCCCCTGGATCTTTTGGAAGAGTTCGAAGCACATCGAGGTGGGGTCCAATATAGCGACGATGACGAAAAGTTCCATCTCGAAGGCGAAGGCGAGATCTTAGATCCAGAGGATGAAGATACAGACCCTCCCCTGGGATCCATTGTGATTTAGCTCACGCTCCGACTATCAGAGAATACCCTCTTGAACCTGGTGTCGAAAGTACTCGTAGAAGACACCGCGCCGCTTAACCAGGTCAGGGAAACTACCCTCTTCCACAATTCTGCCCTGGTCCAATACCAGAATACGATCCACTGATCTCAGAGTCGACAACCTGTGGGCTACGATTAAAGAAGTCTTTCCCTTCAGGAACTTCTCCAGTCTATTTTGAAGGAATAGCTCCGTCCTCGCATCGATATTGGAGGTAGCCTCATCTAGTAGAAATATCTGAGCATCCTTCATAAAGACCCTGCCGAAAGCAATGATCTGTCGCTCCCCATGGGAGAAATTTTCTCCGTTGCCAAGAACAGGCTTCATTTCTGAGCCCTTACAAACAAGCCCCTCTGCTTTAAGCTCCTCGATATAGGTGCTTGACCACTGCATAGATTTTTTCGAGAAAAGACCAAGATTTTCCTCTATTGAACCACTGAAGAGATACACATCCTGCAGCACCAGGCCAATATAAGATCGCAGCTCCCCAATTGGTATCTGCGAGAGCGGCACGCCGCCGAGCCGTATTTCTCCCTCACCTGGAAGATAAAACCGGTTCAAGAGGTTGATAATGGTGCTCTTACCAGCACCGGTACGCCCCACCAATCCAATGCTTTCTCCCTCGCGTATCTTAAAATTTAAATCATGCAGAACTGGTTCTTCACCGTAAGAAAAACCAACCCCGCTAAATTCAAGGTCAAATCCCTCGGGACTTCGGGCAGGTAAAACCAAAAGAGAAGGTTCAGGATCCTTACTTAAGATCGAGTGGATTCTTGTCATTGAAGTCCAGGCATTTTGCAGGTTATGAAACATTCCAGAAAGGTGTCGAATGGGATGCATGATTGTTTGGAGATAGCTGATGAAAGCAACCAACTCCGCAAAGCTCAGTGTCTTATCACTTAGCTGGTTAACTCCATCATGGAGAATAGCGGCAAGGAGAATGGAGGAAGACAACTCCACAAAGCCATAATAGGCAGGCTCGACAACATTGAGTTGATGATAGCGGTCGCGGTATTGCCTTGAGAATCCCTCAAATTCTTGAAATAGACCCCTTTCTGCCTGAAATCCCTTTATTGTCTGCATACCTCGCAACATCTCAGAAATGGAAGTAGTAATGATGGAGAGAGTTTTTTTGGCCTGAAAGAGCCCATTTCTTAAGATGCGGCCGATCATGTCCGTGAGCTTGAGAAGCAATAAGATTCCTACGATCACATATAGGGAAAGCTGCCAATTCATCCACAGGAGAATTCCGAGGATACCCACGATGGCCAAAAGATCGGAAATCGTCCGCACAAGACCTCCCGACAGGGCATTTTGGACTGCTTCCACATCCGAAGTCAGTCGAACGATCAGTTGACCGCTTTGTACCGATCTAAACTCCCTGTAGGGCAGTGACAATATGTGATCGAATAAATCCTTCCTGATATTGCGAACGATTCGAACACCTGCATAGGTAGAACAATAGAGCTGAAAATACTGCAGTACGTGGCCTACGACCACTGCTCCTAGAAAGAGAAGACTGAACTCAAGAGCCATTTCGAGGCTCTTATGGATCTCCACAGACTCAAGTACCCATTTCAGTAGTATAGGCTTAAGGAGTCGTAATCCCTGAACCACCGGGATGAAGAGAATAGAAAGAAATAACCAACCTCGAAATTGAGTGATCTGTCTTGAAAACCAGCCGACCACAACTAGGCTCCCTCAAGACTTTTTTGAAGTTCAAAGATATGCGCAAAGAAATTTTCAGCGCGTGACAGTTCCTTTGGAGGTCCGTGAGCCTGTAAGCGCCCATCATGAAATACAAGCAGATCATCACATCTATTGAGAGTTGAAGCGCGCTGAGAAACCAGAAAGGTTGCTCCAATCTCACGGTGATCCAACAAGTTGTTTAAAATCCTCTCTTCCGTCACCGTGTCCAGGGAGGAAAAGGGGTCATCAAACAAAAGAATTGGCCGTTCCCTAAAAATGGCCCGCGCAATGCATACTCTTTGCTTTTGGCCAAGAGAAAGACGCACTCCCCTTTCTCCTACCAGGGTATCCAACCCGTCTGGAAAAGAGTCCAAATCCTCACCCAGGGCGGCGAAGTTCACTGACATCTCAAGCTTTTTGTTCCTTAATTCCTGCGAGAGTTCACGATGGGCAAAAAATTCAATATTCTCGCGAATGGTTCTTGAGAGAAGAAAGGGATCCTGATCTACCAGGGACATGGCATATCTTAGCTCAGAGGTGGGAATTTCCAGCAGATCTCTACCGTCGAGTTTCAAACTCCCTGAAGTTAAGTCATGCAGTTTAATAAGGATTTTTAAAAAGGTTGATTTACCGGATCCCACCGATCCGCAGATTCCTATCAACCCTCTAATGGGTAATTCCAATTCATTCAGGCAAAGAGAGGTTTTCTGAGATCCGGGATAACGAAATTCTACCTCCTCAATCCGTAGATTAGCTGGCTGAAAGGTGGGAGTAACATCATTGATGTTCTGCTGTTCTCCTGTTTCGGATTGAACTTCAAAGCGATCCTTGAGACGGCTATAGGATGTATATCCCCTGTTAAAGGTTGAGACTCCAAAACCTACGGCAATGGAAGCGAAAAGCAAATATCCAATATAGCCATGAAAGGCCAGAAAATCTCCGGGAGTAATTGAACCCAGTAGTATCATTTCCGAGCCATAACGAATCACGGCCCATTCACCAAGACTGGCAATTAAAACAAGTCCCGGTAACAATAAAATGTCCAACAAGGCCGTTTTCCAGGCCAAAAGGAAATGAGAGTCATTGAGAGTCTGAAATCGATTTCCAAGGCCTTGATGGGCATGAAAAGACTTGGGAACATGGATACCCTCTACAACCTGGCCACAGAAGTCTGTGAGCTCTCCCAGCTTTTCTTTGACCTCAAGATTCCGGTAATAGAGCCTTTGATTCATCCAGCCTATGAAAACCAGCAGAAAGGGATAGAAGAGAACCGAGACCAGGGTTAGCTTCACTGATATTGCCAACATCATGGGAACACAGAATAAATAGGCCACCAGGATATTTCCCACCTGGATAAAGCCAAACCCAGCCAGAGCCCTGACCTGAGAGGTGTCTTCAATCATATTCGTGACCAGGTCTCCTCTTTTGACCCTTTGCAATTCATCCATCGGATAGTGTTCCACACAATCCATTAGCTGAACCCTTAGATCATGTTCCTGTTCTCGGCAAGCCCTATAGACACATATCCGAGACATGGTTCTAAAAAGGAATTGGCACAGGGCAAAGACCAGGATCCATAGAGGATAGGTATAGGACTTGAAATTGGCGGCGGCTAAAAAACTCTGATCGATGGCTAGCTTGGCGGCATAGGGAATGAGCACCGCAAAGCCATTTGTAATCAGTAGGAATAGGAAGGCCAGAGCATAGAAAATGCGGTACTTCCAACAAGCATGGAGTAGTTCCCTAAAAATTATCATAAGCCCTAACCCTGGCGCTTGCCCAGATCTCGGGCTAAAGTCTCTATTTTACGACTTCCAGAGTTATTGGCTGGGTGATCATTCTGAAGAATTCTTCAAGAGCCTTGAGCATCTCCGGCCGAGTAGTAAACAGGTGATGAAGTTCCTTTTGCATTGTCACGAGAAACTCAATATCCCCTTTATCAAGAATGGACTTGATCTCAAAGACACTAGCCACCATTTGCTGAGCATGGTCACACCAGAGCTCTTGCCAGGGAATTGAAAAACGCACTCGATCCCTTCGGGTGGCATGAATCAGCGACTCCAGGTAAAGCTGTTCAAAGTTCTTGTGTCGAAACCTTGTGTAGGATTTCAGGTAGCGCAGAGCAAGATCCTGATCGCGGATTGCCACCAGGCTTTTTATGAAGGGTGTAAAATCTTCTTTCTCACGGGGAACAAGGCCAGCTATCTGAGACCAAATTTCAGTCGCTCGGCGATAATTGCCTGCAGCCACCGCCACCTGAACTGAAAGAGCTTGAACTTGAATATTTGAAGCGAAAAGCTTAGAAGTTCTTTTCATCAGCTCCTGAGCATCTTTCACGGAACCTTCCTCTAGATAGCAACGTGCCAAATTAAGTGCAAGTTCAACACTGTCGGGGAAAATTCTCACTGCCGAACTGAGAATCTTTCGAGCCTGGGCGAACTCATTTCTTCCCATATGGCACTGGGAACTTCCAAGCATTACGCCACAGGTATCAAAGCTCTCCGCCTTACAGCGACGGAAATACTTCAGGGCAATATCATATTCCTGGGATGAAACATGGAGCTGTCCAGCTAACTCAAAGACTTCCATCACAGATGGATAAAGTTCCAGCGCTCTTTCAATCCAGACCGTCCCCTGTCCAAACTCCTCTGAATCAATCGCGATTCTAACTAGTTGGAGCATAGACTCCAGGTTTTCCGGATCTATTCCATGGATCTTTTCGTAATAGGAAGCTGCCCGTTTCGGCTGGCCCGTCAACTGGTAGATATAAGCAATCTCCTGAAGTAGAACCACCGAATCCGGATAACGTTTGGAAAGTCTTGTAAATTCATTTAAAGCCCCCTTCCAGTCACTTCTGGCGGAATACTTCTCGGTTATGGAAAGAATCGAGTTCTGAAATGTTATGCGGTCAATATCTACGTTTACCTGCTCTGGAGCAGGATCATGGAACTTTAGTCCCTTGGACTCCAAAGAATATGCATTTCGGTAGCAGCGCCGAGCTTCCGAATAATCTTTCAGCTGGCCATGATAGATAGCTAGCTTGCGATAGAGAGCCGAATCGTTCGGCCTTACCTTGAGAAGCCTCTCAAGTACCTCAACGGATTTTTCGGTTCGATTTTGATGGGAATAACAATCCGCTAGAAGCTCATAGGCGCGCTCACAGCCTGCATCAAGATCAATGAGCCGCTTAAGACCAAAGCTAGCTACATCAAAACGTCCTAGCTGGATCTTACTGTCTGAAAACTGCATGAGAGCTTCCAGATCATCGGGTTCCTTTTCAAGATATTTCTGTAATGTTGAACAAGCCTCCTCATAAAACCCTAACTCAAAGTAACCTCTCCCCAGGGACTTTAGGATCATTCCGTCAGCAGAGTTTAACTCGTGGGCTTTCTTGAGATATTCCAGGGAGCGTGAAAACTCTTTGCACGCCTGGAGAGTTCTACCAAGGTTATACAAAGCATCTACATCAGAGCCGTCCAATTCAAGAGCCTTTTGGAAGTTGTCCATAGCAAGATCATAGGAGGATTTTACATAGTAGACCACACCGAGATTGAGCAGACTTGGCTTATGATCTCCATGATCTGTGAGAATTTTTTGATACCCCAGGGCAGCGTCTTCATAGAGTCCCTGCCGGTGATACCCCAGTGCCTTTTCAAAGTCTTCTTCTAAAATTTCATGCTTTTTTAGAGTTGAAATTTCCTTCATATTTCCTCGGCTTCGCTTCATAAACTCGTTTTTGGAGATTTGATTTCTTTTTAGTTCCTGCCTCGGGATCATAATAGTCTAGGTTCCCAAGCATCTCATTATAATATTCATTTTCTGGTTCTAAACATTCTTTATAACGGGTGATCGAGTTGTAGAAATGATAGTAAATTCGACCAAGAAAGGCACTGTGATTATTCTTCACTACGTTCATTTCCACAACCGGGACCATCATGTCATCCGTTCCCCATTCCCACTCCAAAAACGGTGTTGAGAAATCGTTTAGGGAATCGTTGTACATGAGTCCAATGAAGTCGGCACCAAATAAGAGACCACGTGCTTTTTCCAAGTCTTTGAGGGCAGGTCGATGTTCCCTTGCCCCTCTATGAAGATCCGCTGTTGCCAAGATTCCTACCTGATACTTTCGAGTGAAACGCTTCAGGTTTCTCATAATCGCTTCCGAGCGGTCTTCCCCTGGTTCTTCAGGACAACTCAAGGAAAGTACCGGGTCAAAGCAGATGAATAATGGGCAGCTTTTGAATGATTTGCGTATGGTTTCGATTTCATTTTCCACGCATTGAAGAGTCGGTTCCATGTGGGATTGATCAAAGATGAGCAAACGTTCTCGAATCGAACTGAGAGCCTCCAAACCCTTTTCTCTTTTTTCCAATTCCTCCTCTGTTTTCAAACGAGAAGGATTACGCACCAGATCCACAGACAAATTGGAAGCAATCGCACAAAATCTTGCAACGAGATCCAAATGGGATAAATCGTAGGTGAACATCACTCCCATGGCATCTTCGTTTTGCTCAAGGAGCTGAAACAACACCTGGGTGGCAAAGCTGGTTTTCCCCGTTCCCGCTCCTCCGGCGAATAGATAAATTCCATCACGGAAATTTCCTACGACCTTATCAAGAACCTGCAAACCTGAAAATACCCCCAAAAAGGGCCAGTTCAAACCCTTTGAATGCATCATTTCCAGTGTCTGAAGATGCTCCCCAAGTGCCCCTTTTACATTTTTAGTTCGCTTCTTGGCAGTTCCCATAATCGATCCTCCGAAAGAACTCATCCTCAGTCCAGAGTTCCAAACCCAGCTTTTTGGCTTTCTCAAGTTTTGAACCTGCTGCCCCTCCAAAAACCAGTACAGTGGTTTTGGCTGTAACGCTGCTGTGAATACCTGCCCCGTTTGACCTGGCAAGCTCCTGTGCCGCGGAACGCGGCATTCTTTCCAGGGTACCGGTAAAACATAGACTTAGGCCAGTGAGACTGCCAATGGTCATTTCTTCTTTAAGAACCTCTAATTCTATTCCTAATTCGAGTCTACGTTTCTCCATACTCAGAAATAATTCCGAGTTAAAGAAATTCTTTAAAGAGAGAGCGATGATTGGCCCGATTTCATCGATCTGGGACAGATCCTCTTCAGTGGCAATACTTAGCTGCTCTATGGAGGCAAAGGAGGAAGCCAGAATAGCAGCGCTCTGCACTCCTACATTAGGGATACCAAGAGCGTAAAGATACCTGTTAAAGGGTATTATTCGCCGTATCTGGATTGCGTCAATGATCTTTTTGGCCAACTTTTCCCTGGTTTTTTCGAGACCCAGTAGCTGCTCGAGAGAAAGTCCGAATAAATCCATGGGAGTTTTCACAAGATTTAATCTGAGCAGTTGCTCTAAAATTGCAGTTCCTACACCTTGGATATCCACGGCATCTCTGGAAACAAAGTGCTTAAGGGCTCCTAGAACACGAGAACCGCAAATTGGATTTTCACAGCGATAGGCAACCTCTGCTTCCCTCCTTTGAACTTTACGATCACAAAGCGGACAAGTAGAGGGATCGGGAAAGGGGGGGAGTTCAAAGCTTCGACACTCGGAGAGAACGCTGACCACCTGTGGAATAATATCTCCGGCTTTTTCAATCAGTACCTCATCACCGATACGAATATCTTTTTGCCGAATCTCATCCCAATTATGTAAGGAGGCAAATCGAACGGTAGAACCGGCTAGAAATACAGGCTTAAACTCAGCTACTGGTGTCAGAACTCCTGTTCTGCCAACCTGAACCGCTATATCCACAACGGATGTTTGTGCCTGCTCCGCCTCATACTTAAAGGCTATGGCGTAGCGGGGCGCTTTTCCCGTGACCCCGAGTTCATCATAGTCTTCAAAGCGGTTTAGCTTAACTACAATTCCATCAATATCGTAATCCAGATCTGGCCGCAGAGAACGCAACTCCTCATAAAAGTTAAGAACTTCCTGTTCACCCCGGCAGAACCGCCCTCGTGGATCGATCTTGAAACCTAGTGTCTTGAGCCTTTTCATCGCGTCTGAGTGTGTAAGATAAGGATGCCTCTCGCGATCCATGATTTCATAAAAATAGGCATCCAGCTTGCGACTGGCCGTAATGCGAGTATCCAGCTGTCGAATCGTTCCCGCTGCAGCATTTCTGGGATTGGCAAAAATCTTTTTTCCAAGAGTTTCCTGCTCTACGTTTAGACGGGCAAACTCCTGTCTGGGCATAAGCACTTCGGCACGGAGCACAAGTGACTCCGGCTTGTTAAGACGTAGCGGAATAGACCGGATGGTGAGGATGTTCTCAGTTACATTTTCACCCATGGCCCCATCACCGCGGGTAAGAGCCTCCACCAGGTACCCTTCTTCATATCTCAGCGCGACTGAAAGACCATCAAATTTAGTCTCAGCATAAAATTCCAGGGAACCCTCCTGGGATAGAATCCTCCTGGTCCGATTTACGAATTCCAGAAACTCCTCTCCAGAATAAACATTTGAGAGGCTCATGAGCCTATAGGAATGGGCCCCCTTCTCAAATTTTTCCAGTAAAGCACCGCCTATCTTTCGTGTAGGAGAGTAGGGCACCATGAGCTGAGGGTTCTGAGATTCAATTTCCTCCAAACGCTTGAGGTGCCGATCATACTCCAGGTCAGAAACCAGGGGAGAATCAAGCACAAAATAGGCGTGATTCCACTGTTCTAGTTTCTCAACCAGAGAAATATATTCAGCTTTCGCAGCCTTCATAGTCACATATTATATCAGCGGAAAATTTGCTAAGCCTTCTTGTTAAAGATCTGTCCTTTTTAAAGAGCCGAAAATTCCCATGAATCTTACCCTTGACATCCTGAATCTGATCCATAGAATCACGCGAAATCGAATTTCGTACCCTCTCTTTAAAGAAACCATCAGGAGCAAGCGATGAAAAAATACTGGATAGTTTCACTAAGTTGTTTAGCCTTGATCACTTCGGCATTTGGTGCCGCTCAGGTCGAAGATAAAATTTCTTCGCTTTATCAGAAAGCTGGCAAGAGTACCGTAATCATCACCCTTAAAGATCGTGTAACCGCCCTGGAGTTAAACTCTATTCGCTCCACCAGTGCGATGAAACAGGCCCTGATGAAAAACCTTCAAGAATCGAGCATCAGTCTCAAACAACGCCTCAATCTTCTTTCCGAAGATACTCGCATTCTCGACGAATTATGGACCAGTAATTCCCTCGTCGCTGAAGTATCCAATGGAGTCCTCAGTGAACTGGCGTCTCGCGATGATATCGAACAGATTATCCTTGATGGCCCGGTTCCCATGCTTAAACCAGTCGCCAATCCCCAGGAAGAGCCTCAGGAAAAGGACTGGACTTACGGGCTGAAAAAACTCGGTGTTGATAAGGTACGTGCAGCACATAGCCTGACAGGAAAGGGTGTACGCGTAGGGATTCTAGATACAGGAATTGACCCTGAGCATCCTGATTTGAAAGGAAAGGTAATCAACTGGAAGAGTTTTAGCAGTAAGGGACCTGCGACTCCAGCGGACTGGCATGGTCACGGAACCCATGTAGCAGGGACCATCGCCGGTGGAAGTAGCTCAGGAACTCACATTGGGGTAGCCCCCGATGTAAAGCTCATCGTAGCCCAAATTTTCGGCAGGAGAGGCGCTTCCAAGAGCGGAATTCTCAAAGCCATGAACTGGATAGCTGATCCAGATGGAAATCCTGACACTGATGATCATGCGCAAATAGTGTCTAATTCCTGGGGTGCACCAAAACGCTTTAAATTTTTAGAGCGGTCGCGTTGGAAAGCTGTGCAGAATTGGGTCCGCCTGAATATGGTACCCGTCTTTGCTGCTGGTAACTCTGGATCCAAACCTAAAACTATAGGTGTACCCGCCGCTTATCCCCATTCCTTCGCTATTGGAGCCGTAGATTCGTCTGATACCATCGCTAAATTTTCTTCCCGCGGTCCAGTAAAATGGGGAAGAAAGAGCTACATAAAACCGGATATCTCAGCAGCTGGTGTTAATGTCCTTTCAGCCAAGCCAGGTGGCGGATACCAAAGAATGAGCGGAACTTCCATGGCTACCCCCCATATTTCAGGTCTTGCCGCACTGCTGCTGGAAGCAAATCCCAATCTAAGTGTTAAACAAATCCAAGATTTTCTCACCACAACCGCAGAAGACCTCGGGGCCTCGGGCCAAGACCAGGACTACGGATGGGGAAGGGCAAATATTTTGAAGGCAGTGAAGAGCCTTATGGGCGAAAACCAGATCCAGGCTGAAGATCGACAGAGCCGATTCAGCACGGTTCACACTCACTGAGAAGTGATCTTAGTTACCCATCTTCTTCCGGCTCTGAGCTCAATTGGGGTATACTCTGGCGCCTCGTCTTTTGCCTGAAATGGGATCTTGATGACCAGAGCCATTACCTTTTTAGTGATCGTCCTGGCTATAGTACTAACTATTGCCTACCTTTTCGTACCCTTTCGCTATGCGAAACAGGAGCGCCCCACTGTTGAAAGGCCTCGGTTTGGGGGAACTTATCGAAGGGCCCTTCCCGGACCTCCTAAAACACTGGATCCGATTCATTGCACCGATACTACTGCGGCGGAGGTCCTTGGTCAGATTTATTCAAGGCTCTTTCGCCTCGATCCCAACCTGGAGATTATCCCGGATATAGCCCAGCGCTATGAAATCGCACCGGATAAAAAACACTACCGCATCTGGCTGCGGGAAAAAGTCAGATTTCACACAATTACCCAGGAAGGTTTACTCTCACAGAATCGTGGTCGGGAAGTAATCGCTTCCGATGTGAAATATACTTTTGAACGACTCATAGACCCTAAAGAAGGAAGTCCAAATAGGAGTATCCTCAATGTTATTAAGGGTGCTGATGAGTTTTCTAAAGGAGAGGCTAAGGACGTCACGGGCATTCACATCGTAAATGATCATATTTTGGATATCACCCTGAATAATCCATTTAGCCCATTTATCAGTATTCTTACAACGGTCGCTCTAGGTATTGTGCCTCGTGAAGATGTTCGGTTCTGGGGAAAAGAATTTAAAAACCACCCCGTAGGCAGCGGTGCCTTCTTCTTTGAAGGCTACAATCGCGCTAGAACAATACTCAGTTTACGATCGAATCTGGACTTTCACCGGGGTAGGCCTTTCTTGGATCGAATCGAATTTAAGATTCTCGAACACGATTACCGGCAATATCAACAGTTCTTGGAAAAGGAGATTTTTCACACGGACCGAATTCCCACCAGATTTCTTAAGGACGCCGTCAAAAATCCGAATTTCAGCTTTGAAGAAAGACCAGCACTACAGGTGACCTACCTGGGCATGAATCAAACATTAAAGCCCTTTGACGATAAGAACGTAAGGAAGGCAATCAACCACGCTATTAATAAGAATATGGTTGTACGCCATATATTGCAAAATAGGGGTTTAGCTGCCCAGGGTCCCCTGCCCAGGGGAATCCCCGGGTATAATCCAGACCTTCCGGCCTATGACTACAACCTCCAAAAAGCCCGTTCCTTCTTAAAAGACGCTGGCTATGAATTTAACGATAAGGGCATGGTCCAGAACTTTAAACTTTTGACATTACAGATTCCGCCGTCAGAAGCATCTCGGGACCTTGCCGGCATTGTTCAGGCTAACCTAGCTGACCTTGGTATCTCCATCAAGTTAAAAGTGGTGGCCTGGTCCAGTCATTTTGAAGCCATAGACCAAGGAGATGTAGCCTTTTTTAGCCTGGGTTGGCTAGCAGACTATCCTGATGCTGATAATATTCTCTACTCGAACTTCCATTCTTCAAGTATCCTTAACTTTTATAATAGTTCTAGATTTTCCAATTCAAAGGTAGACCAATTACTTGATCAGGCCAGAGAAGCAGGCGACGAATCTCGAAGAGTTCGACTGTATCAAGAGGCTGAAAAAATTATCACGGAGGAAGTACCCTGGGTCTTTTTACACTATCCCACAACCTACGTGCTTCGACATCCAGAAGTACACGGCATCGATCTTTCGCCCTTAGGCGCTTCAGAAATCGACTACTTCAAGCTCTGGCTCGAATCGTCTCTCACTTCAAACATTCCATAAGCATTCCCGTTTTCTTAGTCTTCCTTTCATTGGGTAGTTCAGGAGAGGACCCTGCGGGAGATCTCATCTTAGATTATCTTCAGAAGAAGAAATCCACACCCTCAAAAGACGATCGTAAGGGTTTTGAACAGTTAATGAAACGAATCGTCGCCCGCAGCCTCTACGAGAGAAAAAAGTCGGTTTCACGCGATGTACTTAAAAATTACTCTTCGCAAAAACT
>CAZIKF010000020.1:0-11323 GCA_964539825.1 uncultured bacterium
CCACCCAGGGAATGAGTATTCCCATGGGTCAAGGTCGCTTGAAGTTCATGGGGCAAGCAATGGTCTCGCTCGTTATGGGGGGAGACAATAGTGGGTATAGAAATCTTGCGACAAGTAATAGTCTTGCTGCGGGAACGGGCATCCCTCCGTCGAGTCCGACTGAAGGGGAGACTGAATTTGTTGCAGACTACATGTCTCTGGCGCTGGCTGCTGATATAGATGAAAGGACCTCAATGTTTGCGAGGGCTAATATTTATACAGGCGGTAGTGCTGGGGCAAATGGAGGTGGACTTCCAGGGACTGGTGCCGCATTTGCAGGAAATCCAGTGGGTTCAGGTGGTTCGTCAGGAGATACTGGACTAAAGTTCAATGACTACATTTATCTTCATGTGAGGGATCTGTGGTCTGACTGGGACTTAACGCTTGGCCGTATGGGTCTCCCCTGGGGACATGAGGTTGCTGGGGCGTTCCGTACTAATCCCTACTTTGTTTCTAACTCTATCGTTGATCAGCTATATGGAAATCGACAGCTCACCGGGGCTTATTTTTCCACTGAGTCCGATGACGGGAATTGGAACTGGGGACTTGGCATTCACAATGGGGATCAAGGGAATCCCGCCTCTGGATTCACACATTTGTATCCAGCGGCTGTTTTTGGGACGATCAACAATGCAATCGGCCCCGGGACACCTGATCCAAATGTAAGACCTACGGGAGCACGGCTGTTTGCGAACTACCCGGTATCCCCGTTTGATTGCTTGCCTGCAGTTGCTGGAGCAGTTTCAACTTGCGGAGCAAATGGAGTAAATAATAACGAGGATGACGCCTTTGGGTTTCTATTACACGTAGGAGCAAGATCTCAAGATGGCGATTTTCGATGGGATTTAAATTTCTTCACTAATGGTGGAGATAATTCAGTGAATGCTGCCAACACGGTCGCAGCTGGTTTGGGTTCCATGACTTATTTTAACCTTGGTGGAGATTATCGAGTAAATGAGCACTGGGCAGTCTCTGCCGAGTATGTTCAGGGAAGCGTTGAAGTTTACAACGATCCAAATAATGCCAAATTACCGGCAGGCGCCCCACTTTTTTCGCCTACAAGAGGAATTGCGGGAGCTATAGTTGAAGATGACTTCACGACATGGTACCTACAGCTTGTGTATAACATGGACCACAAGTCCAGCCTGGCTCTTCGGATGAGTGACCATTCATACGATGCAACAGGTACCACAGGAGGAGGGCCACTTGGAACTATTCCTGCTGACGACGAGGTAAGTGAGCTTGCCTTGTCTTATTCACGAAAGGTTTCGGACAACGGAACCCTCATTGTGGAATATTCTGCTCCCGACTGGGATAAACTGGCAGGATTTACGAAGGCTACAGCAGGATGTGGAACCGCCACGGTTTCATGTAACGACGACTATGATGTTGTGCGTGCATCCTACCGTGTAGATTTCTAGAAAGACTGTTTAAAGTCAATTAAGGCCTCCGCTTCAGCGGGGGCCTTTTTGTAATCTCCGCTCCGAAATACCGCGATCAAGTCGCAGCTGCTATGACGAGAGTTTCCCGCCCAAATGGCGGAAGCACTTCCATTCCCCTGATTCCAATGCTTCCTTTGTTTCCCTTGATTCCAGAGACCAGAGGTCTCTTAAGATGTTCCCATTGATTCCAACCATGCAAAGCCGTATGATCCTCCTAAATCATGGGAGCGTTCAAAAAGTATCAGTTAGCCCGAAAAATTCGGGTGAACATCCATCTTTTTCTGCGCAAGCTTGGAGTCCCCAGTACCTATTTTCTAGATATTCTGGCAGTGCTGGTAGGTTATTTTACTGCCCTGGGAGCCTTTGTTTTCATCGAAGGGATTGAGTATCTGGAGCACCATTCACGAACATTCTTCCATTCTTTGGAGAACCCTTGGATTTTTCCGCTCGTACCTGCGGCGGGAGGACTTGCCTGTGGATTGATTGTCTATTTCTTTGCACGCGAAGCAAAGGGTCATGGAATTCCGGAGGTAATTTACGCTGTGCTGATGAAGGGCGGATTAATCCGTGCTCGTGTGGCACTGGCGAAACTATCGGCCACGGTTTGCAGTCTCGGAACCCTGGCCTCCGCTGGACAGGAAGGCCCCATTGTCCAAATTGGCTCCGCTGTAGGTTCTTCACTGGGTCAATCATTGAGGCTTAAACCGGATTCCATCAAAATCCTGATTGGATGCGGTGCCGCGGCAGGGATCGCCGCTACCTTTAACGCGCCGATTGGTGGAGTCATTTTCGCGCTTGAGGTAATCCTTGGGACTTTTTCTCCGAATGTCTTTACCCCAATTGTGATCGCATCCGTTATTTCCGCGGTGACCTTTCATGAGATTCGCGGTTCTGATATGACCTTCTTTCTCAATGTCCAGTATTCTGAAACCATCATGGAAACACTTGGTTTTGCCCTGGTTGGAATCCTTTGTGGAGTTATCGCGGTAATCTTTATTCGTGCACTGGAGCGCACTGAAAAGGTTTTTGCTTCCTTCAGGATGCCTGCTTACTTCAAACCTGCCCTGGGCGGCTTGCTGGTGGGGACTATCATTGTTTTCTATCAAGAAGTTGGGGGTAATAGTTACCAACTGGTGGAAGATCTTGTTTCAGAAAGATCCTTCGGACTATACCTCCTCCTACTTCTTCTGGTACTGAAGATACTGGCCACATCCCTGACCCTTGGCAGCGGAGGATCCGGGGGGATTTTTGCGCCATCTCTTGTGATGGGAGCCCTTGTGGGGGCTACGGTACATTTCTCTCTTTCACAGGCATTCGAGGTGTCTTCGGTTGGAATTTATGTCATGGTGGGGATGGCTGCCTTTGTGTCTGGGACCACTCATGGTCCCATTGCCGCGATACTGGTTTTGTGTGAAATGACCGGTCACTACTACTTCATACTGCCGCTGATGGCAGGTTGTATCATGGCTACCATTGTTTCGAGATCCTTGCTTGATCTGAGTATCTATACCATCAAGCTTTACGAACGTGGAATCATCCTTAAGAATGGACATGATGTGGATGTTCTTAAGACCTACCATGTTTGTGATCTCATGGAGACTGAAACGGATGAGGTCTTGTTGAACACTCCTCTTTATGAAGTTCTGCCGATTATTCATGATTCAGTTCATGGATTTGTTCTGGTTCGCGATGCCTCCGAAGACGTTGTAGGCGTCATTTCTTATTTTGAGCTGACTCCCTTTATTTTAAAAGACTCTCTTGACCACCTGGCCGAGGAGGCTATGCATACAACCGAGGATTTTATCCTGGAGGAAGATCCAATCTTAGTGGCCTACGATAAATTCCTGATGAAAGAAACAAGTTACTTGATCGTTCGGGATAAGCGCGGAAACTTTGCTGGTATCGTATTCAAAAAGGACATCAAGAGATCTTACCAAAAGGCATTGCATCAAAAATCCTTAGCGATGATCCATTGATAAGCCGATAAACTGGACAGCAAACAGAATATTCGATCATAATTTGTACAGATTTCAGGTTGCTTCCTTAGAGCCTGTTCACGATCTCCATTTGTAGCGAGATTTAGCGAAAAGTGTATGATCAAGGCCGGAAGTCTGAAAACTGCCGAAGGTGTGCTTATTGCACATTGAGAGCAGTTTTCAGGCAGACAACGCCGAGCATGCGCTTTGCAGCAAATCGCAGTAGAATGGAGATCGTGAACAGGCTCTTAGAAAAGACCGGATAAGAAAGTATGGAACCGTGCTTAATTTAGACCTGAGCTCAGCTCTTTTCACTCGTGCCTTCGCCGGGGCACTGCTTGTCTATGCCGTTTTGATGATGGTACCGGTTAAGGTTGAGGCCACAATGGACATGGCAAAAGCCTCCCGAAAGGCGTGTGTGATGTGTCATCGCACCGCGCAGGGTGGTAAGCGAGGCCGACCTCAGTTAAAACCCTTTGGTATTCGCTACCTGACCATGCTGATCAAAAAGGAAACCTATGTTCCTCTGAACACTTATAGGAAGCTGAATCATCTTTCTCAGACGATCACCGAAAATAAGAAAAAAATCGCCGCGAAAAAAGAATCGGAACAAAGGAAGTCCGATGAGCTATCCCAGTCCGCTTCTGCCACAGTAGAGGCTACGGCCTCCCTGGTCCCCGATACCGGCGAAAGTCCTGGCAAGGAGCCGGATACTCCCCAGCCTGCGGTATCAGCTGAAGAAAAAATTGACAGTACAAAACCCCGAAAAAAACTGATTAGAAAGACGGCTGCAGGAACACCAAGGACCCCGGCAACTGAAAAGAGAGCAACATCCTTTGTGCGTTCAGTAAAGCGATCCAAAACTCCTACAGCCGAAGCCCCGCTGCCTGGAAAATCGGTCACAGAATCCGGTGTCCCAGCACCCCAAATTCAGCCTGGGAAAGGAATTCGGTTTAAAGGCGGGAAAACCTTTATTCTCAAGAATAAGCCCAAAATCGTAGATGTGAACTACGATTGGGAAGACGACTGGGATTACGACTCCTATTTTTAGGGAGGCGAGAACTGGTACTTAGGCGAGCTTTAGAGCGCTCATGAGTACCGCCTGCCAGCAGTTCCCTCGTCGAAGGTAGCGATGCTATCTCCTCCTCACGAACTACTACCAAACGGCACTCCTGAACACTCTAAAACTCACCACGCACCAGCTCTCGCCTCCCGTTTTAGGAGTCTTGGATTCATGCGCAGTTCATGGGTGGTCGGTAACAAACTCAATGTCATCCCGTGGCTTGACCACGGGATCCATGTACCCGCCCTCATGGCGGGCACAAACCCTATTCTTCTGACTCTATTGTTTCCCTCAAATACTTTGCTTCCTGTGGCCAATGGTCCTTCAAACGAAACTTTTTCATAAATTGGTCGTAGTTCCTGGTGCGATGCGTTGTCTTCTGTTTTTCTTTTGTTTTTCCTTATTCCTTCCCCTTTCGTTTTGTGAGGATGAAACTCTGGCAGAGACTGGAGTTGAGGTTGGTGAGGTTCAGGTCGAGGAAGAGAGTCAGGTCTCAGTGGAGGAACTGCAGGAAGCCTTTCGACAGTCCCTTCTACAGGTTGTACTCAAGGGACAGATTCTTGAGAAAAGTACCACCCCAGAGAATGAGCAGGCTTATGACGCGATCATGGACTTGGTGATCGCCCGCGTTTTTCCTGAAATGACCTTGGAAGAGCCAGTGGAACTTATAGAATTTTACCGTGTGATGAGCGCGTTTGAGACCTCTCACATGAAGTATTTTCTACCTCTTTTACAAACCCTGCTGCGCAAGATTCAGTCACAAATTGTATCCGAAGATTTTGAAGAGACTGAACTTCGTATGTTGAGGAAAAATGCCGAGCTCATTCGCACTATTTTCCGCACTATGGAAGATCGCCTCGGTGATCTGGAAGAGTCTGACACCGGGGTTGAAGGTGATACCACTCAGCCTGAAGAGAGTACAACTCAAGAAGAGAATGCGCGAGTTGAAGACCTGATTTCCCAAAATGTTAATGCGATCATAGGTATGCAAAAAGAGGTCGCTCGTCTTCGCGAAGAGCTGAAGTTCCAAATCCAGGAGAGCTCCTCGGGCGTTTCCAGCAGCGTTCAGGAGAGAATGGAGAGTGTTCTAAAGTCGATGGAGAGAAGACAGGATAAAACTCTGGAACTGCTTCAAGCCATGGTGGACAGGTCCACAACTTCTACCCAATCAGCTAATTTGGATGTAGATCTTGAAGATCAGGAATCCGATGAAGAACTGGAAGAACGCTACGCGGACAATGAGGTCACTGAAATAATCGATCCAACACTACTTCCGCCGTTGAGATTTGAGCATATGAGCTATGGTAGTGACCGGGACGGTCTTCGTCGCTTGTTCAATGCCGGAAGCCTTGGTGCCGAGGGAAGTGAAAGTTTTGATCCCAGGGTTTATCAGGTTCTACAGCGTAATGGCGGGAAATGGGCCGGACTCCTCAGCGACTGGAGTTACCGGGGAATCCCTACTTCATTGACTGCGGAACTGGGTTCGGCCGGAGTCCGGGTTCATCTTGGTAGAGATGCGGATGCCTTGCGGGAATCAGTCTCCAGTTATGAAGAGGCCACACGTCTCTATCTGAAGGACGGCGGCAAGAGATGCCTTGTCAGAGCCGCCAGTCAGGTTACCCTTGATCTTGAAGTCAGCGAACTTAGCTGCGACTGACAATCTTCGTTTTACTCCTTCTCTTTTCTCTATGTGGTAAAATCATCTGCAGAATTGTCGTCTGGTAAACAGGGAGGATTAGTTTGGCCAGAGGTCGCAAAAAGAAAAATCGTATTCGTGCGAAGAGATTCGAAAATGAGATTCTGTTAACTTGCGAACAAATCTATGCCTCGGTTGATTTGAAGCAAGATCCGGAATCGGAATCATTCCAGGGAGTCAAAAATGCCGTGGGTAAAATGATCAAGCGTCTCCTTGATCATAAGTTACTCAGGGAACAAGAGTTCTATGTCGGTGATTGGGTCTTTTCCGGTGGAGATCGGAGCATGGCTGCAGTGGAAATTATTGATGTTAACTATAAGTTAAAGACTGCCAGAATTAAGGATAAAAAAGAGGGCGAAATCTGGGTTCGATTTAATGACCTGGTGAAAGACGACGATTTCTACTACCTCTAGGAGCTTGTCTAAGAATTGCCTTTTACTACGAGAGACTTCTAGGCATGGGACTGAGCGGGTCTCAGAGCTTCCTGAATTAATTTATCCAGGACGTCTAAATCAAACGGTTTGGCAAGAAAATGGTACACCCCGTCAGGCAAGCCATCGTTCGTTCTCATTTGAGGAGAATAGCCGCTCATCATGAAGACCTTGATACCAGGGTGATCCTTGTAAATCTTACTCTGAGCCTCCAAACCGTTGAGGTTGGGCATCATAATATCCAAAAATAATAGGTCAATCTCAGTATTCTCTAGAACTTCCAGGCATTCAATTCCGTCGGCTGCTTCCCAAACCTCTAATCCCTTGTCTTCAAGAAATCTTCTCAAGATTCCTCGAATATCATCTTCATCATCAACCACCAGTGCCTTGGCCTGTAATTTGGATAAATTTAAAGGTGCCGGCTCGTCCTTTTTTTCTTCTTCTGATGCCATAGGAGTCCGGCGCAGTACAGCGGGAGTTAAAGGAAGATAAATCGTAAAGGAGGTTCCTTGCCCGATGGCAGATTCGACCTCTATTGCCCCCTTGTGCGCTTCAATGATCTGGCGGCTTACATGGAGGCCAAGTCCGGAGCCTTTTTCCTGTGAAGCCCCATTTGAAGGTGTCTTTGTTGTAAAGAAAGGTACAAAGATCTTATCGAGTAAATCCTTTTCAATTCCTTTGCCGGAATCCTCAAATCGGATACAGACTCTGTCGAGTTCCATGGCCGTATAGATCTGGATGAATCCCCCTTTGCCAATGGCATGACTTGCATTGGTGATCAGGTTTAAAAATACTTGCTGTAATTGGCCCACGTTAAAGGCGAATTTGGGAAGCAGGCCATAAGCGCTACGAACCTGGATACCCTTGAGATTGAGGTGTTGACGGGATAATTCTACAGTCTCTTCAATGGCTATATTTATATCAGCTTCTTCTTGTTTTGGACTCACGCGGCTTGTGCAGTCTAGAAGATTGCCCACTACATCTACAGCCCGGTCCACAGCCCTTTTAATTTTTCGGTGGAGATCCATGAGTTCGTCAGGATTTCCGGGATTCCTGAGGGCTAATTGAGAGTAGCCGCGGATTGCTCCCAGGACATTGTTAAACTCATGAGCTACACTCGCCGTCATTTCTCCAATTCCAGCTAGTTTCTGTGAACTGGCAAGGTAGGCCTGCAAGGTCTTGGATTCTTCCAAAGCCTCCAATAGATTGGAGTTAACCGTTTGCAATTCCAGGTTTTTCGAGAGAAGATTCTCATTGAGGAGAGTTTCTTTCTTCGACATTTCATGCTTTTCCACCGCGCGGGCAACCGCATTGAGAAAACGCCTTTTGGAGATAGGTCGCGTGAGGGTGTCAAAAACCTCCAAACCATGAAGCCTATCCTCTGAGACCAGATCAGAAGACTCACAAACAGTGATCATGAATTCACAATGACTGTTTTTTTGTTGAAATAGGTTGAGTTCAGAACGAAAGCAACTGAGTCCCAGGCTCGAATCATCAAAAATGATCAGGGCGTAAGAAGTTCCTGCGAGCCGAAGTCTGCCATCTTCACCATGGTCAACAATGTCTAAAAAGAAGCCCGCGGCTTCCAAATGGCTTGAAGCAAACTCCCTTAGATCGGGATCGGTCGCAACCAATAAAATGTTTTTATTCAGGGTCGGCTTGGAATCTGCCATAAAGAGCAGTTTATTTTAACCTTGAGCATACCCCGATGAAAAGGGTCTGCGGTTTGTTATATACTCAACACCTTAGCAGGTTCAATCTTACTTTACTATCGTAAGGTCCCCCAGGGGGCCCAGGGAAGGATCCAGACCACTATGGTTCCCCAGAAGATCACCAGGCTCATTTTTACACTATTCGTAGTTACTGCGATCCTAAACTCAGCTCCAATTCTCACAGATCTTGAAGAGGTGATAGACTCTGATCCGTTTTTCTCCTTTTTCGCTGTAGACCTACGTCAGAGAGTGTTCCCATCTCGTACTCTTGAATATTCTGTACATAAGGGCTTTCACAAAAAGGTTGCCTCCGCCCCTTACGGAGGTGCTGAAGTCAGCAGGTTTTCCCAGGAGTTCCTGCACCCAAGACTGCCGCTGAAATTGTGGGATTATCTAATTGAGAACGAGTACGAAGTGGAAATTCACTTCGGTACTGTTGAGGAGAGTCTGTTCTATTTGCACAGGCAGGGATACGGATTTACTTATAAAATTTCCACTGAAAGCGGAAATAGCACTGAAATTCTTATGGTTCCCCCTGGTCAGGCTGAGGAACTGCGTTCTGGGGTCTTCATCCTGACGGGAATTGAAGATCGCTCAATTCTTGAGCAGCTTCAGATTGCTTTGCAATGGACTTTAAAAAATTCCGAAAGGTTGGAGCTTACCCAGACCCGAGTTGTGGATTTCCACCTGATCAGTCGTGAATCTTATGAAGCCTCCAGATTCAAAGAAGTTTTCCATTCTCTTCCACCAGATCTGGAACTTGTTTTAGGGGGCGAAGGAGAAGCGATATTTCGGGGACTTCTTTCAAGAAAGTTCAGCGCCATGTCCCTGAGTCTACTACAGGGTCTATTTGGGAAAGAGTTTCTCCTTCCCTTGAAAAGGTCCCTGATAGAGGAAGGATACCTGGGATTGCAGGATTGGAACATTCAAAGATTCTTATCCCTGGAGAATAATGACTCAAATTTATTGGCTACTGAATCCTTTCTTCTGTTCTCTGAACTCCAAAGAGAACTGGTATTGGCTCTTGCTCAGTCTCCACAAAAGCCTTTGTCAAAGATACTTCTCTCAGGGAATGAACTGGCCATTCATAAAGAGCTATTACTAAGAAGAGATTTGAGTCGAAAGCTGGAACTTCGCTCAAATTTATCGTGGGAAGAGCCTCTTTTCGCTGCTTTACTACCTATCAAGAACAGTTCAGGAACAAAGAGAATGCTGTTTACCGGAAAAGTATACGGACAGAGTTTGCGCTCTCTGTACAAGGTGCTTTCCCACGTGGGCATACAGGACTTTTTTCATGCAGGAACAGTCTACAGTCTCAGTGAAAATCTCAACCCGGGAGATCTCTTTGTACCCGTGACATTAAAGGGAGCCACTAAACTGAAGGTAGATGCCGCACCTCTGTCCAGGGAGAAAGTACAAAAACTCTCCATCAAACATGGACTTTCAGGGAGTTATAGTCTGGTCCCAGGATCACTTTCCTCACTCAATAGTCCCCAGGATTTTCAAGACGATCATTTTTATCCCGCAGTTGATTTTCTTTCCCAATTTTCAGGCAGATGGCAGGTTTTGGGGCTTTGTCTTGAAGACCCCTCAGGTTCTCCCTTGTTAAGTTGGAGGAAAAACCGGGTACATTTTCAAGCGCTTGTGGAGGCTATTCGCCTGATTTATGACATAGAGGACATCCAGTTTGAGATGAAAGAGGAACATCTCACTTTTCCGTCCATGCAAGAAAAGATCGCTCATTTGGATCATCAGTTCAATCTAGATCCCAGTAACTCAGTTTTGTTCCATTTTGCATTGGAGGATTATTTTTCCCGCTGGCTGGAAAATGCCCAGGAAAAGGAGGCCTACCTGAAGACGGGAAGTTTCGAAGTGCCCACAGCACTGTCAGGTGATCCATTTACCTATTTTCTAACCCGTCCTTTTCAAGATCAAGACGTATTGGCCCATATTCTGCAGATAGAAAAGGCTCTTTTTGAATTGAAAACTTACCTTCAACTCATGCAGGAGGAGGAAGTCAATATTCAAATCCATGGAGAGTTTTTAAATGCTACTTTTACACCCCTGACTCCTTTGATGTTTTCACTGGAAGGGATTTCCCAAAAGGGCTTTGCCGAACTACTTTCCTCTCCATTCGGAGGGAGCGCCGGCTCAAGAAAGTTTTTGCTAAGGCTGATTCCCACCGGGAAGCGACCCACGTCTGAATACGACTTTCAGCTTCAATCTCTGGAGGAAGGGTTTCTTGTGAAACAGTATCTTGAAATCTTACTCGATGTTGGGATTTCCCCCTCAAAAGAAAATGGCTTTAAGAGGAGTTCAGTAGGTCAGGGGAGTACCACCGATACCCTCAATGAGAGAGCACAGCGCTGGGTCATCGGCTGTGAGGCTTATTTACAGCTTGCGCGCAGTGATTTTCTCAGGGAAAAAAGCCAGGTTTTTTCTCAGGCACCCTGGTCTCAAGAGCGAGTCTCCAGACTCACGGATGATTTAAGGACTGGGGTGGTGAGGCTTGCTGCTGAGGGTCTGGAGATCAAAGAGGCAATCTCTAGTGTTGTACTGGACCAGAATGAAAAGGAAGAACTATACGCGTTGATCATGGGCAAGATCTCTGATTTGGAAGAATTCGTACGAGTATTTGAAGCCTATTAGGCGACGAAGGAGCCTAATTCGACTAGAATCAGCGCCCATGGCCGCTGTGAAGCGGCGTCTCTCAGCACTTCCCTCGTCAAACGTAGCTACACTACTCCCTCATCACGAAACACTGACACACACCACTTCACAGCAACCACGAACAGCCAATTCTAGCCGAATTAGACTCCTTCGTCGCCGAGGCACTTTCTAGTAGGTACTTGTGAATACCTTCAATCTCACCACGCACCAGCCCTCGCCTCCTAATTTCTTAAGATAATTTTTGATCCTCAATCGCTGCTCAACAATAACCTTCCCTCTGTTTCATGAACCAAG